>NZ_FQUZ01000055.1 GCF_900129055.1 Lampropedia hyalina DSM 16112
GACGGCAATGCCCTGCCGCGAGAATGTTGCGTGCTGCGTTCACGTCGCGCTCGTGTGCCGCCCCGCAGTCGCTGCACGTCCATTCTCTTATTCCAAGACCTGCGATACCTTTCGGCCTCGACTGTGGCAACGCGCCACAAGCCGAACAGGTCTGGGTTGAATACGCTTCGCTCACTTCCTCAAAAACCACTCCGGCCTGATGGCACTTGTATTCCAAAGCGGTTTTCAACGATGACCAGCCCGCGTCCAGCGTGGACTTGGCCATCCCGGTTTTGACCAGCTTCGCGCTGGCCACGTCGCCCACGAAGATGGCGGCGTGGTTCTTCACAAGCTCGGTCGTAAACTTGTGAATTTCGTCTTTTCGGCGGTTGGCTATCTTGGCGTGAATCGCCCTGACACGCTTTTTCTTGCGTGCCCGTTGCGCAATCGCAAGCTGCGGCTCCAACTCCCGATACCAGCGGCCATGCAGCTTCTGGCCCGTGCTGGTGGTGGCGCAGTCTTTCAAGCCAAGGTCGATGCCGACCGATGCAGCTCCTTCGCTAGCCTGGGTTTCAATCTCCACCGCTACGTTGAAATACCAGCGACCGCGTGCATCTTCGTTGAAGCTGGCGGTCTTGAATTTGTACTGGCTCAAGCCGTAGGAATCCCACACACTGAAATAATGACCGTTGTGATAGACCTGCCCGTTCTTCCAAGAAGCTGCGCCGGTGTTGATGGGTATCCAGCCCAGGCTGCGCTGGCTGCCAGTGGATTTGCGCCAGTTCAGGCGCGTTCGCTTGTATTAACGACGGCGCGTGACATATTCCTGCGCGACACATTGCAGCGTCTGGCTGTGCAAGCCCAGCTCCTTGGCGGCTCCTTTGGTGTACGGGTGAATATCGTAGGCGGACAGCCATTTTCCGCGCTCTCGAATCGAGCGGCTGGAAAGCGCATTGACGAAATTCCACACGAAATTGACCTGCCGTGCCATCTGCAATAGCAGCGGCGCGTGCTTGTCCTTCACGCGGATTTTCAAGGTTTTGACAACGGTCGGCATGGTGCTGACTTTAACAGAGAGGGCATATTTTCAATGTGTTATCTATGAACCAAAATGGAACCCTTCGGGTTGCGCGCTCTGTATCCCCGTCGTGAACGACGGGGCTTTCCGCGCACCCCGATAAAACATGTTCTGCAACAAACCCGGAGCCAAAAAAATCCCCATCGATATCGATGAGGACTTCTTGCACCAAACGGGCAACGCCTCTTCAGGCGTTGCCCCATCGGCCAAAGACCGTCAGGCGATCAGGCCATCTGCGTCCTGGGCATCCACGCCGACAATCTCTGTCTCGCTGGCATCCAGCACATCGCCGTCTTCCAACGGAACATCGCCATAGACACCCTCGTGCGCATCGTCCAGGAAGAGTCCGTCCAACAGGTCATTAGACGCTGGAGCCAACAACAACGGATTGCCCAATGCTGCACTGCCACCGTTGAAGCCAGGCACGCCCGACAACAACAGAATCTCGATGGCTTCGGCAGTCAGGGCCACATGCTCCACAGACTCCGAGATGCCCAGCAGCACCTCTGCACGACTGGCCCCATTCTCCAGAGCCTCCAGCCAGGAAGAGCGGCCATCATCCTCACCCGGTCCACGGGCAAAAGCCGCCTGATAAACCCAGTTGAGGAATTGTTCATCGCTCACATCGATTCCGAACGTTCCGTCGTACTCGGCAGAGTAAACGAAGTGATGCGACACCTCCTCCAGCGTCAGATTTCCGGCACGGATTTCTGCCGCCCAGTAACGCAGACCCGCATCCTCTGGCTCACGATCCAGCAATGCGTAATAGAGACGCGCTACCGGCTCCACCACTTCCTTGGCTTCAACGCTGTTGAGGAACGTATCCACCAATTCTGCACGGGTAAGCTCGCCGCTGTCCAGAGTGCCCGTCCAGTAGGCATGGCCATCGGGTTCAGATGCGCGCACCAGAATGCTCTGGTAGAGATACTCGACAAAGTCACTGTTGGAGCCAATGCCCAGCGGAGCATCGACAGTCACCACCGGCGATGTATTGTCCGCCGCATCCTGTTGCGTCACACTCAGCGTCTCGCCATTGATCTGTGCAGGCTCCAATGGCACCTGGAAACTGCCATCGTCATTCACCGTACCCGTGCCCAGCGTATTGCCTGCATCGTCCTTGACCGTCACATCCGCACCCGGCTCACCCTCACCCGTCAGTTGTGAACCATCTTCACTGACCGCCAGATTCCTCGGGGCCACTGGTGCCGTGCTGTCACCCGCCTCCACCTGAACTACGGGAGACGTATTGCCGGCCGCATCCTTTTGTGTCACGTTCAGCGTCTCGCCATTCCTCTGCACAGGGCTGAGATTGGCCTTGAAATTGCCCTCATCATCCACGACTCCTGTGCCCAAGGTCTTGCCCGCATCATCGGTAATCGTCACATTCGCACCCGGCTCACCTTCACCGGTCAATTGCGAACCATCTTCGCTGACCTTCAGATTCTTCAGGGCAGCCGGTGCCGTGCTGTCGCCCGCATCCACCTGGGCCACCGGCGACGTATTGCCCGCCGCATCCTTCTGCGTCACATCCAGCGTCTCGCCGTTCTTCTGCACAGGGCTGAGGTTGATCGTGAAATTGCCATTGCCCCCCACTGTACCCGTGCCCAAGGTATTGCCCGCATCGTCCTTGACCGTCACGCCCGCACCCGGCTCACCCTGGCCCGTCAGTTGCGTGCCATCAGGGCTGACCGCCAGATTCCTCGGGGCCAGGGGTGCCGTGCTGTCACCCGCATCCACCTGGGCCACTGGGGACGTATTGCCCGCCACATCCTTCTGCGTCACATTCAGCTTTTCGCCATTCTTCTGCACAGGGCTGAGATTGGCCTTGAAATTGCCCGCATCATCCACCACCCCCGTGCCCAGCGTATTGCCTGCCGCATCCTTCACGGCCACGCTTGCACCCGGCTCGCCCTGACCCGTCAGTTGCGTGCCATTGGGGCTGACTGCCAGATTCTTCGGAGCCGCCGGTGCCGTGCTGTCACCCGCATCCACCTGGGCCACCGGCGACGTATTGCCCGCCGCATCCTTCTGCGTCACGTCCAGCGTCTCGCCGTTCTTCTGCGCAGGTGCAAGCGGCACCGTGAAGTTGCCGTTGTCGCCCACCACACCCGTGCCCAGCGTATTGCCTGCATCGTCCTTGACCGTCACGCTCGCGCCCGGCTCGCCCTGACCCGTCAGTTGCGTGCCATTGGGGCTGACCGCCAGACCCTTGGGCACCACTGGTGCAGTCGTATCGCCCGCATCCACCTGGGCCACGGGCGACGTATTGCCCGCCGCATCCTTCTGCGTTACGTCCAGCGTCTCGCCGTTCTTCTGCGCAGGTGCAAGCGGCACCGTGAAGTTGCCGTTGTCGCCCACCACACCCGTGCCCAGCGTATTGCCTGCATCGTCCTTGACCGTCACGCTCGCGCCCGGCTCGCCCTGACCCGTCAGTTGCGTGCCATTGGGGCTGACCGCCAGACCCTTGGGCACCGCTGGCGCAGTCGTATCACCCGCATCCACCTGGGCCACTGGGGACGCATTGCCCGCCGCATCCTTTTGCGTCACGTCCAGCGTCTCGCCGTTCTTCTGCGCAGGCGCAAGCGGCACCGTGAAGTTGCCGTTGTCGCCCACCACCCCTGTGCCCAGCGTATTGCCTGCCTCGTCCTTGACTGTCACGCTCGCGCCCGGCTCGCCCTGACCGGTCAATTGGGTACCATCGGCACTGACTGCCAAATTTTCTGGAGTCACCGGAGGCGTGATATCGAAATAGTCAGTCGCTCTCACATGCACCGTGGAGGTCGTACCTATTGCCAAAGTCCCATTGGGTGCAAAGCCCACGCGGTACTCCCCCTCTGGCAAGTTATAGATGGTAAAAATAGCCCCATCCACAATGCCATTCCCGACAACATTCGTACCCAACAGAGATACATCAATAACCCCTGTATTCAAACCCGTTTCATGGCCATTGATTGTCTGCACACGCTCCCAATTCTCTCCATTCTTGCGCTCCAGAACAATGTAGGCCCTATTGACAATATTGATTCCAGTGAAATATTTCGAATCAAAAGTCAAATCCACTGTATTGACATCTTCATCCAATGCAAAGTGCGTAACCGCAATACTATCCCCGCCTAAATTGACAGCGGCAAGTTGCAGCAGACTCAACGACAAGGTATTACTGACACTACCGGAACTTAGATCTGGCTGTTTTTCAGCGGTATGCGTACTGGGAATTGAATTGACTGCCATACTATTTCTCCTAAGAAATTTTCAGAATATATGCCTGCCCCAGCTCGCACCAACCTCACGTTTGCTGCTCCCTGCGGGCATAGCCGATGCCATTTTCACAGACTCATCCCATGAGCTCCACCAGAGTAGCGTGGCACAGGACTGCGATACATTATGCCAAAACCATAGCCAAAAACGCTGACATACTTATGCCAATACATCTTCCTTGTCAGGGCCCGTCATCCATCAGATTCACCCCCTAAGCATCGGCTGAATAGAGCTTACGAAAAAACCCCACCATCGCTGGTGGGGTTTTTGCATCAATCGGGCAACGCCCCTTCAGGCGTTGCCCCATCGGCCAAAGGCCGTCAGGCGATCAGGCCATCTGCGTCCTGGGCATCCACGCCGACAATCTCTGTCTCGCTGGCATCCAGCACATCGCTGTCTTCCAACGGAACATCACCATCGTTATAGACACCCTCGTCTGCATCGTCCAGGAAGAAGCCGTCCAACAGGCCTGTGGATGCTGCCACTGGAGCCTCATCCGCACCTGCATCGCCGTTGAAACCGGGCACGCCCGACAACAGCAGGGTCTCGACCGCTTGCGCGCTCAGGGCCACATGCTCTTCAGACTCCGAGATACCCAACAGCACTTCTGCACGGCTGGCACCGTTTTCCAGAGCACCCACCCAGAAGGAGCGGCCATCGTCTTCAGCAGGCCCTCTGGCAAATGCGGCCTCGTAGATCCAGTCCACAAACTCCTGATTGCTCACGTCTGCACCAGAAGTGTCTCCGTACTCGGTAGAGTTCACAAAGTGTTCCGCCACCTGCTCCAGCGACAGACCCTCCGAGCGAAGCTCCTGCGTCCAGTAATTCAAACCACCGGCATCCGGCTCACGGTCGAACAACGAGTAGTACAGACGCACCACAGGCTCCACGACTTCCTGGGCTTCAGAGCTGCCCAAGAACGTATCAACCAGCTCAGCGCGAGTGATGTACTCACCTTCCAATGCCTGCGTCCAGAACGCATGGCCAGCCACATCGGAGTCACGCACCAGAATGCTCTGGTAGAGGTACTCGACAAATTCGCTGTCTGAATCAGCGTCACCGTCTGCGTCGCCATCAGCATCCGCGTCGGCATCGGCATCGGCATCGGCATCGGCATC
>NZ_FQUZ01000056.1 GCF_900129055.1 Lampropedia hyalina DSM 16112
CGGGCGGCGGCGTGCGCCTAGATTGGCCTGCCGGGGCGCACTGGCGCGGGGGTGAATCTAATGAATGACACGCCCTAGGGCATCCCGCAGTTCGGGCACGAAGGCACAGCGATATTTTTTGAAACTCGATTACTGGCTTCAGCAGGCAAGACATCTCCTGATAAACCCCAGTAAAAGTAAAAAATGAAACTTGACATTATTTTGTCACAATCAATTCGCAGAATAAAATGGTTTCATAACGTAAATTAAAAATCTTTTTGCATCATTCGCTACTGCCCACCAGCTATCCGAAAATGCCGCAAAATCCAGCCTGTCGTCATATTCAACCGGGTGCCCCCTCTCCTGCCATGTCAGCCGTCTTCAATTTCACCTTCGTGCCGTGGTTCCGCTCGGTGGCCCCGTACATCCACAAATTCCGCCACCAGACCTTCGTGGTCGGCATCGGCGGCGAAGCCATTGCGGCAGGCAAGCTGCAAGCCCTGGTGCAAGACCTCGCGCTGGTACACAGCATGGGCGTGAAAATCGTGCTGGTGCATGGCTTTCGCCCCCAGGTGAACGAGCAACTGCTCGCCAAGGGCCACACCCCGCAGCACTACAAGGGCCACCGCATCACCGACCCGGTGGCACTGGACTGCGCCCAGGAAGCGGCCGGGCAACTGCGCTACGAGATCGAGGCCGCCTTCAGCCAGGGCCTGCCCAACACCCCGATGGCAGGCTCCAAGGTGCGGGTGATTTCCGGCAACTTCATCACCGCCCGCCCGATGGGCATCCTGGACGGCGTGGACTTCCAGCACACCGGCAAGGTGCGCAAAGTCGATACCGAAGGCATCCGCCACGCACTGGAGATGGAATCCATCGTGCTGCTCTCGCCCTTCGGCTACTCGCCCACCGGTGAAGCCTTCAATCTGGCCATGGAAGAAGTCGCCAGCTCCATTGCCATTGCCCTCAAGGCCGACAAGCTGCTGTACGTCTGCGAAGTACCCGGCATTGCGCAGAACCCGACACAACCCGTCAGCGACGACAACCCCATTGCCACCGAAATCACCCTGGCCGATGCCCGCCGCATCTTCGCCCAGGCCCCCGAAGCCGAAGTGCCCACCGACACCGGCTTCTACCTCAAATACTGCATCAAGGCCTGCGAAGGTGGCGTGGAGCGCAGCCACATCATCCCCTACAGCACGGATGGCTCCTTCCTGCTGGAAATCTACGTCCACGACGGCATCGGCACGATGGTCGTCGATGAACGCCTGGAAGAAGTGCGCCAGGCCACCGCCGACGACGTGGGCGGCATCCTGCAACTCATCGAACCCTTCGAGAACGACGGCACGCTGGTCAAGCGCAGCCGCACCGAAATCGAACGCGACATCGCCAACTACACCATCGTCGATCACGACGGCGTGATCTTCGGCTGTGCCGCACTCTACCCCTACTTCGAGAAAAGCACCGGCGAAATGGCCGCCGTCACCGTCTCGCCCCACTCGCAAGGCCAGGGCGACGGCGAAAAACTGCTCAAGCGCATCGAACAGCGCGCACGCCTCATGGGCCTGAAAAGCATCTTCGTGCTCACCACCCGCACCATGCACTGGTTCATCAAACGCGGCTTCGAAACCGTCGATCCCGACTGGCTGCCCCAGGCCCGCAAGGAAAAATACAACTGGAGCCGCAAAAGCAAGGTGCTGGTCAAATACCTGTAATCCAGGCCATGCCCGCACCCAGCCTGCCCACCAGCCGCGTCGGCGTGCCCGCCCGCACCCAGGGCACGGTGCTGGAATTTCTGTGCCAACGCTTTGTCCACATTCCGGCCACCGTCTGGCAACAACGCCTGCACGATGGCCTCGTCTGCGACGACCACGGACATCCACTTCAGGCCAGCGACAGCGTCGCAGGCATCCAGCACATTCGCTACCAGCGCGCCGTCGCCCACGAACCCGCCATCCCGTTCGAGGCCAGCATCCTGTTCCAGAACGAACACCTGCTGGTCGCCGACAAACCCCACTTCCTGCCCGTCATGCCCGCCGGGCAATACGTACAGCAAACCCTGCTGCACCGCCTGCAACAGCACACCGGCCTGCCCCAGCTCAGCCCCCTGCACCGCATCGACCGCGACACCGCTGGCCTCGTGCTGTTCTCCACCAACCCCGCCAGCCGCAACGCCTACCACGCGCTGTTCCGGCAACGGCAGGTGCGCAAAATTTACCAGGCCATCGCCCCCTTCGACCCACACTTCCTGCAACCGCGCGAACACCACAGCCACCTGGCCGAAGACCCGCAGCAATTCTTCCGCATGGCCGAACACCCCGGCCCACCCAACAGCCACACCCGCCTGCACATCACCGAAACCATCGGCCGCTGGGCACGCTACCAATTGGAACCTGTCACAGGCAAACGCCACCAGTTGCGCGTCCACCTGGCCGCCCTGGGCATCCCCATCCGCCACGACCCCTACTACCCCCACCTGAACGAACCCGCTGTCGGCGATTACAGCCACCCCATGCAACTGCTGGCACAGGAACTGCACTTCACCGACCCACTGACCGGACACAGCACCCGCTTCGTCAGCCAGCGGATGCTGTGCGTACCCGAAGCATTGGAAAAATGAAGCAGCAATGCCAACTGTGGCAAAGATGCTGTGGATGCGACCATCAAAGTCAAAAAATCTCTCTCTGGCCTGGCACCGGCACACCCATTAGCTCCAACGACACCGCCATAGCAGGCCACGCCATTGCTGCGGGCAGCATACTCGTGACAAACAATGCGCACGAATTTTGCAGGGTTACAACTTGGTTTATGAAGATTGGGTTTGATGTGCCGGGGATGCTATCGACCCTGAGCTGCCTCTCATGCCTTTGGACGCCGCACGCCTCACTCTTCTATTTAGAGTTCGTCCACGCGCAGTAGATCTCGCTGTTACTGAAAATGAAAACGTGAGAGAAGTTTTGAAGCGATAGCTCAAGTTCGCGAAGTACTTCTTCGTACTCTGCTTTTTTATTGATCACTGGCTCCGGCATTCCAAAATGAAAATGTTGAAATCTGTCCTCGTCGGTGTAAACCAGCAGTGCGGTTTTATCCGGGTAGACGATGGCTGCTTTTTTGTTGAGTATATTTCTCAGCTGAGCGACCTTTCGATCATGTTTTTCTTGGGCTGTATTGCTGCCCACCGTCGTGTAGATAGAGTCTTTCGATAGTTTTTCCAATTCGTCGGCATCTTCCTTACCCTGAAGTGTTGTGACTTCGAGATAACGTATATCCGACTGATTTGAACCCTCTTTCCTATATTCGACTATAGCATCGTGCTGCTGATTACCGTCGATCCATTGCACGACAACATTCTTCGGGCATGTGAAATAGAGTTTCGCGAAATGAGCGATTGGATAAAGCTCATCGTGGACTTTTCGCAGCAGACCTTTTCTCTGGGGATGATTTGGCTGAGCTGGCGTGTTATAGGTGCGACAGTCGAACAGACCCTTAATCACGGTCGCGTGGGTAAAGTATTCATCAGCAGGCGTAGGCTGTCCAGCGGCTTTTATGATAATGGCTTTATCCTCTTCCCAATTACCCGACAAAGGAACGTTGAGGGTGACTGAAGTTCCCCCCATTGACCGGACACCTTATATTTCTCAAAGAAGGAGTCCATCATGTCTTCAAAACGCCCGCAGTATCCACCTGAGTTTCGCA
>NZ_FQUZ01000054.1 GCF_900129055.1 Lampropedia hyalina DSM 16112
ATCATCTGGCTCTGTCTTCACTGTCTGCTGACTTTCGCCGGGTGTGCTGGTCGCGCCACTTTGCGGGTCGCGGACGGTGGCAATGATGTCTACGGGGGCGCCTGGTTGCAATTGATGGCCGGGGACTTCCACGGTGAAACGGTAGTTGCCGTTCTCATCAGGGCCTTGCAGGCTTTCGACCGGGATGGTGATGGGGTTGCCACCGCCTACCTGAAGCGTGACGCTGTCAGGCACCGTACCTTCGGGCACTCGGATGATGCCGCTGACAGGAATAGGTGTGCTGTCGCTGCCTGGCGGGACAGTGATGGGGTCCAGTCCGACAATCGGAGCCGGTGGATTGCCGGTTGGCGGCACAGTCTTGTCGTCTTCACCAGGGCCACTGATCTTGCCGGTTTGTGGGTCGCGCACGGTGGCGATGACTTCCACCGGGGTGCCCGGTTGCAGTTGATTGCTCGGGACATTGATACTGAAGCGGTAGTTGCCGTTCTCATCGGGGCCTTGCAGGCTCTCGATCGGTATGGTTATGGGGTCGCCTCCCCCTATTTGCAGGGTGACGCTCTCGGGCACGGTGCCTTGCGGTATTTGAATGATGCCGCTGACAGGGGTGCTGTCGCTGCCTGGCACGACGGCAATCGGATCGAGTTCGACGGTGGGAGCAGGAGGGTCGCCTGCTTGCGGAATGAGCACCGAGACGGTCACAGTGGTGAAGCCTCCCTTGCCGTCGCTGACCGTGACGGTGAAGCTGTCTGAACCGTAATAGCCGGTATGGGGGTGTAGCGGTATTCGCCTGTTTCAGGGTCGATGGTCACCGTGCCGTTGGCGGGTTGCGACGCGATCGTGTATCCCAGTGTGTCGCCGTCAGGGTCCTGTGCCTGAATCCGTCCGTCCACCGGGGTATTGGGCGGCGTGGTAAGGGATTGCGGTTCGGCAGTGGGAATGTTATTGACCGGGGTGGAATCGCTGCCACCGCTGACCGCCAAGCCTACACCTGCGACCGCCAGCAATGGCAACAGCCACGGCATGGTGGAGGTCCACGGCGCAGCCAAGCCATGGTGAATCTCAATTTCGGCAAAGTGGAATTCAGCCCATGGCGAGGTGTATTGTCCCCACCAGAGCACTTCGTCGGCATCTTGCAGCAGCAGTTCGCTGCGCTCGCCATCTTCGATCACAAAGAAGTTGGTAATGGTGATTTTCTGGCCATCCAGCAGCACCAGTACGAGGTCATTGCCCACTTTTTCGAAACGGAGTACATGCTCTGGCCCGAACTCCAGCTTGACGGCCCTGGGATGCTCCAGATGGATGTCTCCCAAAGGAAGCTCAACTACATGACCATTTTTCTTTGTAACAACGATGACCGACATTCACAAACCCCTTCTTAATACAAACGAATCGACCGCATGGATTTCTGTTTTTCCACAAGCAAACAGACGATGCTGTAAACCATGCATCAGACTACAAAACCAGTGCCGCTTGACACCAAGGAAGGTCTGTAGATCCCATGCAGCACCGTGTCTTCAACGACGGCTTCGTGGGATTTACAGATCTTCACCAGAGCACGTTTAGGCCCTCACCGAGCAAAGCACAGGAGACTATATCTTTCGAATCCAGCCACAGAAACACTTCTGTGGGTCACACTTCACGCGACGCCGTTTTTCCGGATGAAACGACTGACGCGGCAAAACCGCAAACACACTCTTACATAAATTGCCGAAATTACAGGCAAAATTCTCTTTTATTTTATATGTTGCAATGCGATAAAAGATGACAGTTCAAACCAATCCTGATTCAGAATGAGGACTTTACCCCTGCAACTTACAAAAAAAGAGTATTAGCCTGCTCATTGGCCATGCCAGCACAAAAATCACGTCCGATCGGTTCAAGCAATTTGAAATACTGTGCAAACCACCCAAACGGTTCGCCTCATCGAGGCTCGGGGCAATATCCAAATAAATTTTATATATTTGACCAAAGACAAACTTCATTCATTTTTCATGTAAATAAAAGTAACAATTCAATGCACCGATTGGTCACATAGTCACTGTGCTTTATGCGCTACTGCCGGTGGCCTTGTTTCACCATATTGAAACAGCCCGAGATGGCACAGGAGCCGATGATGCGTTGTGCACACACTGCGTGCGATGGCCATAGGGCGTAAAATCACGCCCCATGTCTGATCTGTCTTACACCCGTGCCTCACAGTTGCCGGCCATTCTGGCCCGGCGCATTGCCATCCTGGATGGGGCCATGGGCACCATGATCCAGCGTTTCAAGCTCACGGAAGCACAGTACCGGGGAGCGGGCTACAGCGGTGAAGGGGCTGTGGGTGAGCGTTTCGTGGATTTTCCCCGTGATGTCAAAGGCAACAACGAGTTGCTGTCGCTGACCCGCCCGGATGTGATTCGCGACATCCACGAAGGCTATCTGGCCGCCGGAGCCGACCTGATCGAAACCAATACCTTCGGAGCCACGACGGTGGCACAGGAGGACTATGGCATGGCCGATCTGGCATACGAGATGAATCTGCGCTCGGCCCAGATCGCCCGTGCCGCCTGTGACCGGTTCAGCACCCCACAGTGGCCGCGCTTCGTCGCCGGTGCACTCGGCCCCACCCCAAAGACGGCGAGCATCAGTCCGGATGTGAACGACCCCGGCGCGCGCAACGTGGATTTCGAGACCCTGCGCCAAGCCTATCTGGAGCAGACGCTGGCCCTGATCGAAGGTGGCAGTGATGTGATTCTGGTCGAGACGATCTTCGACACGCTCAATGCCAAGGCCGCGCTGTTCGCCGTGGAGCAGGCTTTCGAGCAGACGGGGGAACGTCTGCCCATTCTCATCAGCGGCACGGTGACGGATGCTTCCGGGCGGATTCTGTCCGGCCAGACCGTGACGGCCTTCTGGTACAGCGTGCGCCACGTTCGCCCGCTGGCCGTGGGGTTGAACTGCGCACTGGGGGCCGCGCTGATGCGCCCGTATATCCAGGAGTTGCAACAGGTGGCACAGGATACCTACATCAGTTGCTACCCGAATGCCGGTCTGCCCAATCCGATGAGCGAGACCGGCTTTGACGAAACCCCGGAAGTCACCAGCCGGCTGGTGCATGAGTTTGCCGCCGAAGGGCTGGTGAACATCGTCGGCGGCTGCTGCGGCACCACACCCGACCACATTCGGGCCATCGCCGAGGCGGTCGCGTCGGAGCAGGCGCGCATCCTCAAGGGAAGCGGCGCATTCTCTGCCTACCGCGAAACCGTCTGACGCGGCGGCCCCGCTTTTTTTCTGCATTCTTTTTATTTTTCCCACCATGACCCTGACTGCCCTCACTGCCCTGTCTCCCCTCGATGGACGTTATCTGCGCAAACTCTCGGCCCTGCGCCCGATTGGCAGCGAATTCGGCTATATGCACAAGCGCGTGCAAGTGGAAATAACCTGGTTCATCGCGCTGTCGAATGCCGGTTTTGCCGAGTTCCCAGCCCTGTCCGATGCCGACCGCGAGTTTCTGCTGGGTCTGGTGCGCGATTTCAGCGAGGCCGATGCACAGGCCATCAAGGACATCGAAAAAACCACCAACCACGATGTGAAGGCGGTGGAATACTGGATCAAGGCGCAGTTCAAGGATCGCCCCGCACTGGAGAAGGCCAGTGAGTTCGTGCATTTCGCCTGCACCAGCGAGGACATCAACAACACCAGCCACGCGCTGCAATTGCAGGCGGCCCGCGACACCGTGCTGGTTCCCGACCTGCAAGCCGTAGTGACGAGACTGCGCGCACTCGCCCACCAGTTTGCCGGTGTTTCCATGCTCAGCCGCACGCACGGGCAAACCGCCAGCCCCTCCACGGTGGGCAAGGAAATTGCCAACGTGGTGGCACGGCTGGACATTGCACTGGGCCACATTCAGCGCGTGCCATTGCGTGCCAAGATGAACGGTGCAGTGGGCAACTACAACGCCCATCTGGCAGCCTGGCCAGAGTTCGACTGGGAGGCGTTCAGCCGCAAGGTCATCGAAACCCCGGCACCGGAAGGCCTGGGGCTGACATTCCAGCCCTACAGCATCCAGATCGAGCCGCACGATTACATGGCCGAACTGTTCGATGCCGTGGCGCGCACCAATACCATCCTGATCGACCTGAGCCGCGACATCTGGGGCTACATCAGCCTGGGCTACTTCAAGCAGAAACTCAAGGAGGGCGAGATTGGCTCCTCCACCATGCCGCACAAGGTCAATCCGATTGACTTCGAGAATGCGGAAGGCAATCTGGGCCTGTCGAACGCGCTGCTGCGCCACCTGTCGGAGAAACTGCCGATCAGCCGCTGGCAACGCGATCTGACCGACAGCACGGTGTTGCGCAACCTGGGCGTGGCCCTGGGTTATGCCGTGCTGGCCTACCAGTCGCTGCTGACCGGCCTGAACAAGCTGGAGCTGAACGCCGAAAACCTGTCCGATGATCTGGACAATGCTTGGGAAGTGCTGGCCGAGCCGATCCAGACCGTGATGCGCCGCTACGGCATCACCGGCGCGTACGAAGCCCTGAAAGCGGTGACACGCGGCAAGACCGTGCAGGCAGCCGATCTGCGGCAGTTGATCGAAGGGCTGGAGATTCCCGCCGATGCCAAGGCGCAATTGCTGGCCCTGACTCCTGCCAGCTATATTGGCAAGGCAGAGGAACTGGCACGGCGCATCTGATTGTTGAGCGCGTTCATGCCCAAAACCGCGCCAAGGGATACCATGCCCCGGCGCGGTTTTTCTTTGAATGGCATCGGCAACGTGACTGCCAGAATCGCTCCCCTTCCTCGAATCCCTCCGCCAGGAAACCCCATGCTTTATTCCACGCCATACCACTCGCCCCTGGGGCCACTGCTGCTGGCCAGCGACGGTCAGCACCTTGTCGGGCTGTGGATGCAGGGGCAGAAGTATTTTGGTGGCAGTATCTCCGGCACACCGGTGCCTCAGGATGATCTGCCGGTGTTCACCGCCACCCGGCAATGGCTGGATGCCTATTTCGCCGGTAAGCAGCCCACAATTGCACAACTGCCACTCGCGCCCCAGGGCAGTGGCTTTCGCCAACTCGTCTGGCAGCTGCTGTGCGAGATTCCGTATGGCCAGACTACGACCTATGGCGAGATTGCCCGGTCTGTGGCGGTGCGGCAGAACCTGCCGCGCATGTCCAGTCAGGCGGTGGGGGGTGCGGTCGGGCACAATCCCATTTCCATCATCATCCCGTGCCACCGCGTGGTGGGCAGTCACGGCAGCCTGACTGGCTATGCGGGTGGCATCAGCAAGAAAATCCATCTGCTGGAACACGAAGGTGCGGATCTCTCACGCCTGCATGTGCCTAGGGCGTCTCCTCCATCAGATTCACCCCCGCGTTGGAGTCCAAAAAGGCTGTGAGCAAGGCGCAAAACGCAGCAAGGCTTTATGCCTTGCGAGGCTTTGCAACGCCGCGCACGGCCTTTTTGGGCCCAACCCTTCGGGCCAG
>NZ_FQUZ01000053.1 GCF_900129055.1 Lampropedia hyalina DSM 16112
CTTGCATGTGTAAAGCATGCCGCCAGCGTTCAATCTGAGCCAGGATCAAACTCTATAGTTCGATCTTGTTAAACTCACTCAAAACGGAATTGAAGTGGATTTGTAAATCATAAGACTTACACACTTCATGTTCTGTTCATGAGCGTTTGGCTTTCCATATATAATGGTTGCCAGGCATCTCTGCCTTTGTTCCTAAGAACTTGAGCAATTACCAAACGCCCACGCTTATCGGCTGTATGTTTTTAACGAACACCAAAGAAAACAAACTATCTAATCCGTCTTCTTTTTTAAGAACCTCACCGCGATCAGTGAAGCCCTCTACTATAACACAGAATTTTTAACCTTCGAGAAAAATTTAAAAATTCTTTTTGGTGGCTCGGGGCGGAATCGAACCACCGACACGCGGATTTTCAATCCGCTGCTCTACCAACTGAGCTACCGAGCCAAGCTTTGCATTCTATCATGATTTTTTTACAAATGTCAGAAAAATCTTTATTTGCATCCAATCGATGACAAGCAACGCTTGCGAAGGCGTGATTATAGGGGAATTTTTTTGCTTTTTCCAAAGAAAGCAAAAAATCTTCATGCGCTCATCAAACTGCCTGCTGCACAGACTCGCCCAAGCATGAGGCATGCCTTATTGGCACTTGACGTGCGTCACGGGATGGAACCTCCTGTATTGCAGCGCATCTGAACATTTTTGGCGATCGCAAACCATGTACAGGATGGAGATTCTGTATAGTTCGTTTGCGATTTCGATCAATGGATTTCTTACCATCTTCTTCTCATGCCTGACATTGCTGACACTGTTGCATTCCAGCTTGCTGTGCGTGTGTACTGGGAAGACACGGATGCCGGCGGCATTGTGTACCACGCCAACTATGTCAATTTCATGGAGCGAGCGCGCACCGAGTGGTTGCGCAGCCTGGGGCTGAGCCAGTCGGTGTTGCAACGAGAGCATGGTGGGATTTTCGTGGTCAGTTCCATCGCGCTGCGATATTTGCAAGCCGCCCGTCTGGATGATCTTCTGACAGTCACTGCCTGCGCCCAGGCAGTGAAAGGAGCCTCGATTGCCATGCAACAATTGGTGTATCGCTCCTCGTCCGAGGACACGGATGCTGATTCGGCTGCACCTGTGCTGTTGTGCGAAGGTGCGGTCAAGGTAGGCTGGGTCGATTCTCAATCTCTGCGTCCGGGGCGCATCCCCGAGTCTGTTTTGAAGCAACTTTCATGAACTCTCCAGACAATATGTCTCTGCTGAACCTGATTCTGAGCGCGAGTTGGGCGGTTCAGGTAGTGATGTTGATACTGCTGATTGGCTCGATTGCCAGTTGGGCAACGATTTTCCGCAAAACCCAGGCCTTGAAGAACATCAAACGCCTGAATGCGGAGTTCGAGGAAGATTTCTGGTCGGGTGCCAGCCTGAATGACCTGTACGCTGCGGCCATTCAGAATGCCAAGCGGGCCGGGCCACTGGAGCGTATTTTTGCCAGTGGCATGCGTGAGTATCACAAGCTGCGCGAGCGCAATATCTCCCACCCTGACACTTTGCTGGACAGTTCGCGTCGGGCGATGCTGGCAAGCTATAACCGCGAGATGGATGTCATCGAAACCGGCCTGTCATTCCTGGGTTCGGTCGGATCGGTCGCACCCTATATCGGGCTGTTTGGCACGGTCTGGGGGATCATGCACGTTTTCACGGGCTTTTCGGGTATGGAACAGGTGACACTGGCCACGGTGGCACCGGGCATTGCAGAGGCCCTGATTGCCACGGCACTGGGTCTTTTCACAGCGATTCCTGCTGTGCTGGCGTACAACCGCTTCTCCCGCGAAATTGACCGCACCGCCATTCGCATGGAAACCTTTGGCGATGAGTTCACCAACATCCTGCAACGCAATCTGCGCACAGCCAGCCACACTTCCCACTAACCCAACAGGCAACAGGCATGACAGGTTTTGCTTCCGGCAGAAAAAGAGAACGCCGCACGGTCAATGAAATCAACATGATTCCTTTGATTGACCTGATGTTGGTGCTGCTGATCATTTTCATGGTCACTGCCCCGATGCTGACACCGGGCGTGATTGATGTGCCCACGGTGGGCAAGGGATCGCAACAGCCCATTGCCGTGGCGAATGTGTCGATCGACAAGAATGGCGGGTTGGAGTGGACTGCCAACGGGCAGAGCCAGTCGATTGACCTGGCGGAACTGGGCGAGCAGGCACGCGACTGGCAGGCATCCCAACAAGCCGAGAGCGGCGTTGGCATTTCTGCGGACAAGCAGGTGCAGTATGAAGAGGTGGTCAAGGTATTCGATGCCCTGAAACAGGCAGGAGTAGAGCGTGTGGGGCTGAATGTGAACGTCAATCAGGGTGGGCAACGATGACTGCCCCGATTCCGCGCCGTGAAGTGCTGCATCCCAGTGAGCCGCCCACCTCCAGAACAGCGGTGACTCTGGCGGTGCTGGCACACCTGGGGCTGATCGGCATTCTGGCGTTGAGCGTTCATTGGAAAAAACCACAACAGGACATGGCCGTCGAAGCCGAGATATGGTCGCCCATCATCGAGCAGGCAGCACCAGCAGCCCGCTCGCATGCTCCAACGCCGCCACCACCACCGCCGATAGTCAAAGCCGAACCACCCCCACCCCCTCCGAAGCCCGCACCACCAGAACCGGAGCCTGAACCAGAGCCGCCTCCACCTCCGCCGCCCCCTCCTCCACCCGAACCGGCAGTTCAGGTGGACAATGGCCCTGATGCCAATATCGTCGCTCAGCAGGAAAAGGAAAAACGCCTGAAGGAAGATGCTGAACGCAAGAAGCTGGAAGAAGCCAAACGCAAAGAGGAAGAAAGGCGCAAGGAAGCGGAACGCAAAAAGGTGGCAGAAGAGAAACGCCTGAAGGAAGAGACTGAGCGCAAGAAGCTGGAAGAAGCCAAACGTAAAGAGGAAGAAAAGCGCAAGGAAGAAGAACGTAAAAAAGCGGCCGAAGAAAAACGCCTGAAAGATGAAACCGAGCGCAAGAAGCTGGAAGAGGCCAAGCGCAAAGAAGAAGAGAAACGCAAGGAAGAAGAACGCCTGAAAGAAGAAGCCGAGCGCAAGAAACAGGAAGAAGCCAAACGCAAGGAGGAAGAAAAGCGCAAGGAAGACGAGCGCAAGAAAGCCGCCGAGGCAAAACGCCTGAAGGATGAAGCCGACCGCAAAAAAGCCGAAGAACGCAGCAAGGCCGAAGCCGCGCGTGCCGCTGCTGATGCCGAAGCCCTGCGACAGGAGAACCTGCGCCGCATCCAGGGGTTGGCAGGAGCCAGTGGTGGAGCCTCCAGCACGGGTACGGCCGCACGCAGTACCGGGCCTTCGGGCAGTTACGCCGGGAAGGTACGCTCTGCCGTCAAGCCCAATATCAACTATGTGGGCACGATCGCAGGCAATCCACAGGCCGAGGTGGAAGTGCGCAGTGGCGCAGATGGCACGATCATCAGTGCCAAGCTGGTGCGCTCCAGCGGCAACCCGACCTGGGACGATGCCGTGGTGCGTGCGGTGCACAAAACACAGAAAATGCCCCGCGATACCGATGGCTCGGTGCCCGGCCACATCGTGATTGTGTTCCGCCCGAACGACTGATTCCACCGTCATTCACCCGCATGGCAAGCCATGGCTTCCATGCGGGCCATTGCAGCCCATTGGGCAACGACGGATAATCGCAGACCCCGTGCACAAAATGGCGCGAACCGCTCCGTGCGGTTGTGCAGCCTGTTCTGCTCCTTGACCACTGTCCCACAACAATACCGTGCCATGCGACTGTGCCTTGGCACGCCCCACCCTTTTCGCCACCATGACCACTTTCAGCCCTGAACTGCTTTTGCCTGCCGGATCCCTGGACAAGATGCGGGCCGCCTACGACTTTGGCGCAGATGCCGTGTATGCCGGTCAGCCCCGCTACAGCCTGCGGGCACGCAACAACGAGTTTCGCATCGAGCAGCTCCAGCAAGGCATTGAAGAAGCACATGCACGCGGCAAGAAGTTCTTTGTCACCAGCAACCTGCTGGCCCACAACGACAAGGTGCGCACCTATCTGCGCGACATCGAGCCGGTCATTGCACTCAAGCCCGATGCCATCATCATGGCCGACCCCGGTCTCATCATGATGGTGCACGAAAAATGGCCACAAGTGCCGATTCATCTCTCCGTGCAGGCGAACACCACGAACCACATGGCCGTCAAGTTCTGGCAGAAGATGGGCGTGTCGCGCATCATCCTCTCGCGTGAGTTGAGCCTCAAGGAAATCGAGCACATCCGCCAGGAATGTCCTGATATGGAACTGGAAGTGTTTGTACACGGTGCGCTGTGCATTGCGTATTCGGGTCGCTGCCTGCTGTCCGGCTATTTCAACCACCGCGATCCCAACCAGGGAACCTGCACGAATGCCTGCCGTTGGGACTACAAGACCCACGATGCCGCGGTCGATTCCAACACGGGCGAGGCTCTGGCCGTGGAACGCATGGACCAGGGTTTCAACTTCCAGCAAATGCAGGAAGAAGCCGACAAGAACTTCTCGGCTTGCGGGGATGGCCAACGCCACCCCAAGGCCGATCAGGTGTATCTGATTGAGGAGATTGGCCGCCCCGGCGAACTGATGCCCATCATGGAAGACGAGCACGGCACTTACATCATGAACAGCAAGGATTTGCGTGCGGTGGAGCAGGTGGAAAAGCTCACCCGCATTGGTGTGGACTCCCTGAAGATTGAAGGTCGCACCAAGAGTCTGTACTATGTGGCACGCACCGCACAGGTGTACCGCCGCGCGATTGACGATGCCGTGGCCGGTCGCCCCTTCAATCCACAACTGATTACCGAACTCGAAGGACTGGCCAACCGGGGCTACACCAGCGGCCTGCTGGAACGCCGTCCGGCCAACACCTACCAGAACTACGAAACCGGCCATTCGGTGGCCAGACGCAGCCAGTTCGTCGGCGAAGTGCGCGGCGTGCGCGAAGATGGCTGGGTGGAAGTGGAAACCAAGAACCGCTTTGCCGTGGGCGATACGCTGGAAATCATTCACCCCAGCGGCAACCGCACCGTCAAGCTGGAAACCATGCAGAACAAGGATGGCGAGAGCATTGCCGTCGCGGCAGGCAACCCGTTGCGGGTCTGGCTGCCGATTGAAGGCCCGGTGGATGGCGCGCTGGTGGCACGGATGCTGCCACAGGTCAGCAACGAGGACAATGTGGCCCTCGCATAATGGAAGACGGCGGATTGCACTGGCTGAAGTTGAAGTTCCCCCACATTACCGGAGGGTATAGAACACTGGATCGGCCATTTCTGGCGTTGGTTTGGAAACAGATTTCTTGCTGCCTTTCCTCCTTTTTTCAAACTCTACAGGCGACAGGTAACCGATGCCTGAATGCAGCCGGTGCGGGTTGTACCAGCCCTCGATCCAGCTAAAGATGTCGCGCTTGGCTCCTGCCTTTGTTGGCCAACTTCTCCTGTCAATCAACTCACATTCCAGACTCGCAAAAAAGCTCTCAGCCATGGCGTTGTCGTAGGCATCACCCACCGTCCCCATGGAGGGCGTTACCTTCATTTCTTTGCAACGCTGGCCAAACGCCAAGCT
>NZ_FQUZ01000051.1:0-927 GCF_900129055.1 Lampropedia hyalina DSM 16112
GCTGAGGTTGCCCAGCACGTTGTTGAGGGTGTCGATCAGCGGGTTCAGTCCGGTGCCGGGGATCAGCACCAGGCCTTCGACCAGTTCGCTCAGGGCCTCGAGGCCACCGGCGGTGCCGGTGAGGTCTTCGAGGATGGAGGTGACCGCAGCCAGGGAGCCTGTTTGCGGATCGACCAGGTTGTTGACCAGATCGGCCAGCGGCTGTGCGAAGGTGTCGTCGGTGAGGTTGAGCACCAGGCCCTGCACGTCGCTGATGAGGCCCGTGCCGGGGTTGGCCGGTGTGCCGCCAGGCAGGGTGTTGCCGCCCAGCAGATTACCAACACCACTTAACAGTCCGCTCAGGGTATCGTTAAGGACACTGTCGCTGCCCCCGCCGAGGATACCTGTGACTACGTCGAGAATGCTGCCATTGTCACCCGATCCGTTGATGCCGCCCAGCAAGTCATTCAGTGTGTCAATCAGAGGCTCCAGTCCTTGCCCCTCAATTCCGACAAGCCCACTGACCAGCTCTGTGAGTACAGCCAGTTCTGAGTCTTGGCCTGTGAGTTCTTCCAAGATGCTAGTGACTGCTGAAAGTGTGCCCACTTGCGGGTCAATCAATTGATTCACCAGGTCTGTTACTGGTTTAAGCAATGTCTGGTTACTTAAATTCCCAAGAACTTCTTGGACTTCTGTAATTAGACCGTTTGTATCGCTATCCCCGTCTGCATCGGCATCGGCATCGGCATCGGCATCGGCATCGGCATCGGCATCGGCATCGGCATCGGCATCGGCATCGGCATCGGCATCGGCATCGGCATCGGCATCCGCGTCGGCATCAGCATCAGCATCAGCATCAGCGTCTGCATCCGAGTCGGCGTCTGCATCCGAGTCGGCGTCAGCATCGGCATCGGCATCAGCGTCTGCATCCGAGTCAGCGTCAGCATC
>NZ_FQUZ01000051.1:1238-2167 GCF_900129055.1 Lampropedia hyalina DSM 16112
GCATCCGCATCAGCATCAGCATCAGCATCAGCATCCGCGTCGGCGTCGGCGTCGCCATCGGCATCGCCGTCAGCATCACCATCGGCATCACCATCGGCATCACCGTCCGCGTCGCCATCGGCATCGCCATCGGCGTCACCGTCCGCATCGGCATCACCATCAGCGTCGCCGTCCGCGTCGCCATCGGCGTCACCGTCAGCATCGCCATCAGCGTCACCATCGGCATCGCCATCAGCGTCACCATCAGCATCGCCATCGGCATCTGCGTCGCCATCGGCATCGCCGTCTGCGTCACCATCGGCATCACCGTCTGCGTCTGCGTCGCCATCGGCATCACCGTCTGCATCGCCATCGGCATCACCGTCCGCGTCGCCATCGGCGTCACCGTCTGCATCGCCATCAGCGTCACCATCGGCATCACCGTCTGCGTCGCCGTCTGCATCACCATCAGCGTCACCGTCTGCATCGCCATCGGCATCGCCGTCTGCGTCGCCATCGGCATCGCCGTCTGCATCACCATCGGCATCGCCGTCTGCATCACCGTCCGCGTCGCCATCGGCATCGCCGTCCGCGTCGCCATCAGCATCACCGTCGGCATCACCGTCTGCGTCGCCATCAGCGTCACCATCTGCATCACCGTCCGCGTCGGCATCACCGTCTGCGTCGCCATCAGCGTCACCATCGGCATCACCATCGGCATCGCCGTCTGCATCGCCATCGGCATCGCCATCGGCATCACCGTCCGCGTCGCCATCGGCATCGCCGTCCGCATCGCCATCGGCATCACCGTCCGCGTCGCCATCGGCATCGCCGTCTGCATCGCCATCAGCGTCACCGTCTGCATCACCGTCCGCGTCGGCATCACCGTCCGCGTCGGCATCACCGTCTGCGTCGCCATCAGCGTCGCCATCAGCGTCGCCATCGGCATC
>NZ_FQUZ01000051.1:3308-9777 GCF_900129055.1 Lampropedia hyalina DSM 16112
GCATCTGCATCTGCATCTGCATCTGCATCTGCATCGCTATCTGCGTCACCGTCGCTGTCTTCTACCAAGGGTGCATTGACTTCTGCTGGAGCGGAGACATTGAATGATGGGTCTCTCAACGTTACGCTGAGTGCCTCTTCATTCGTCAATGGTGGTTCCAGGGGAATACTGAAATCACCATTCTCATCCACGACTCCGCGAGCAATATCGTCACCGTTTTCATCTCTGATAATTACAGTGGCGTCTGGCTCGCCTTTGCCTGTGACTGCTGATCCATCAGCAGCTACTGTTACATCAGTTGGGGCAGCTGGCGGCTCCTCATCCTCGCCACGATCAGGTGTAGTGCCAAATCCAATTCTCAATTCAGCACCGTCTGTTGTAGTGCCATCAGAATATCGAATCTCATATTGGAAAGTTTCCACTTTTCCAGTTACGTGCGGCTGATTATTTGGCGTATATGTATAGCTTCCATCTTCATTGATTATCAAAGATCCATGTGTTCCCGCTACAAGTTTACCATCAACAACTATTTCATAGTTATTTGTAGCGGGATTAAGAATGTACAAATCACTTTCCGCGTCCCCATGGAAATCGTTATCCAGCACTTCTCCTACAACTGGATTCCATTTATAGAAACTCTCAGAAATATTTTCAATGACAGCAACATTACTTAAGGCAACTATTCCAGTAATTTCATACTCAAAAGTATAAAGTCCTTCGCTCAGATTCAAGCCAGCAAGGTCAAACGTATAGACACCCGAACTTTGACCCAAAACATCAATACCAAGAAGACTCAAAAGAGCAGAAAGTTGACCGGAAAATACTGGAGCAGCCTCCCCAGCCTTATTCAAGGTAACCTTAAATCCAGGAGCAACACCAAGTAGACCATTCACATCGAATTGAACAGTACCACTAGCAGTCCCTCCAGGAGAAACACTAAAACTAAAATCATCACCAGCTCCAAGCAGACCACTAACATTTGGTATATTTGTCGGCGACGTGACTACATCTTGCGATCCAACTGTTGAACTTTCCTGCACTGCATTCACATCATTTTTTGCATAAATATCAGCCATCGCTTCTCTCCTAAAAATCAAAAACACAAAAACCGGTTGCCAGCCCTACAAAAAACCAGCCGATCATCCCGGTACCCCTGCGTTCATCTCCACCCACAGTCCCAGCAAGCGCATGGTGCGCAGGTTCGCATTGCTGTGCCGATTGCTATTCCTCTGGAATTGGCACACTTCCTGCTTATCCTCTGTACTACCCGGCGACAACAGTGCCAGGAGTTGCTGTCATGCTTCCTGCCAAGATCAACAGACTCGGACAGGCATGGCAAAGACCTCTGCAAACCACATTGCTCTGGTGATACCCCCCAATACAAAGTTCCTAGGGGCTTTCACCAGTCTGGTTTCAACTATTGTAACGAATAGTGAAGCGGATGATAGTTCTGCAAGTATTGCCAGTGGTCATTCGGTTTTCCATGCGCAATGCCATGCCACCAGAGGTGGCTGCGCAAGGCCAGGTAGGCCAGGTGTTCACGCGATTTCTGCCAGGCCGATGAAGGCCAGCAAGCCAACTGCATGGCAGCAGGAGGGTGCCCATAGATCAGGCGGTGCAGGCGGCGGATGCGTGGGGCATGGTAGGCATCGGTGACGATGGCGGTGTGCTGGATGCCGATGCCTTTTTCCTGTGCTAGATGGCCACCGATGAGCAGGTTGGCATAGGTATCGCGGGAGATGGCATCGGTGACGATGTGGCAGTCCGGCACGCCGGCGGCCCGCAGAAAGCGGCGCATCTGCTCGCACTCGGGCAGCAGCAGGCCATGGCGTTTCTGGAGGTTGCCGCCACTGAGGATGAACAGGGGAGCAGGCTGGCACATGGCCAGGCATTGCCGATAGCCCTGAAGGGCACGGTGGCTGCGCTGCATGGACTGGCTGCATTCTCCGCCCAGCACCAGCAGTGCCCGAATGGCCGGGCTGGTCTGGCCAGTGCTGGAGGGCAAGTCGATCTGGTCGGGCTGGGGAGCCGCTGCGGGTGGCATGGCGCGGGATCAGGGGTTAGGGCGAATGCCGCAATCCAGTGACGACATGGAGAAAAAACACGTTCGTTTCTCTTGGTTTGCTTTGTCACTGGATTGCGGGTCAAGCCCCACTGCTGTCTGGAACGTTTTGGCAGGCACTTGCCAAGTGACCATTGCAGCCTTACGCAAAGCACCCAATACCGTCATGCCGGACTCGATCCGGCATCCAGTCGCAACGCAAGCCATTGGCAAGCAAGGTGTTTTTGCAAGCGTCGTCACTGGATGCCGGATCGAGTCCGGCATGACGTGGCGTAGTGCAATACGATGCTCAAAAATGGGAGTCTCTTTTGGAGGCAATCGCAAAAGAATCAGATCGTTCATGGCGTTGCAGGCATTGCCTAAATTGATTCCAGACAGCAGTGGGTCAAGCCCGGAATGACGGGGAACAGGCTTAAGCAAGTGCCATTCGGGTCAGGGCGTGTCATCATTCAGATTCGCCCTGGTGCTCGCTTCGATGCCGATGGCGGCCAGCAGTTGTTGGGTGCTGGCCTGCCAGGTGAGGTATGGCAGGGCATCGGCACGGGGGTGTTGTGCGTTGGCGTGTTGGGCCAGCCATGCGCGGATGGCCGCAGCCAGGGCCTCTGGTTCATGGCCGCTGAAGTAGCTGGCGTGGCCTGCGGCAATTTCCCGAAACACCGGCAGGTCGCGCACCAGCAATGGCAGGCCATGCTGGGCGGCTTCGATGAGGGGCAGGCCAAAGCCTTCGCCCTTGCTGGCGGCTATGAGGCAGGTGCTGTTGGCATAGAGGGTGTCGAGGTATTCGTCGCTGATGCCGGCGAGCCAGTGCAGGCGTTGGCCTTGTTCGGGGTGGTGGGTCAGCCGGGAGATGGTGGCGGGGATGTCGCGGCGCATGTCTTCGGGCAGCCCTCGCCAGCCTTCGTGGCCGACGATGACGAGGTTGGCTTGCAGCCCTTCGTTCCACAGTTGGGTGAATGCTTCGATGACCTGGGGATAGCCTTTGCGCGGTTCGATGGTGCCGACCATGAGGAAGGTGGGCATGGCGGCCATTTGCGCCAGGGTGGCCGGGGCGTTGTCGGGCAGGCCCCGGGTGGGCACGGAGTTGTCCACGTCGGCCCCCAGGTGAAAGTGCCCGATGGCCAGCGGTGCGGGCCTTGGAATGCCACTGTGGTGGCACCAGTGTGTGAGGTCGTCGGCCACGGCGCGCGAGATGCAGGCGATGCGGTCGGCAATGCGCACGGTGGTGGCGAGCCAGTCGCCAAAACCGAATTGACCGGGGGGAAAGACTTCGGGCATTTGCACGGGCAGGAGGTCATAGACCACGCAGTGGATGGGTATGCCGCGTTGGCGCAGTTCTGCGTAGATGCCGGCCTGTTCGGCCTGTACGACCAGGCCGCCGTTGAAGTCGAGGATGAGGAGTTGATCGCCCGCGACAGGGTCGATGGCGTCGTCGAGGGCGGGGGGCAGGTTCAGGCCGTGGCTGCGCCCCCACCAGTCGAGGGCTGTGCGGTAGCCGGTGACGCTGCTGTGGTCGTCACTGCTGTGCAGTTGCACGGGTTCGATGCGGTGCCCCGGCGGGGGAGCGTCAATCAGTGCCTTGAGGATGGCACGCACGACACGCTGGATGCCGGTCTTGAGGTCGTTGCGCACGGTGGCGGTGACATCGACGAACAGGCGGCGTTGGGGCTGCGCCAGTGGCAGGCTGCTGGCGAGATCGATGCTGAGTTGCAGGGCCTGGGCTGGCTCAATGGGTTGGGTGTTTTGCCGTGCCAGTGTGCGGGCCAGGCTGGCGGCATGGCCGCAGGTGCTGCTCCAGTCGATTTGTTCGATGAATTGGGCGTAGCGTTGGGCACAGGGTTGCGGGGTGTGTTCACGGGCGCAGAAGGCAGCGGCCTGGGCGGCGATGCGCTGGCGGTGTGCGGCATCGGTGTACAGGGTTTGCAGGGCCTGGGTGAGGGCCTGGTCGTCGAATTCATCGGGCAGGAGCCAGGCGGTATCGGTGGGGATTTCCGCCAGTGAGCCGTGGGCGTTGGCGATCAGCGGCAGGCCGTGGCTGAGGCAGTCCAGCACAGCGGCGGAGGTTTCGCCACGGGAGCCGGTGCGCAGTTGCACGGCCAGATCGGCGGCGGCAAGGTAGCTTTGGTATTGCTCGGGGCTGGCAAAGCCTGTGATGCGGATGCGGGCGGCACCATCGCCTGCCGAGGCGATGGTCTGTTCCAGTTGCTGTCCATATTCTCCAGGATGATTCTGGCCCACAAAGACGAGGTGGCAGCGGGCCTGACCGTCCATACCGCTGGCCAGCCATGCCTGCAACAGGCGATGGTTGAGCTTGGTGCTGTCGAGGAAGCCAAAACTGCACACCAGAAAATCGTCGTCGCTCAAGCCCAGTGACTGGCGTGCCTGTGCACGGCTGGTGGGTGTGGGAGGGGTGCGCACCAGCGGGATGACGGCCCAGTCGTTCGCGAAGTCAGGGCCGTACCAGTGGCGGGCGAGTTGCCGCGAGTGTTCGGAATGGACGATGATGCCCAAGGCATGTTGCAGCACGGGCAGGTTGGCAGGGTAGTGCCTGCGGGCAGCATCGAGGTCGTGGCCGCGCAGTTGCAGGGCGGCCACACCATGCGAGGTGTGCAGGGCACGGCTCCAGCAGGGGCCTTGGCCTGCCTCGGTTTCCAGCCAGGCCAGCAGGCTGCTGAGGTAAAAGTCGTGCAGGACGACGATGCCGGGGATTTCCTGCACCAGCTCCAGCATGTGCTGGTGGTAGGGGGAGTTGCCGACTTGATAGACGACCCGATCCACGCTATGGGCGTTCGCACGCAGCCAGTCTATATTGCGCAGGGGGCCATGGGCTTGTGCCCATTGGGCATCGACTTCCTGCTGGGCAATGATGGGAATGACCTGGTAATGCTGTGCCAATGCCGGCAGCAGCATGGCCGTGTAGTCGGCAATGCCACTGCGCACGGGTGGCAAGGGGCTGACGAGCGCGAGTACAGGCCGCTGCTGCACGGCCACATGATCGGCATGGCTTGGCGGCAGGCTGTGCGGGCGACTGAGCTTGAACTGCTGCACCTGTTGCTCGAAGATGCCGAGCATATGCTGTGCGACTGCATCCCAGGCATGTTGCTGCAATTGCAACTCGTCGCGGGTTTGGAAGCGGGAGCGCAGGTTCGCACGCATGCGCGCCTGTTGCAGCCCGTCCCACATGGTTTGGGCTTTGCTTCGATGCGGCATGGCAGGCAAGGCCATGGACGCGCCCAGTGGCTCGACAAGGCAGGTGATGCGCTGTGCGGGAATGGCAAGATACTCCACAGCCTGTGCGCAAGCAGGGCGTGAGACGCCCAGCAGGGCACTGGCGCGCAACAGGTCGGCCCGTTTGTCAGGGTGACGACTGGCCATGTCTGGCGAGAGACTGCCATGGAGTGTGACCGTGACCGGGAAATGCTCGGTCAGTGTGCCGATGTCGGTGATGGCTTCGTCGCCCAGGCTGTCTGCCATACCGGGAATGTGCAATACATCGGGTCGCAGGCTGCACAGAAATGCAGCTCGTATCTGCCGGGCCCGGCTTTGCAGCTCTGCGGTGTGCAACGGGCCTGGGGCATTCCAGAGGCGGATGGCCTGGGCAGGCAACAGGCCGTTGAACTCGCTGCGAATGGCTTCGATGCGGCCATGCAGCAGGCCACTGAGAGCCAGGATGATCTGGTGCGGCCCCCGGTTGCGCACCATGGCCTTGACCAGTGACAACGTGTGCCTTGCGACATGGTCGCTGCAATCGGCCAACTGCACGGCCTGCATGTCGATTACGATGCGCATCGGTCTTGTTCCTCGGGTGGCAGGCGGCGGTGTGATTCGCTCACGATGATCTGGTGCAACTGCTTGGCATGGGGAGGGAGATTGGCAAGGCTCCAGTGGCGTGGCACTGGTGGCATGGTTTCTGTGGGCCACACTGGAGGCACAGCCGCATCTGGCGCATCTGGCCCCTGGGATGGAAGCATTCGGGTCTTACCGGGTGCGGCCTTCGCCATTGCTTGCAGTTGCTGCATCACGGCACGCAAAGGAGCGGTGATGCGCCATGACCAGCTCAGGCGCAAGGCCCGGTTCTGCTCCTCCAGTTCCCGCACTCGACGCCTCACCTGCTCCTCTCGCTCCCGGCCCTGCTGACGCTCCCCCTCCAACTGGCCCTGCACCTGCTCCAGCCTCTGCCTCAGCTCTTCTTGCTGACCCGCACCCTCCTGCATCCGCTGCTCGGCAACACGCCGCTGCCTTTGCGCCTGCTCAAGCTGCGCACGCTCATGCTCCAACTGCGCTTGCAATGGCTCTCTCTGCGCACCTTCCACTGTCGGCCCCACCTGCTCTGCCCTCGGTTCGCTGGCCCTTTTCTCCAATTGCTCCAGCCGATATGCCAGGTTCCATATCTTGCCTTCGTATTCCTGC
>NZ_FQUZ01000049.1 GCF_900129055.1 Lampropedia hyalina DSM 16112
AGAGGGTACAGGGAAGTGTGAACGCTTGTCATGTGACCTGCCTTTGCAAGAGCCGGGGCAGCCAGTGTGCAGCACCCCTACCTTGGGAATTGTAGAGCGAGGAGCCAAAAGCTGAATCAACGCTGGCAGGTCATTGTCATTAGGGCGTGTCATCCATTAGATTCACCCCCGCGCCAGTGCGCCCCGGCAGGCCAATCTAGGCGCACGCCGCCGCCCGTATGTCGATACGGGCAAGGTGTGCAACGACGAGTGGCCTGCCGGGGCACACTGGCCCGAAGGGTTGGGCCCAAAAAGGCCGTGCGCGGCGTTGCAAAGCCTCGCAAGGCATGAAGCCTTGCTGTGTTTTGCGCCTTGCTCACAGCCTTTTTGGACTCCAACGCGGGGGCGAATCTAATGGATGACACGCCCTAAGCCTATCAGCCTTTGCGCTTGTTCTTGGCTCCGCCCTGGCGGGCCTTGAAGCGTGGGTTCAGTTTGTTGATGACGTAGATGCGGCCACGGCGGCGCACCACCTGGCAATTGCGGTCGCGTTTCTTGGCTTCCTTGAGAGAGGAGAGAACTTGCATGGCATCGGCTTTCGTAATGAATGCGGTGAAAAAAGAATATCGATTCTAACATATCGATAACAGATTCTTGTTTTCATTGATTCATCAACGCCCGAAGCAGAAAATGGCCGGTGTCTGGTTGTCCACGGGGACGGGGTGCGTGCGCCACTCGCGCACCGGGCGGCTGTGGCTCGTGGCGGTTTCCAGCGTCAGCCCGGCACTGACCGACAGCCAGGTGTCGGCTTGCAGGGTATTGAGCAGGGCCTGCCAGAGTGCGGCATTGCGAAACGGCGTTTCCATACAAATCTGGCTCTGGCCGCTTTGCCGTGCCAGGTTTTCGAGTTTGCGAATCTGCTGGGTGCGCTGGGCGGCATCCTGTGGCAGATAACCCACAAACGCAAAATGCTGGCCGTTGAGGCCGCTGGCGGCCAGAGCCAGCAACAGCGAGGTGGAGCCTGCCAGTGGCACGACGCGCAGTTGCAGCGTGTGTGCGGCTCGCACCACCGAGGAGCCGGGGTCGGCCACTCCCGGCAATCCGGCTTCGCTGACCAGGCCGATGTCGTGACCTTGCAGGGCTGGCTCCAGCAATGGGCGGGCATCGAAGGGTTGGCCACTGCCGTGGTGATCGCCCTTTTTGTGGGCCTGTCGCGGCAGCTCGACAATCTGCTGGGCTTGCAGGGGCGCGGCCAGCGGGTACAGGGCATCCACGCGCTTGAGGTAGGCGCGGGTGGTCTTTGCGTTTTCGGCAATCCAGTGGGTCAGCCGGGCCGCCTGTTGCAGGGTGTGGCGCGGCAGGGCAGTATCCAGCGAAGCGGCGGATTCGCAGCCGAAATCCAGCGGGGCGGGGACGAGGTAAAGGGTGCCGGTGGGCATGGCGCAGAAGGTGTCAGGATGTCAGGAAATAAAAAGAAACAGCGATCAGGGCAGAGACAGTCCGGCCTGCCGCAGCATCTGGCAGGTGCGAATCAGCGGCAGGCCAATCAGTGCAGTAGGGTCGTCGTTGTCGATGGCGGCCAGCAGGCTGATGCCCAGCCCTTCGCTCTTGGCACTGCCCGCGCAGTCATAGGGCTGCTCCAGGCGCAGATAACGTTCGATTTCTTCATCCTGCAAGGGGCGAAAGCGCGTGTTGATCTGTGCGATGTCCACCTGCTCAAAGCCGCTGGCCCGGCAAACCACGGCCACTGCCGTGTGAAAGATGACCGTCTGGCCGCTCATGCGCCGCAGTTGCTGCACGGCCTTGTCGTGTTGCAGCGGTTTGCCCAGCGGCTGGCCGTGCAGGTCGGCCACCTGATCGGAGCCGATGACAATCGCTTCGGGGAAGCGTTGCGCCACGTCACGGGCCTTGGCCAGAGCCAGGCGCAGTGCGAGGTCGCGCGGTGATTCTTGCGGCAGCGGGGTTTCGTCCACATCCGGGCCGATGGACTGAAAGGGCAGGTGCAGGCGTTCCAGCAGCTCGCGCCGGTAACGGGATGTGGAGCCGAGAATCAGTGCGCGGGCAGCAGCAGGGGAGGGGTTTTGCGGTGTCAGCATGGCCTGATTCTCTTACACTTGGCGCATGAGCCAGACCAATTCCCTGCACCATTTTCAGATCAAGACCTTCACCCGCAATGCCCAGGAATGCACTGGCCAGTCCACGCTGGCGGATTTCCCCCGGCTGCTGGCCGAGGCGGCAGACGACGCGCCAGCGGCCCACACCGACACCCCCGTGCAATGGCGGCTGGCGGGCGAATTGCGACCTGATGCAGAAGGCAAGCCGCAATCCTGGCTGCTGGTGCAGGCAGGCACTGAGGTCTATCTGCCCTGCCAGCGGTGCTTGCAGCCGGTGGCCGTGCCGGTGCAGTCCGAACAATGGTTTCGTTTTGTGGACACGGAGCAACAGGCCGACGAGCAGGATGCCGAGTCCGACGAGGATGTGCTGACCTTCGAGGAAGGGCAGGATGTACATTCCCTGCTGGAAGACGATCTGCTGATGGCCCTGCCCATGGTGGCTCTGCACGATGAGTGCCCCGTGCCCTTGCATCCGGCTGCCGACCCTGCCCGCAAGAACGAGGCCGAACCTGCCAGGAAACCCAGTCCATTTGCGGCATTGGCATCCCTTCGACTGTCTGCGCGGGACGACCCATCCGACTGAGCGAGTGCGGACACGCCGTGAAATAACGCCACGATCTTCCCTTATCGCGCGGCTTGGCCTATAATCGTCCGCTTGCGCAAAAAGCTGGCGGTTGGCTCACGCTCTTCCGGCAATCGGGGTGGCGGCACATGCACAGCTTTCCCAAGTGTTTGGCGCATCGTGCGATGGGCTTAAGGCATTGGCACAGGCCGTGCACAAAGCTCTCGCTGGCGCAGCAAGGCGCGCTGGGCAGTTACAACCTTTTCAGATTTTCAGGAGCCGTGTCATGGCCGTTCAACAAAACAAAAAGTCCCCTTCCAAGCGCGGTATGCACCGTTCGCACAACGCTTTGAAGAATCCTGGTATCGCCATTGAGCCTACCACCGGTGAAGTGCATCTGCGCCACCACGTCAGCCCCGACGGTTTCTACCGTGGCAGACGCGTGCTCAAGAGCAAGACCGAGCAAGTGTGATCCTCGCCGGTGTGAAAACCCGAGCAAACAAGATGTTGGCTCGGGTTTTTTGTCGTCATGGCCTGGGTGTTGGCGGGGGAGTTTCCGCTGTGGTTTGCGCCTCTGTACAGGTGAGCAAGCCCGATGCCGTGGCTTGGGATGGTCGATTTCGGAATTGAATCTTGGAACCCACTACTACAACCCTGGCAGTCGATTGCATGGGGGGCGACTTTGGCCCTTCGGTGACTCTGCCTGCCTGTCGCGTTTTCTTGCAGGCCAATCCACAGGCCCGTCTGCTGCTGGTGGGCAAAGAGGAAGCGTTGGGTTCCTTCGTGCATGAGCGTGCGCAGTGCGTGCCTGCCGCCGAGGTGGTGGAAATGGGCGATGCCGTCGAAGTGGCCTTGCGCCGCAAGCGGCACTCGTCCATGCGCCTTGCGATTGAGCAGGTGCGTGATGGCCATGCGCAGGCCGCCGTGTCGGCAGGCAATACCGGTGCTTTGATGGCGATCGCCCGCTATGTGCTCAAGACCCTCGATGGCATTGAACGTCCGGCCATTGCCTACCCGCTGCCCAACATCAAGGGCGGTGCCACCACCGTGCTCGATCTGGGCGCGAACGTCGATTGCACCGAGCACCACCTGTTGCAGTTCGCGGTGCTGGGTTCGGCACTCGATGCTGCCTTGAAAGGCAAGGAGCATCCCAGCGTGGGCCTGCTGAATGTCGGCTCCGAAGCCATCAAGGGCAGTGAGGTGGTCAAGCGTGCCGGTGATCTGCTGCGCGAGGCCAACCAGGCTGCCATGCTGAACTTCTACGGCAACGTCGAGGGCAACGACATCTTCAAGGGGACGACAGACATTGTGGTGTGCGACGGTTTCGTTGGCAATGTGGCACTCAAGGCCAGCGAAGGCCTGGCCTCGATGGTATCGGCGGTGCTGAAGGAAGAATTCTCCAAGAGCGTTTTCAGCAAGGCTGCTGCACTGGTGGCCATGCCGGTGCTCAAGGCATTCCGCAACCGGCTCGACCCCCGCACCCACAATGGTGCCGCGCTGCTGGGTTTGCGGGGCCTGGTATTCAAAAGCCACGGCTCTGCGGATGAACTGGCGTTCTCCTACGCCTTGCAACGTGCACACGATGCCGCCAACAACCAGTTGCTGGAGAAGGTGAAAACCCGGGTGCAACTGGCGGCCTCGTTGTTCTGATGGGCCCGGCACACTGGCTACACTGGCGGTTTTGACGCTCCCTCTTTTCAGGTAATTCGGTTATGGGTATTTATTCACGCATCGTTGGCACCGGCAGCTACCTGCCACCCCGCAGAGTCAGCAACGCCGAACTGGCCGTGCAACTGGCCGAACGTGGCATCGAAACATCCGATGAGTGGATTGCCGAGCGCACGGGCATCCGGGCGCGCCATTTTGCCGAGCGTGATGTCACCAGCAGCGATCTGGGGGTGCAGGCCGCCCGCCGTGCCCTCGAAGCTGCCGGTCGCCAGCCCGACGAGATCGACCTTATCATCGTGGCCACTTCCACGCCCGACATGGTGTTCCCCTCCTGTGCCAGCATGGTGCAGTACAAGCTGGGGGCATCGGGCAGTCCGGCCTTCGACGTGCAGGCCGTGTGCAGCGGCTTCGTCTATGCCCTGACGGTGGCCGATGCCATGATCCGCGCGGGCACGGCCCGGCGCGCGCTGGTCATCGGTGCCGAAGTCTTCAGCCGCATCCTCAATTTCGATGACCGCACCACCTGCGTGCTGTTTGGTGACGGTGCGGGAGCCGTGGTGCTGGAGCAGTCCGAGCAGCCCGGCATTCTTGCCAGCGACATCCATGCCGATGGCCGCTACCGCGACATTCTCTGCGTGCCCGGCCATGTGTACGGAGGCGAGATCATTGGTGAACCCTTGCTGCGCATGGACGGACAGGCCGTGTTCAAACTGGCCGTCAGCCTGCTCGACAGTGCCGCCCGCGCCACGCTGGAAAAAGCCGGGCTGGAACTGGGCGACATCGACTGGCTGGTGCCGCACCAGGCCAATATCCGCATCATGCAGAGCACCGCACGCAAACTGCGCCTGCCGATGGAGCAGGTCATCGTCACAGTGGCCGAACATGGCAACACCTCGGCGGCCTCCATTCCGCTGGCACTGGACGAAGGCGTGCGCAGTGGCAAGATCAAGCCCGGCCAGCGTTTCCTGATGGAAGGCGTGGGCGGTGGCTTCACCTGGGGAGCCGTGCTGGCGCAGCTCTGATTTCCTCTGGTCGCCTGGCCTTGCCGCCGCAGGGCAAACCGGCCAGTTCTGCCCGCCTGGGTTCTTTGGTTGATAATGGCGGCCGGATTCACACATGCAGACAATCGCATAACAACAGGGACAACACGGCATGAATGCTTTCGCTTTCGTTTTTCCGGGACAGGGTTCGCAATCGGTCGGGATGCTTGACGCATGGGCAGACCGCGCTGAAGTGCGGCACACCGTGCAGGAAGCCTCCGACGCTCTGGGCGAAGACCTGGGCCAGTTGATTCACGAAGGCCCGAAAGAAGCACTGGCCCTGACCACCAATACCCAACCCGTCATGCTGGTGGCGGGTGTGGCGGCCTGGCGCGTCTGGCAGGTCGAACAGGGCGCGTTGCCACAGGCCGTTGCCGGGCACTCGCTGGGCGAGTACAGCGCGTTGGTGGCCGCTGGTGTGCTGACCCTGTCGCAGGCTGCGCCGCTGGTGCGCCTGCGTGCCGCTGCCATGCAGGAGGCCGTGCCGGTCGGGGCGGGTGCCATGGCGGCCGTGCTCGGGTTGCCCGCTGCCACTGTCGTACAGGTCTGCCAGCAGGTCACTGCCGAGATGCAGGCCGAAGGCACAGCCGATGTGGCCGAGGCCGTCAATTTCAACGATCCGGGTCAGACCGTGATTGCAGGCACCAAGGCGGGTGTGGAACGCGCCAGCCAGGCCCTGAAAGCCGCCGGTGCCAAGCGCGCCCTGCCGCTGCCGGTATCTGCGCCTTTCCACTCCAGCCTGATGCGCCCCGCCGCCGAAAAGCTCAAGGATGCACTCGCAGGCCTGGAACTGGCCGCGCCGCAGATTCCCGTCATCAACAACATCGACGTGGCTGTGGTGGATGATGTGCAAGACATCAGGGACGCGCTGTACCGTCAGGCATTCGGCCCGGTGCGCTGGGTGGAAGTGGTGCAGGCCATTGCGGCTCGGGGCATCACCCACATTGTCGAGGCTGGCCCTGGCAAGGTGCTGGCAGGCATGAGCAAGCGCATCGCTCCCGATCTGGTGAGCGCGGCACTGTATGATCCTGCCACACTGGCAGAAGTAAAGGAGTTATTGGCATGACGCAAACCACCGCCACCGCCCGCGTGGCACTGGTGACCGGCGCATCCCGTGGCATCGGGGCCGCCATTGCACAGGAACTGGCCACTCAGGGCTACACCGTCATTGGCACCGCCACCACCGAAGCCGGCGCGCAGGGCATCACCACGGCCTTGCAGGGTTTTGCCCCCAGTCACGGCGTGGTGCTCAACGTCAATGACGGCGCAGCCGTCGAAGCCCTGATCGAGGGCATCGTCAAGGAACAGGGCGGACTGCATGTGCTGGTGAACAATGCAGGCATCACCCGCGACACCCTGGCCATGCGCATGAAAGACGACGACTGGGATGCCGTGCTGGACACCAACCTCAAGGCCGTGTTCCGCGTCAGCCGCACCGTCATCAAACCCATGATGAAGCAGCGATATGGCCGCATCATCAACATCACCAGCGTCATCGGGGCGATGGGCAATGCCGGGCAGAGCAACTACGCGGCCGCCAAGGCAGGCGTGGCGGGCCTGACCCGTTCGCTGGCGCGTGAACTGGGCAGCCGCAACATCACCGTCAATGCCGTGGCCCCCGGTTTCATTGCCACCGACATGACGCACGCATTGCCCGAAGCCCAGCAACAGGCACTGCAAGCGCAGATTCCGCTGGGGCGGCTGGGACTGCCGCAGGACATTGCCCATGCCGTCGCCTATCTGGCTTCCGAGCAGGCCGGGTATGTCACAGGTCAGGAATTGCATGTCAATGGTGGCATGCTGATGTAAAGTATTCCCTGTCCCGTCAGGGGCAAAGGGCGCCGGGTTCTCCGGGACGGCGGGTTTTTCGGGCCATTGAAGGTTTGAGAGGCTAAAATCCCGGGTTCATTGACTACCCTCAGAGGGACACTACATGAGCGATATTGAAGCACGCGTTAAGAAGATCATTGCGGAACAACTGGGCGTTGAAGAATCCCAGGTCACCAACGAAAAATCGTTCGTGACCGATCTGGGTGCAGATTCCCTGGACACCGTGGAACTGGTCATGGCACTGGAAGACGAGTTCGAGATCGAAATCCCCGACGAAGATGCGGAAAAGATCACCACCGTGCAAAGTGCCATCGATTACGCCAACGCGCACCACAAAGCCTGATGGTGTTGTGCTGCCCGAGTGCAGCCTGCACCGTCCGTTTGATCCGCCAAATCCGTTTTTGAAAGTAAGGAACGCATGAGCCGTCGCAGAGTTGTTGTCACTGGACTGGGATGTGTCAGCCCCGTGGGCAATACCGTTGCCGAAGCGTGGGCCAATGTCCTGGCCGGCAAGTCCGGCATCGGGCCGATTACCAGGTTCGATGCCTCTGCCTTTTCCGCGCGGATTGCGGGCGAGGTCAAGGGGCTGGACATCAGCCCCTATATCAGTGCCAAAGAGGCACGCAACATGGATACCTTCATCCATTACGGCATCGTGGCGGCTCATCAGGCTCTGGAAGATGCGGGCCTGCCAGTGGATGGCTCGTTTTCCGAGAGCGAGGCTGAGCGTGCCGGTGTCGTGATCGGATCGGGAATCGGGGGCTTGCCCCTGATCGAGAACAATTATGGCGAATACCTGAGTCGTGGCGCACGCCGCATCTCGCCGTTTTTCGTGCCGTCCACCATCATCAATCTGGTCGCTGGCCAGGTATCCATTCGCCACGGCCTCAAAGGCCCCAATCTGTCCATGGTGACCGCCTGCACGTCGGGGCTGCACTCCATTGGCGAGGCTGCTCGGCTGATCGAGTATGGCGATGCCGATGTCATGGTCGCAGGTGGCACGGAAGCCACGGTATGCCCGTTGGGCATTGGCGGCTTTGCTTCCATGAAAGCATTGTCCACGCGCAATGACGATCCTGCTGCGGCATCACGTCCCTGGGACAAGGGGCGTGACGGTTTCGTGCTGGGCGAAGGAGCGGGCATACTGGTGCTGGAGTCCTACGAACACGCCAAGGCCCGGGGTGCACGTATCTATGCCGAACTGGCAGGATACGGCATGAGTGGCGATGCCGGTCACATTACGTCCCCGAATACCGACGGGCCACGCCGTTCCATGCTCAATGCCCTGCGCAATGCCGGGGTGGAGCGGGAGCAAGTGGGCTACCTCAATGCGCATGGCACGTCCACGCCACTGGGGGACACCAACGAATCCAATGCCATCAAGGCGGCATTGGGCGATCAGGCCTATCGCATCGTCGTCAGTTCCACCAAGTCAATGACCGGCCATCTGCTGGGCGGAGCCGGTGGATTGGAGAGCGTATTCACGGTGCTGGCCCTGCATCAGCAGAAGATTCCACCGACCATCAACCTGGTCGATCAGGATCCTGACTGCGATCTGGACTATTGCGCCAACGAAGCGCGCGACTTGCGTTTCGACGTGGCCGTGAAAAACAACTTCGGTTTCGGTGGAACCAACGGCACGCTGGTTTTCAAGCGCGTGTGATGCCATTGCCTGTGGCGGTGACAACCCGGTTGCCGCCACCAGCATCGGTTCATGATGGAATCGCCATTCGCTGCCGACGCCGTGCGATTGGTACGCTACGCACCGCCGACCATTTGCTATCCGGTGCGGCGCAATCCCTGGGTACTGTATGGCCTGTGTTTGCAGGCCGTTGCTGTTCTGGGCATCTGGTGCGTGTGGCTGTGGCATATGCGCACCGTGTGGGAAGTTGCACAACTGGCACTTGCCTGCCTGATGCCGGTGTGGGTAGGCATAGTCTGGTGGCTGGCCGTGCGCGGGTGGCGAAAAACCCCGCAGGGAATGCTCCAGTGGCAGGCCCTGCAATGGCAGTTTTTCCCCGCAGTCGCCAACGCCAGACCGGTGCATCTGTCCGACATGCGTGTGGCATGGGATTTGCAGACTGCTTTGCTGTTGCGTGCGCATGGTCGCCCAGTCTGGCGTGGCACAGTGTGGTTCTGGCTGGTGCGCCGCGATGACCCACTTGCCTGGCAGGCGTTGCGCCGTGCGGTATATTCAGGTTGAATTTCCCCTGATTCTTCTCTCTGCAAACTTGCCTTGAACCTCTCGCCCCAGTTCTGTCGGGCGTGGACTGAAACATGACCGATATTCCCCCCGCAGCCTCGAATCAGGATCGCAGTGATATGCAACTGGTCGAGCGCACCCTGGCAGGCGACCAGAAAGCCTTTGAACTGCTGGTCATCAAGTACCAGCGTCGCATCGAACGGCTGATTGCGCGCTTCGTGCGCGACACCGACCTGGTGGAAGACATTGCCCAGGAAACCTTCATTCGCGCTTACCGTGCCCTGCACCAGTTCCGGGGGGATGCCCAGTTCTACACCTGGCTGTACCGTATTGCCGTCAATACCGCCAAGAAGGCCTTGTCCGATATGCGGCGCGATCCCACCATTTCCGAAAGTGCCCTGCGCGGCAAAGACGATGACGAGGAAAATTCCCGTCCGATGGTGGAACTAATCTCCCCTGAAACACCCGAAACGATCATGGCGGCCAAGGAGATTGCCGAAGCAGTCAATGCCGCTCTGGAAGCATTGCCGGAAGATTTGCGCACGGCCGTGACGTTGCGGGAAATGGAAGGTCTGAGCTACGAAGAAATTGCCCAGGCCATGAATTGCCCCATCGGTACGGTGCGTTCCCGTATTTTCCGGGCGCGGGAAGCCATTTCGCAGCGCATCAAGCCAATGCTGGAAAACCGCAGTGGCAAACGCTGGTAACAGCCCCACCGGCAAGCCCACCCCTGGCACGACACGGTACACGATGGTATTTGAGTTTTGATCTTGGCAAGGTTCGATATGTCCGCAACAGTCCCCCTGAATCATCCCCCCTCCCTGCAACCCTCCAAAGCCGCAAGCCCTGTGCCCTTGCAGGAGCAGTTCTCTGCCTGGTGCGACGGTGAACTCACGGATGCCCAAAGCCAGCAACTCTGGCAGGACATGGCGGCCCAGACGCGGCAAGACGATGCGTTGCACGCCGATTGGGATTGCTGGCATGTGGCACGCGATGCCATGCGCCATGAACACGGTGTGCCATTGACCTCCAGTGCCGCCTTTGTCGGGCGGCTGCGTGAGCGGTTGGCGCAGGAGCACATCGGCAATGCGGCCACTCCAACTGTGGCAGTGGCTGTGTTGCGTCCCCAGGTTGCGGCTGCTCCAGGCATTGCAGCGGTGGCCCGCGAGGGCACCGAGGCGGCCAATGCCTCCGTATTTCGCTGGAAAATGGTGGCGGGCTTTGCCTCGCTGGCGGCCGTGGCCGCGCTGGGCTGGGGGAACCTGTCGCAATCGGGCATCGATGCCAACCCAGGCGGCCAACTGGCATCGGTGCAGCAGGAGCAGGCCGTTCCGGCGGCATCTGCCACCTTGGGCAGTGCGGCTGCATCGGTCGTGGCGCAAGGTGCGGCACCCGCAGGATTGGCCCTGGTCAGCCGCAATGCCAGCCCAGCCTCTGCCACCGCCAGCTTTTCCGGCCCTGCCAGTATCGGAGCTGGCAGTGTCATGATTCGCGACCCTTATCTCGACGAGGTTCTGGCGCGGCAATATGGCAATACCGTCGCCTTGCAGCCACCGGCCGCGTTCCTGCGCAACACCCATGTGCAGCAGGGCGGACTGGGATTGCAGGCGGGCACTGGCCGCTGAATTTACGTCCCCAGGGCGAACCGATGCACGACGACGCACCCACGGGTGCGTTTTTTGTGTGTGGCAGGCGGGCATGGGCGGCAGGTTCGGGCACGAGGCTGGAACCAAATCCGTACTGCTGGTTTCATAGACCATCTGTGCCCACTGCACACAATACAACTTCAGGCATTTTGTAAGGACAAGAAGATGGTGACTCCTGTGACGCAAAAAACCGCACTCCACTCTGCAACCCGACTGGCTTCGGTGCTGGCCATCGCTGCTGCTGCCACGCTTGCCGCGCCACTGGCGGCCAGTGCGCAGGCAGCATCGCCCGCCACGGTGGCTGCCCCGCTGGTCTCTGGCTTGCCGGATTTCACGCAACTGGTGGAGCAGGTGGGGCCTTCGGTGGTGAACATCCGCACCACCGCCCGCATCACCCCGCGTGGCTCCGCCGGTCTGGCCTTGCCGCGTGGCCTGGACCCTGACATGCTGGAATTCTTCCGCCAGTTTGGCCTGCCAGTGCCGGGCTTGCCGCAGCCATCCCAGCCGCAGACGCCTGAATCGCGCACGGTGCCGCGTGGCGTGGGTTCGGGCTTCATCCTCAGTGCCGATGGCTATGTGCTCACCAACGCCCACGTCGTCGCCGGGGCAGAGGACGTGCTGGTGACGCTCACCGATAAACGCGAATTCAAGGCCAAGGTGGTCGGGGCGGATGAACGCACCGACATTGCCCTGCTGAAAATCGAGGCCACCAACCTGCCTGCCGTGCGGCTGGGCAATGTGGACAGCCTCAAGGTGGGCGAGTGGGTGATTGCGATTGGCTCGCCCTTTGGCCTGGAAAACACGGTCACGGCTGGCATTGTCAGTGCCAAGCAGCGCGATACCGGCGAATACCTGCCTTTCATCCAGACCGATGTGGCGGTGAACCCCGGCAATTCCGGCGGCCCGCTCATCAACCTGCGCGGTGAGGTGGTGGGTATCAACAGCCAGATTTACTCCCGCTCCGGTGGCTTCATGGGCATTTCCTTTGCCATCCCGATGGACGAAGCCACCCACATCAGCAACCAGCTCAAGGAAACCGGGCGTGTGGTGCGCGGTCGCATTGGCGTGCAAATTGGAGAGGTCGGCAGCGAACTGGCCGAATCCCTGGGCTTGCAGGAGCGGCGCGGTGGCGCACTGGTTTCTGCCGTCGAAAAAGACTCTCCTGCCGACAAGGCTGGCGTGCAGGCGGGAGACATCATCCTGTCCTACAACGGCACGCGCATCGAAGCGGTGTCCGACCTGCCCCGGCTGGTTGGCAACACCCGGCCTGGCTCCAAGGGGACGCTGGAAGTGTTCCGGCGTGGCAAGACCCTTACTCTGAACCTCACCGTGGATGAATTCCGCGACGCATCCGGTCGCAGTGAGTCGCCCAGTTCCGACGAAGCCCAAGCGCAGGCTCCTGCCACCGAAAAACTCGGCATGAGCGTACAGAACCTCAACGAGGCACAGCGTGAGGAACTGGGCGTGCGTGGTGGTGTGCGGGTGCTTCAGGCACAGGGTGTCGCTGCTCAGTCGGGCATCCGTGAGGGCGACGTGATTCTGGCCATCGGCCAGACCGAAGTGCTGAACGTGAAAAGCTTTGGCGAAGCGGTGGACAAACTCGACCCGAAACGCGCCATCAGCGTGCTGGTACGCCGGGGAGAGTGGGCGCAGTATGTGCTGATCCGGCCGCAACGCTGAAGCCCTGAAAATCCAGCTCCAGCAATGGCACACCGCATGGGCGGTGTGCCATTTTGGTTTGCATGGTCAGATAAAGAGATTGATCGGAAAGCGCGTCAAACCCCGTCCTTCAGGGCGGGGAAGGATAGCGCGTTACTGTCGGCGGCTCGATGCCGCAGACAGTGACTAATGCGGCGTTTGCTGTTGTTCGATGTACTGGCGAATGACGGATATGGGCACTCCGCCGCAACTGCCCGCAAAGTAAGACGGCGACCACAATGCGCCACCCCATAGCTTTTTGCGGATGCTCGGATAATCCTTCTTGCGAATCACCCGGCTGGAAACGCCTTTCAGGCTGTTCACGAGGTTCGAGACAGGCACCTTGGGCGGATAGTTCACCAACAGATGCACATGGTCGTCCTCGCCATC
>NZ_FQUZ01000047.1 GCF_900129055.1 Lampropedia hyalina DSM 16112
TGGGTGTGCAAGTGCAGCAATGCATTGAGCTAACCAGTACTAATTGCCCGTGAGGCTTGACCCTATAACTTTGATGACACATCAATACATTCGCAATGCAAACTCAATACATTGCCAACGCAATCAAATACAATTCGACTCTATGATTTACGGCTCGCAGCACAGCCGCTGCAAGCCAACGTTTTTAGCCTGATGACCATAGCAGTCTGGAACCACTCCTTCCCATCCCGAACAGGACAGTGAAACAGTCTCGCGCCAATGATAGTGCGGTCTCCCGTGTGAAAGTAGGTCATCGTCAGGCTTCTATTCAAAAACCCCCTGCGCTCCAGCTCAGGGGGTTTTGCTTTGGGAAAGACTCTTGCCATGATACTGCGGCCCAATATTCATTGGCTCAATGAGTTTATTTTTTCATGCTTAATGCACGCATGAAAAGAGTTAAATAGTCCAATTTTTGAATATGGGGACGTTTGTGGAAACTCTGGTATTGCATATTTTCAATTTTGCGTAGAATATGCAAGCCGCCTTGTACCACCAGACGCAGCTCCCAGCCAGCTCGTCCTGGCATCCGCAGAGCAAGGGGCAGGCCTTCGTGCATGAGATTGCGCGCCCAATGAATATTGTCTTGAAGCAACGCTGTGAGCTGGCTATTGGATCGGCCTGAAGTGACGGCATCTTGTTGCATCTTTGGGCTGACATGGTGTCGGCTGCAATCCTCTTCTGTCAGATACCAGCGTTTGCGTGGAATATCAATGCTGAGGTCTTGCCAGAAGTTGATCAATTGCAGGCTGGTGCAAATGGCATCACTTTGCTTCAGTGAGTTTTCATCATTGATCTGATAGAGGTGCAGGAGCAAGCGTCCAACAGGATTGGCTGACTGGCGGCAGTAAGCCAATAATTCCTGGCGATTGGCATATCCTTCTGATAATGCAGTTTTATGAACATCCTGGACAAAAGCACTCAATAGATCATCCAGATGTTCGACAGGCAGTTTGCTTTGTTGGAGGTGGAACTGTAGGGGTACAAAAATCTTCGCCCAAGGGAGCTTGCTCATGTCGGAACCACGGGATGCTTGGTACAGGCAATCGCGGTATTCATGGAGCTGCTCCAAGCGCGTTTCGGTGCTTGCGTTTCCTTCGTCGGCCAGGTCGTCAGCGGTGCGGGCAAAGTGATAAATGGCTGTAATGGGGGCCCTCAGCTGCGCTGGACAAAGCCAGGAGGCAACTGGAAAGTTTTCGTAATGCCCAACGGGATTGGAAGGGGGAATTTCAGTGTGCATCGCTTCAGGACATACCCGGCATGAGTAGCCAGTCCCTGCTTTACAAGACTACTTTGACCAGTTCATGGCCAGACAATTCGACATATAGTGCATCAAGCTGAGCCCTGTTTGTTGCAGTGATGGTAATCGTGATGCCCAGGTACTTGCCGGTTGAACTTTCACGCAGTTCTACAGACGCAGCGTCGAAGAAGGGGTCGTGTCGATGTGCAATTTTTGTCACGGTCGGCAATAGAAGGTCATGTTTTAAGCCCATGACTTTGATAGGAAAGGAACATGGATAGACGATCAATGACTCTTCCTGTGGCGCACTGGGTGAAGGGTTTGGCATGTGCTTTCCTCTAAAACTGTTTTTTCCCAGAGCACAGCTGTACAAAACGCACATGGGCTGGATTGCTCAGGATGATTTCTTGCAAGATGGCAGCAATTTCCACCTATAATGCGACCGTTTGCGGAGCTTGTAGCAGCAAGGAGAGTCTCTGACATGCCTGTCAATCGACAGAACAGTAAGAATAAAAGCCCCTCTTTTGCTGAAGATAAGGATGAGGAAGAGGATTTCAAGCCCCTCTCTGCGGAAGAAGCACAGCAGTGGCGCAGAAATCATCCATCGGTATCCATCTGGTGGCTCATTGGGTCGCAATTGATGGTTTCCATGGTGCTGGTACTGTGTGCTGCTTTGGTTTGGCGCAATTCTCCGGTGACTTGGTCTGTTGCGTACGGGGCACTGGTTGTCGTGTTGCCCGCCGGAATGTTTGCCAGAGGGATGGTGCGGCAGCGCAAGAAGCCTGCTTCCATGGCCATGTTGGCTGTTTGGGAACTGGCGAAGATCTTGCTCACAGTTGCCCTGTTGGTCATGGCTCCAAGAATGATCGCAGAAGTGCATTGGTTGGCCTTGGTGGTCACAATGATATTGGTACTTAATGTCTATTGGGTTGCCTTTCTGGTGTGGCCCAAAAAGTCTAAAAACTTTGTTGGAAAGAGTTGATAACTATGGCAGCAGGAGCAGAGGGTCCAACCCCTAGTGAATATATCGTTCACCACTTGGGTCACTGGACGAATGCCAAACAAGGCTTTATCGTCGACTTTTCAGTGGTCAATATCGATTCAGTGGTCATCGCTTTGAGTCTGGGATTGCTGAGCGTATTCGTGTTGTGGCTCGCTGCGCGCAAGGCAACTTCTGGTGTTCCTGGGCGTTTCCAGGCTGCGGTGGAGTTGCTGGTTGAGATGGTGGATGGCCAGACCAAGGCGAATATTCACAATGCAGAGAGCCGCAAGTTCATTGCGCCGCTGGCACTGACTGTTTTCGTCTGGATCTTCCTGATGAATGCGATGGATTTGCTGCCCGTGGACCTGTTGCCTCATTTGTGGGCACAGGGTTACTCGGCTGCTGGTCTGGATCCGCACGATGCCTATCTGCGTGTGGTGCCAACTGCCGACCTGTCCACCACATTTGGTCTGTCTGTGGCGGTGTTCCTGCTGTGTATTTTTTACTCCATCAAGATCAAGGGGCTGGGTGGCTGGACGCATGAACTGGTCACAGCACCTTTCGGTACCAGCAAGAATCCGGTTTTTGCCATCATTCTGGGCGTGATCAATCTGGTCATGCAAATGATCGAGTATCTGGCCAAAACCGTATCGCACGGCATGCGGCTCTTCGGTAACATGTATGCTGGTGAGCTGGTGTTCTGCCTGATTGCGCTCATGGGTGGCTATGCTGCGCTGTCGCTGGGTGGTGCTCTGCTGGGTCTTGGTCATGTGATTGCTGGTACGATCTGGGCCATTTTCCACATCCTCATCATCACATTGCAGGCATTCATCTTCATGATGCTGGCACTGATCTATTTGGGTCAGGCGCACGATGCGCACTGATTGTCTTTCTTTTCCCTTTCTCTTTAACTTCCACTAACTGAAGGAAATATCATGGAAAACATCAACGGCTTGGTCGCTCTGGCTTGTGGTCTGATCGTGGGTCTGGGCGCAATTGGCGCATCGATCGGCATCGCACTGATGGGCGGTAAATTTCTGGAGTCTTCTGCACGTCAGCCAGAACTCATCAACGAACTGCAAACCAAGATGTTCATCTTGGCTGGTCTGATCGATGCCGCATTCCTGATCGGTGTTGCCATTGCTCTGCTGTTCGCATTTGCAAACCCCTTTGTCGCTTAATTCACAGCAACGCCCCGTAAGAAAGGTGTTGTCATGAATATCAATTCAACACTGTTCTTTCAAGCCATAGTCTTTTTGATTCTGGTGTGGTTTACGATGAAATTCGTTTGGCCACCCATCGCCAAGGCGCTGGATGAAAGAGCGCAAAAGATTGCAGATGGTCTGGCAGCTGCCGACAAGGCCAAGACAGATCTTGCAGAAGCCAACAAGCGTGTTGAGCATGAACTGGTTCAATCCCGCAATGAGACTGCTTCGTTGCTGGCCAATGCCGAGCGTCGTGCCCAGGCTATTGTGGATGAGGCAAAGGCCCGTGCCGCTGCCGAAGGTGAGAAGATCATTGCTGCGGCTCGCTCTGATGCGGAGCAACAGCTTGTTCAGGCGCGCGAATCGCTGCGCGATCAGGTTGCTGTACTGGCAGTCAAGGGTGCCGAACAGATTCTGCGCAAGGAAGTGAATGCCGGTGTGCATTCCGATTTGCTCAATCGCCTGAAAACAGAACTGTAAGGAGGCAACATGGCAGAACTGGCTACGATTGCCCGCCCTTATGCCGAGGCTTTGTTCAAAGCGGGTGCTGCCGATGCATGGCAGATTTCGCAGTGGTTGAATGCTGTAGCAACTGTCGCGGCGAATGCCGATGTGCAGCGTGTTGCCAGAAGTCCCAGAGTGACCCAGACGCAAGTGCTGGATCTGTTCAAGGGTGCTGTCGGTGATGGATTGTCTGCATTGGCAGAGAATTTTCTGCGCACTGTGCTGGAGAATGACCGCTTGCAGGCATTGCCCGAGATTGCTGCGCAGTTCCGTTCGTTGCTCAATGCACAGCGTGGTGCGGCAGATGCGGTGCTCTACAGTGCTTTTCCTCTGGATCAGGACGCGCTGGCAGAATTGCGTGTGGTTCTGGAGAAGCGTTTTGCGCGAAGCCTGAATTTGACCGTAGAGGTTGACGAGTCACTCATTGGTGGTGTGCGCGTCGTGGTGGGTGACGAAGAGCTTGATACCTCTGTCAAAGCCCGTTTGGAACAAATGAAGGCCGCACTGGTTGCCTGATAAAGGCAATCCGGTGCGTGTCTGACAAAAAGCAACAAGGAACGAGTCATGCAACTCAATCCCGCAGAAATTTCCGAGCTGATTAAAAGCCGTATTGAAGGCCTGGAGTCCAGCAGCGATGTGCGCAACCAAGGCACAGTGGTTTCCGTGACAGACGGCATTGTTCGTGTGCATGGTCTTTCCGACGTGATGCAGGGCGAAATGCTGGAATTCACCGCCAATGCGCAAGGCGTGCCCACCTACGGGCTGGCATTGAACCTGGAACGTGATTCCGTCGGTGCCGTGATTCTGGGTGAATACGAGCATATTTCCGAAGGCGATACTGTCAAGACTACGGGTCGTATTCTGGAAGTGCCGGTCGGTCCAGAATTGATTGGGCGTGTGGTCAATGCCCTGGGCCAGCCCATCGATGGCAAAGGTCCCATCAACGCTGCATTGACAGACGTGATCGAAAAGGTTGCGCCTGGTGTGATCGCCCGTCAATCCGTGGATCAGCCGTTGCAAACCGGCCTGAAATCCGTGGATGCGATGGTGCCGATTGGCCGGGGTCAGCGCGAGCTGATCATTGGTGACCGTCAGACCGGCAAGACGGCAGTGGCCATTGATGCGATCATCAACCAGAAGGGTCAGGACGTTACCTGTGTCTACGTGGCGATTGGCCAGAAGGCTTCGTCCATCAAGAACGTGGTGCGTGCACTGGAGCAAGCCGGTGCCATGGACTACACGATTGTGGTGGCGGCATCCGCTTCCGAATCGGCTGCCATGCAGTATGTTTCTGCATACTCTGGTTGCACGATGGGCGAATATTTCCGTGATCGCGGTCAGGACGCACTGATTGTTTATGACGATCTGTCCAAGCAGGCCGTTGCCTACCGTCAGGTTTCCCTGTTGCTGCGTCGCCCACCAGGCCGTGAAGCCTATCCTGGCGATGTGTTTTATCTCCACAGCCGTTTGCTCGAACGTGCAGCCCGCGTCAATGCCGATTATGTGGAAGCTTTCACAAAGGGTGAAGTCAAGGGCAAGACTGGCTCGCTGACTGCATTGCCTATCATCGAGACTCAGGCTGGTGACGTGTCGGCATTCGTGCCTACCAACGTGATTTCGATTACCGATGGCCAGATTTTCCTGGAAACCAACTTGTTCAATGCGGGTATCCGTCCTGCTATCAACGCTGGTATTTCCGTATCCCGCGTGGGTGGTGCAGCGCAGACCAAGCTGATCAAGGGTTTGTCCGGTGGTATTCGTACCGACCTGGCCCAGTATCGTGAACTGGCTGCGTTTGCGCAGTTTGCTTCCGATCTGGATGATGCAACCCGCAAGCAGTTGGATCGTGGTGCGCGTGTGACAGAGTTGCTCAAGCAGCCTCAATACAGTCCGCTGTCGATTGCGCTGCAAGGTGCTGCACTGGTGGCCGCCAACAAGGGCTATCTGGATGATGTGGAAGTCAAGCGCGTGCTGGATTTCGAGAAGGGTCTGCACCAGTATCTGCAAACATCCCATGCGGCTTTGCTGACCAAGCTCCAAACCAACAAGGCTCTGGACAAGGATTCCGAAGCAGAACTCGTTTCTGCCATCGAGTCTTTCAAGAAGTCGTTTGCTTAAACTGTTAGGGCAAGGAGTCTTCAATGGCAGCAGGCAAGGAAATACGCGGCAAGATCAAATCGGTGGAAAACACCAAGAAGATCACCAAAGCCATGGAAATGGTGGCCGCCTCCAAAATGCGCAAGGCACAGGAGCGCATGCAGGCTGCACGTCCCTACAGTGAGAAGATCCGCACTATTGCCGCCCACCTGGCGGAAGCCAATCCCGAGTATCGCCACCCCTTCACGGTGGAGAACAATGCGAAGGCGGCTGGCATTATTGTGGTGACGACCGACAAGGGATTGTGCGGCGGCATGAATACCAACGTGCTTCGGGCGGTAACAGGCAAGTTGCGTGAATTGCAGGAGGCCGGGCAGAGCGTCCGTGCCGTGGCAATCGGCAACAAGGGGCTGGGTTTCCTGGGGCGTATTGGCGCAACGGTGGTGTCGAATGTGACGGCCTTGGGCGATACCCCCAGGCTGGACGCTTTGATCGGCCCGGTCAAAGTGTTGCTGGATGCGTACGTCAATGGCGAGATCAACGCTGTTTATCTCAGTTACACGCGCTTCATCAATACGATGCGTCAGGAATCCGTGGTCGAGCAGCTTCTGCCTCTGCAACCAGAACATCTGGAGGCGAAAGGCAAGGCGAATGGCTGGGACTACATTTACGAACCCGATGCGCAATCCGTGATTGACGAATTGCTGGTGCGTTATGTCGAATCGCTGGTCTACCAGGCAGTGGCGGACAACATGGCTTCCGAGCAGTCTGCCCGTATGGTGGCCATGAAGGCGGCAACGGACAATGCAGGCAACGTCATCAACGAACTTAAGCTGGTTTACAACAAAACGCGTCAGGCGGCCATCACGACAGAACTGTCGGAAATCGTCGCCGGTGCTGCCGCAGTTTAAGCAACACAACTGAATTTGATTGGAGCAACATATGGCTCAGGCACAAGGCAAAATTGTTCAATGTATTGGTGCGGTGGTGGACGTGGAGTTTCCCCAAGGTTCGCTGCCGAAGGTTTTTGACGCGCTCAAGCTGGAAGGTTCGGCACTGACACTGGAAGTGCAGCAGCAGCTGGGCGATGGCGTGGTGCGTACCATCGCGCTGGGTTCGTCGGATGGTCTGCGTCGTGGTCTGACCGTGGTCAATACCGGCAATCCCATTACCGTTCCCGTGGGGCCTGCTACGCTCGGTCGCATCATGGACGTGCTGGGCGCGCCGATTGACGAACGTGGCCCGGTCGATCATGCCAGAACCGCATCGATTCACCGCAAGGCTCCTGCCTACGATGAACTGTCCCCTTCGCAGGAACTGCTGGAAACCGGCATCAAGGTGATTGACCTGATCTGCCCGTTTGCCAAGGGTGGTAAGGTGGGTCTGTTCGGTGGTGCCGGTGTGGGCAAGACCGTGAACATGATGGAACTCATCAACAATATCGCCAAGGCACACAGCGGTTTGTCCGTGTTTGCCGGTGTGGGTGAGCGTACCCGTGAAGGGAACGACTTCTACCACGAAATGGCCGATTCTGGTGTGGTGAACTTGGAGAACCTGGGCGAGTCCAAGGTGTCCATGGTGTATGGTCAGATGAACGAGCCACCCGGCAACCGTCTGCGTGTGGCCTTGACTGGTCTGACCATTGCGGAATCCTTCCGTGATGAAGGGCGTGATGTGCTGTTCTTCGTGGACAACATCTACCGTTATACGCTGGCCGGTACCGAAGTGTCCGCGCTGCTGGGTCGTATGCCTTCTGCCGTGGGCTACCAGCCGACGTTGGCCGAGGAAATGGGCCGCCTGCAAGAGCGGATTACCTCCACCAAGGTGGGTTCGATTACGTCCATTCAGGCCGTGTATGTGCCTGCCGATGACTTGACCGATCCATCCCCTGCCACGACCTTCGCCCACTTGGATTCCACCGTGGTGCTGTCGCGTGACATTGCTTCGCTGGGTATCTACCCTGCGATTGATCCGCTGGATTCCACCAGCCGCCAGCTGGCAGCCGATGTGGTGGGCGAGGAGCATTACACCGTGGCGCGTCAGGTGCAGGGTACGCTGCAACGCTACAAGGAACTGCGCGACATCATCGCCATTCTGGGTATGGACGAACTGGCTCCGGAAGACAAGCTGACGGTGGCCCGTGCCCGCAAGATTCAGCGTTTCCTGTCGCAGCCGTTCCATGTGGCCGAAGTGTTTACCGGATCGCCCGGCAAGTATGTGCCTCTGTCTGAAACCATCCGTGGCTTCAAGATGATCGTCAATGGCGAGGCCGATCACCTGCCAGAACAAGCGTTCTACATGGTGGGCACGATCGACGAGGCTTTCGAGAAGGCCAAGAAACTGGCAGCCTGATTTCCTATCAGGGAAGGCAAGAGGCAGGTGATGCGCCGATGCGCTGCATCTTCTTCTTGCCTGATGTTCAGGATGTTGGCATTGAATACGAGGAAGCCTTATGAGTACCATTTATGTTGATGTGGTCAGTGCAGAAGAGTCGGTCTTTTCTGGCGAGGCCAAGTTTGTTGCCTTGCCTGGTGAGTCGGGCGAGTTGGGCATTCTGCCCCGGCATGTGCCATTGATAACCCGCATCAAGCCAGGGTCCGTGCGCATTGAGTTGCCGGATGGCAAGGAAGAATTTGTCTTCGTGGCCGGTGGTATTCTGGAGGTTCAGCCTGACCGTGTGACGGTGTTGTCCGACACGGCGGTGCGTGGTGCCGATCTGGATGAAGAAAAGGCCAACAAGGCCAAGCAGGCTGCCGAAGATGCCTTGCGCAATGCCAAGAGCGAGCTGGACTTGGCTACGGCCCAGTCTGAGCTGGCGGTGCTGGCAGCACAGATTGCTGCATTGCGCAAATACCGCCAAAAGCACTGAGCGAATTTCAGTATTTTCAGAAAAACCGCCTGAGGCCATCGCCAGGCGGTTTTTTGCTGGGTTCTGTGGCATAGGATAGCGGCACTGAAGACGATTTTTGTCATCTGCCCAGATGCTGCAAATGTGGCCGGGGGCGGCTGGTAGTAGGATGCAAGTGGTGTTTGCCACGCAATTTTTTCTTCCCCACACAACGTGACTATTTCCGCTTCTCCCTTCAAGCAACGCCTGGGTCAGGATGGTCAGTGGCGGGAGCGTTTGCTGCAAAAATTGCGCACTTTTGAGCGTTGGCTGGCCGATCGGGGCTTGCTGGATATGCCTTCGCGCCAGCGGTTGCAGCAACTTCAGGAAAAGGCCATTTCCGAAAAGATCACGGTGGCGTTTGTGGCCGAGCCTGGTCGCGGAAAGTCTGCCCTTATCAATGCCTTGTTCTTCTGGCACTATGGCCAGAATGTCATGCCATCGGTTCCGGGAAAACTGGCCCAGTGTCCCATGGAGCTGACCTGGAATCCGCTGCGTGCGGTGGGCATCTATCTGTTGCCGATCGCCACCCGCCAGCAGACGGATACCTTGGCGGATTGGCGACAAAGGGAGAATGCCTGGGTGCATCTGCCATTGGATTTGCACTCTGCTGACAGTGTGGCGACGGCCATTGCCTGTGTGACCGAAACCGTTCGGGTGAGTGGGGAGCAGGCACAGTTGTGGGGATTGCGCTCGCAGGGGGAGGTGGACGACATGCCCGCAGGCGTGGTGGATGTGCCGAAATGGCGTCATGCGGTCGTGAATTTCCCTCACCCTCTGCTGAAAAAAGGCTTGGTGATTCTTGATATTCCAGGTTTGCATGCCATCGGTGCCGAGCCTGAGCAGACTCTGGAATTGTTGCCACAGGCGCAGGCCGTGGTGTTCATGCTGGGGATGGATACCGGTCTGGCCGCTTCGGATCTGTCTCTGTGGAACCATGCCTTGCTGACGCATCTGGATTCGATTGGCTTGCGTCTGGTGGTATTGAACAAAGCCGATCTGATGTGGGAGGATGCGCAGCACCAAGGCATGGAGCACATGGCGGTGCGGCAGCACTGCGAGAGTGTGGCCCAAACATTGCAGATTCCCGTGGCCCATGTGGTGCCCGTGGCGGCGCAGAAGGCGCGCACGGCCAGGGTACAACGTGACTCATCTCTTTGGCAAGCCAGCGGTCTGGGGCGATTGGAGGCGATTCTGGTCGATGGTCTGCTGGATAAAAGGCAGCAGCTTTTCTCCAGCCTGTTGCACCGCCATGTGCTTCAGGTGCAGCAGCATGTGGCGCAGCAGCTTCAGGTGCGTATTCGCCACAATACCCAGCAAGCCATCGAAATGGCCGATTTGCAAGGCCAGAACAAGCAGGCGATGTACAGCGTGCGCATTCGCATGGCCAGAGAGCGGCAGGTCTTTGAAACCAGTGTGGCCCAGGTGCGTGCTGCGCGCGCGCAGCAGCAGAAACTGCTGAATAAGTTGTTTCAGCAGTTGGGTACTTCGGCGGTGAAGAAGCACCTGCATGCCCTCGCCGAAGCCGTACAACAGCCGGTGCCGCCGCACGCAAGGGATTGGGATTGGCTGTATGCGCAAGCATTTCAGCATTTGCAGCAAGTGTTGCAGGCCAGCCAGCAGCAAGCAGAAGCCATGCGCACGACATTGGCGCAGGTTCTGGAGCGGCTGAACCAATCCGGTCATTTCTTGCTGGATGAGCCGACACCACCGGATTTGCGTGAGTTCTGCAACGATTTGCAGAAAATTGCCGATAGCCATCGGGCGGCCTTCGCCCATGGCACGATTGCCGCTTTGCAGTGGCGGGAATCGGGCACCCGGTTGTTGGCGACGTTGGGGATGCGTGTGCGCTCGGTCTTTGAAGCGGCTGCCAATGAGCTGGAATTGTGGAGCAAGACCAATATGGCTTCGCTGGACGTGCAATTGCGAGCACGACGGCAGAATTTTGTGGCACGCGGCAAGACCCTCACGCGCATTCAGCAGGCCGATGTGGGGCTGGAAAAACGCCTGGTGCAGATTCGCCAGCGGTTCGATGCCTTGAAGCAGGATGAACGCCTGCTGCACACCATGGTGCATGCCGTGTTGCAGGCTCCTCCACCGCAGATGGCCGCCGATGCCGTGCCGCAGGGCCACATCGTGGCGGAGGCGACTGCATCGGCGGCGGAGCCATCCCAGCAACCTCTCACACCGTGATGCCCATGAATGTTGTTCCTGGTTTTTCCGACAAGGTCGTGGACTGGCAACGCCAGCATGGGCGCAACCATCTGCCCTGGCAGAACACCCGCGACCCCTACCGGGTGTGGCTGTCGGAAATCATGTTGCAGCAGACCCAGGTGGCCACGGTATTGAACTACTATGCCCGCTTTCTGGAGGCATTCCCCACGGTGCAGGCACTGGCTGCTGCCGATGAAGATGCGGTGCTGGCCCTGTGGAGTGGCCTGGGCTATTACAGCCGTGCTCGCAATCTGCACCGTTGTGCGCGGCAGGTGGTGGTGGAGCATGGCGGCGTTTTTCCGCCTTCGGCGCGGGAACTGGCCGATTTGCCGGGTATTGGCCGCTCCACGGCGAATGCGATTGCGGCATTCTGCTATGGCGAGCGTGTGGCCATTCTGGATGCGAACGTGCGCCGGGTGCTGGGGCGTGTGCTGGCCTTTGACGCGGACTTGTCGCAGGCCGCGAATGTGCAACGTCTGTGGCAGCAGGCAGACGGGCTGTTGCCTGTGCGTGACTTGCCGGTGGCAATGCCACGTTACACCCAGGGCATGATGGACTTGGGCGCGCGAATTTGCCTGCCGCGCAATCCGCAGTGCCTGATCTGTCCGGTGGCCAGTGCTTGTGTGGCTCGGCAACGCGGCAATCCCACCGCTTATCCGGTACTGACCCGCAAGACCCGGCGCAGCTCCCAGAACTGGTGGCTGTTGCTCATGCAGGCTGCGGATGGGCGCGTTTGGTTGCACAAACGCCCTGCCAAGGGCATCTGGGCGGGATTGTATGCTCCGCCTGTGTTCGATGGTGAGGCGCAATTGCTGGAGTACCTGTCCACAGTGTGTCCACAGGCAGGGGTGCGGCATTTGCCGGCGGTGTCCCATGTCCTGACGCACAGGGATTTGCTGCTTCAGCCCGTCATGGTGCGGTGTGCTGAAGAGGGGGAGGCCATCGGGATGCCGGATGCTGCCTTATTGCTCCAGTCGGGTATGTGGCAAAGTCTGGATGCTGCGGCATTGGCGCAGACGGGCCTGCCTGCACCGATTCGTTCCCTGTTGGAGCGGATTTCGCAAGCCGACGCGAAGCCATGAAAAAACGGGGCAATGCCCCGTCATTTCAAATGGCTGGCTGGGTCTCAACCGCCAAAAAACCGCTTCAGCTTCTCGGTAAATGAGTCGTTCCCAGGCGAGTGCTTGCCGCCGCCTTTCTTCAGCGAATCGTCGAGTTCTTTCAGGGTCTTGCGCTGGAATTCGGTGAGTTTGACCGGAATTTCCACCTGAATGTGGCAGTACAGATCGCCCGCAATGCTGGAGCGCACGCCCTTGATGCCCTTGCCCCGCAGGCGGAACTGCTTGCCTGGCTGTGTGCCTTCGGGAATGTCGATGCTGGCTTTGCCGTCGAGGGTAGGAACCTGGATTTCCCCGCCCAGTGCGGCCGTCGTCATGCTCACGGGTACGGTGCAGTGCAGGTCGTCGCCATCGCGCTCGAAAATCTCGTGTGGCTTGATGCGAATCTCGATGTACAGGTCGCCGGGAGGCCCACCGTTCAAACCAGGTTCGCCATTGCCGCTGCTGCGGATGCGCATGCCGTCGTCGATGCCGCCCGGCACTTTGATTTCCAGCGTTTTCTGGGTCTTGACCTTGCCCTGGCCGTGGCAGGCAGAGCAGGGTTCGGGGATGATCTTGCCTGTGCCCTGGCAGGTGGGGCAGGTTTGCTGCACACTGAAAAATCCCTGGCGCATTTGCACCACGCCATTGCCGTGGCAGGTGGTGCAGGTCTTGGCCGATGTGCCGGGTTTGGCTCCACTGCCGTGGCACTGGCTGCAATCCTCCCAGGAGGGAATCTTGATCTGCGCGTCCTTGCCCTTGGCCGCTTCTTCCAGCGAGATCTCCATGGCGTAGCTCAGATCGTTGCCCCGGTACACACGCTGGCCCCCACCGCCGCCGCCGCCACCGCGACGCTGGTTGAACATATCGCCAAAAATATCGCCGAAGGCTTCGGCAAAGCCACCAAAACCTTCCGTGCCACCGCCGCCCCCAAAACCGCCGCGCATGTTCGGATCCACGCCTGCATGGCCGTACTGGTCGTAGGCTGCCTTTTTCTGGCTGTCCGAGAGAATTTCGTAAGCCTCCTTGACTTCCTTGAACTTCTCTTCGGCGGCCTTGGCGGCATCGCCCTGGTTGCGATCCGGGTGGTACTTCATCGCCAGCTTGCGATACGCCTTTTTGATTTCGTCCTCGCCGGCGTTTTTGGGTACGCCCAGGACTTCGTAGAAATCTCGTTTTGCCATGGTGTCTGTCAGGGTATGTGGGGTGGGATGGGCAGAAGGGGAATGCTTTCCCAGGGATGACAACGCCGCGCAGGCTGCGTGGGCATGGCCCGGCATCCTGCGCGGCGGCACGGGGTCAGAAGGGCATCAGTCCTTCTTGACTTCCTTCACCTCGGCATCGACCACGTTGTCGTCCTGTGCCGTCTGCTGGCTGGCCGCGCCTGCTGCACCAGCGGCTGCGTCGGCTCCCGCGGCGGCCTGTGCCTGAGCGTAGATTTTTTCGCCCAGTTTCTGGCTGGCGGTCAGCAATTGTGCCGTTTGGGCGGTGATGGCATCCTTGTCATCGCCCTTGAGGCTTTCTTCCAGTGCGGAGGCGGCTTTCTCGATGGCCTCTTTCTCGCTGGCATCCAGTGCCTCACCGTGCTCGGTCAGCGACTTGCGCACATTGTGCAGCGTGGCTTCGCCTTCGTTGCGGGCCTGCACCAGTTCCAGCTTTTTCTTGTCTTCGGCGGCGTTGAGTTCCGCATCCTTGACCATCTGCTGGATTTCATCTTCCGACAGGCCGGAGTTGGCCTTGATGGTGATCTTGTTCTCCTTGCCGGTGCCCTTGTCCTTGGCGGAGACGTGCAGAATGCCGTTGGCATCGATGTCAAACGAGACTTCGATCTGTGGTGTGCCGCGCGGTGCCGGGGCGATGCCTTCCAGATTGAACTCACCCAGTGCCTTGTTGGCACTGGCGATCTCGCGCTCGCCCTGGAAGACCTTGATGGTCACGGCAGGCTGGTTGTCATCGGCCGTGGAAAAGGTCTGTGCGTGCTTGGTCGGGATCGTGGTGTTCTTGTTAATCATCTTGGTCATGACACCACCCAGGGTCTCGATGCCCAGCGACAGCGGGGTCACGTCCAGCAGCAGCACGTCGGAACGGTCGCCTGCCAGCACCTGGCCTTGCACGGCCGCACCCACGGCCACGGCTTCGTCGGGGTTCACGTCACGGCGTGGTTCCTTGCCGAAGAATTCCTTGACCTTGTCCTGCACCTTGGGCATGCGGGTCTGGCCGCCGACCAGGATCACGTCATCGATGTCGGACACCTTCACGCCTGCGTCCTTGATGGCCACGCGGCAGGGTTCGATGGAGCGGGCAATCAGGTCTTCCACCAGCGACTCCAGCTTGGCGCGGGTCAGCTTGATGTTCAGGTGCTTGGGGCCGCTGGCATCGGCGGTGATGTAGGGCAGGTTGATGTCGGTCTGTGTGCTGTTGGACAGCTCGATCTTGGCCTTTTCGGCGGCCTCCTTCAGGCGTTGCAGGGCCAGCACGTCCTTGGACAGATCGACGGCCTGTTCCTTCTTGAACTCGTCAATGATGTAGTTGATGATGCGCTGGTCGAAGTCTTCACCGCCCAGGAAGGTGTCGCCGTTGGTGGACAGCACTTCGAACTGCTTCTCACCATCGACATCGGCGATTTCGATGATGGATACGTCGAACGTACCACCGCCCAGGTCATAGACGGCGATCTTGCGGTCGCCCTTGCCGACTTTGTCCAGGCCGAAGGCCAGCGCGGCGGCAGTGGGTTCGTTGATGATGCGCTTGACTTCCAGTCCGGCAATGCGGCCTGCATCCTTGGTGGCCTGGCGTTGTGCGTCGTTGAAGTAGGCGGGCACAGTGATGACGGCTTCCGTCACAACTTCGCCCAGGAAGTCCTCGGCGGTTTTCTTCATCTTGCGCAGGATTTCGGCACTGACCTGCTGGGGAGCCAGCTTCTGGCCCTGTGCTTCCACCCAGGCATCGCCGTTGTCGGCGCGGGCGATCCTGTAGGGCATCTTGTCGATGTCCTTCTGCACTTCCTTGTCGTCGAAGCGGCGGCCGATCAGACGCTTGACGGCGTAGATGGTGTTGGCGGCGTTGGTGACAGCCTGACGCTTGGCCGATGCACCCACCAGGATTTCGCCATCCTGCTGGTAGGCCACGATGGAAGGCGTGGTGCGTGCGCCTTCGCTGTTCTCGATCACGCGGGTGGAATTGCCTTCGAGTACGGCCACGCAACTGTTGGTGGTTCCCAGGTCAATACCGATGATTTTTGCCATTTGGGTTTTCTCCTTGAGACGGAAATGGGGTTGTTTGTGAATGACTGGCAGGTGTGGGCGTTTGCGGCAAATTCAAGCCTTCAAACCCGTGTGGTGTGCCCAGACCCTGAACACGTTCTTACTGCGGGGCCGCGACCACCACCAGTGCCGGGCGCAGCACGCGGTCGGCAATCGAATAGCCTTTTTGCAGCACGTTCACAATGGTGTTGGCTTCCTGGGCGGCAGGCACGGCACTGATGGCCTGATGCTGGTGCGGGTCGAACTTCTCGCCCACGGCTGGCTGGATGGCATGGAGCTTGTTGCGCTCGAACACCGATTGCAACTGGCTCTGGGTGGCCTTGGTGCCTTCCAGCAGTTGTTCGGCGGTGGCGGATTCAATCGCCAGGGCCGCATCCAGGCTGTCGGCCACGGCCAGCAAGTCCTGTGCAAAACCTTCGATGCTGAACTTGCGGGCCTTGGCCACATCGTCATCTGCACGGCGGCGGGCATTGTCTGCTTCGGCCTTGGCGCGCAGGAACTGATCCGACAGTTCGGTGTTCTTGCTGCGCAGGGCCTCCAGTTCGGTCAGTTGTTCCCGCAGACCTTCCACTTCGGCGTACAACCCGGCCAGCTCCTCGTTGATGTCTGGCTCGGTGCCTGCCGTCGCTGCGGCAGGGGCCGTGGGATCGATGGTTGCGGGCTGCTGGGGCTGTTGTGACTGCTGTGACATGGTGAATCAGTGACTTTCAGGAACGGGTGGGTGAAAATGCCCGGCCCGGCAGAAGCGGTGCGTGTAGCGAAGGCACTCACCGAGGGCAGGGCACGGAAAACCGGATGGCCGATAGATGGGCATGGATAGGCGGGTTTCAAGGAAACGCTGATTAATTCCGCCCGAGAGGGGGATGCGGCGGCCGGGAGGAATTATTCAGCGGTTCCTCAAGGTATGCGGATTCCCGGCACCGGCCACAGTTTGGCTGCTTCGCCTCGCCAGAACAAATCCGATTATGATGAATCCTTTCCATTTTTGACCTGCGAGACCATCCCCCATGTGCCAGTTGCTCGGAATGAATGCCAACAAACCCACCGACCTGACGTTCAGCTTCACGGGATTCTCGCAGCGTGCGGGCAAGACGGGCGACCATGTGGATGGCTGGGGCATGGCATTTTTCGAGGATCATGGCGTGCGGCACTTCGTGGATTACCAAAGTGCCATCATCTCGCCGATTGCCGATGTCATCCGCCGCTATCCCATCAAAAGCACCAATGTGATCGCGCACATTCGCAAGGCCACCCAGGGCAAGGTGAGCCTGCCCAACTGCCACCCGTTCGTGCGGGAGTTGTGGGGCAATTACTGGGTGTTTGCGCACAATGGCGACCTGAAGACCTTTCGCCCGCGCCTGCACAGCCATTTTCATCCGGTGGGCACGACCGACAGCGAACACGCCTTCTGCTGGCTGATGCAGGAATTGCACAAATCCCATGCCGGCGTGCCCAGCATCCAGGAACTGACGCTGACGTTGCGCGAGCTGGCCGCCGAAATCTCCCCGCACGGTACCTTCAACTTCCTGCTCTCCAATGGCGAGGCCCTGTGGGCGCACGCCACCACGCACCTGTGCTATCTGGAACGCGCCTGGCCGTTTTCCAAGGCCTCGCTGAGTGACGAAGACCTGAGCATCGACTTTGCCGAGCGCAACCAGCCGGGGGATCGCACCGCCATCGTGGTCACGGCACCACTGACCCACAATGAACAATGGACGCATTTCCAGTCCGGCGAACTCAAGGTGTTTGTCGATGGCGCGCATTGCGATTACTGACACGCCCTAGGGAAGGTCTGCAAAACCCGTTGCGCCGCCCGCATCCCGCCACTGGGCGCATCGCCGCGTTGGCTTTTGTGGTCAATAGCCTCGCTATTGACCACAAAATACGCCTTGCGCTGCATCCCATTGGCGGGCGCGGGCTTACCGCAAGAGTTTTGCAGACCTTCCCTAGAACCTGGCATTGCGCACAGATTCCTATAATGGACACCGAAATGGTATCTGCCTCAGTGGATACCGGTTTTGTTCTCAGGGCGGGGTGCAATTCCCCACCGGCGGTAACGCATGGTCTGCTTCCAGAAACATGCGAAGTCCGCGAGCGTTGCGGTGGCAGGTGATTTCGCCATGCCGCCGTGAGTCAGCAGATCTGGTGAGAATCCAGAACCGACGGTGACAGTCCGGATGAAAGAGAACGGTGCAGTTCAACACCTCGTTGATCGCGGTGTTTTCTCGTGCTGCGCGTGCTCAGCCCTGATTCTTGGTGATCTTTCTTTCTTGGAGCAATCATGAATCAGCTTTCCTCTTCTTCCGAAAACCTTCCCGCCTGTGCCAGTCTGGCGGGACATGTCAGGGTCGCTATCGTTGCGGCTCAATGGCATGCCGACATCGTGCAGCAGGCGGTGCAGTCCTGTGCGGCTCGTGTGGCTGAACATGTGCCGCAAGTGCGCGTCGATTGCTTCGAGGTGCCCGGTGCGTTTGAAATCCCGCTGCATGTCAAGACCCTTGCCAACAAAGGCCACTACGATGCCATCGTGGCTTGTGGTCTGGTGGTGGACGGCGGTATCTATCGGCATGATTTTGTCGAGTCAGCGGTGATTGACGGATTGATCGGAAAGCGCGTCAAACCCCGTCCTTCAGGGCGGGGAAGGATAGCGCGTTACTGTCGGCGGCTCGATGCCGCAGACAGTGACTAATGCGGCGTTTGCTGTTGTTCGATGTACTGGCGAATGACGGATATGGGCACTCCGCCGCAACTGCCCGCAAAGTAAGACGGCGACCACAATGCGCCACCCCATAGCTTTTTGCGGATGCTCGGATAATCCTTCTTGCGAATCACCCGGCTGGAAACGCCTTTCAGGCTGTTCACGAGGTTCGAGACAGGCACCTTGGGCGGATAGTTCACCAACAGATGCACATGGTCGTCCTCGCCATC
>NZ_FQUZ01000045.1 GCF_900129055.1 Lampropedia hyalina DSM 16112
GCAAGGTGTTTCTGATCCTGGACAACCTGGGTGTGCATCACTGCAAGCCGGTCAAGGCGTGGCTGGCCGAGCACGTTGATGCAATCGAGGTGTTCTACCTGCCCAGCTACAGCCCGGAGCTCAACCCCGACGAGCGCTTGAATGCAGAGCTCAAGCACGTGATCGCCAGCAAGGTGCCCGCACGCACCAAGGCCAAACTGCGCGTTGTCACCAACGAGCACATGTCCCAACTGGAGCAGCAGCCCGAGCGCGTCAAAGCTTACTTCCGAGACCCACGAATCAAATACGCGGCTTGAGACTATTTGAGGGCCGGATCAATAAGTAAGGTCTGCAAAACCCGTTGCGCGGCGATGCGCCCAGTGGCAGGATGCGGGCTTACCGCAAGAGTTTTGCAGACCTTCCTTAAAAGGGAACACGGTCAAGGTCTTTCAGAGACCCCCAAGCCGAGGCTGTCCCTGCAACTGTGAGCGGCGAATGCCCCTGTACCGGCGGACGGAATCATCCGGGCCGCAGCCACTGGACACATCATCCTGTCCGGGAAGGCCGTGCAAGGGCGTGGTGACCCGCAAGCCAGGAGACCTGCCAGTGCCTGTCGCTCTTGGGAAGATCTGCAAAACTCTTGCGGTAAGCCCGCGCCTGCCAGTGGAATGCAGCGCAAGGCGGCTTCTATGGTCAATAGCGGTGCTATTGACCACAAAAGCCAACGCGGCGATGCGTCCAGTGGCAGGATGCGGGCGGCGCAACGGGTTTTGCAGACCTTCCCTGGCCTTTGCCCAGGGGTTGGCGAAGGCGCGGACATGTCCGTCTGGGCGACGCACGAAGCGGCTGGGGCCGCATCGGTTCGCGTGGCAGATGTCGGCATCCGTCCGTCCTTGCGTTCCGACCGTTCGTGACGGCACGCCCCAGCCTGAACAATTGACGCCATTGTTTGGGTTCCCATCATGAAGATAAACTGTATATCGGCCGCCGTTGCCGTGCTTTGCACCGCCATGTCTGCGGCTGCCGTCCATGCGCAGACTGCAACGCAGAAAACCACACAGACCGAAGAAAAGCAGGCCCCGCAGGCCAATGAGCTGGCGGAAGTCGTCGTTACCGGAAGCCGCGAGGAACTGCGCGAAGTGCTCTCGCCCGATGTGGTCTCGGTGGTGTACCCCGACGATGTCAAGGGCGAGCACAAATCCATCCCCGATCTGCTCGACCAGATTCCCGGCGTCTATGTGCGCAGCCTTGGCGGCAGCGGCCACTACACCACGGCCAGCATTCGCGGCGCGGCTCCCAGCCAGGTGAACATCTACATCGATGGTGTGCCGCTGAACACCGCCAGCGACACGGCGGGCGACCTCTCCACCCTGCCCATCTCCAACGTCGAGCGCGTGGAAGTGTACCGGGGCGTAACCCCGGCGCGCTTTTCCGGTGCGCCCATTGGCGGGGCCATCAACATCGTCACCAAAAAGCCCACCACTTTCAGCGGCAGCGTTTCGGTGGGCTTCAAAAGCTTTGGCGGGCGGCAGCAAAGTGCCAACCTGAACGTGCCGCTGGCCGGCGGCCATCTGCTCATCGGCCTGGACAATGATCGCAGCAAGGGGGACTTCAAATACACGGATTACAACGTGGAAGGTCTGAGCAACATCGTGTGGTCAGACGGCACTCGCCTGGGCGAGGGGTGGGACTACAGTCACTTTGGAAATCGTCCCTACCATCATGTAACTGGCGAAATAATTCCCGCCCAGCGCACCCGCCAGAACAACCGCTCGGAAAAGCAGAATGCCCTGCTCAAGTGGCAAAACCAGAATTTCGTGTTCAAGTACGCCCGCACCGACATGGAGCGCGACGTGCCTGACGGCATCCCTAGTCATACAGCATTTAATCAACACTATCAGGATTTGCCCTGGACTTCTTACACCACGCAGTTTGGCCAAGCGGTCGTGGAAAAAGGCCAACGCAACCGCAAGCGGCAAAACGTGCTCCAGCAGGAGGCCGTGGCGGGCTGGAACGACAGCTTTGGCAACCTGGGGCTGGCCGCCAATCTGACCTGGCTGGACCGCGACCAGGACTTTCGCAATCTGGATATCAACACCCCCAACGCCCGCATGGGATCAAGCTGGTCAAGCTACGACTCCACGCGCAAGGGCATCTCCACCGATGCCACCTACACGCTCAACACCAGCAGCCTGAACCACCAGATCGAAGTCCATGCCGAGCGTTACTGGGAGAACCTGCGCACGGACATGAACAACCGCAACCCCAACTCGGAGCTGATTCAGGACTACAGCCGCATCAAAACCAACTTGCAGGTGCAGAACACCATCACCATCCCGGCACTGGGTGATCTGCAAGTGACCCCCATCTTCCGGGTCGAGAAACTGGCAGGCCCCATCATCGGCAACCGCTGGACCTGGAAAGACCCCAATGGCGGCCCTTCTGGCGACTACAACTGGGCGCGCACCGGCAGCCTGAGCCTGAAAAAGCACTTCGCCAGCGGCTGGCAGGCGTTTGGCAGCTATGGCAACTACATTCGCTACCCCGGCTTTTACGAAATCTATGGCAATGGCCTGGGCCTGGTGAGCCGCACGGACAGTACAGGCGGCGTCATACCGATGGTGCCGGAAAAAGGCCGCAACCTGGACATGGGGCTGGGCTGGGACGGCCGCCTGGGCGAACAGCTCACCGGGGGCTTTCGCGCCACGGTGTTCCAGCGCGAGTCGGTCAATGAAATCGCCCTCTACAGCGTGCCGATTGCGGCAGGCTACGTCAATACCGGCCACACGCGCACCCGTGGGCTGGAGCTGGAAGGCAAGCTGTCCTGGAGTCGGCGTGCCGACCTGATCTTTGCCATCACCCGGCAAGCCGGTGAATACACCGATGACGATGGCTATTACTACTATGGCGGCCAAAGCTCGACGCAACGCTATCCCGGCGAGAAGGCGCGCACCCTCAACGCCCCGCAACTGGCGGCCAATGCGCGGCTGAACCTGCATTTTCTGGACGGCGACCTGAGCACCTTCATCGAAGGCACCCACATCGGGCGTATTTACCGGGATGTCAAAACCTGGGAGAACCCGCTGAACACCATCAACCTGGGTGCGCACTACCGCTTTGCCAAGGGCTGGAAACTGTCGCTGGGCGTGAACGACGTGTTCAACAAAGGGCCTGAGCAAACACGGGACAGGAATTCGAGCAGTGTTACCAGCACGCTGAGATGTTCGAGTGGAGATCAATGGGATTGTTTTGATGAGCCAGATAAATATCATTGGATTCCCACGGAAACCGTCCAACTGAAACACAACGTCAACCATCCACAGCAGGGGCGCACTTATTACATGACGCTCAATTACAACTTTTGAACTGAATACCGGCATGGCAACTTCCGGTGCCTGGTGAACGCCAGGTGAAAAGGGGCTGAACTCAACTTCAACTTCTCAAGGAGAGAAAAATGGCTACAACCTATACAGCCTATAGCGTTTATTACTATGACTATAACCAGGAGCCAGCTGTTGGATACGGTATGGCAGGGCGCATTCGAGACAATGGCAGCACTGCGGCAGCCAGTCCGAATTTGCAAACCGGCCTGAATGGCGACCCCAAAGTGGAAGGCTTTATCAGTGGCAGCGACCTGCGCATTGCGGTAACGCAATACGATTACATCAACGAGCCGCCAGTGGCACAGCCCGTAAAAGTCTATAACGCCATCAACCCCGCATCGCCCGCACCCGTCACCCAGACCTGGGCCAAGTGATCGTGCAGTCGATTAGAACCCCTATGAAAAAAGCGGATTGCATTTCTGGCAATCCGCTTTTTTCATGGGGTATCAACCACCTCAGCCCTCGGGGGCTTCAGGGCAATGCAACATTCTTGGGCCAGAACGTCCACAGATACAGGTCTTGCTTGACACGGCCAGCCACATTGCCTGCTTCCTCACCCCAGCCGGCAAAGTAATCGGCGCGCACCGCACCGACGATGGCACTGCCGGTATCCTGCGCCAGCACCAGGCGTTTTTCATTCAGGGTGGCTCCGGCGGTCATCAGCCACACCGGCGTGCCATACGGAATGCTGCGCCGATCCACGGCAATGGAACGCTGGGGCGTCAGAGGCACGCCCTGTGCCCCACGCGGGCCATTGGCCTGTTCATGGGCAGGCAGTGCCTCCTCCTTGAAGAACACATAGCGGGGGTTGCTCCAGAGCATTTCCTGCACGCGGCCAGGGTTGTTGCGCACCCATTGCTTGATGCCGGGCCAGCTCGCATCCCGGATGAGATCGCGGTCCAGCAACCAGCGGCCAATGCTCTTGTAGGGCTGGTTGTTGGTGCCGGCAAAGGCCACGCGCACCTGCACGACGCGGCCATCGGGTTCGCGCAGATTCAGACGGCCAGAGCCTTGGATATGCAGCACCATGGCATCTACCGGGTCTTTCAGCCAGGCAATCTCGCGGCCCTGCAGAAACGGCTGGACGCTGGCAGAGCCTTCGATCTGCTCGCGGGTGAACCATTCGCCCACACCCTTGTAGCCTGTGGGCAGGCGATACAGCGGCACATTGAAGCCATTGCCCGGCCTGCGGGCGGCATCCATCACGGGTTCGTAATACGACGTGAGCATGCCCACCGCATTGCCATCGTTCTTGCGCACCAGATAGGGTTGCAGGGCATTGCGCATCCAGGCCTTTTTCTCGGCATCGCTCGCTTTTGTCAGTTGGCGCACCTGGGTGCAGACAGACAGCCAGTTTGAAGTTGCACGCTCACAGCTGTGCATCCAGGCAGGCCAGGCATCGGAGAGATTGTCTGCATCGAAGCCGGGCAGATCGCTCCAGGGCACGGGTGTCCAGAGGCTGGCCTCGCGGTTCACGCTGGGGCCAATCGGGTTGCTTTCCAGGCGCGGCAGGCTGCTGACCGGGTGCAGGGTATCGGGCGCGCGGGGCGGTTTGGACGAACAGCCAGCCAGTATGGCCAGCAGGGACAACAGCAGCGCAAGGGAAAGGCGGCTGGAGAACAGGGTGGAAAAGGAAAGTGGCTTGGGGCTTGTCATTGTGAAACGCAGTGGCAATCTGGGAAAAGATTTGTCGCAAGCTGCGGCGACGGATGCTGTGTACGATAAAAACACACAGCTTTCTATTCTTTCAGGATTCGGCACCTGCCACAAGAGAAGCACCCCCAAAGTGCTGTGATAAATTCAAACGGGCACCCAGCCAGCAACCATCGGAGAAAGCCGCATGGCGTAACGGACAAAATGCACGATACTGTGAATCTGCCGCTTGATCCTGTCAGGCAGAATCCGGGGGCTTGCGCATTCGATGCGGCTGGTGCCGTTCCGCGTCACGCGAAGCCCGATTGTTTGAATGATTGAAGGAGATTCAGATGAAATTTTCCCCATTTGCCATTGCAGGCATTGCCGCAGCCAGTCTGGTACTGTCCGGATGTGCCACCATGTCCGATACCCAGCGCACTACCGCCACCGGCGCGGGCATTGGCGCAGTCGTTGGCGCGATTGCCGGAGACGGCAAGGGTGCGGCCATTGGCGCGACCCTGGGCGGGCTGGGTGGCTATGTCTGGTCGCAGCGCATGGAACGCCAGCGTGCCGAGGTGGAAAACGCCATGGCCAACACCGGCGTGGTCGTGACGCAGACGGAAGACAACCGGCTGAAGCTGGATATTCCCAGCGACATCTCGTTCGACACCAACCGCGCCGACATCAAGGCCCAGTTCGCCCCGCTGCTCGATCAGTTCGCCTACAGCCTGAGAAACAACCCGAACACGGACGTGTACATCATCGGCCACACCGACAGCACCGGCAACGACGGCATCAACAACCCGCTGTCGCAACGTCGTGCCGACAGCACCCGCCAGTATCTGGTGAGCCAGGGCGTGGCACCGCAACGCATCCAGACAGCAGGCCGTGGTTCTTATGAACCCGTCGCCACCAACAACACACCCGAAGGCCGTTCGCGCAACCGCCGTGTGGAAATTTTCGTGGGTGAACGCCAGCAAGGCGGCCAATAATCAGGCTTGTCTGCCCCCACACAGGGCAGCCCTTGTGAGAATGTAAACACATTCTGAAAAATAAAAATGCCAAACCGCCCGTCCTGCACACGCAGGCGGGCGGTTTGGCATGGGACAGCGCAAGCTAGGGAAGGTCTGCAAAACCCTTGCGGTAAGCCCGCGCCCGCCAGTGGGATGCAGCGCAAGGCGGATTTTACGGTCAATAGTGGGGCTATTGACCGTAAAAGCCAACGCAGCGATGCGCCCAGTGGCGGGATGCGGGCGGCGCAACGGGTTTTGCAGACCTTCCCTAAAGGGCTTACTTTTCCGCGAAGGCGCGTTCAATCACGAACTCGCCCGGCGTGGAGGTATTGCCTTCCTCAAAGCCACGCTTCTCGAACAGTTCCTTGAGGTCGGCCAGCATGTGCGGACTGCCGCAGATCATGATGCGGTCGTCGCGGCTGATTTCAGGCACACCCAGATCGCTGAACAGCTTGCCGCTTTCGATCAGCGTGGTGATGCGCCCCTGGTTGCGGAATTCCTCGCGCGTGACGGTGGGGTAGTACAGCAGCTTGCCCTTGACGTATTCGCCCAGAATCTCGTGCTCTGGCAATTCCTTCTCGATGAGGTTCTGATAAGCGAGTTCATTGACGAAGCGGGTGCCATGCACCAGGATGACCTGCTCGAACTTCTCGTAGGTTTCCGGGTCGCGGATGGTGCTCAGAAACGGAGCCAGCCCGGTGCCGGTGGACAGCAGATACAGGCGTTTGCCCGGCAGGAGGTAATCGATCAGCAGCGTGCCCGTGGGTTTGCGCCCCACCAGCAGGGTATCGCCGGGCTGAATGTGTTGCAGGCGCGAGGTCAGCGGGCCGTCGGGCACCTTGATGCTGAAGAATTCCAGCTCTTCCTCGTAGTTGGCACTGGCAATGCTGTAGGCCCGCAGCAGCGGCTTGCCATTGACGCGCAGGCCAATCATGGTGAAATGGCCATTGGAGAAGCGCAGCGAAGGATCGCGCGTGGTTTTGAAACTGAACAATGTGTCGTTCCAGTGGTGGATGGACAGCACTTTTTCTTCGTTGAATGCGCTCATAGACGATGGAATGAAATCAAAAACAGAAGGATGGATGGGATTTGGCTGCAAATGCTGGCTGGAGGAACCCACCACCGGAGATTACCGGTATGGTCGGCTATTCTCACCGAAGTCTTAGATGATTTTCGGTATAAGCAACTTTGAGGGAATCAGCGGGCCGCCACGCGCCGCTCCAGCGCGTCCAGGTACATGGCCGCCACATCGAAACCGGTCTGGCGGGTGATTTCCTGAAATCCCGTGGGGCTGGTGACATTGATCTCGGTGACGAAGTCGCCAATGATGTCCAGCCCCACCAGCAGCAGGCCGCGCTGCGCCAGCACAGGCCCCAGTGCGGCGGCAATCTCGCGGTCGCGCGCACTCAATGGCTGGGCCACGGCCTTGCCGCCCACCGCCATGTTGCCGCGAATCTCGTTGCCCTGCGGAATGCGTGCCAGCGCGTGGGGCACGACTTCGCCATCGATCAGCAACACCCGCTTGTCGCCCTTCACAATATCGGGAATATAGCGTTGCACCATCACCGAAGTCTGGCCCTGCTGGTTCAGGGTTTCGATGATGCTGCCCAGATTCAGGCCATCCGCTCCCACCCGGAAAATGCCCATGCCGCCCATGCCATCCAGCGGCTTGAGGATGATGTCGCCGTGTTCGGCATGAAACGCACGGATGCGCTGCGCGCTGCGCGTGACCAGTGTCGGGCCAATGAAAGCGGCAAACTCCAGGATGTCGAGTTTTTCCGGGTGCTCGCGCAGACTGGCCGGGCGATTGAAGACCCGGCCCCCTTCACGCTCCACCTGGGTCAGCAGGTGGGTGGTGTAGAAAAATTCGCTGTCGAAAGGCGGGTCCTTGCGCATCAACACGGCATCGAAGTGCGACAGTGCCTCTTCACCCTCGGTCAGCACCTGCCACCAGGGCTGGCCTTCCTGCGGGGCATCCAGCAGCGCAATGGTGCGCACGGGAGCCGTCACCAGGCCGCCACGCAACCAGAAAATCTCCTGCGGCTCACACACGGCCACAGTGTGCCCGCGCCGCTGGGCTTCGCGCATCATCACATAGGTGGTGTCTTTGTGGATTTTGAAGGTTTCGATGGGATCGACCACAAACAGCAGGCGCATGGATGGCTTTCTCGAATAAGGAATGGTGTAAGAACGTGTCTCGACTTACTCGATATTCTGCACCTGCTCGCGCATCTGCTCGATCAGCACTTTCATATCCATGCTGATGCGTGTGAGTTCCAGGCTGGTGGACTTGCTGCCCAAGGTGTTGGCCTCGCGGTGCAGCTCCTGCACCATGAAGTCCAGACGCTTGCCCAGTTCACCGCCTTTTGTCAGCAGGCTTTCCACTTCGTCGAGGTGGGCGTTGAGACGGCCCAGCTCTTCGGCCACGTCGATGCGAATGGCAAAGGCAGTGGCTTCGGCCAGGGCACGCTCCTGCATGGCCTCTGTGATCTGGGCGGCCTTGGCTGTGCCCAAGGCTTCGTTCCAGCGCAACAGGAAACGCTCGCGCTGTTGCTCCACGGCCTGGGGAATCAAGGGCGCAGCCTGTGCCGCCAGGGTGCGCAACTGGCCCAGATTGTTTTGCAGCAAGAGCACCAGCCGCTGTCCTTCTTTCTCACGCGCATTCTGGAGTTTCTTCAAGGCTTGCATGGCAAGAGCCTGCAACGGCTCCCAGGCTGGGGCCGAGGAGGAATCTCCGGTGTCGGCCCCACCGCCCAAGCGCAGAATGTCGGCCACGCTCAGCTCGCGTGCATGGGGAAGCCAGGCCTTGACTTGCTCCTGGGCCGTGGCCAATTGGGACAGGCGTGGTGCCGATGGGACGGCAATCGCCTGATTGGATGCGTGGGTGCTGAAGATGCGGATTTCCAGCTTGCCCCGTTTGATGCCGCTGGTGACAAGCTGACGCAGGGCGGCTTCGTGCACGCGCAGGGTATCGGGAATCTTGAAGGTGATGTCGAGGAAGCGGCTATTGACCGAACGCACCTCCAGCCCCCAGGCGCAAGAATGTCCAGCAGGAGGGGCGTTGTCCTGCACTGCCGCGAATCCTGTCATGCTGTAAACTGCCATGTGTTTGTCCCATTTTTAAAGAGTGTGTATCTTGCATCGTGCCAGGCCGATGCCCCAAATGCTTGATTATCGGTGGGTGCTGCCATACACACACCGATTCGGCCTGCCAGGGACCGTGTTTTGTGGCATTCTCTGCCGATCGTCGGCCCTGCGGTCACACACTCCCTGCCTTATGCCCAACAAACCCAAACCCGCTCCCTTGCCCCCCAATACGGTTGTGGGAGGATACCGGGTGCTGCACCGCATTTCATCGGGAGGGTTCGGTGTGGTCTATTCCGCATTGGATGAATATGGCCAGGCCGTGGCCATCAAGGAATTCTTGCCCGCATCGCTGGTCTCGCGTGAACCCGGTCAGTTGATCCCCATAGTGGCTCCCGAAAAGCTGGCCTTGTACCGGCTGGGACTGAAAAGTTTTTTCGAGGAAGGCCGCTCGCTGGCGCAGATTTCCCACGAATCCGTGGTGAGCGTGTTCAATTTCTTCGAGGAAAACGAAACCGTCTACATGGTGATGAACCATTTGATGGGAGCGACCTTGCAGGAATTCATCGTCACGGCACGCCATCCCAACAGCCGCAAGGTGTTCCGGGAGCCGACCATCCGCTCGCTGTTCGACGAAGTGCTGCATGGCCTGCGCATCGTGCACCAGCACAAGATGCTGCACCTGGACATCAAGCCCGCCAACATCTTCATCACCGATGACGACAAGGCCGTGCTGATTGACTTCGGCGCGGCACGCGAGGTGCTGTCCAAGGAAGGCAATTTCGTGCGCCCGATGTACACGCCCGGCTTTGCCGCCCCGGAAATGTACAAGCGCGATCTGGCCCTGGGCCCCTGGACGGACATCTATGCCATTGGTGCCTGCATCTATGCCTGCATGCTCGGCGTGCCGCCCCACGATGTGCCACAGCGCAGAGAAAACGACCGATTGGGCCTGGCGTTGAGCCGCGTCAGAAAAGTATATTCAGAGAATCTGATTCAAGTGGTAGAGTGGTGCATGTCCATGGATCCTCTGGCTCGACCACAGTCGGTATTTGCATTACAGCGAGAACTGCTACGCGATGCGCATTTGGCTCACCCCTCGCTGTCTATTTCTGAAAAAGTTCGGATGCAACTGGATGCACTGTGGTCGTCTGCACGCCACAAAAAAACCGATTGAAACAGGTGCTCTGATGAAATTCTCTGTTTGCCAGCAAAGCCATCAGGGAGGGCGTCGCCTGAACGAAGATGCCATGTCCTATCGCCAGACCCCGGAGGCCATTCTGCTGGTCGTGGCCGATGGCATGGGAGGCCACCCTCTGGGTGAAGTGGCCGCTGGCATTGCCATCCAAACCGTGGTGTCACTGTTTGAAGCCCAGGCCAAACCCGTATTGGACGATGTATCGCTCTTTCTGGAAGTCGCGCTGCTGTCCGCCCACCGACAGATTCTGCGCTACGCGATTGACCGTGGCATGGCCGATGCACCCCGCACCACCCTGGTGGCTGCCGTGGTTCAGCAAGGTCAGGTGGAATGGATTCATTGTGGAGATTCACGCTTTTATCTGTTTCGCAACCAGGCCGTGCTGACACGCACACGGGATCACTCCTATGCACAATTGCGCGACTCGGTGATCCCAGACATGACAAAGGTGGGCCTTCATGTGCTGTTCACCTGCCTGGGTTCGCCTTCACGCCCGATTTATGACATCGGTACGCCAGAAGTCCTGCACCCAAACGACCGCTTGCTGCTGTGCTCAGACGGACTGTGGGGAACATTGGACGACGAGACCCTTGCCCAGCAGGTATTTCAGGGGACACTGCAAGAGGCCGTCGCACAAATGGTGGAGGATGCTTTTCATGCAGCCGGAAAATCCAGCGACAATATCACCGCTGTGGCACTGGACTGGCAAGAGCCACGAAAAGCCGCAGCGGACAACAACTCCAGCCAGACAGCCCTTGATCTGGCCAACCTTGTCCCTGCCGACACCCTGAAGACCCTGCCCCCCACCGAGACCATGCCGCCACTGCTGGACGATGCCGACATTGAACGCAGCCTGCGTGACATTGGCCAAGCCCTGCAAAAACCCTTGTGAGCCGATCATTGCGCATACAGCCAGACCGATGCGCATGGGATTTTCGCTCTCGTTTTTTCTGAACCCGAACACTCCATGAACCAGCCATTCTCCCGTCCCCAGGGCCGTGCCCTCGACGCACTGCGCCCCGTGCGCATCGAACGCCACTACACCATCCATGCCGAGGGATCGGTGCTGGTTTCGTTCGGCAATACCAAAGTGCTGTGTACGGCATCGGTGGAAGAACGCGTTCCGCCCCACCAGCGTGGCACCGGGCAAGGCTGGGTCACCGCCGAATACGGCATGCTGCCCCGCTCCACCCACACCCGCAGCAGCCGCGAAGCGGCCAAAGGCAAGCAAAGCGGGCGCACCCAGGAAATCCAACGCCTGATTGGCCGCTCCCTGCGGGCCGTATTCGACCTGAAGGCATTGGGCGAACGCACCATCCAGCTCGACTGCGACGTGCTGCAAGCCGACGGCGGCACCCGCACCGCCGCCATCACCGGAGCCTATGTGGCCGCCCGCGATGCCGTGGACTGGCTGTTGCGCCAGGGCCTGTTGAGCCAAAGCCCTTTGACAGGCTCGGTGGCGGCGATTTCGGTCGGCATCGTACAGGGCACGCCCGTGCTGGACCTCGAATACGAGGAAGACGTGGCCTGCGATACCGACATGAACATCGTCATGACCGATGCGGGCCAATTCATCGAAGTCCAGGGCACGGCAGAAGGCGTGAGCTTTTCGCGCGACGAGATGGCACAACTGCTGGACCTGGCAGAAAAAGGCATTCGGGAATTGACGCACCTGCAACACCAGGCACTGGCAGGCAGATGACCATGCGCATCGTTCTGGCCTCCAACAACGCCGGCAAACTCCACGAACTGGGAGCCTTGTTTCAGCCACTGGGCATCGAACTGATTCCCCAAGGGCAACTGCTGCAAGGCGAAGCCCCGGAGCCATTCCACACCTTTGTGGAAAACGCCCTCTCCAAGGCCCGGTTCGCCGCAAAACACACCGGACTGCCCAGCATTGCCGACGATGCGGGCCTGTGCGTCGATGCCTTTGGTGGGCTGCCGGGCGTACAAACCGCCTTCTACGCCACCCAGTTCGGCTACCCCAAGGACGACTGGCACAATGTGCAAGCCCTGCTGGAGCAATTGAAACCCCACAGCAACCGCCACGCCAGCATGGTCAGTACGCTGGTGGGAGTGCGGCATCCACAAGACCCACAACCCTTGATCGCCGTAGGCCGCGTGCAGGTACAGATTGCCCCGGAACGCAAAGGCGACAAAGGCTTCGGATTCGACCCGGTGCTGTGGCTGCCCGAATTGCAGAAAACCTTCGCCGAACTGCCGGAAGACGTGAAGAACCGCTACAGCCACCGGGGCCGTGCTGCGGCCACCATGCGCGAACTGGTGCGCGAGCACTGGCTGCCATCGCATCGCTGAGAGGCTCGCCCAGAACGCATTTAGGCAGGCCCGACCTGCACCTCCACGAGACTGGCGTGGCTGCTGCGACCGGGCAGATGCGCTCCCAGATAATCCAGGAAACTGCGCACGGCTGGAGCCATGCCGCGACGTGTCGGAAAGACCGCGTGGACAATTCCCGGTGGCAGATTCCATTGTGGCAACAAGCGCACCAACCGCCCCGAACGAATGTCGGGCACACACATATAGTCGGGCAGCCAGCACCAGCCCGTGCCCGCCAGCGCGGCAAAGCGCAGCGTCATCAAATCGTTGGCAATGTAGCGCGGCTGATGGTGCAACACTTCACGCACCCCATCGTCGTCCACCAGTGTCACACTGACCTTGCCCAGGGTGCCCGGCTCCATCGCAATGCTGGGTATCTGCGCCAATTGCTGCAACACCTCTGGCGTTCCATACTGTCTCAACAGCACAGGGCTGGCCACCAGGAAAGTTCTGGAAACATCCAGCTTCTTCACCACGCAACTTGCGCTGTCATCGAGCGACTGGCGAATGCGCAACGCCACATCCACGCCCTCTTCCACCACATTCACCACCCGGTTGCTGACCTGCAATTCCAGTTGCACCTGCGGATGCAGCAACAGAAAATCGGGAATCAACTCGCCCACGACGGATTGGGCCAGTGTCACCGGACAGCTCACACGCACCACTCCCTTGGGCACGGCCTGTGCATCGGCCACGGCCTCCGACGCAGCCTTGACCGCATCCCGCACAGCCTGACAGTGGCGCAGAAAACTCTCACCCGCACTGGTCAGGGAAAGGCTGCGGGTGGTGCGCTGCAACAGCCGCACACCCATCTGCTCTTCCAGCATGGCAATCCGACGCGACAGGCGCGAGCGCGGAATATCCAGCAACCGCCCCGCAGCGGCAAAGCCCCCACGCTCCACCACTTCGGCAAAGAAAATCATGTCGGACGGGTCGGGCTGTGTGTGGGGCATGGGCAACGTGAAGGAATGGCGCAGGGAAAATCAATCCATCCGGATCAAAGAAAGTGCAAACGGCAGCGGTGTCGCATCAGTGAATCACTACGGGCTGCTGGGCCAAGCCCGTGTAGCTGTCCAACGTGTCTTCCACCTCTTCCTGGGTGGGCGTGTTGCGCTGCCATTCCTGAATCTGGGCGTGGAAAATCTCTGCCCAGCTTCCGTCCAGGTACACCTTGCGCTTGGTGCGTTTATCGACGATTTCAAAACCATGGCGCACCAGGGAATATGCGCTTTCCGACTGGCCTGACAACGGCGCGGCAGGCATGCCGCCCATGTCCTGCTGCATGTGGACGACAGAAAACAACTCGGAGTCATACAAGGTATTCATCGAGTCCTCCGTGGGAAGTGGCTCACGGTGCAAGGATATGGGCGTGCTGGCGGATTTCAAGTCGTGGATTTCTTTCTGTAAGCTGCAAGGTCAAACCCATGTCGGGTTTCCAGTATGCCGCAAATCCTGCCCATGGCAGGACAACTGATGCAGGAGCGCGACAAGTGCTGTGCTGTGTGGGCACACCGGGCGTTGGTCAAGGCACCGCACGCGTATGTTTTTGCAGGCGCAAGTCCAGTGCGTCGCCATCGTCCTCACGCACGGCAATGCGCACTGGCAGATACTGCATGGAGGGGGACAGCCAGATCTCTGCCGTCTGGTCATCGGCCTTGCGAGGCAGGCGACGCAGTTTCACCGTATCCATGGCTCCAGCCGACAATGACAGCGTTTCGGTGCCAACCACTTCAAACGTCCAATAGTCCTGCTTGTTGAAGCTGACGGTGGGAATCTTGACCTGTTTACCTGCAACGAATGTCTGGGGCTGGGCGGCCACCAGAGAGGCAAGCTGGAAAAAGACACTGAGCCGGTCTTGCGAGTCGGCGGGAATGGGCGTTGCCGTCTGGGCCTGGTGATACACCACCGTGTGCGCTGCCGGATCAAAGCGCAGGATGCGGTTGCGGCGGCTGTCCTCGAAGGTTTCGGGTTGCAGATGCAATAGGCCGATGCGCCCGCTGCTGGTCTGGGAGCGTGCGCCCAGCAACGGCATCCGAACCTGCTGGAAGGCACGGTAGCGGCCATTGCCAGCAGTCCATTCGATCTGCGCCGTGGCACTGTAGGCGATGCCGCTGACCTTGCCCTTGACATCGAACACCATCTGCGTGGAAGGCGGCGGCTGAATCTGCATGTCCTGTGCCGCTGCGGTAGAAGCAGATGCCGTGCCATGCCAGCCCCACAAGGCAACTGCCACCGCACCGGCCGACAATCCGGCACGAATCCAGGCTCTGTAGGATGGGCTGGAGGAATGGATGGAAGCAGCAGTATTCATGGAAAACAAGAGTTGGGTTCAGGGAATGAAAACGGCGGCACACAACATACCGCAATGAGCATGAGAGCCAGCCAACTGGCAAAAAATTCCCGCCTTCGCGTCACCATTGTGGGCTCACCAGTGAGGCAGCATGGCAAGGAGTGGGCCATTCATCCACCAGCCTGCGGGTTTTGGCCACAGACCGGTCACTATCACTACGTTCAGAAACTGCCAAACAAGGTACCCAGCAGGATCACCACCACCAGCGCGGTGATCGGGAACATCAGCGTTACCGCAGCGATGTTCAGGTACGACTGCCGATGGGTCAGCTTGCAGATGGACAACAGGGTGATGATGGCTCCACAGTGCGGCAGGGTATCGAAACCACCGGCAGACATCACGGCCACCCGGTGCAGCAATTCCGGGCTGATGCCCGCCTGCTGCGCCAGGGCCAGATAATCCGCTCCCAGGGTTTGCAGCGCAATACTCAAACCACCGGATGAGGAGCCGGTGATGCCGGCCAGCACATTCATGGCCACCGCCTCGGAAATGAGCGGATTGTCGGACACATTCAGCACCGCATCCCGAATCAGCACAAAGCCTGCCAGGCTGGCAATCACCGCGCCATAGCCGACTTCGGATGCCGTATTGAACAATGGCAGCATGAAGCCGAACACCCCTTGGTTGATCGTCTCCTTCAGGTTGCGCCAGTGCCCCAGTCGCATCACCACCAGTACCGTACAGGCCACCACCAGCGAGATAATCAAGGCCCACAACCCCGTCGAACGGCCTGGGTTCACCGCCGGAAAACGTTCGGTGACGGCACTGAAGTCCGTGGCAGGGAAGACGATGTAGGTGAACAGGGCATTCACGCCCACCACGAGCACCAGTGGCAGCAAGGCCAGCAACAGCGGCAAACGCACAAAACGTGCGTCATCGGCATCCGCGCCCGCATGGGGCTGCGACCCGCCCTCATCCGGATGCTCGCCGTAGCCTTCACGACTCTGCCTAGCCTTGGCCACACGCTGGTTCAGCCACCACAGGCCACCGCCCAGCATGATTGCCGATGCAATCAGGCCCAGACCGGGAGCAGCAAACACATTGGTGCCGAAATAGGGAATCGGAATGGCGTTCTGGATGGCCGGGGTTCCCGGCATCGCCGTCATGGTGAACGTGAAGGAACCCAGCGCAATGGCTGCGGGAATCAGCCGCTTGGGAATATCCGCCTCACGAAACAGATCGCGGGCAATCGGATAAATCGCAAATGCCACCACGAACAGGGATACGCCACCGTAGGTCAGCAAGGCACAGGCCAGCACCACGGTGGCCACGGCATGACGCGCCCCCAGTTTGTCCACAATCCACTGCGAGAGTGTCGCCGCTGCTCCCGAATCGGCCATCAGGCGACCGAACAAGGCTCCCAGCAAAAAAATCGGCAGGAACTGCAACACATAATTGCCCAGTGCCGTCATGAACGTGCCCGTGTAAATGGGCAGGAAATAAGTGATTTCCCCTGACAGCAGCACGGCCAGAGCCGCCATCAACGGAGCCAGCAACAGCACCGTCACGCCGCGATAGGCAAAATACATCAAGAGAAGCAACGACACCACAATCGCCAACATACTCGCCATGAAAGTCTCCTTGAATTGTTAGAACGTGTTTACGATCTTAGGGCGTGTCATGCAGGCAAGCAGACGGTGCACCATGCCTGAAAGCAGGAGCAATCACATGGGACGACCTTTCTTTCTGCAAGGCATTCACCGGCCGCAAACGCCCAAACATTGTAAGCGGCTGGTCTTTCTTGGCCTGACAAGGCCCTTCGAGACCGCCTGGGTCACCAAGCTGTCATCGGCAACACCATGACTTCGGAAAATATCTGGTACCGCCGTTTTTACCGATCTGCCATTCCACCATGCGGCTAGGGCGTGTCATCATGTAGATTCGCCCCCGCGTTGGAGTCCAAAAAGGCTGTGAGCAAGGCGCAAAACGCAGCAAGGCTTCATGCCTTGCGAGGCTTTGCAACGCCGCGCACGGCCTTTTTGGGCCCAACCCTTCGGGCCAGTGCGCCCCGACAGGCCACTCGTCGTTGCACACCTTGCCCGTATCGACATACGGGCGGCGGCGTGCGCCTAGATTGGCCTGTCGGGGCGCACTGGCGCGGGGGCGAATCTACATGATGACACGCCCTAGGCCACCACATGAGGATTCAGCAAACCTTGCAACCATTCGATAAAAACGGCCAGACGGCTTGAATATTGCCTCCGGTGCGGATACAAGGCCGTGACATTCACGGGCTGTGGCAACCAGTCCGGCAGAACCTCCACCAATTCGCCACGCGCCAACAACTCCTGTACATCGTAGCGAGGCACCTGTATCAAGCCCAAGCCCGCACGACAGCAGGCCAGATAGGTTTCTGCGTTATTGACGACCACCGCGCTCGGAACATCCAGGCCACACACGGCCCCGCTGGCATCCAGATACTCCCAGGGCAAGACCCGCCCGGAAGAAGGCGAAGCATACCCGACGGTGCGATGCAGCGATAAATCATCCAGTGCGACCGGGATGCCATGCGCGTGCAGGTACGCCGGGCTGGCACAGTTCACCATGCGCAAGGCACCCAGGGGTCTGGCCACCAGACTGCTGTCTGCCACCGCGCCGATACGGATGACGCAGTCAATCCCTTCCTGCACCAGATTGGCACTGCGGTCACTCGAACCCAGTACCAACTGCATGTGTGGATAGCGTTTCAGCCACATCGGCAAGGCAGGCACCACCAGCTTGCGTGCGATCCGACTGGGAACTTCCACCTGCAAACGTCCGGCCACCTGATGCGCCTGGGGGGCAAACATACATTCAATGCCATCGGCATCCAGCAGCAGCGGACGCAAACGCTCCAGCAGCTGCTCTCCGTCCGGGGTGAGGCTGACTTGCCGGGTAGTCCGGTGCAGCAAGCGCGTGCCCAACTGGGTTTCCAGCCGCCGCACCACGGTGGAAACTGTGGCCCGTGGCAACCCAAGGGCATCGGCGGCACGGGTGAAACTCCCCCTGTCTGCCACCTGCATGAAAATCCGGTACTGTTCCAGACGGTCTGTGGACATGCCAATGTACAGGCTGCGCCGTCAGCCTGCAAAACCACCCTGGGCGAGGAACGCCAGCTCCGGCGGCGTACTCTCGCGCCCCAGTATGGGATTGCGGTGGGGGAAACGTCCAAACCGGCGGATCACCTCCTCGTGCTCCAGAGCATGGTGCAGGAAAGGCTCGCCAAGACTTCGGTTGTATTGCACCGCTTTGGCCTGATCGTGGGGATTCTCGGCATGCGACAGAGGCAAGTAGCAAAAGAGGCGCAAGTCCTGTGGCAATTGCGCATCCATGCCTGCATTCAGCATCTGGTGGGCCAGCTCAAGCGCGAGCGTATCGCTGGCATACATGCGGGGCGTACCGCGAAACGCATTGCGCGGAAACTGGTCGAGCAAAATCAGCAACGCCAATGCCGCCTGTGGAGTAGTCCGCCAGTCATCCAGCAAACCGACCACGGCCGCCTCATGCAGAGACAGAAACCGATCGTGAAACTCGGCATCAAAACGTGGGTTCTTGCTGAACCAATGTCCCTGCAAACCAGCTTCCTGCCAAAAATGCAGCAAATCCAGTGCCTCTGGTGACACTGGCCTGGGCTTGGCAATCGCAGAGTCGGTTTTGTTGATGGCGCACATGGATGGCATCTCCTCAATGGCGGGAAGGCAAAGCCATTGTAAATCCATGTGGAATCACACCCTGCTGGCCCATACCCTGATGTTTACTTGGTGGTATAGCCACCATTGATCAGAATGGTCTGTCCCGTAATCCACCAACCGTCGGTTGCAAGGTGGCGGATGAAAGGCACGACATCTTCAATATGCGTCAAACCCGTGGGACTGAATGCCGACAAAGCCGCCGCAGTCTTGTGGTAAGCCACGGCTTCAGGGCCTTCCGCAGGATAGAAAAACGGCGTATCCATCGGGCCTGGCCCTACTGCCGTGACCGAAATACCGCGCGCCCCGAATTCCTTGGCTGCCGCACGGGTGTAGTGTTCCACGGGAGCCTTATTGCCCGCATATGCCGCATAAAACGGAGTGAATGCCCCCAACAAGGAAGAAGCCAGTGTGATGACCTTGCCGTGGTCGGCCACCTGCTTGCCGGCCTCCCGAAGGAACAGAAAAGCTGTTTTGTTATTGACGGCATTCATGTCGTCAAATTCCGTTTCGGTAATTTCCACGATGGGCTTCTTCAGCACCTTGCCCACGGTATTGATGGCCACATCAATCTGGCCGAATCGGGCACGGGCATCGGCAAACAATTGCTCGGTCGCAGCTCCCGTGGCCAGATTCGCCTGAAGCGCGAGAGCCTCAGCCCCCAATGCCTGCACGGCCGCCACCGTGGCATCGGCCTGCGCCTTGCTGGAATCGCTGTGGTAATGCACGACCACCGCTTTTGCACCCTGTGCCGCAAAATCCCACGCAATCAGGCCACCGAGGTTTTTGCCACCTCCCGCAATCAGAACCACCTTGCCCTGAAGGGAATGATTTGCCATGTCTATCTCCCATGAAATGATGAAACTGCGGGAAGTATAAAAACCCTGGGCATGGCAATAAATCCATACAGATGGAATGAAGTATTCAGAAAGAACCAACAATCACCACCATCTTCAGCAGGCTCCCCCAGTCAGTGCAGCACAAAGTTCCTGACCTGAGGCTGTGCCGTACGAGGCGGCTCATCCAGCATCTCCAGCAGCGTGGATTCAATCATGTAGGACATGCCCTCCAGTGCCAGATCGTTGGCCTCCATGCCAAACGGATCTTCCAGTTCTGCCCCCAATGCTTCCAACGCAAAAAAAGTGTAGGCAATGAAACACACAATCACGGGGGTCATGAAGCCAATGCTGTCCACCAGACCAAATGGCAACCAAAAGCAATACAGATAAATGCTGCGGTGGATGATGACGGAATAAGTGAATGGAATAGGCGTACTGGCAATACGCTCACCCCCTCCCAGGGCATTGCTCAGTTGTTCCAGCGGGCGTTGCAGTGCAGGCACAATCACCGGCGCAATCTGCCCTTGCCGCAACCGCTGCCCCAGCCATTCATCGGCCAGCAACAATGCCACGGATGCAGGAAAACGCGCCTGGGTCACTCGCTCACATTCCCCTGGCGACAGGAACATGGCCACATCGCCACGGGCATCCGTGGCACGCAACTGATGCTTGAGCGCGTGAACAAAAACACATAAGCGATAAACCAGTGGCCGGGCCTGCGCTGAATCGCTGGTGAGACTCAAGGCCTGGCGGGTCAGGGTTCTCGTATGCGTCAGCACCATACCCCACAGAGTGCGGGCCTCCCAGTAGCGCGCATAGGCCGTACTGTTACGAAAACCCAGAAAAATCGCCAATGTAATGCCGATGAGTGAAAACGGCACAAAATTCAGCGGAATCTTTGTGCTGGTCTAATTCTCGTGGACACCTCGATAAGGGAAGATCATCAACCCGAGGAGTCAACACACATGACACGCCGAACCCGTAGAAACTTCGATCCGACCTTCAAGCTGCAGGTCGTGCAAATGATCCGAGACCAAGGCCTGAGCGTAGGCCAGGTCTGCCGCGACCTGGAGCTAGTCGACAGTGCTGTGCGCCGCTGGCTGCGGCAGTACGATGCCGAGCAGGCTGGCCAGCCGGGCCAGGGCAAGCCGCTGACCGCCGAGCAGCAGCGCATTCGCCAGTTGGAGACAGAGAACCAACGCCTGCGTGAGGATGTCTCCATCCTAAAAAAGGCATCGGCCTTCTTCGCTCGGGAACTGAAGTGATCCAGCAGATGATCAATCAGTGGCAGGAGAAGGCCCAAATCACCCAACTGTGCAGACTGCTGGGGGTGAGCCGCTCGGGGCTGTATGCCGCTAGAAAGCACCGCTTGACTGCCAAGCCATG
>NZ_FQUZ01000022.1 GCF_900129055.1 Lampropedia hyalina DSM 16112
TCTGGCAACTTTGAACTTGGCTTTTCTTCGTCGGTTCGATCCTTTGGTTTTCTTTGCAAGACGGCGTTGCAGCTTTGCTAGCTTCGCCTGGTTCTTGCGGAACGTATTCGGTGCAGCGACTTTCTCGCCGGTGGAGAGGATGGCGAAGTGAGTCAGGCCCAGATCAATACCTACCTTGCCGGATGCTTCAGGCTTCGCAGCCACGGCATCGTCACAGAGCAGACTGACGAAGTAGCGGCCTGCCGTGTCTTTGGAAACGGTGACGGTGGTGATTTTGGCGGCCTTGGGAATCGGGCGCGACCAGCGAATGTCCAGCGGAGCATCCATCTTCGCCAGCTTCAAGGCCGAGCCGTTCCATTTGAATGCGCTGGTGGTGTATTCGGCAGACTGCTTTCCGTCCTTGCGCCTGGACTGCGGGTAGCGGGCACGCTTGGCGAAGAAATTGCCAAAAGCGGTTTGCAGATGGCGCAAGGCCTGCTGCACCGGAACGCTGGAGACTTCGTTGAGCCAGACGTATTCGGGCTGCTTTTTCAGGGCAGTCAGGGCCGCAGACGTGGCATGGTAACCGACATGCTCTTGCCGCTGCATCCAGGCATCGGTGCGAAGGCGCAGCATGTGGTTGTAGGCAAAGCGGGCGCAGCCGAACGTGCGGGCAAGTGTCGATGCTTGCTCGGGCGTGGGGTAAAACCGGAATCGGTAGGCGCACTTGATGTCCACTTGCCCATTATTCACTTGAAAGATAGCAATTACAGAAAGGAAGCGAGAGAGGGGCACTCTGCGAGTGCCGCGCTATCCCTGCCCGGCATGAAGGCCGGGGTTCTCGCGCAATCGGATGAACCATTCCGCATCGGAGCCACGGCAGCAGTCCGTTGGTTTCAGAACCGTGGCCTCTCTGGCCTTGATTACCGTGCTGGGGCCATCCGCCATCGATATGTACCTCGCTTCCATGCCCCGCATGGCGCAAGACCTGGGCACAAGCTATGCCAGCCTGCAACTGACACTGACCGTATTCCTGCTGGCCATGGGGCTGGGACAACTCCTGTTTGGCCCGGTGGTGAATGCTTTCGGACGCAGGCGGCCCCTGCTGGCGGGTTTGCTGCTGTATGTACTGGCTTCCCTGGGGACGTTTTTAGCCCCGTCGATCGATGCCATGCTGTGGGCGCGTTTTGTACAGGGGCTGTCGGCCGCGCTGATTCTGGTCGTGGCAATGAGCACGGTGCGTGACGTGGCCAGCGGGGTGCAGGCCACCCGACTGTTTGCCCTGTTGGTCACCATTCAGGGCGTGGCCCCCATTCTGGCCCCGGCCGTGGGTGGCATCATCAATGAACAGTGGGGCTGGCGACCGGTGATGCTGGTGCTGGCCTTGCTGGGGACGCTGGCACTGCTCAATTCGGCACGGAATCTGCCGGAAACCCTGGAGCCAGCCCAGCGCATTGCCCTGCGCCCTGCCAGCATCATGCGGATTTATTTTCGTATTCTGCTCGATCGCCATTTTGGGGTACCGGCACTGGCCTTGTCGGCGGTGTTCTTCTTCCTGTTTGCCTACATCGGCGGTGCGGCCTATGTGTATCAGGTCTCCTATGGCCTGCGTTCCGACTGGTTCGGGCTGCTGTTCGGAGCAACCGGCGTGGCCATTTTGCTCGGGGCGATGGCCAGCAGCAAAATGGCAAACCACATGGGCGTTGGGCGGATTGCGGTACTGGCGGTGGGCATCATGCTGGCGGGTGTGTTGCTGGCTCTGGCGGGCACGGCCTTCGGTGCCGGTCTTTATGGCATAGTGCCGGGCATGTTCGTGGCAGTGCTGGGGCTGGGCATGGCTGAACCCGCCATCATGTCGATGGCGATGGCCTCGCAGACGCGCGCCCTTGGCTCTACCTCGGCCTTGCTGGGAGCGGGCACGCATGTGTTCGGGTCTGCCGCCACGCCGCTGGCAGGTGGGCTGTCCGAAGCGAGTGCCCTGTCATGGCTGTGGGGGCTGCTGGTGATTGCGTTATTGGCCCTGGCATTGGCTGTGTGGAGTGCCAGAGGTGTGAGAGGCCATGCGGTTGGCCTGTCGCATTGATGGCCGGGTCGGCACTGCGTCCACGATTGTTCATTCTCTTGCTTACCCGAAAAGATTCCCTCTCATGAACCACCGATCTCCCTCTGCTGAACGCATCTGCACGGCTGCACTGGAGCATTTCGCCCAGCGTGGCTATGACGGTGCATCCCTCAGCGAAGTGGCGGAAGCCGTCGGTATCCGCAAGGCCTCGCTGTATGCGCACTTCAAGAACAAGGACGCGCTGTTTCTGGAAGCACTGGCCGATGCCGTCGCCGTGGAATGGCAATTCGCACTCGATTGCTTTGCCGCCACCGAGACACCATCGCCAGAACCGCTGTCATCAGAGCAGCATGGGCCAGAACGTGCCATTCCGGGCCATGCCTACTGCGCGGCATTGCTGGAGCGGTATGCCCAGTCGGTGCATCTGCGCTTTCTGCTGCGCACGGCCTATGGCCCGCCGCTGGCACTCAAGCCCTTGATTGGCCAGCATTACGAGCCGTTCATTGCAAATATCGGGGAGTTGTTTGCACAGAGCGTCTCGCAACAATGGCTTGTGACTCCGCTGGATGCGGCCCAGACTCGCCAGTACGCACTGGCCTATGGCGGCATCGTGGAAAGCCTGTACGTTGAGTTGATCTATGCCGGTGGAACCCTGCTCGATGCCCGCCGCCAGGCACTGTGGGCACTGATGGAAGACTCGCTGCGATGGCTGGGCCAGCGCAGGCAAGGGCAATAACGTCGCTGATGGCGGCAATGCCTTGCGTCAATACCCGTACCCATCGGCCATGAAGGCCGCCTGAAGCCACACGGGTATGGTCTGGGAGCTGCTGCCGTCGAGCAATACGGCATCGAAGCGGCAGGGTGCCTGCGCGTACTGTGGATGCCGCAGCAGAAAGTGCCGCGCGGCCAGCATAATGCGCTGCTGTTTGCGGGCATCGATGCTGGCGGCCGCGCCGCCGAAGTTCCGGTGGCCACGCTGACGCACTTCCACGAAGACCAGTGTGCCGTCGGGGGCTGTGAGCACCAGATCGATTTCCCCGCCGCCGCGCCCCGGTGTCCGATAATTGCGCGTCACCAGCGTCAGCCCCTGCCGTTGCAGGAACTCCAGTGCCCGCTGTTCTGCCGCCGCGCCCCGTGCGGTGGTGGTGGCCGGTGCAGCCGCACGGCCAGTCGGCCTGGCGGTGTCGGGCGTATCGGTCGTGCCGCTGTCTGTCTTGAAGAAACGGGTCAGGAACTTCATCCATGTCATCCTTTGCAAAAGCCCTGGCGGCTGCCCACGAGGCAGCGGCGGGTCAGCATTTCCCCCCAGCCTGCCTGTACATGGTGGCCACTCCCATCGGCAATCTGGCCGACATCAGCCTGCGCGCCCTGCATGTGCTGGCCCTGGCCGACCGCATTGCCTGCGAGGACACGCGCCACACGCAGCAATTATTGCGCAGCTATGGCATCGACAAGTCGCCTGCCCAGTGGCTGGCCGTACACCAGCACAACGAACGCGAAGGGGCGCAGAAAGTGATTGCCCATTTGCGCAACGGCGAGCGCGTGGCCTATGTCAGCGATGCGGGCACGCCCGGCATCAGCGATCCCGGAGCCATTCTGGCGCAGGAGGTGCAGGCTGCGCAATGCCGCATCATGCCCTTGCCTGGGGCCAGTAGCGTGGTCACGGCCCTGAGTGCAGCGGCCTTGCCGGTGGTGGCGGGCACGGCATCGCAGGGCTTTGTGTTTGTCGGCTTCTTGCCCAGCAAGGCCAAAGGGCGCGAAGCGGCATTGGCACAGTTGCAGCATGAGCCGCGCACCGTGGTGTTGCTGGAGGCCCCGCACCGCATCGTGGAGCTGGCGCGCGCGCTGGCGGTGCTGGGTGAGCGTGAAGTGACGCTGGCACGCGAACTGACCAAGCAGTTCGAGCAGATCCAGACCCTGCCAGCCCATGCCGTGCAGCACTGGCTGGAGGCCGACCCGGTGCGGGCCAAGGGCGAGTTTGTGGTGCTGCTGCATCCCCTGCCGGGAGACGCATCGGCGCAGGATGCGGAAGTCGAAAAGGCACGGCAGATGCTGCAACTGCTGCTGGACGAAGGGCTGGGCGTGAAATCCGCCGTGCGCGTGGCCGCCAGCCTCAGTGGCTTGCCACGCAACGCGCTCTACGCCGAGGCACTGGGATTGCAGAAAACCGGGTGAACCGGCGCAAGTGGCTGGGGCACCGCGCCCAGGGCTTCATTTCAGCAATATCACGCCCCACACCGCGCTCACCATCAACAGTGCCACGGTCTGTGCGGCACTGCCCATGTCCTTGGCGTTCTTGGACAGCGGATGGTGGTCGAGTGAAATACGGTCCACCACGGCCTCTATGGCAGAGTTGAGCAGCTCCACCAGCAGACTGATGAAGCATACCGCCAGCATCAGGGCACGCTCTCCCTGACTGATGTTCATGACAAATGTCGCAATGATGAGCACACCATGCAGAACCAGCAATTGCCGAAATGCCGCTTCGTTGCGCACTGCCGCCAGAAAGCCATCGCGTGAGTAAATCAGAGTATGGAAGATGCGGGCCAGTCCGGTTTTGCCGTGGGGATATTTACCGGTTTCCGTCGGCATGGGGGATTGCATGGTGTTTCTCCTGAAGAAGTCAAACTTCAGGGAGTATGGAAAAACGCATGTCAGGAAATTGTCAAGGCCGCTTGTGGCGATAGGCAAACGACAAACTGAACCTGCTGCATTTGCCAACCGCATGTACCCTTGCCATTCCGGCCTGGATGGCGTGCCGTTGGCCTGCGGTTCCAGACGGATGCAGAAGTCGTCCACATGCAAGTATTCCGGGCTATGCATAATGCTGTTCACTTAAGCTGCGTCATTCTGGGCTTGACCCGGAATCCAGTGGCGACTTGTCAAAAGACACCTTGTTTTTCAACAGGATACGTTGTCACTGGATTCCCGCCTTCGCGGGAATGACGGGTAATTTTTCTTAATTGAACAGTATTGGGGCTATGCAGCGCGGTGCATGTGCAGCGTAAAGCGGCAGCCCTGGTCTGAACTTTCCACTTCCATGCGCCAGCCCAGATGTTCCACAATGCGCTGCACGATGGACAGGCCCAGCCCTTCGCCGCTGCTGCGCGTGCCGGCCTGAAAGCGTTGGAACTGCTGTGGGTCAATGCTGGGCGGCAGCCCTGGCCCGGTGTCTGCAATCACCAGCGTCGTATTGTGCAAGGCAATGCGCACTTCGCCCTGATCGGTGTACTGGCAAGCGTTGCGCAACAGATTCCAGACCACACTGCGCGCCAGCTCGGCATGGGTGTGGACATGGATGTCCTGTGGCGCATCCAGCACCAGCTCCACCGGTTTTCTGGCCAGATACGGCTGGCAGCGCGCCAGACATTCCTCCAGCAGCGGGAGCAAGGAGGTATCGGTTTTGGGCAGCGTCTGCGGGTCGCGCGAGAGCAGCAGCAGGCAGGCCAACTGGCGTTGCATTTCCTGCGTGGTGCGCACAATCCGCTCGCCGCTTTGGGCCAGATGGCTGTCGGCAGGCAACTGGTACACGATGGTTTCTGCCGCACCAGCGATGACCGCCAGCGGTGTGCGCAATTCGTGGCTGGCATCGCCCACAAAGCACTGCTCGCGTTGCAGGAACTGCTCCAGCTCGTTGCTGTGCTGTGAAAAGGCGCGGGCCAGTACGCCCATCTCGTCACTCGCTGCTTGAAATGGGAATGGCTTTTCCTTGCGTGCAACGGCGTTGGCCAGCCGCGTGATCGGGGCGATGACGCGCGCCGAGGTGAGCCGCCCGATCCAGAACGCACACAGGATGCACAGCACCATGATGAGTAGCGTGAAGCCTTCGATGATGCGCTCCAGATACTCGAAGTATTCGCCGTCCTGCAGGAAGTAATAACGCTGGTCGTTGAGGTCGAACACCAGCAGGTTCCACTCTTCACCCAGGCCATCGACATCATGAAAGCCCAGTGGGTACTGGCGCAGCTTGTCGGGCACGGTCAAGGCATCGTAAAACTTTCGCCCTTCGGGCACGACCAGCGGTTGGCCTTGCTTGAGCGTGGCTTCCAGCCACTGCGTTTCATTGCGCATGCTCTCGGCAAAAACGTACTCTTCGATCCACTCGTAGGCAATGTGCACGGCCGCGCCCACAAACAGCATGACCACGGTCATCAACAGCACAAACGAAACGGTGATGCGCGTTTTGAGCGTCATCTGTGAGCGGATGAATTTCATGTCTGGAGCTTTTCGCTACTTCTGGGCCTGCTCGGTCACTGGCAGCGCAACTCCGCGCAGACGCAAACCGATGCCATGCACCGTTTCAATCAGCGCAGATGGGAAATGCTTGTCCACCTGCTGGCGCAGATCGTGGATGTGGGTGCGCAAGGCACCGCCTTCCGGTGGCTCGTCGCCCCAGATCAGGTATTCCATTTCCTGTTTCTTGACCACGGCTGGCGCGGCGCGCACCAGACACAGCAGCAGCTTGTGCGTGGTGGGCGTGAGGCCGATGGGCTGGCCCTGCCGCCATGCCTGTGGCGCACGGGTATCCACCTGTAGGTCTGCCCATGCCAGCGTGCCCTCTACCTGCCTGCCCTGGGCGCGGCGCACCAGTGCCTTGATGCGTGCGTCCAGCTCCTTGAGGGAAAAGGGCTTCACCAGGTAATCATCGGCACCCAGCTCAAAACCCTGCACGCGGTCTTCCACCGGGTCGCGGGCGGTCAGCATCAGTACCGGCACGGCGTTCTGGAACTCCTGGCGCAGCTTGCGGCACAGCGTCATGCCGTCCAGGCGCGGCAGCATCAAATCCAGCACGATGGCATCGTAATCATTCTGCGTGGCCATGCGCAATCCCGTCGCGCCGTCGCGTGCGTCGTCCAGCACATAGCCCAGCGGCTCGAAAAAGCCGTACAGGTTGGCCACCAGATCGGGGTTGTCTTCAATGATGAGCAGGCGTGTCATAGGCGATTTGCATCTTAACAACTTCCTGACACGCGCTTTTTGATACTGCGCGCACTTTTCATTGTCTGGAGATTGCGCGTGTTTCGACGTCTGACTTCCGTGCGGCTTCACCCGGTGCAACTGACCTGGGTGGCCGCGCTGTTCTTCACCACCATCGGCAACTTTGTTCTGTGGCAAACGCTGTGGTCCAGGGTGGAGGTGAACGGCCTGCACAACCTGCTGTTTTTCATCAGCCTGCCGGTGTTCTTCTTCTGCCTTTTCAACCTACTGCTCACACCGGTACTGGCCTTGCCGTATCTGCGCAAACCGCTGCTGGCCTTGCTGGTGGTCATCAGTGCCAGTTGCAGCTATTTCATGCTGCACTACAACGTGCTGATTGACCGCAGCATGGTGCAGAACTTTTTCGAGACCAACCAGGCCGAATTTGCATCGTATTTCTCCATTCCCCTGCTGCTCACCATTCTGGCACTGGGCGTTCTGCCTGCGGCGGCAATGCTGTGCCTGCGCCAGCGAAACGATGGCAAGCCCATGCAGACGGTGCTGTGGTGGCTGGGCAATGTGCTGGTGACGCTGGCCGTGCTGGCTCTGGTGACCATGGTGTTCTACAAGGACTATGCCTCGCTGCTGCGCAACAACCGGCAGATCATGCACCAGATGCTGCCTTTCAACTTTGTGCGCAGCACCCACAGTTACCTCAAACGCCAGTATGGTGCGCAATCGCAGCCGTTGCGAACGGTGGCCGAAGATGCCACACGCCCTGCAACCGCTTCTTCCGGGCGACCCAAGCTGGTGGTGGCCGTGGTGGGAGAAACCGCGCGGGCGCAGAACTTCCAGCTCAACGGCTATGCACGCGCCACCAACCCGTACCTGTCGCAGCGCAATGACATCATCAGCTTTCAGAGCGTTTCATCCTGCGGCACCGCCACTGCCATTTCACTGCCCTGCATGTTCTCGCGCCTGACGCGCCCGGAATTTGACGATGTGCGTGCCGCCACCGAAGAAAACCTGCTCGACATCCTGCAACGCACCGGTGTGCACATACTCTGGCGCGACAACAACAACGGTGGCTGCAAGGGCGTATGCGAGCGCGTGCCCAGCGACGACATGCCCACCCTGAAGATTGCCGGGCAATGCGTGAACAAGGACGGCACCTGCTATGACGATGTGCTGCTGCACCAGCTTGGCACACGCATTGATGCCATGCAGGGCGATGCCCTGATCGTGCTGCACCAGTTGGGCAGCCACGGGCCAACCTATTTCGAGCGTTACCCGGCAGCAGACAAGGTTTTCAGCCCCACCTGCGACAGCAACCAGATTCAGAAGTGCAGCAACGAGGAGCTGACCAACACTTACGACAACACCTTGGTCTATACCGACCGCATGCTCAGCCAAACCATTGACCTGCTGCAAGGCTATGCCGAACAGCGTGACGTGGCCATGATCTATGTATCCGACCACGGCGAGTCGCTGGGCGAACGCGGCATGTACCTGCATGGCACACCCTACATCATCGCGCCCGACGAACAAACACAGGTGCCCATGGTGATGTGGTTCTCGCCCGCCTTTGCGCAAAACACCCGCATCGATCTGGCGTGCCTGCACACCAACGCCCGCAGCAAAGACTACAGCCACGACAACTTCTACCACTCCATGCTGGGCTTGTTTGGCGTAGAAACCAGCGTGTACCGACCGGGGCTGGATTTGTTTTCTGCCTGCCGTACCCCATGAGAAGATCGTGAACAGGTTCTTATAGGCTACCGCTGGCCGGACGGGGTTGATGGCAGGTGATCTGCTGGTGTGCCACGCTGGCCAGCAGGGCATCCGGGGCATGTTGCGGGGCGATCTCATGCAGCGGCACCAGCACGAAGGCGCGTTCGGTCATGCGCGGATGGGGCACTTGCAGGCGCGGGTGGTCGATGCGTTCGTCGCCATAGAGCAGGATGTCCAGGTCGAGGGTGCGCGGGGCGTTCGGGTAGGGGCGGGTGCGTCCGGCGGCCAGTTCCAGGGCCTGAAGCTGGTCGAGCAGTTCCAGCGCAGGCAAGCCGGTGCAAATGTGCGCCACGGCATTCAGGTAGTCCGGGCCGTGGGAGTCGATGGGGGCCGTGCGGTACAGCGAGGAGGTTTGCAGCAGCCGGGTGTGTGGCAGTTGCCCCAGTGCGCTGATGGCTTGCAACAGGCTTTGCCGGGCATCTCCCAGATTGCCGCCCAGTGCGATCCAGGCATCCACACAGCTCTGGCTCATGGTGTGCCTGTTGCGCTGGAATCGTCTGCGGCAGGAGCATCTTGGGGGGCTGCCGTGCCGCTTTCCCCTGAGCTGGCATCGGCACTGCGCTTCCTGCGCCGACGGCGTTTCTTGGCGGGGGAGGCTGTGTCCGGCTCCAGGGCTGCTGCGTCGCCAGCCTCGTGGGCCGGAGCCGGAATGTCGATGCCTGCTTCTGTCGGCATGGCCGGTGATTCTGTGGCGACCTTGGGTTTGCGCTTGCGGCTGCGGCTGGTTTTCAGGCTGCCGGGGGGCGTTTGCTCTTTGGCTTGCTGAAGCAGGTCGAACTGCGCGTCGGCATCGGCCTGGCTGAAGGTTTCCCACCATTGCACCAGTGCGGCATCCACTTCGCCCGCATGGCTGCGCAGGCGCAAAAAGTCCAGCCCGGCGCGAAAGCGTGGCTGCTGCACCAGACTGTGAGGTGCGCGGCCTGCCCGTTTCTCGAAGCGCGGCTGCATGGTCCAGATTTCGCGCATGTCGGCGGCCAGTCGGCCCCGGCCCGAGACATCGCCGACGCGCCGCTCAAAGGCTTCGTCGATGGCCTGTTGCAGCGCGGGGTGGGCCGGTTGGCCTTCGTCCTGATGCAGTCGCCAGAGTTCGCCGACATCCTGCCAGAGGATGCAGGCGAGCAGAAAGCTGGGGGCCACGGGCTTGCCTTCGGCCACACGGCGGTCGGTATCGGCCAGGGCCTGATGGATGAGAGGCTGATGCTCGCGCTCCACGGTCAGGTCCAGCAGCGGGTAGATGCCATGCTCCAGATGCAGCTTGCGCAACTGGGCAATGGAGGCCAGCGCGTGCCCGGTTTGCAGCAGCTTGAGCATTTCGTCGAACATGCGGCTGGGCGGAATGTCGGCAAGCAGCCCTTGCAGTTCCTTCAGCGGCTGGGCGGTGCGTGGCTCCAGCGCGAAGCCCAGCCGGTCGAGCTTGGCCACAAAGCGGATGGCGCGCAGAATGCGCACCGGGTCTTCGCGGTAGCGTGCGGCCGGTTCGCCGATCATGCGAATCTGGCGTTTTTGCGAGTCGGCAATGCCGTGGTGAAAGTCCACCACCACTTCGGTGATGGGGTCGTAGTACATGGCATTGATGCTGAAGTCGCGCCGTGCGGCATCTTCGGGCAGGGTGCCCCAGACGTTGTCACGCAGCACGCGGCCGTTGGCATCGACGGCGTGCTGCACGCCTTCCAGGGCCTTGCGGTTGGTTTTTTCGTTGCCGCTGACCTTGCTGGCGGCGGTGTTGTCCAGGAAGGCGCGGAATGTGGTGACTTCGATGACCTCGTGCTCGCGCCCGCGCCCGAACACGACATGGACGATGCGGAAGCGTCGCCCGATGATGAAGGCGCGGCGAAACAGGGCCTTGACTTCTTCCGGCGTGGCATTGGTGGCCACATCGAAGTCCTTGGGGCGCAGGCCCAGCAGCAGATCGCGCACTGCGCCGCCGACGATGTAGGCTTCGTAGCCGTTGTCCTGCAAGGTGGAGACGACTTCCAGTGCGCGGCGATCCAGCAGTTCGCGGTCGATGCCGTGTACGCGCAGGGGTACGTCCTGGCGTTCGCCGAATGGGTTGGACGGGGGGCGGCTGCCGGCTGCCGCTGGGGATGCGACCTTGCCCAGCAGGCGGTGAATCATTGTTTTAATCATGGGATTGGGGGGACTGGAACAGCTCCAGAACGCGCCAGCCCTGGCGCAGGGCGTGCTGGCGCAGGGTGTCGTCGGGGTTGGTGGCCACCGGCAGGTTCACTTGCGAGAGCAGTGGGATGTCGTTGTGCGAGTCGCTGTAGAAGGTGGTGAATACATCGCCCCAGTCCCAGCCGCGTGCCTGCAACCATTCGTTCATGCGCAGCACCTTGCCTTCGCGCGAGGAGGGGATGCCGTCGATGTGGCCGCTGTACCAGCCGGTGGGGTCGCGTTGCAGGTTCACGGCCAGCAGGTTTTCCACCCCCAGCCGACGGGCAATCGGGGTGGTGATGAAGGCATTGGTGGCGGTGATGATGACGATTTCGTCGCCTGCCCGGCGATGCTGCTCCAGCAGCTCCAGCGCGGCGGGCCGGATGGCCGGTTCGATCACTTCCCGCATGAACTGCTGGTGGGCCAGTGCGCTGGCAGCTTCGCCCCGTGCGCGGATGGCTTCGGTGGCAAAGTGGATGTAGTCGTCCAGATTCAGGGTTCCGGCGCGGTATTGCGCCAGGAATTCGGCATTGCGGCGGGCGAATGCGTCGGCATCCACCCAGCCAAGGCGGCATATGAACTGCCCCCATTCGTAGTCCGAATCCAGTGGCAGCAGGGTGTGATCGAGGTCGAACAGGGCCAGCCGGGGGACAGGCTGGACATCGGACGGTGAGGGGGCAAGTGGGGCAGGAGAGGTCTGGGGCTGCATGTGGAAGGATAGTGGGCGATGGTGGCCCTGACGGTTGGCTCTGGCAACATCCGGGTTCGGGGGCCAGAGCGTGCGGGCTAAATACCGGCATGATGCACTGGAGAATGCCGCACGGCTTCACATTCTCGCAAAAAAACGGCAGTCCAATACGGCCAATTCCGTGTTCTGCGCCCTATTGCGGCTGTGTCAGGGCATATCGTGCAGCATTTGCTTGAGCATGGGGACGCTGATGCCGCGCTGGGTGCGCAGTGCGTAGGCATCAAGGCGGGCCAGCAGTGTGGTGAGGTTGTTGAGGTCTCGGGCGAAGTGCGTCAGCAGATAGTGCGAGACTTCGTCGCTGAGGTGCAGGCCGCGCTCTCGCGCCTGGTGTTGCAGCACGCGCTTGCGGGCCTGGTCGTCCAGCGGGCGCAGTTCCCAGTTGAAGCCACCGATCAGGCGCGAGCGCAAGTCGGCGCGTACGGGCAGGGCGGCAGCGGGCATTTGGCCGGTCGCCACGATCCAGCGGGGATTGCCGCTGGCCGGGTGGGCGGCATTCACGAACCAGTTGAAGGCGATTTTCTGCTGGCGTTCGCTGTAGGTGTGGATGTCATCGAACAGCACGGCCACCCAGTTTTCGTCGAATTCGATACCGGCCCGGGCGCGCCCCAGATGCCGGCCAGAGTCCATCCAGCCGGTGCGCAGGCCGTGGCTTTCCAGCAGCAGTGCAATGGATTGCAGCAGGTGGGTCTTGCCAGTGCCTTCGGTGCCCCAGAGATAACAGGGGATGAGTGGGTCGGATGCGGCGGGGGCGGTCGGGGGCAGGTCAATCAGGGTCTGGGCTGTTTTTTCCAGGAATGCCTTGGCCTCCGTGTTGCCCTCGGCGCAGAAATGGCTGAAATCCGGTTGTGGAGCCAATCCGATATTGAGGGCCAGTTGCTGTGAGGACATGGAACAAAGGGGTGATTTCAAGTGCGCGGTCGGATTGAGACGGGTGGGCAGGCCCGCAGAAAATTCATGTCTCCAGAGGATTCGCCGCGCTTTTGCGTGCTTTCACGGGGGCAAGTGGCAGGCGTGTCACGACAGGCTTTAGAATCTGGCAATTCTATATGCCAGTGTGCGCCTGGGCAGGTTTTCAGGCACATTCGTGCATGATTTGATTACTTCCAAACGATTTCAGAAAAGCATGTCTTCCTCTCCCACCCCGATTACCTACAAAGACGCAGGCGTTGATATTGATGCAGGCGACGCGCTGGTCGAACGCATCAAGCCACTGGCTCGCAAGACACTGCGCGATGGCGTGCTGGGAGGCATTGGCGGTTTCGGCGCACTGTTCGAAGTGCCCAAACGCTACCAGGAGCCGGTGCTGGTCTCGGGCACGGACGGTGTGGGCACCAAGCTCAAACTGGCCTTTGAGTGGAACATGCACGATACCGTGGGCATCGATCTGGTGGCCATGAGCGTCAATGACGTGCTGGTGCAAGGGGCCGAGCCGCTGTTCTTCCTTGATTACTTTGCCTGCGGCAAGCTGGACGTGGACACGGCCGCTGCGGTGGTGGGCGGCATTGCGCGCGGCTGTGAACTTTCCGGTTGCGCACTCATCGGGGGAGAAACTGCCGAGATGCCCGGCATGTATCCCGATGGCGAATACGATCTGGCCGGCTTTGCCGTGGGAGTGGTGGAAAAAAGCCGCATCCTCACCGGCAAGGACATTCAGGTGGGCGATGTGGTGCTGGGTCTGGCCAGCAGCGGCGTACACTCGAACGGCTTCTCGCTGGTACGCAAGTGCCTGACACGGGCGGGCAGCCAGATTCCGGCCACGCTGGATGGCAAGCCCTTCCGCGAGACCATCATGGAGCCGACGCGCCTGTATGTGCGCAGCATCCTCAAGGCATTCGAGCAGCACCCCATCAAGGGATTGGCACACATCACCGGTGGCGGTTTGCTGGAAAACATTCCGCGCATCCTGCCCGATCATCTGGCCGCACACCTCCATGCCGATGCCTGGCCGCAGACCGAGCTGTTTGCCTGGCTGCAAGATACGGCAGGCATTGACGGCCACGAGATGAACCGCACGTTCAACAACGGCATTGGCATGGTGGTGGTGGTGGCCGCCGACCACGCGCAGGCGGTCGCAGACACCCTGCGGGCACAGGGCGAAACCGTCTATGCCTTGGGAGCCATTGCCGAAAAAGGCGACCAGAATGCCGTGCTGATCCGCTGAATGCCATGTCTGCCATGCAGTGCTTTCTGATTTCAGGCACAGTGATGGCAGACCTTGTGGCCATTTTGCGGGGCGGCCTTTGCTCCCGCTGTTTCTTCTTCCATTTCGCCGTCGCATGACCGACACTGCTGCTCCCCGACCTTCAGGCCACGCGCAACGCGACAGCCATGTTCCCATGGCCGTGCGCATTGCCAGTTTTGTGCTGATGGGTCTGGGGTTGCTGCTCATCATGCTGGTGGGAATCCTGCCGGGGCTGCTGGCCGCCTGTCTGGGATTTTTGCTGGTGCGGGGCATTCATACGCTGCTGGTGCATCTGTTGCTGCGCTTCTGGCATCACCCGCCTGCGCGTCTGATGCGCTGGTCGTCCAGCATTGCCAGCATTGTCGTGATTCTGGCTCCGCTCGGGGTGCTGGCACTGGCATTCACCCACTACCGCAGCTACCTGATGACGGCCCCCCATCAGTTCTCGGAACTGACCGAGTATGTGGCGCGTACGATTTTGCAGTTTCGCCAGAATCTTCCCCCTGAACTGGCATCGATGCTCCCGGAAGGGGCCGAAGAAGTGCAGAAAAGCGTGGCCTACTACCTGCTGACCAAGGCGGGGGTTCTGGCCAATGCCGGGCGCATCTGGCTGTTGGGCTTTCTCTATGCTTATGTGGGCTTGCTGATCGGGGCCTTGGCGGCCAATCGCAGTCGCAGCTATCGGCCCGCTCCATTGGTGGATGCACTGAAACTGCGCGCGCACCGTTTTGGCGAGGCATTCCGGCAAATCGTCACGGCCCAATTCTGGATTGCGAGTTTCAATACCTTGCTGACCGCCATTTTCCTGCTGGGCGTTCTGCCGTTGTTCGACCTGCAATTGCCTTACACGCCGGCATTGATTACGCTGACTTTTCTGGCGGGCCTGATTCCGATTGTTGGCAACCTGCTGTGCAATGTGGTCATCACCATTGTGGGGCTGTCGGTATCACCCATGACCGCCTTCGTGTGTCTGTCGTTTCTGGTGCTGATTCACAAGGCCGAATATTTCATCAACGCCAAGGTGGTCGGCCAGCGTACCCATATTGCCGTCTGGGAATTGCTGGCCATCATGTTCATCAGCGAGGCGGTGTTCGGCCCAGCCGGACTGGTGGCCGCACCGCTGTTTTATGCTTATCTGAAGAAGGAACTGGAAGCGGCCTCGCTGGTATAGGCGAATAGGCAAGGCACTGGAGCTTCTCGGGATTCATGCTTCTGCCAGCAGGCGCAGCAGGTACTGGCCGTAGCCGTTTTTGGCCAAGGGCTTGGCGAGTTTTTCGAGTTGTGCGGCATCGATCAGCCGTTTGCGAAACGCAATTTCTTCCGGGCAGGCAATTTTCAGGCCCTGGCGTTTTTCCAGGGTGGCAATGAACTGGCCCGCATCCAACAGGCTTTCGTGGGTGCCGGTGTCCAGCCAGGCGTAGCCACGCTGCATGATCTTCACACCCAACTCACGCTGGCGCAGATAGTGGTCATTGACGGAGGTGATTTCCAGCTCCCCCCGCGCACTGGGCTTGATTTGTCGAGCAATTTCCACCACTTGGCTGTCATAGAAATACAGGCCCGTCACGGCGTAGTTGCTCTGGGGAACGGCGGGCTTCTCTTCAATCGAAATGGCCGTTCCTTCCGGATCGAACGCCACCACGCCATAGCGTTCGGGGTCGTTCACATGGTAGGCAAACACGGTGGCACCATGCGTCTGCGCATTGGCCTGGGCCAGCAGCCGCTCCAGATCGTGGCCGTAGAAAATGTTGTCGCCCAGCACCAGGGCACTGGGGGCACCATCCAGGAATTTTTCGCCAATCAGAAACGCCTGTGCCAAGCCATCGGGGCTGGGCTGGACGGCATACTGGAACGATAACCCCCATTGGCTGCCATCTCCCAGCAGTTGTTGAAAACGCGGGGTGTCCTGAGGGGTGCTGATGACGAGGATTTCGTCGATGCCCGCGAGCATCAGTGTGCTCAGCGGGTAATAGATCATGGGCTTGTCATAGACGGGCAGCAATTGCTTGCTGATGGCCAGGGTGGCCGGGTGCAGGCGTGTGCCGGAGCCGCCAGCCAGAATAATGCCTTTGCGTTTGCTTGTCATGGGGAAGCTGCCACCGAATAAGTGGCTTGGAGATGTTGGGGGAATATCGCCACTGGATTGGCGAAACAGAATATCCTAAAAATCAGGGCGATAAAAAAACTACCAAAGCGTTGATTGAATATGCCCTGGTAGTTTTTGATGAAAATATTTTGATTTTCTGCGCTGATTGGAAATAGAGGATTTTCTGAATATCAGCGGCCGGTGGAAATAAGGGAGCGTTTGAAGCGAATTTCCTCGATTTTCATGCCACCGATAATAGCGGTCTTGGCACTTTCGTCTTCGCGCTCGAAACCGGCAGTTTCATGAAACTTCAGGGCGCGTTCATTGCGCAGGGGCACCCAGGAGGTGACATTGGTACAGCCTTCTTCATGCAAGCCTTCACGGGCGGCATTCCAGAGCACTGCGCCTACGCCTTTGTTCCAGTGGTTGGGGGCGATATAGATGGCCCAGATTTCGCCAGTGGTGGGGCGGGTCTTGGCATCGCGTGAGCGATCGAAGCCGACAAAGCCCACGATCTTGTCGTTCTCGATCGCCACCTTGACCTGTGGTTCGCAGTATTCGATCGCCTCGCGCCAGTAGGCCACACGCTTTTCCAGAGGAACCGATTTCAGGTGTTCGTCCGGTACCAGACCTTTGTAGGCTGCCTGTACGGCAGCGGCATGGATTTGGGCAATGGCTTTTGCGTCACGCAGCGTGGCTGCACGGATCTGGATGCTGGACGACATAGTCTGTTGTTTGGAAAAATCACAGGTGGAATAAAGAGCAGCCCATCTTTTGATCGAGTCTGGAGCTGTTTATGCCGCGACACATTTGCCAGACCGAGTTCAGGATGAACTTGAAAGTGGCGTATTGTCACCCGTTGGTTCCAGAATGGCAAGAGGCTTTTGACAGTCATGGTGCCTCTGGGGGCAGGTTTTGCCATTCGGCGAAAACTATGCTAATGGGTGCGATGGCGTTTCGCTCAGCGGCTATTTGGCATGACCATCTGGCATTTGGTTTAAATTCCGACAAATCCGAAAGGAATAATGCGGATGCCAATAGGTGTGGGTTTGCACAGGCATCCTCTGCAAGCGGCCAATGCGAGAGGACGTGTGCCGTTTTCAGAACCTGTTCACGATCTCAGACCGAGAAGCTGGAGCCGCAGCCGCAGGTGGTGGAGGCGTTGGGGTTCTTGATGACGAACTGCGCGCCTTGCAAGTCTTCCTTGTAGTCGATCTCCGCGCCCAGCAGGTACTGGTAGCTCATGGCATCGATCAGCAGCGACACGCCGTTCTTGGTCATGGTGGTGTCATCGTCGTTGGTGATTTCGTCGAAGGTGAAGCCATATTGGAATCCGGAACATCCGCCGCCCTGTACGAAGACGCGCAGTTTCAGATCCGGGTTGCCTTCTTCGGCAATCAGATCGGCCACCTTGGCCGCAGCGGCATCGGTGAAGACGATGGGGGTTGGCATGGCAAAGGTGGTGTCGGTGGATGCAGTGGCGGTCGCGGTGGCAGTCATGGGGGTTCTCCTGAGGTCTGGAATGGCGAGAAATGGTTGTTCAGAAAGCTCCCTGCGTCACAAAATGTGTGCGCAACAAGACGATTCTGTTTCCATTGCAATGGTAGGCCAAAATGCCAAAGATTGCACTGGACGTGGGTTTGGATATGCGCGGCCCCTTCAGGTTCCATGCGACTGTAGTGCATGCGCTGGCTGGCCAGTGGCGGGGCATGGCTTGGCCGTGGTGGTGTTTGTTGCCGTAGAATATTCCGTCGCCTGGGAAATGTCCCGTATAGGACAGCCCCAGGCTCTGTTTTCTGTTTACCACAAAGGACAAGGTCGCTTTGGGCACGGCATGTCGCTGGTGCGCGCAGCGGCTGTTATTCATGGCCACCAATTTTCTGACCAAGCTATTCGGCAGTCGCAACGACCGGCTGCTCAAACAGTATCGCAAGACGGTAAGCCGCATCAACGCGCTGGAGCCGGAACTGGAAAAACTCAGCGACGCCGAGTTGCAGGCCAAGACCCCGGCATTCAAGGAACGCCTGGACAAGGGCGAGACGCTGGATCAACTTTTGCCCGAGGCTTTTGCCGTGGTGCGCGAGGCTTCGCGCCGGGTGATGAAGATGCGCCATTTCGACGTGCAGCTTGTCGGTGGCATGGCCTTGCACTACGGCAAGATTGCGGAAATGCGCACGGGCGAGGGCAAGACCTTGACTTCCACGTTGCCGGTGTACCTCAATGCCCTGAGCGGCAAGGGCGTGCATGTGGTGACGGTGAACGATTACCTGGCCCGGCGCGATGCCCAATGGATGGGACGGCTCTATGGCTTTCTGGGCCTGGCGGTGGGCATCAACCTGCCCGGCCTGCCCAAGGAAGCCAAGCAGGAAGCCTATGCGGCCGACATCACCTATGGCACCAACAACGAATACGGCTTCGATTACCTGCGCGACAACATGGTCTATGAGGCGCGCGAACGCGTGCAGCGCAGCCTGAACTATGCGATTGTGGACGAGGTGGATTCCATCCTGATTGATGAGGCGCGCACGCCGCTCATCATCAGCGGCCCAGCCGAAGACAACACCCAGATCTATCTGGTGATGAACGGCATTGCTCCCATGCTGACACAGCAGGAAGGCGAAGCCGATCCCCGCACGGGCGAGGGTGTGATTACACCGGGCGACTACACTGTGGATGAGAAAGCCCGCCAGGTTCACCTGACCGATCAGGGGTACGAGACTGCCGAGCGCATTCTGTCCGAGAAGGGGCTGCTGGCCGAGGGAGCCTCGCTGTACGACCCGGGCAACATCATGCTGGTGCACCATCTGTATGCGGCCCTGCGTGCCCATACGCTGTTCAATCGCGATGAGCACTATGTAGTGCAGAACGGTGAAGTGGTCATCGTTGATGAGTTCACCGGGCGTTTGATGTCGGGGCGGCGTTGGAGCGATGGCCTGCACCAGGCTGTGGAGGCCAAGGAGGCCGCGCACATCCAGGCAGAAAACACCACGATGGCTTCCATCACGTTCCAGAACTATTTCCGCATGTACGGCAAGCTGTCGGGCATGACGGGAACGGCGGATACCGAGGCTTACGAGTTCCAGGAGATTTACGCGCTGGAGACGGTCATCGTGCCGCCCAACCGCAAGAGCCTGCGCGACGACCAGCTGGATCGCGTGTACAAGACCACCCAGGAAAAATACAACGCAGCGATTGCCGATATTGACGAGTGCCACAAGCGGGGCCAGCCGGTGCTGGTGGGCACCAGTTCCATCGAGAATTCGGAGATCATCTCCCGCCTGCTGGATCAGGCTCAACTTCCCCATCAGGTGCTCAATGCCAAGCAGCACGAACGCGAGGCCGACATCATTGCCCAGGCAGGCCGCGAAGGCATGATTACGATTGCCACGAACATGGCCGGGCGTGGTACGGACATTGTGCTGGGGGGCAATATCGAGAAGTTGCTGGCAGCCATCGAAGCCGATGAAAGCCTGGATTCCGCACAGAAGCAGGCACGGCTTGCCGAAGCCCGTGCGCAGTGGGAAAAGGACAACGCCCATATCAAGGAACTGGGCGGCTTGCGGGTCATTGCCACCGAGCGGCACGAGTCGCGCCGCATCGACAACCAGTTGCGCGGGCGTTCCGGTCGCCAGGGCGATCCCGGTTCATCGCGCTTCTATCTCAGCCTTGACGATCCGCTGATGCGCATTTTTGCGGGCGATCGGGTGCGGGCCATCATGGATCGCCTCAAAATGCCTGAGGGCGAGGCCATCGAGGCAGGCATGGTCACGCGCAGCATCGAGTCGGCCCAGCGCAAGGTGGAGGCGCGCAACTTCGACATCCGCAAACAGTTGCTGGATTACGATGACGTGTCCAATGAGCAGCGCAAGGTCATTTACACCCAGCGCAACGAGATTCTGGATGCCGCGACCGTCAGCGACATCGTGGCTGCCATGCGTGAATCCACGTTCACCGATCTGGTGTTGCGCCATGTGCCAGCCGAAAGCATGGAAGAGCAGTGGGATCTGGTTGCTCTCGAATCCGAACTGGACAAGGAATGGGGTCTGCAACTGGGATTGGCCCAGCAGGTGCAGGCTTCTGAAAGCATCACCGCCGAGGATATTCTGGAGCGTGTGCTGACGGCAGCCAACGAACACTACGCGGCCAAGGTGCAATTGGCGGGCGCAGAGTCGTTCAACAATTTCGAACGGGTGGTGCTGCTCCAGACCATTGATACCCAGTGGCGCGATCACCTCAGCGCATTGGATTACCTGCGCCAGGGCATCCACCTGCGCGGTTTCGCGCAGAAGCAGCCCAAGCAGGAGTACAAGCGCGAGGCATTCGAGCTGTTCCGAGGCATGATTAACGCGGTCAGCGTGGAAGTGACACGCATCATCGTGCGTGTGCATGTGCAGGACCCGGCCCAGGTGGCAGAAGCTGCACAGGCACTGGAAGAGACAGCCGAGGCCATCAACCAGCGTGCCTTCGATGCCAGCACCAGTGATGGTGCCGAGGGAGCGGCCGTCGCTGCTGCCGACGTGCCGCGTGTGGGCCGCAATGACCCTTGTCCCTGTGGCAGTGGCAAGAAATACAAGAATTGCCACGGCCAGTTGAGCTGAAGCAACAAGGCCCGCTTGGGCCTTGTTGCTTGGATTCTTGCAGGGCGGTTGTCAGCATAAAAAAAAGCCTGATAGACAGGCTATCAGGCTTTGAAGGGATCCGTGAAACCGATTTCCAAGGGATCCAAGGAGACAACTGGGTTGGAAAAACCGAATCGTTCAGAATCAAGAACTTCATCTGCACTTGAAGGTTTTTCCAGAAATTCGAATACCGGGGATTCGGGTGTTTGAACCCGAAATCCTCTCATGCACACCTGCTGGCAGTCACCAGGTTCAGGCGATCAGGCACCAGTGGTGCGACGGCGGGTAGCAGCAGCGGTCTTGGCGGCGTTGGTCGCGCTTTCGGTCACTGCGTTGAAGTTGGCTTGTGCCACGTCAGTGGCTTGCTTGACGGTTTTCTGAACCGATTCAAAAGCGTTGTTGGCGGCGGACAATGCGCTGCGAACCACTGCGACGGAAGCTTCGCTGCCGGCAGGTGCGTTCTTGGCGGCAGTTTCCACCAGCTTGTTCACGGTTTCCTGGGCTTCGCTGGCTTTTTCTTCCACAGCCTTGGTGAATTCGCTGCTGTTGGTGGAAGCGATTTCGTACAGCTTGCGGCTGTAGCTGGCGGCTTTTTCAGCCAGGGGTTGCAGCAGGCTGGTTTGCAGGGCAGCCAGTTCCTGAACGTCTTTGACGGAGAGAACGGCCTGGGCGTTCTTGGCGGCATCGTCCAGAGCTTCGCGCGAAACCTGGATGTTCAGTTCGATGAGTTTTTCAACGCCTTCGAAGGCTTTGCTGGTCAGGCCGAACAGTTGTTCGATGTTGGCTTTGTGAGCGGCAAGCAGTTGTTCTGGGGTAAAGGACATGGCAATCTCCAAATGTTCTGACGGTGGTGATTAAAGTGGGTGCGACATTGCTGAACAAAACACTTCTGATTTTTTGTCTAGCTTTGCCACTGTATCTTCGGCATGACAGGAACCATTTCTGCGATCGCCACCGGGCTAACCGCCTGCGCAATTCCGGCTCTGCTGAAAAACGCTTGACGCTTCGTGCAGTTGTATGTTGCATTGCAGCATCGGTGACATTCTAAAACCAGTTGGAAGGCGAATGCAAGCCTTTTTGTTGCGATGCAACAAATTAATTTTTCTTTTTTTATCGCCTGGGGTTATGGAATCGGAGGCACAGGGAAAACCCTGGTGGCGGCAGTCGGCCGCATGTCCTGCTGAAGATGTCTGGATTGTGCGATGCAAGCATGGCATTTTCATGGCAACTCTTGGATTGCCAAGGAATTGTGGCACACGCGAGCGGCATACAGGGCCAGTCAAGTCGGTGCAGGGGCTGGATGGCCGTGACTACGGTAGTAAAATGCCGCAGTGGTTCGCTATTCCTTTCTTTTTCCTTGTGTTCCGTTTCGTGTCGAGGCGCAGATGCCGCAGCGGCTGTGGTGTGCTGTAGTGCCTCGGCCTTTGATTCCGACGCTGGCCTGGCTGCCCGCCCAGGGTGAGCCTGTGTGCATGGAATGGATGAGGGCCGGGTTCAGGCGGTGGTTGAATGCGTTCGTGCAAACCAGCCGTCAGACCACGCGCGACCGAATTTGACGCTCCCTGTGCTGTTCAGGCACAGCCACCGCGCTCGATTCTTTGGTTCACCGCATTGCCCAACTGGTGCAACCGATTGATGCTGCATTCTTCATTCCCGATTTCCCCCTGTCTGTCCGGGTGCGTCAAGGCATTGCCAACGCCACCGGGTCAGGCATGAAAGTTTTTCATCCATGTCTCAAGATTCCAAGCCATCCACAGCGGATTACCGCAAGAAACTCAATCTGCCCGATACGCCATTCCCCATGCGCGGCGATTTGCCCAGGCGCGAACCAGGCTGGGTGCAGCAATGGGAGCAGGAGGGTCTGTACCAGAGGCTGCGCGATGCCAGCAAGGGTCGCCCGCTGTTCGTGCTGCACGATGGCCCGCCGTATGCCAATGGCAAAATCCACATCGGCCACGCGGTAAACAAAATCCTCAAGGACATGATCGTCAAGTCCCGCCAACTCGATGGCTTCGATGCCGCCTATGTGCCGGGCTGGGACTGTCATGGTCTGCCCATCGAGAACGCCATCGAAAAACTGCATGGGCGCAATCTCAGCCGCGACGACATGCAGGCGAAGGCGCGTGGGTTCGCGCAGGAGCAGGTCGAGCAGCAGATGGCCGACTTCAAGCGGCTGGGCGTCTTGGGCGACTGGGAGCATCCGTACAAGACCATGAATTACGCCAATGAAGCCGGTGAGCTGCGGGTGCTCAAGCGGGTGATGGAGCGGGGCTTTCTGTACCGGGGACTGAAGCCGGTGTACTGGTGCTTTGATTGCAAGTCCTCGCTGGCCGAGTTCGAGATTGAATACGCCGACAAGAAATCAGACACGCTGGACGTGGCATTCAAGGCCGCGGATCCCCAGGCACTGGCCACAGCCTTCGGCTTGCCGTCTCTGCCGGATGCGGCCAAGGATGCTTTCGTGGTGATCTGGACCACCACGGCATGGACGATTCCGGCCAACCAGGCCTTGAACCTGAATCCGCAGATCGATTACGCGCTGGTCGATACGCCCAAGGGTTATTTGCTGCTGGCGGCCGTGCTGGTGCAGCGGTGTCTGGAGCGTTTTGGTCTGCAAGGTGACGTGGTGGCAACGGTGCCTGGCCAGCAACTGGCAGGGCTGCAATTCCAGCATCCGCTGTATGCGGTGGATGCGGGGTATCGCCGTCTGGCTCCGGTGATTCTGGCCGATTACGCCACCGCCGAGGATGGCACGGGGATTGTGCATTCCGCTCCTGCCTATGGGGTGGACGACTTCAACTCCTGCACGGCCCACGGCCTGAAGCACTCCGAGATTCTGACCCCGGTGCAGGCCAACGGCGTGTATGCCGAGGACTTCCCGCTGTTCGGTGGCCAGCATATCTGGAAGGCCGTTCCCGTCATTCTGGATGCACTGCGGCTGGCGGGGCGTTTGATGGCAACCCAGACCATCAGCCACAGCTACCCGCATTGCTGGCGGCACAAGACACCGGTGATCTACCGTGCCACGGCCCAGTGGTTTGTGCGCATGGATGAAGGTGAGGGCGTGTTCGCCCAGGAGCGGCCTGCGGCCACGCTGCGCCAGACGGCACTGGCTGCCATCGAGCAGACGCAGTTCTATCCTGCCAACGGCAAGGCACGGTTGCACGACATGATTGCCAATCGCCCGGACTGGGGCATTTCGCGCCAGCGCAACTGGGGTGTGCCCTTGCCGTTCTTCCTGCACCGCGATACCGAGGAGCTGCATCCGCGTACGCTGGAGTTGCTGGATCGGGCCATCGAGATCGTGGAGCAGGGCGGTATCGAAGCCTGGAGCCGCACCACGCCCGAAGAGATTCTGGGGGCGAACGAAGCCGGTCAATACAACAAGGTGAACGATATTCTGGATGTCTGGTTTGATTCCGGCTCCACGTTTGCGCATGTGCTGCACGGAACCCATGTCGAAGTCGGCCATGCCCACGGCCCCGAAGCCGATCTGTACCTCGAAGGGCACGATCAGCATCGTGGCTGGTTCCATTCTTCGCTGCTGCTGTCCAGCGCGCTCAATGGCCGCGCACCCTACAAGGGGCTGCTCACCCACGGTTTCACCGTGGATGGCCAGGGCAAGAAGATGAGCAAGTCGCTGGGCAACACGGTGGCCCCACAAGAGGTTAGCAACAAGCTGGGCGCGGAGATCATTCGCCTGTGGGTGGCTTCCACCGACTATTCGGGCGATTTGGCGATTGACGACAGGATTCTGGCACGGGTGGTGGATGCCTACCGGCGCATCCGCAATACGCTGCGCTTTTTGCTCGCCAATACCAGCGATTTCGATCCCCACACCGATGCGGTGCCATTGGAACAGATGCTGGAGATCGACCGCTACGCGCTGGCGCGTGCCAGTGCCTTCCAGCAAGAGGTGCTGGCACATTACCAGGTGTATGAATTCCATCCAGTGGTTTCCAAGTTGCAGGTGTACTGCTCCGAAGACCTGGGGGCCTTCTATCTGGATGTGCTCAAGGATCGCCTCTATGTCACACAGGCCAAGAGTCTGGCGCGGCGCAGTGCGCAGACGGCACTGTGGCACATTACCCATGCGATGTTGCGCTGGATGGCTCCCTTCCTGAGTTTCACGGCGGAAGAGGCGTGGCCGATTTTTGCGCCGGGCCAGTCCGAATCCATTTTCCTGGAAACCTTCCATGACGTGCCCGTGGCGGACGATGCCCATGCACTGGTGCAGAAATGGCAGCGGGTGCGTGAAATCCGCGATGCAGTGAACAAGGAGATCGAGACGGTGCGCGCTGCCGGGCAACTGGGTTCTTCCCTGCAAGCGGCAGTGCGGATTACCGCTGCGCCAGAAGATTACGCATTGCTCTCCAGCCTGGGGGACGATCTGAAGTACGTCATGATTACTTCGGTGGCAACCTTGCTACAGGCTGATGCCCTGCATGTGCAGGTGGAGCTGGCACCGGGACAGAAATGCGCTATGACCTGGCACTACAGCGAGGATGTGGGCCGAGATACCCAATACCCGGAACTGTCGGCACGCGCCATCAGCAACCTGTTCGGTGGCGGTGAGGTGCGTACGATCGCCTGATACGAGACAACAACACCGGCTGATGCCGGTGTTTGTCGGTGTATGCCAGAACCCGCTGCTGGCTGGCAGCAGGTTCTTGTCAGGCCGTTATTCCGGCAAGATGGGCCGGGCTTGGGCCGCCGCAGCGTATTGGCCCACCAATGCCAGCAACTCCTTGTCGGAGTAGGGCTTGCCCAGGTAATGATTGGCACCCAGTTCGTTGGCGCGTTCCTTGTGCTTTTGCGCTGTCCGGGAGGTAATCATGATGATGGGCAGGTCTTGCCATTGCGCCTGGGCACGGATGTGGCGCAGCAACTCGAAACCGTCCATTTTGGGCATTTCGATGTCGGACAGAACCACGGTGGGACGTTCCTGTTTCAGCTTTTCAAGGGCTTGCACGCCATCGGCTGCCAGTTCCACGCGATAGCCTTCGCGCTTGAGCAGGCGTTGCGTGACGCGGCGCACGGTGATCGAGTCGTCCACTACCAGCACCAGCGGCAGGTTGGATGCCACCGAGCGGGTAAAGGCCGATTCGCCCAGCGCAGGCATGTGGTGCTCTGTAGTGCCATTGCTGTCTCCCCGTGTGTCAAGGGTCTGCTGGCCGTGAGACTTGTTCAGGGCAATGAAGTTGTAGATCAGCAGGATGGCACCGCTTGCCAGTACCGACATGCCGGTCAGGCCGTCGATGCTGGCAATCTGTGGTCCCAGGTTCTTCACCACGACTTCCTGGTTACCGATGATTTCATCGACGTGCAGAGCCAGCCGTTGGGAGGCACTGCGCACCAGAATGATGGGGGTGGTGCCTTCGATGCTTTCCGTGCTTTGAACCGAATGCTGCAACAAGGCTCCGGCCCAGTAGAACGGAACGAGCACGCCGGCTTCGGCAAAATGCCGGGAGGCATAGGCGCGGGAGAGTTGCTTTGGGTCGGCCCGGTGGATGTTCTCCACCTGGTTGGCTGGAATGCCGAGGGTGATGTTGCCGATGCGCACCAGCATCACCTGTGTCACAGCGGTGGTCAGCGGCATGACCATGCGGAAGGTGCTGCCACGCTGGGCCTCGGTGCTGGTTTCGATGCGACCGCCCACGGTGTTGAGTTCAGTGCGCACGACATCCATGCCGATGCCTCGTCCGGCCAGTCCGGTGACCTGCTTCATGGTGGTGAAGCCTGGCAGGAAAATCAGATTGGCCAGTTCGTCATCCGACAGGGTTTGCTCGGCCTGAATCAGGCCGCGTTCCAGTCCCTTGGCGCGAATGGCTGGCAGATCCAGTCCCTTGCCATCATCGTGGAATTCGAAGGCCACATCGTTGCCCTCCTGGCTGACACGAATGCTGATGATCCCGGTGTCTGACTTGTGCAGGCGCAGGCGTTCTTCGGGCATTTCGATACCGTGGCTGACGCAGTTGCGCAACAGGTGTTCGAAGGCAGGGGTCATGCGATCGAGCAGACTGCGGTCGATTTCGATGCTGCCGCCATCGATCTCCAGGTGGATTTGCTTGCCGGTTTCGAGGGCTGCCTGGCGCACCAGTGCATGCAGGCGTTCGGTGATGCTGTTGAATTCCACCATCCGGCTGCGCAGCAGATCGCGTTGCAACTCGCGGCCTTTCATGCCTTGCTCCACCAGATCGTCTTCCGCACCCGACATGGTCACTTGCAGGCCGCGCTGCACGGTGGCCACGTCATTGACGGTTTCGGCCATCATGCGGGTGAGTTCCTGCACACGGGTGAAACGGTCGAATTCCAGTGGGTCGAAATCGGAATGTTCCTTGCCCAGGCTCATGCGCGATTGCATCTGCGATTCGGCCTGCACTTCCAGTTCTCGCAACTGGTGGCGCAACCGTTCCAGACTGCCAGTCATTTCCTTGAGGGAATGGCTCAACTGTTTGAGACGCGATTCTGCCCTGGCGCGGGCAATCTGGATTTCACCGGCCTGGTTGATGAGGCGGTTGATGAGGTCGCTGCGCACCCGCAGGGTCTGCCGATTGACCGGTGCGGGCTTGATGTCCAGCGGAGTCGGGCCGGGCAATTCGGCGTGCCGACCGGCTGTCCAGTAGTGCGAGGAGTCGTCGTCGGATTCTGTGGGCGTGGGTTCGGGGCCTTGTGCCTCTTCTGGTGCGAATGGCTGGCTGTCGTAGGCGTGCTGCTCTTCCCGTACGATCGAGGCATCCGGCTCGTTGGCAAGACGAGCATCGTCAGACGAGGACTCCTCTTCTGCTGTGGGGTGGGAGGCGACGGCGGGTTCTGGAATGGGGGCGGCCACCAGGGTGGCCTGGGGAGTGCTGCGTACGATGTCGTAGACCGCATGAATGTCGCCCAGACCGGCATTCGGTGTGGCCAGCATACCCTGTTCCAGTGCGGCATTGGTCTTGCTGCGCAAGGCATCGAATGCGGCCTGCAAGTGGTCGTACTGTATCAGCAGCGGTGCAATGCTGTGGGCATCGCATGTTTCCAGCACACCGATGGAGGACTCGAACTCATGCGCCATTTCCCCCAGGTGCATGGCACCGGCCAGACGGGAGCTGCCCTTGAGCGTGTGCAAAATGCGCAATGCTTCGCGCCGGGCATCGCTGTGTGCCGGATGATCGGCCCAGCGGCGCAGGGCACCGACCAGTTGGGGCAGCAGATCGATCGCTTCTTCTTCAAAAATCGGAAAGAGGTCGGCATCCACCTGATCGGACAGCACGTCCTGATAAGGATGCGTTGCAGCGTTGCCGATATCCAGTTGCGCCAATTCCGATTCCGGTCCCCACGCAGTCGGTGGTGTGGTGGCGGTTTCTGGCGTAGTGGCCGTGGGGGTAGCTGGTTTGCCATGTACCGCAGAGGTTTCCTGTGGCGGGGCTTCTGCGACTGGAACGGGCTGTGGCCGTTCGGTGGCAGTGATTGTGTCTGCCACCACTTCGGTGGTGCTTGCCACTGGCTCTGGATCTCTGTCGCGGTCAGTGCCCTGCTGTGCATGGGACGTGAGCGGTGCGATGGTTTCGCCCTGGTCTTCCGAGGCCAGCGGAATGTATTGTCCTTGCAGACGCATGGCATCGGCAGAATCGATGAATGGTTGCGCCTGCCAGTGTGCATGGTCGCGCATGTAGATGTCGGCCACCCAGTTGTTCATGGCGGTCAGCACCTGGGTACACAGGGCTTGAATCGATGGGTCGAAGGGCTTTTGTCCGGCCAGCCAGGCATTGAGCAGTTGCTCCATGGCCCAGGCGGCTTCGCCGAATTCCATCAGTCCGACCATGCGGGAGCTTCCCTTGAGGGTGTGCAGGGCACGGCGCAAGCTGGTTTGCTGTTCGGTGTCGGCGGGGGCCAAGGCCAGTTGGGCCAGTGCGGCCTGGGCATGGTCGATCACTCCCTGGGCTTCGTCCAGGAAGATGCCCAGCAGATCGTCATCGTCTTCCTCGAGGGCGGCGGGAGCAGCTTCTGCTTCGGCAGGCGGCGGCGTGGCTTCGATGGCCTCCACTGTCTCAACCGGTTCGCCGCCATCGGGCAGGGCAATCGGGTGCTGTGCTGGTGCGAAGACTGCCCCGGTGTCTGTGGGTGCAATTTCGGGGATGTCCGACGGCAGGTCTGCTGCCGGGCTTTCGATGGACAGGGTGCTCAAGCCCAGATCGAAATCGAGTTCGAGGGCCGGCAGTTCCGGTTCCGATGGCGCGGGTGTCTCTGCCTCCACTGCGGTGGGGGCCGCTGTGGTTTCGGAAGTGTCAGAGGCATGCTCTCTGTATTCCGTCTGGCCTGGCTCCTCTGGTGGCAGTGTCAGGGGGGGCAGTGTCGCTGATGCGGGAGGTTCGGACTGTTCGGTGGGAAGTTCCTGTGGTGGCAACAGGGACAGTCCCGTGCCACCGATGGCAGCAGCTACCAGGGGTATGACACTCTGTGCAGTTGCAGTTGCAGTTGCAGTTGCAGTTGCAGTTGCAGTTTCGGGAGCTTGCGCCGCAGTGGATTCGACAGGGTCGGTTTCCTGTGCTTCTGCCCCTGTCACATAGGTGGATGGGACATCCTGCGGGCGTTCCTGCACAAACTGGAAAAAGTCTTCGTCGGCGTGGCCTGGGCTGCGGATGCTGTTCAGTGCGGGTTTGAGCGAGGCTGCGTCGGGGTCGTAGACGAACAGGTTCTGTGCGAGTGCGGGCTGATAGGCCAGCATGTCGAGCTGGAGACCGAGTGCGCCGATGTTGTTGCCGATCTCGGCAAAACGCGCGTCGTTGTGATCCAGCGTGGTACTTGCACTGTCGTGGGTCTGTGCAATGAAGGTTTGCACCTGCTCCGAGACGCGTTGCGCCACCAGAGCTGCCTGCTCCAGACCGAGTATGGCGAGGATGTTGTGGATTTGCTGGAGCTGGTCGGGCACGCGTTCCAGCGTGGCAGTGTTTTCGGGATGCTGGAAGAAGACATCCAGGCCCATTTCCACTTCTGCCAATACCACCCGCAATTCATTGGCCAGGTCTTTGGTGGTGTGGGCATCATTGACTTGTTTGTACAGGGCTTCCATCCACGGGGTGATGGGAAGGTCTTGCCCGGTCTTGCGAACGCTTTCCAGCCGCTGGTGCAACTGGGCCATGTGCTGTTCGGTATCCAGGCTGTGCAGACCGCGCTTGGTCAGCAATGCCTGTACATACAGTATGTCTGCGGCAATTTCCAGCAGCAAGGCATGCGAGGGAGTCTGGCCCGAAGAGGCCCAGTCACTGGCGGCATCCACCAGGCTCTGGGTGAAATCTGCGCTGCCGGGAACATGGGGTGGCAGGCGGCGATTGAGCTCCTTGAAATGCACCAGGCATTGCGACAGGCCATGGGTGCTGCTTTCACCTATGTCCGAGCAGCTTTGTGCAATGTCGTCCAGCAGTTTGTCCAGGGCTTCTTTTTCGTGCGCTGGAATCAGCCAGAAGTACTGGCGGTTGTAGTCGAACGGGACATGGCGGTTCAGTCCGAAAGCCGTGCGCACTGCATCCAGAATGGGGCTGGGCTGACGCCCGTCCGGCTGGGCCTGTGCGCAGAAAAAAAGCAGGTCCTGCATCCCTTTGGGAATGACCTTGGTGCTGTCTTCCGCCATGGAGGCATATTGCACCAGCACCCGGCTGGCCGTGCGCTTGACGTAGATGTCGCTTGCCAGGGTGCCATGGGCGAGTGCCTCGAAAAAACCGGCAGCGACTTTCCAGAATGTGCGCGCCTGGAAGTGGCTGCTGTCGGCGGCCAGCCCCAGGCAGATCCTGACCAGTTGTCCCGCCGCTTCGTGCTGTTGTGTGCCCTGGATGATTTTCAGCACCATCTGGTCGATCAGGTCGCGCACCCTCTGGCTGGGGGCGAGGGGTTTGGTGGGCACGGGAATGTCCGGCTCGTGCAGCTCACCCTCCAGGCTCCACAGGTCGGCGGGGCTGGCCGGTGGAATGCTGGCGGCCAGTGTGCGGATGTTGCGGTAGGGCAGAAACAGGGTCAGGGCCGGTGTGTTTTCACCCTGCAACAGGCTTTCCATGTATTCGGCTACGGCCTGGCCAGCCTGTTCCAGGGTATGGACGGCTTTGTCGGTGCACAGGGCCGGATCGGCGATGAAACGCTCCACAGCCACCTCGCCATGGCGCAGCACCATGGCTGGCATGAAGGAGCCCACCATGTCCAGCACGCCGCAGATCTGGTGAAACTGGTTCCTGGCCGGTTCCAGAAGGGTTGTATCTCCGGGGTTTTTCTGGAACTGGCGCAAGGCCTCGATGCCTTTGCTCCATGTGGTACGCATTTCTGCCAGCACCCAGGCCAGTGACCCCAGGTCTTCTTCCATGCGGTGTTGCGGTGTGTCCATGTAGTTCCCTGTTGCAGATGTCATGGTGTGAACGGGCTTCTTCAGGCAATCTTGAATCGGGCAATCGACTGGTGCAGCTCCTCCGCCACCTGCGACAGCTCCTGCACCTGTTGTGTCGTGGAGCGGGTGCCCTCACTGGTCTGTTCCGTGACCACGAAGATGTGCTGGATGCTTTCGGCCACCTGGTTGGCCAGTGTGGCTTCGTGCAGCGCGGTGTCGGAAATCTGCTCCACCAGTTTGGACAGTGTGCGCGAGACCTGGTCGATTTCGCTCAGGGCCGTGCCTGCGCGGTCGGACAGGCTGGCTCCTTCGACCACCCCCGCAGTGCATCGCTCCATCGCGGAGACTGCATCCTGCGTGTCGGACTGAATGGTCTTGACCAGTGCGGCAATCTGGCGCGTGGCATCGGCAGAACGCTCGGCCAGACGCTGCACTTCCTCTGCCACCACGGAGAAGCCGCGTCCAGCCTCGCCTGCCGAAGCGGCCTGGATGGCGGCGTTCAGGGCCAGCACGTTGGTCTGTTCGGTAATGTCGGAGATCAGTTCGGTGATTTCACCGATTTCCTGTGACGACTCGCCCAGCCGCTTGATGCGCTTGGACGATTCCTGAATCTGGGCGCGGATGGCATTCATGCCGCCGATGGTGTTCTGTACCGCCTTCATGCCCGACTCTGCTGCCACCCGCGATTGGCGGGCCACGCTGGAGGATTCCTGTGCCTGCGCCGATACATGGTTGATGCGCTGGGCCATGTCGAGAATGGAACGGCCGGTTTCCAGAATTTCGCGCAATTGCTCGTTGGAGGCTGCCAGCAGCTTGCTGGAGGTGGTGCCCACTTCCCCGGTGGTTTCGGCCACTTTGCTGGCCGATGCCTGCACACTGGAAATCAGGTGGCGCAGTTCCTCGATGGTGTAGTTGATCGAGTCGGCGATGGCACCGGTGATGTCTTCGGTCACGGTCGCTTCCTGCGTCAGGTCGCCTTCGGCGATCAGCAGCAGCTCGTTCATCAGGCGCAGAATGGCGGCCTGGTTGGCATCGTTGAGGCGTTTGGCATCCTGTTCGCGGGTGCTGGCCGCTTGTTGCTGGGTCTGCGCCTGGGCATATTTGTTGCGACTGGCCAGAATGTGGGCGCGTGCCATCAGCCAGCCACTGCCGGCACTCAGGACGATGCCCAGGGCGATCAGCAATATGCCGTACCATGGCCAGCCCAGTTGGGCATGGCTCTGGTCGCGCAACTGGGCCAGTGTCGGCAGCATCTGATCGGTATGGTGTGCCAGTTTGTGCAGGGCATCCTGGGCCTGCTGTGCGGGCTCCACGGTGGACTGGATGGTCTGGAGGCTGGCGTTCAGGGCTGTGTGCAGGCCCAGGGCCTCGATGATGAGGCTCAGCGACTGCTGGTTGGCCGCCACGGTCTGTTCGCGCAATTGCTGCAAGGCAGACCCCGCAGACTGGAATGCCTGTTGCAGGGCTTCCTGCACGGCACTGTTGCTGGCGTTGGACAGGCGCAGCACAGCCACGGCATTGTGCATGCTTTCGCTGCTGGCCAGAAGCCGTCTGGCGGCAGACTGGATCGGGCTTTGCCCGGAGGCGGCACTGAGGTTGCTGGCCAGCTCGCTCAGATGGGCTGTGGTGCTTTCGATGTTGGCAAAAGCCGCTTCGCGCTCTTCCAGGGCACGCGAACCCGTGGCCACCTGCCAGGCGATGTTCTGGATTTCACTGCCTTTTTGTACTACCGGGCCGACACTGTCTCCGGCCAGGCCGGATTGTTCCAGCTGGCCTATGGCTTGCAGCAGTGCACCGGTGCCATCGGGGATGGCCTTGTAGGCCTGGGTCTGGCCACTGATGCCGTTGGTGGCTGTGACGTTCAGGCGTTGTGCCTGCACCAGGGTGTCCGTCGCGTGGGTGTAGCGCAGACTGCGTTCATGGGCCTGCCAGCTGCCCAGCAGCAGTCCCACGACGGCCAGGGCCACGCCTCCCGCGAACGCGCCGCTGAGGCGTCGGGTGTGCTGGCGCAGGGGAGCGGCACCCAGCAGCGGCAGAAGAACCGGATTGCTGTCCGGGCCGGACGCATCAATCAGGGATGCACTGTCGTGGCCTTCCGCATCGCTGGGATGGGCATTCGCTTTTTCAGGAAAAGACGCTGGCGAGGGCTGTTCCTGCGCCAGTGATTCGGCCGTGTCATGACGGTCTGCCAGAGCCGGGCTGTGCGGGGTGGACGGGCTGGAGGAGGGTGTCTTGTTCATAAGGCGAGGCGGATGACGATGCCATCACTGACTGATCGATAAAAACGCTTGCGACTGTGCCAGCTTCTGGAGGTTGATTTCCTGCCACTGGCGGCCGGCGCGATCACGGTAGGTATTGCCCAGCCATGGGAATTCCGATGGCTGTGGGCGTTGGGCTTGCACAAAATCGTGGATGCTTTTCAGCCCCACGACCCGGTTCACTGCCAGTGCCGCATTGATCTCAAGCACCGGATTGAAGGTCAGCAATTTGCTCTCGCCCTGCACCTGCTCATGGAACCCGGCTGCGGGGCGGCCCATGAGTTGCTCCACATCGGTGACTCCCACAAGCTGCCCACGCAGGTTGGCCACGCCCAGGAACCATGGCCTGGCGTAGGGAACGGGTTGAATGGAGGTGTAGGGGAAAATCTCCGAGGCGTGACTCAGGGGCACCAGGTAATGCTGCTGACCAATTTCGACTGCCAGCCATGACGATACCCGCTGTCCCTTCGAGGCCACTTCCTGGGTGCGTGCCGCAATGCGTTCCTGAAGGCGGTCACCGCTGGCTTCTTTCTCGGTGAGAACTGGTGCAGACATGGGCGTTCCTTATTTGCTTTCCAGCGCGTCCATGGTGGACTGGAGCTCCTCGGCCGAGACCGGCTTGGTCAGGTAGCCACTGGCTCCCTGGCGCATGCCCCAGACGCGATCGGTGGCCTGGTTCTTGCTGGTGCAGATGATGATGGGAATGCCCGCATATTGGGGGTCTTTGGTGATGATGCGGGTGAGCTGAAAGCCGTTCTTGCCGGGCATGACCACATCCATCAGGATCAGGTCGGGCCTTTCTTCGGCCAGCCGCTGGTAGGCCTCGTCGGCGTTGGAAGCCAGGCGGACCTGAATCCCTCTTTTTTGCAGCAAGGCACTCAGATAGGCTTGCTCTGTGCGCGAGTCATCGACCACAAGTACTTTCTGGATAGACATCTTTTTCCCTTTTTTTACACATCAGGTCCGCACAGCCAGCGACTGCACGGCCTGAAGCAACTGATCCTTGGTGAATGGCTTGGTCAGGTATTCCTCGCTGCCGACCATGCGGCCACGCACCTTGTCGAAAAAGCCGTCCTTGGATGACAGCATGATGACCGGTATCTTCGCAAAACGCGGATTGCGTTTAATGATAGAACAAGTCTGGTATCCGTCGAGTTTGGGCATCAAAATGTCACAAAAGATAATGTTCGGCTTGCTGTCATTGAGCTTGGCCAGTGCGTCGAAGCCATCCTCTGCCAGCACCACGCGGTGGCCACCTTGCTTGAGGAAGATTTCCGCACTGCGGCGAATGGTGTTGCTGTCATCTATCACCAGAACCGTGAGAGTTTGATCCGTCATGAGAGCTTCAATAGAAAAAGTTAAGGGGCACTCGCAGTGCGTCGCTTGATGTGGCATGACACCACAGTATTATTGACCGTGCGGTGCCGGTTTGCCGATGCCTTGAAGCAGAGACGGCACAATTGGGCAGCCACGGCATACATTCGCACATTTCGGGCCAAACCTGCCAGGAACCTCCAGCCCATGGGGTTTTGCAATATTCGGCTGTAAATATCACAAAAAGAAAAAATTGTAATATCAGGCAGAAAGAATGATTGCCCCATAAGCCGGCATGGGCCGATTGAACCATGAATTTTTGAAAGATTGTTACATTCTCCAGCCATGCAAACGAATATTCAACTCTTTGAGCGCGCCTGCCGCAGTATTCCCGGTGGGGTCAATTCTCCTGTACGGGCTTTCCGGGCAGTCGGTGGAACGCCTGCTTTTATTGAGCGAGCGCAAGGTGCGTACATGTGGGACGCCGAAGGGCGGCGTTATATCGACTATATCGGCTCCTGGGGGCCGATGATCCTGGGGCATGGCCACCCGGCCGTGCTGGAGGCGGTGTCGCAGGCCGTTTCGCAGGGGCTGTCGTTTGGTGCGCCCACCGAGCGTGAGATCGAGCTGGCCGAGGAGATCATCGCGCTGCTGCCTTCGGTGGAAATGGTACGGCTGGTCAATTCGGGCACGGAGGCCAGCATGAGTGCCATTCGCCTGGCACGCGGAGCCACTGGGCGCAGCAAGATCGTCAAGTTCGAGGGCTGCTACCATGGCCATGCCGACGCGCTGCTGGTGAAGGCCGGTTCCGGGCTGGCGACCTTTGGACAGGCCACCAGCGCGGGGGTGCCTGCACCGGTGGTGCAGGATACGCTGGTGCTGGCCTACAACAGCGTGGAACAACTGGAGCAGGCATTTGCGCAGCATGGCGCGGACATCGCCTGCGTCATCATGGAGCCGATTGCCGGGAACATGAATTTCGTGCGCGCCAGCCTGCCTTTCATGCAGCGTGCGCGGCAGTTGTGCAGTGAACACGGCGCGCTGCTGATTATCGATGAGGTGATGACGGGCTTTCGCGTGGCCTTGGGTGGCGCGCAAAGCCTGTACGCGCAACAGATTCCCGGCTTTGCCCCCGATCTGACGGTGATGGGCAAGGTGATCGGCGGCGGCATGCCGCTGGCAGCCTTTGGTGGCCGACGCGACGTGATGGAGCACCTTGCCCCACAGGGCGGGGTGTACCAGGCGGGCACGCTGTCGGGTAATCCGGTGGCCACTGCCTGTGGACTGGCCACCTTGCGCCAGATTCAGCAACCGGGCTTTCACGCCCGTCTGGGTGAGCGCACGCAACAACTGGTACAGGGGTTGCAGACCGCCGCCGCCGAGGCTGGACTGGCCCTGTCGGTGGACAGTGAGGGGGGGCTGTTTGGCTTCTTCCTGCTGCCGCAGTTGCCGCAGAACTACCAGCAGGTCATGCAAAGCGATGGCACGCAGTTCAACCGCCTGTTCCACGGCTTGCTGGAGCGCGGCGTGTATCTGGCACCTGCGCTGTACGAGGCGGGCTTTGTCAGTGCCGCCCACACGGAAGATGACATCGCCCAGACGCTGGAAGCGGCTCGGGCGGTGTTCCGTCAGATGGCTCAGGCTGCCTGAACGTCAGGAATATCAGGCTTCGCCTGCCGGAGGCGAGGCATTGGGGCAACCCAGTGCCCAGGAGATGGCCTGTGCCGTGGCGCGCAGCTTGGGCTGCCAGCTCTCTTCCAGGCGATCGGTGGGCGCAGAGATGGACAGGCCGGCGATCAGCCGGTTCTGGTCGTCGTGGATGCCTGCCGCAATGCAGCTCACGCCCAGTTCCAGTTCTTCGTCGTCGCGGGCGAACTGGTGCTGGCGAATGCGAGTGAGTTCGCGTTCGAGGTTTTCCAGCTTGGTGATGCTGTTGCGGGTGTTGCCGGCCAGCCCGGTGCGGGTGGCGTAGGCGCGTACCCGCTGGGGTTCGTCGTCGGCGAGGAACAGCTTGCCGGTGGAGGTCAGGTGCAGCGGCGCGTGGCCGCCAATGGCACGCACCACCTGCATGCCCGAGCGTTCGCTGCTGCGCTCGATATAGACGATTTCATCGCCCTGGCGGATGCTCAGGTTCACGGGTTGCTGGGTGACGCGGTGCAGTTCGCGCATGCGCGGAATGGCCACTTCGCGCACGCTCAGGCGGGCCTTGACCAGATTGCCCAGCTCCAGCAGGCGCAGGCCCAGCCGGTAGCTGCCGGAGTCGGGGCGTTCCACGACGCGGCCAATCACCAGGTCGTTGAGGATGCGGTGGGCCGTGGAGGCGTGCAGCCCGGTGGCTTCGCTGATTTCCTTCAGCGAGACGGCTTCTTCACGCGCAGCCAGCACGGCGAGCACGGCATAAATGCGTTCGATGACCTGAATGCTGGGGGTTTGACGGGAAGCGCAAATGGGTGTTTTCATGGTGGGTGTGGGAAAAAGCGGCGTGTGTCGGGTGTCCGGTGTTTCCCGCAAGAACAGTGCCTGTGCCTTCCGTGCGCGAATCGCCGCGCAGGATGGACGGCGACCCGGGCTGTGGCCGGTGCGATCTTATCGCTGTTCTGTGCCGACTGCGCCGGGTCAGATCGTTAAAACGGTCGCATGGATGAAAAATGCTGCACTGCACTATTGTGCCAGATGCCACCGCTGCGAATTTCATAGGGCTGAAAGCGCGTTTTGTAGGCCATCTTGGGGCTGTCGGCAATCCAGTAGCCCAGGTACAGGTAGTGCAGCCCCATGCGCCGTGCCAGTTCCATCAGCCAAAGGATGGCATAGGTGCCGTAGCCGCTCTGCGCCTGCGGCTCATAAAACGTATAGACCGCCGAGAGGCCGTCGGTGAGCACGTCGATGACACTGACGATGCGCAATGGCCCGGCAGCATCGACCGGATCGGTATTGGATGGCGGTTCGCAAAATTCCACCAGCCGGGTATCGACGCGGCTTTGCAGCAGAAACTGCGCGTAGTCCTGCGGGTTGTCCATGCCGCCGTCGGCGTGGCGGTGCGCGAGGTAGCGTTGGTAGAGTGCGAAGTGCTCCTGCCAGGCCTGGGGTGGCAGCAGGCGGGCCTGGAGCGACTGGTGCTGCTTCCAGGTGCGCCGCTGGCTGCGGTTGGGCGTGAAGGTGTGAACCGGTATGCGCAGGGACTGGCAGGCCTGGCACTGGTCGCAATGGGGGCGGTAGGTGAACAGCCCACTGCGGCGAAAACCACGCTCCACCAGTTGCGAGTAGACGGCCGTGTCCACCAGTTGTCCTGGCGTGGCCACCTGGGAGCGTGCCACCTGTCCCGGCAGATAGCTGCACGGGTAGGGCGCGGTGGCATAGAACTGCAAGGTTTGCTGAATGGCGCGGTTCATGGGGCAGGCTCCGGTGCGCGGTCAAAGCGGCACTACCGAGTCGCTGGCCGTGGGCTGGCAGCCATCGGCCACGGGTTCCCAGCCATGGCGCACCACCACATGCTGGCTGTCGTGGCACAGTTCCACGCGCTGGCTGGAGGGGTGCTGCTGGCGCACGAAGGCCTCCAGCGTAGCGGGCAGACTGACCTGCAATTGCAGGGCGGCTCGGTCTTCGCGCGGGTGGTCGTTCAGGTGCACCAGCGGCACGAATACGGAGGCCAGCATCAGCCACGGTGGCTGCACGGCCACGGGTTGCGGCGCGTAGTCGGCCTGTTGCAGCCATGCCTGGGCGCGGGCACGCAGGTCGTCACCGTCGGGCAGTTGGCCCCAAGCGGTGGCCAACAACTCCAGCACCCACTGGTTGCAGTTCTGGTAGCGCAGGCTGAACGGGTAGGCGTTGGCACTGTAGCGTGCGGCCAGCAGGCGCAGGGCGCGCGGGGTATCCAGTGCCGTTTCGTGCAGTGCCTGGGCGGCTTCGGCTGGCAGCCGCACCAGCGAGATGTAGCCCAGCGTCGGGTTGTCCGTGCCCATGACGAAGCCGGCCAGCCCTTGATCGAAGATGCGGGGCCGTCCTTCGTCGCAGGCGTAATAGAGCTGGCGTGCCGACCACATGCCGCGCTCGTTGCGCCACGCAATCGCGGCGTGCGAGTAGCGGATGTCGAAGCGCGACAAGTCCAGCCCGGAGCGGCTGATGAGTACGGCTTCGCCATCGGCCACCTGATCCAGTTCCGTGCGCACCACGGCCGCAAAGCGCAGCAGGATGTCCTGTTGCACGGCGGTCAGTTGGGGGGCACGGTCGCAGAAGTGCGAGACGGTCGAGGCGGTGGAACCTTGCGATGGGGAGGAGGCTGCATCAGGGCCGGAGCCGGGGCTGATGGCACAGCCACCCAGCCCGATGGCCAAAGCCAGCGTGGCCACCCATGCGGCAGGCGTTCGGCAGACCCTGGCTGGGCCGAAGCGTGAGAACAGCGGTGTCACAGCGCGGCGAGCACCGGGCGCGAGGCCAGTTCATCGTGCCAGTCGTCGGCCAGCACCAGATAGAACGCCTGCTGGGTATCGCGCCGGGCAAACTCGAAGCCATAGACGCGCTTTTGCGTGCGCACCCAGTCGCCCTGACCCAGACCCTGCTGTGCCAGCACCTGGGCGGGCAAATCCAGCACCACGCGCTGCATGGCCTCGCCTTCGGACTGCATGGTCACGCGCATATGCTGCTGCCGACCGGGCGTGCGGGCCACGTCGATGATGCGGTAGTCGCCATCGGCCACCTGTTTGTCGCTGCTGGAGCTGTCGCTGGATGCGGTGAGCGAATCGGAGACACTGCCGCTGGCCGCTGATGTGGCACTGGAGGCGGATGATGCGAAGCTGTCTGCCCATGCGGGGCAGGCAAGAAGGGTGGCAGTGGCAAGGCAGGCGAGGCGCAGGCCGGAAGAGATGCTCATGGGAAATGCTCCTGGTGGCAAACGGGAATGAGTGACCATTTTAGATGCACTGTGGAATATTGAGCAGGCACGGATCGAGTCAGTCACAGCGTGGTCATGGATGAAATTGGTTATTTTTATATATCAATATAAATATATAAAAAGAACAAAAAAATGGTTTGGTGGCAGAAGGTCGTCTGCAACAATCACGCTATTTCGATCAGCAAAGGATCATCACGATGCAGAAAAGTATGTTCAAAACCGTGCTGGCAGGGCTGGCAATGGTATTGGTGGCCGGGCAGGCGGCAGCGCAGCAGGAGTTGCTGAATGCCTCCTACGATGTATCGCGCGAGTTCTACCGCGAGATCAACCCGGCATTTGTCAAGGCGTACAAGGCGCAGCAAGGCAAGGATGTGACCGTGAACCAGGCGCATGGCGGCTCCAGTGCGCAGGCGCGTGCGGTGAACGATGGCCTTCAGGCCGATGTGGTGACCATGAACACCACCACCGATGTGGAATTCCTCGCCAGCAATGGCAAGGTGGCGCAGGACTGGGCGAAGAAATTCCCGCACGATGCGGCCCCCACCACCTCCACGATGCTGTTTCTGGTGCGCAAGGACAATCCCAAGAACATCCAGGATTGGAATGATCTGGTCAAGCCCGGTGTGCAGGTGATCGTGGTCAATCCCAAGACCGGTGGCAATGGCCGCTACGCCTATCTGGCCGCCTGGGGTTCGGTGCTGAACCAGGGTGGCAGTGCCGAGGATGCGGCCCGCTTCGTCGGCCAGTTGTACCAGAACGTGCCGGTGCTGGGCAAGGGTGGGCGCGATGCCACGTCCATCTTCCTGCAACGCGGCATTGGCGATGTGCTGATTACCTTTGAATCGGAAGTGCTGTCGGTCGAGCGCGAGTTCGGCAAGGGCAAGGTGGATGTGGTCTATCCGTCCTCCAGCATCCTGGCGGAAAACCCCGTGGCCGTGGTCGAGACCGTGGTCAAGCGCAAGGGCACGGAAGAAGCCGCCAATGCCTACCTGAACTTCCTCTACACCGATGAAGCCCAGGAGATTGCCGCCCGCCACGGCCTGCGTCCGCGCTCCGAAGCCGTGCTGGCGCGACACAGCGAAGTGTTCAAGCCGGTGAAGCTGTTCACCGTGGCGCAATATTTCGGTTCGCTGGGGCAGGCGCAGAAAGAACACTTCAACGATGGCGGCCAGTTCGACAAGCTTTACCAGCCTGCCGCCAAATAAGAACGTGAACACGTTCCAAGGGAAAGTTTGCGGTATCGGGGGATAATGCGCCCCATTCTTCTGGTTCCAGAACGCCACTGTGTCCGCCTGCCGGGACAGTGGCGAATCGTTTTTTTGACCGCCTTTTTGACTGCCGTTCGTGCAGTTTCTGAAATCCATGTCTGTTGATGCACCGATTGCCGCCCCGCCGGGCACGCGAGGGGGCGGGCGCAGGAAAGCCCGCGTCATTCCGGGGTTTGGCCTCACGCTGGGCTATACCCTGTTCTACCTCAGCGTGATCGTACTGATTCCGCTGGCCACCCTGTTGTGGAATACCTTCGGCATGGGCTGGGAGCAGTTCTGGCTGGCCGTGGCCTCGCCGCGTGTGCTGGCCTCGTACCGGCTCACTTTTGGCGCATCGCTGCTGGCGGCCCTGTTGAACCTGGGCTTTGGCCTGTTGCTGGCCTGGGTGCTGGTGCGCTACGAGTTTGTGGGCAAGAAGCTGGTCGATGCGCTGGTGGACCTGCCCTTCGCCCTGCCCACCGCCGTGGCGGGCATTGCGCTGACGGCCCTGTGGGCACCCAATGGCTGGCTGGGGCAGGCGTTTTCTGCACAGGGGCTGCTGGGGCCACTGTTTGGCTCGGAGGGGCTGAAGATTGCCTTCACGCCGATTGGCGTGGTGATCGCGCTGGTATTCATCGGCCTGCCGTTCGTGGTGCGCACCGTGCAGCCGGTGCTGGAGGAGCTGGAGCGCGAACTGGAGGAAGCCGCCGGCAGCCTGGGCGCGACGCGCTGGCAGACCTTCCGCTATGTGATCTTCCCCGCCATCATGCCCGCGCTGCTGACCGGCTTTGCCATGGCCTTCGCACGGGCGATTGGCGAGTACGGCTCGGTGATCTTCATTGCAGGCAATATTCCGATGGTCTCGGAAATCACCCCGCTGGTCATCATCGGCAAGCTGGAGCAGTACGACTATGCCGGAGCCACCGCCGTGGCTCTGGTGATGCTGCTGTTCTCGTTCCTGATGCTGTTCGTCATCAACGCATTGCAGGCATGGCAACGCCGCCACGCAGGGGGTGAGTCATGAGCCATTCTTCCCGTCCCACCATTGCCACCACCGAATCGCCCTGGGTACGCCGGGGGCTGATCGGCCTGGCCTTCGTGTTCTTGCTGTTCTTTCTGCTGCTGCCGCTGGTGGCCGTGTTCGTCGAGGCCTTGCGCGCTGGACTGGGCGCGTATCTGGAGGCATTCCAGCAGGCAGAGACCCGTTCGGCCATCCGCCTGACGCTGCTGACCGCACTCATTGCCGTGCCGCTGAACCTGCTCTTTGGTGTGGTGGCGGCCTGGGCGATTGCCAAGCACGAATTCCGTGGCAAGGCATTCCTCATCACGCTGATCGACCTGCCGTTTTCCATCTCGCCGGTGGTGGCCGGGCTGGTGTATGTGCTGCTGTACGGCTCGAATGGCTGGCTGGGGCCGTGGCTGGAGGCGCACAACCTGAAGATCATCTTCGCCGTGCCGGGCATTGTGCTGGCGACCATTTTCGTCACCTTCCCGTTCGTGGCGCGGGAGCTGATTCCGCTGATGCAGGCGCAGGGCAAGGACGAGGAGCAGGCGGCCATTGTGCTGGGAGCGGGCGGCCTGCGCACCTTCTGGCGCGTGACTTTGCCCAACATCAAGTGGGGGCTGCTCTATGGCGTGATTCTGTGCAATGCGCGGGCGATGGGCGAATTCGGCGCGGTATCGGTGGTGTCGGGGCACATTCGCGGCCAGACCAACACCATCCCGTTGCAGGTGGAAATTCTCTATACCGACTACCAGTCGGTGGCCGCCTTCTCGGTGGCCACGATGCTGGCCGCGCTGGCACTGGTGACGCTGCTGGCCAAGACCGTGGTGGAGTGGCGCAACGAGGCCATGCTGCGCCGCGCCAGTGCCGCCACCGCCCCCGACGACGACAGCCAGGACGGTGCAGACCGCACCAGCGACGGCAGCAGGCCGTTCGTGGTGGTGGACTATGTGCGCTGCTGAAAGCAGTAAGCAGGACGAAATTTCATGAGCATTGAAGTCAGAAACATTCACAAGCAGTTCGGGGCGTTCACCGCCCTGAACGATGTCAGCCTGTCCATCGAGTCGGGCGAGTTGATCGCCTTGCTGGGGCCATCGGGCTGCGGCAAGACCACATTGCTGCGCATCATTGCGGGGCTGGAATCCGCCGACCGGGGAGCTGTGCTGTTCGCTGGGCAGGATGCCACCCACGCCCATGTGCGCGAGCGCAAGGTCGGCTTTGTGTTCCAGCACTACGCGCTGTTTCGCCACATGACCGTGTTCGACAACGTGGCCTTTGGCCTGACCGTGAAGCCGCGCGAGCAACGCCCCTCGCGCGAGGAAATCCGCGAGCGCGTCTATCGCCTGCTCAAGCTCGTCAAGCTGGAATGGCTGGCCGACCGCTTCCCGGCACAGTTGTCGGGTGGGCAACGCCAGCGCATTGCACTGGCGCGCGCACTGGCCGTCGAGCCACAGGTGCTGCTGCTGGACGAACCCTTTGGCGCACTCGATGCCAAGGTGCGCAAGGAACTGCGCCGCTGGTTGCGCCGCCTGCATGAGGAACTGCACGTCACCAGCATCTTCGTCACCCACGATCAGGAAGAAGCCCTGGAAGTGGCAGACCGCGTGGTGGTCATGAACAAGGGCCGTATCGAGCAGGTGGGCACGCCCCAGCAGGTCTGGGACAACCCTGCCAGCCCCTTCGTCTATGGTTTTCTGGGCGACGTGAACCACTGGCAGGGCAGTGTGCGCAACGGGGAGCTGCACACCCCCGGCCTGCCACTCGACCCCACCGCACTTGTACCCACCGCCAGCCTGCCATCCGATGGCAAGGCACTCGTGTATGTGCGCCCGCACGAGCTGGAGGTCACGCCAGTGGCGGCCAGCGAAACCGCCGCAGCAGCCTCAGGGCAGGGCGTGCGGGCACGCATCGACCGTGCCATGCTCATTGGCCCATTGGCCAATCTGGAACTAATCGTGCAATCCGCCCCCGAAGAGCCTGCCGCTGTGGCAGAAGCCAGTTCCCTGCTGGAAGTGCAGATGGCCGCAGAACGGTTTCGGGAGCTGGGACTGCGTGAAGGCGACACCGTATGGGTGACACTGCGCCGTGCCCGGGTATTTGTGGAAGGACAATGAATTGAACAAGATCGTGGATGTGCTGTGGGGATCGCCCCGCCGCCTGTTGATGCTGATTGCCGTGGCCTGTGCCGGGCTGTTGGCCTTTGGCCTGTATTTGCAGCATGCCGTTGGGCTGGAGCCATGCCCCATGTGCGTGGTGCAACGCTACGCGCTCACGCTGGTGGGCATTCTGGCGGCCATCGGCAGCCTGTGGCGGCGGTGCTGGTGGCAGGGGCTGTGGGCTGCGCTGGCATGGCTTACCAGTGGCTTCGGCGCGTTCGTGGCCGCCCGCCAGAGCCTGCTGCAATGGAACCCGCCCGAAATCATGAGCTGTGGCCGTGATTTCTACGGAGTGATCGAAGGATTCCCGCTGCGCGACGCCATCCCGATGCTGTTCCGTGGCAGCGGCGACTGCTCGGCGGTGGACTGGACTTTTCTGGGCCTGACCATTGCCAACTGGTCGTTCCTGGCCTTTGTCACATTCTTCGTGCTGCTGATGGGACTGGGCATCCGCTTCCTGACGGTCCGACGTGCCGGAGTGTGACCGGCCGAATGCGTTCACGGGTGTCGTTTATCATGGCGGGCCGTTGTTCTACTTTGCCTGAGAGACACTGTGAAATCAGATTGGCGCATTGCTGTTGTCATTCCCTGCTACCGGGTGAAGGCCCATATCCTGGAGGTGCTGGCGCAGATGCCGGATGTGGTGCAGCGCATCTATGTGGTGGACGATGCCTGCCCGCAAGACAGCGGGGCATGGGTACAGCAGCATTGCGTGGATGAGCGGGTGCGGGTGCTGCGCCACACTGAAAACCGAGGTGTCGGCGGCGCGGTGGTGACCGGTTATGGCCAGGCGGTGGCCGAAGACATGGATGTGGTCGTCAAGGTCGATGGCGATGGGCAGATGGACCCTGCACTGATTCCGCGTTTCGTCAAACCCATCGTGCAGGGGCAGGCCGACTACACCAAGGGCAACCGCTTCTACCGCCCGGAATCCTTCCAGTCCATGCCCAAGTTGCGGCGGTTCGGCAATCTGGCCCTGTCCTTCATGACCAAGTTCAGCAGCGGTTACTGGCCCAACATGGACCCCACCAATGGCTATACGGCAGTCTCGGTCAAGGTGCTGCAAGCACTGCCACTGGAAAAGCTCTCCCGGCGTTATTTCTTCGAGACCGACATGCTGTTTCGCCTCAACACCATCCGCGCGGTGGTGCGCGATGTGCCCATGGAGGCCGTGTACGGTGAAGAGGTCTCCAACCTGAAAATCTCCTCGGTGCTGCCGGAGTTCCTGCGCGGGCATCTGGTGCGCAGTGGCAAACGCTATGTGTACAGCTACCTGATCCGCGACTTCAGTATCGGCTCGCTGTACAGCCTGGTGGGGGCGTTGTTTTTGCTGTTTGGCGCACTGTTTGGCGCAAGCCATTGGCTGCACAGCATTGCCACGGGCATTGCTTCGAGCAACGGCACGGTAATGCTGGCAGGCATGTCGGTGTTGATTGGCGTGCAGTTTCTCATTGCGTTTCTGCACTACGACGTGGGCAATGTGCCCAGCGTACCCATCACGGACGCGCTGGACTGATTCCCGCTATGGGCATCACACATCCACCTGCACGGCATCCCCGTGCAGTTCCATCAGTTCGCGCCGGGCTGCGGCTTCGCCCTTGCCCATGAGCTGGCCGATGAAGCCGCTGGTCTGGGCAAAGCTGAAACCGCCCAGTTGCACCGGCAGCAGGTGGCGGGTGTCGGGGTTGAGGGTGGTTTCCCAGAGCTGTTCGGCATTCATCTCTCCCAGTCCCTTGAAGCGGCCAATGCTCCAGCTTCCCTCGCGCACGCCGTCCTTGCGCAGTTTCTCCAGCGTGCGTTGCAGTTCGCGTTCGGTCAATACATAGATGCGACTGGCAGGCTTGCGCCCGCGTGCCGGTACGTTGATGCTGAACAGCGGCGGCTGTGCCACGAACACATGCCCGGCCTCGATCAGTTTCGGGAAATGCCGGAAAAACAGCGTCAGCAGCAGCACCTGAATGTGCGCCCCGTCCACATCCGCATCGCTGAGGATGCAAATCTTGCCGTAGCGCAACTGGCTCAGGTCGGCCTCGTCGTCCGGGCCGTGTGGGTCTACGCCCAGGGCCACGGCAATGTCGTGGATTTCCTGGTTGGCGAACAGCCGGTCGCGCTCCACCTCCCAGGTGTTGAGCACCTTGCCGCGCAGTGGCAGGATGGCCTGGGTTTCCTTGTCGCGCCCCATCTTGGCACTGCCGCCGGCGGAGTCGCCTTCCACCAGAAACACCTCGTTGTAGGCAATGTCGCGGCTTTCGCAATCGGTCAGCTTGCCCGGCAGCACCGCCACGCCGGAGCTTTTGCGCTTCTCCACTTTCTGCCCGGCCCGCTGGCGCGTCTGTGCGGCGCGTATCACCCACTCGGCCAGCTTGCGGCCATCGTCCACATGCTCGCTCAGCCACAGTTCGAACGCGGGCCTGACAAAGCCCGACACCAGCCGGAAGGCATCGCGTGAATTGAGCTTTTCTTTCACCTGCCCTTGGAACTGCGGATCGAGCACCTTGGCCGACAGCACATAGCTGGCGCGGCCAAATACGTCTTCGGGCATCAGTTTCACGCCCTTGGGCAGCAGCGCGTGCATGTCGATGAAGCCCTTGACCGCCTGGAACAGCCCGTCGCGCAGGCCGCTGTCGTGCGTGCCGCCCGCGCTGGTGGGAATCAGGTTCACATAGCTCTCGCGCACAGGTGTGCCCTCGACGGTGAAGGCCACGCACCAGTCGGCCCCTTCCCCGATGGCGAAATGTTCGTTCTGTGCGTCGGCGTGGCCTGCTGCCTCGAACAGCGCGATCAGCGGTTCGGCAGGCAGGGTCTGGGCCAGATAGTCGCGCAGGCCACCCTTGTACTGCCAGGTTTGCGTCTGGCCGGTTTTCTCGTTGTGCAGGGCCACGCTCACGCCCGGCATCAGCACGGCCTTGCTGCGCAACAGGTGCGTCAATTCCGCCAGTGGCAACACCGGGGAGTCGAAATAGCGCGCATCCGGCCAGACACGCACCAGCGTGCCGCGTTTTTTCTCGCCGGTTCTGGCCTTGCGCACCTGCAGGGCTTCGAGGACTTCACCGCCATCGCCGAAGGCCAACTCCGCCACCTGGCCATCGCGGTGAATGCACACCTGCAAGCGGGTGGACAGTGCGTTCGTCACCGACACGCCCACGCCGTGCAGCCCGCCCGAGAAGCTGTAGGCCCCGCCGGAATCCTTGTCGAATTTGCCCCCGGCGTGCAGGCGCGTGAATACCAGCTCCACCACCGGCACGCCTTCCTGCGGGTGCAGGCCGAATGGAATGCCCCGGCCATCGTCTTCCACGCCGATGGAGCCGTCTTCGTGCAGGGTCACGCGGATTTTCTTGCCAAAGCCCGCCAGGGCCTCGTCGGCGGCGTTGTCGAGCACCTCCTGCACGATGTGCAGCGGGTTGTCGGTGCGCGTGTACATGCCGGGGCGTTGCCGCACCGGCTCCAGCCCCTTGAGTACCTTGATGGAAGATTCGCCGTATGCCGACGGGGCCGGGGTGGGGTGGCTGGTCTCGCTGGCAGTGTCAATCAGGGAATGCGTGGTCTTGTCTTGGCTCATGGCCGCCGATTGTAGGCGGTGTGCATGGCGCGCGATGCTGTGCAGGAAAAACAGATTCAGTGCAAAATCGTCCCCGGCCCATTCCATTCATTGAACCCAAGGAGTTTGCATGACCACCCAGATTGTTGTTTTCGTTGGCAGCCTGAGCAAGGAATCCATCAACCGGAAACTTGCCCAGGCCGTTGTGAAGCTGGCCCCTGCCGATTTCGCGGTCGAGTTTGCCGAGATTGGCGATCTGCCCCACTACAACCGCGACGACGATGCCCAGCAGGCCGGTGCGGTGCGCCGCGTCAAGGCCCAGATTGCACAGGCCGATGGCCTGCTGTTCGTCACGCCCGAATACAACCGCAGCATTCCTTCCGTGCTGAAGAACGTGATCGACCACGGCTCGCGCCCCTATGGCGACAACTCCTGGGCTGGCAAGCCTGCGGGTATTCTGGGCACCTCGCCCGGTGGCATCGGTTCGGCGATTGCCCAGCAGCATCTGCGCGGCATTCTGGCCTCGCAGGGCATCAAGGTGCTGGCACAGCCCGATGCCTACCTTCAGTTCCGGGATGGCCTGCTGACCGACGATGGTCAGGTGGGCGAAGGCAGCCGCGCATTCCTGCAAGCCTGGGTGGATGCCTTCGCGCAGTGGGTGCTGGCCCACAAGGCATAACGGCTTTGACGGGTCTGGGCCTGGGTGAGCCTGTCATGAGGCACAATGGATTTTTGTCCATTACCCACCCACTACTGGCCCAGCATCAAGGAGGTTTGCCTGGCATGAGTTACGACCCGAACAATATTTTCGCCAAGATTCTGCGCGGAGAAGCCCCGGCCATCCGCGTCTATGAAGATGCGCAGACGCTGGCTTTCATGGACATCATGCCCGAGGCCGAAGGCCATGTGCTGGTGGTTCCCAAAGAGGCCGCCGAAACCCTGCTCGACCTCTCGGAAGACAGTGCCCGCGCTGCCATTGTCACGACACGGCGTGTGGCGATTGCCGTCAAGCAGGCCCTGGAGGCTTCGGCGGTGCGCGTGGCGCAGTTCAGCGGAGCCGATGCCGGACAAACCGTGCCGCACTGCCACTTCCACATCGTGCCCCATGTTCCCGGCGCGGTGCGCAGCAGCCATGCCACCCGCATGGCCAATCCGGCAGACCTGGAAGTGATTGCCGAGAAAATCCGCGCTGCACTGGTTTGAGAATCCCCATTCCGACGGGCGATTTCCACTCTTTTCGAGAGTCACACTGCGTCATTCCAGCCTTGCTCAAAGCACCAAACACCGTCATGCCGGACTTAATCCGGCATCCAGTGCAACGCAATCCATTGGTAAACAAGGTGTTTTTGCAAGCCTCGTCACTGGATGCCGGATTAAGTCCGGCATGACGTGGCGAACAGTAGTAGGCAAAGGTCGGCATGACGGTATCGGTTGGAATGGTAGCCCGACAGACAACAGCGCGGGGCTTCAGTCCACCGGTGTGAGCTTGGCCACCGACAGCAGCAGCAGCTTGCTGCCGTGGCGGCCAAAGTCGATGCGGGCCTTGCGGTCGTTGCCTGCTCCTTCGATCGCCTGCACCACGCCTTCGCCGAACTTGGTGTGAAACACCTTCTGGCGCACACGCAGGCCACCGCTTTCTTCCGGCTGGCTCTTGCGCACTGGCACTGGTGCCTGAACGGCTTCGCGCCACGGCGCATGGGCCTTGTCGTGGGAGCGGCTGCTGCTGGCTGAATATCCGCCAGCCGATGCCGGGCGTTGGCGCGGGGTGAGCCATTTCAGGCTGCCTTCGGGCAATTCGTCCAGGAAACGGCTGGGCTGGTTGCCCTGAATCTGGCCGTTGAGCATGCGCTGCTGTGCCAGACTGATGTACAGGCGTTTGCGTGCGCGGGTGATGGCCACATACATCAGGCGGCGTTCCTCCTCCAGCCCGGCCTGATCGTTCAAGGCGTTGTAGTGGGGGAACAGTCCTTCTTCCATGCCGGCAATGAATACGGCATCGAATTCCAGCCCCTTGGAGGCGTGGACGGTCATCAACTGGATGGCCTGTTGCCCGGCTTGGGTCTGGTTGTCGCCTGCCTCCAGCGAGGCGTGGGTGAGAAAAGCTGCCAGCGGGCTGAGGGTTTCGCCGGTTTCGAGATCGAGCCGATAGCCCATGCCCATGTCTTGCAGCATATTGCCGGCATCAGGCTCCAGCGGCTGGTCGGGCAGCAGCCCCTGGCTGGCGGGGCTTTGTGTCAGCGGGCGGCCCTGTTCATCGATGGGCAGCGTGGTGGTGTCGGCGGCAAAGCCTTCCTGGATGATGAAGCTCTCGGCGGCATTGACCAGTTCCTCAAGGTTTTCCACGCGATCCACGCCGTCTTTTTCGGCGCGGTAGTGGTCGAGCAGGCCACTGGTTTCCAGCACGGCGGTGATGGTGTGGCGCAGTGGCTGATCCTGGTTGTGCTGGCGCAGCTCTTGCAGCAGTTGCGTGAAGTCGCGCAGTTTCTCGCCTGCCTTGCCAGGGACGTGGGCCACCGCTTCATGCAGGGATTGCTGGTGCTGGGCGGCGGCATCCTGCAACTGCTCCAGCGTGCGCGCACCAATGCCGCGTGGCGGAAAATTGACGATGCGCAGAAAGCTGGTGTCGTCCCAGGGATTTTCCAGCAGGCGCAGGTAGGCCAGCGCATGCTTGATTTCGGCCCGCTCGAAAAAGCGCAGTCCGCCATAGACGCGGTAGGGCAGTTTGGCACGCAGCAAGGCGGCTTCGAGTGCGCGGCTTTGTGCGTTGCTGCGATAGAGAATGGCGATTTCCTGGTGGGGGAAGCCGTCCTGGCGCAGCAACTGGCGGATTTCGTCGCTGATCCAGTCGGCCTCGGCCAGGTCGTTGTAGGCTTCGCTGATGCGCACGGGTTCACCCGCGCCCTGGTCGGTGCGCAGGTTCTTGCCCAGACGCTGGCGGTTATGGGCAATCAGCGCGTTGGCACAGTCCAGAATGTGGCTGTAGGAGCGGTAATTCTGCTCCAGCTTGATGGGCTGGCTCACGCGGAAGTCGCGCACGAAGTCGGCCATGTTGCCCACCCGCGCGCCACGGAACGCATAGATGCTCTGGTCGTCGTCGCCCACGGCCACGACGCTGGAATGGGTGTGCAACTGACCGTTGTCCCATTCGCCCGCCAGTTGTTGCAGCCAGCGGTATTGCAGCCGGTTGGTGTCCTGGAATTCGTCCACCAGAATGTGGCGAAAGCGTTGCTGGTAGTGCTGGCGGATGGCGGGGTGATCGCGCAGCAGCTCGTAACTGCGCAGCATGAGTTCGCCAAAATCCACCACGCCTTCGCGCTGGCATTGCTGCTCGTAGAGCTGGTAAAGCTCCACGCGGGTGCGCGATTCGGCATCGTGTACCGGCACGTTTTCGGGGCGCATGCCTTCTTCTTTGCAGCCTGAAATGAAGTACTGGACTTTCTTCGGCTCGAACAGCTCGGTGTCGATGGAGTGCTGCTTCATCAGCCGCTTGATGGCGGAGAGCTGATCCTGCATGTCCAGCACCTGGAACTGCTTGGGCAGACCCACGGCGGTGGCATGGGCACGCAGCATGCGGTTGCACAGGCCGTGGAACGTGCCGATCCACATGCCCCGCACCGCCACGGGCAGCATGGCTGAGAGGCGCGTGGTCATCTCGCGTGCGGCCTTGTTGGTGAAGGTGACCGCCAGAATGCCGCCGGGCGAGACCTGCCCGGTTTGCAGCAGCCAGGCAATGCGGGTGGTGAGCACACGGGTCTTGCCGGAGCCGGCACCGGCCAGCACCAGCGTATGGCCACCGCTGAAGGTGACGGCGGCACGCTGTTCGGCATTCAGCCCGTGCAGCAGTGCGGAGTCGGAAGAATCGGGGGGGAGTGCCGCATGACGGGCGGCAGTTTCTGAGGAAAATGGCATGGGGCGATTGTAGGGCCTGTCATCCACACTCCTTTAGCCGTGCCGATGCCGCCGATGGGCCAGTGTGTCCAGCGAAAACACCAGCAGGGCCAGCCAGATCAGCCCGAAGCTGATGAGGTGGTGCAGCGTGAATGCCTCTTTGTAGATCAATACGCCAATGGCAAGCTGGATGGACGGCGCAATGTACTGGATGAAGCCCAGCGTGGACAGCGGCAGGCGGCGTGCGGCATTGGCGAACCACAGCAGCGGCAGGGCCGTGACCACGCCCGCCAGCGTCACTGCCACCATGCCACCCCAGCCCTGACTGCGCCAGCCCACCGCATCGGGCTGCCATGCCACCCAGCCCAGGTACAGCATCGCCAGTGGCAGCACCATCAGCGTTTCCACTGCCAGCCCGACTGTGCCGCTCACCGGCGTGGATTTGCGCACCAGTCCATACAGGGCAAAGCTGGCCGCCAGTCCCAGCGAAATCCACGGCCACGCGCCCAGGCCAATCACCTGCCACAGCACCCCGGATACCGCCAGCCCCACGGCCAGCCACTGCACGGGGCGCAGGCGTTCGCCCAGTACCAGCACCCCCAGCAGCACGCTGAACAGGGGGTTGATGAAGTAGCCCAGACTGGACTGCACGATATGCCCGCTGTTCACCGCCCAGACAAACAGCAGCCAGTTGGCAGACACCAGCAGCCCGGTGCATGCCAGCGTGAGCAGCAGCCTGGGACGCAGGAACACGCCACGCAGCGCGGGCAACTCGCGTGCTGCCACCAGCAAGCCCAGCAACAGCAGCACCGACCAGACGACGCGGTGGGCAATCGCCTGCCCGCTGGGAAGCCAGGCAATCCACTTCCAGTACAGGGTGACGCCCCCCCAGCTTCCGTAGGCCATGAAGGCATAGAGAATGCCGGTGCGTGTTTCGGCCGTGTCGCTGGCCGGGCGGATGGAGGAGGGCATGAGAAAGTGCGGAAGTTGCGGGAGGTGATGGGGCAGGGCAAGGCCGTCAGGACAGCAGCATCCCCAGCCCCGACAGTGTGAGCACGCCCAGCACCACGCGCCGGAATGCCTGCTCGCTCAGACCACGGTAGAGGCGCACGCCCAGCAGCACCGGCACCAGCACGGCCAGAGCAACCAGGGCGAAGAAGGGCAGCATGGACACGGTCACATGCCCCTGCCAGACGTGCATACTGAACGATACGAACAGCACCGACAGATTGAAATTCTGGATGACGGCGCGCTGCTCCTCGCGGGCCAGACCCCGCATCATGCTCCACAGGGTGGGAGCCACACCGGAGAAGCCGCCCAGGCCACTGAGTACACCACCCAGCAGCCCTGAAATGGCATCGCCGGTGCGACCACCGCGCTGGATGCGGGGCATTCGCGGAGCCAGCAGCATCAGCGGGCAGAACACCACCAGAATCGCGCCTACCACCGATTTGAACTGCTGTGCATCCAGCAGCGGCAACAGCCATACGCCCAGTGGCACGCCCAGCAGGCCCCCCAGCAGGAACGGCCGCAACAAACGCCATTGCAGTGCGCGCCGTGTCGTGAATACCGCCACCAACTGCCCGGTGAGCGCGCCGAAAATCGCCAGTTGCGCAGCCAGTTGTGGCTCCAGTGTCCACGCCCATATTGACATGGCCGTCAGCCCAAAGGCAAAGCCCGACAGACCTTGCACGAACCCGGCCAGCACTGCGCCCAGCACCACGAAAACGTAAACACTCAGCATGATGGATCAAGGCCATTGAGGAGAAGGTTCGGATTCTCCTCCGAATTCCATTTGGGTGCTTGAACTCCTGGGGTCACCTCATGGTGTGCGGGAGTGGCATGTGGCTGGTCAGCCCTGCAACAGCAGCCAGATGGCGATGATGGCCATGTAGCCGGCATAAGGAATGGAGCGTGCCGGGCCGGAGCGACGCACTGGTGCGATGCCCGTGTCGGCGGATGCCGACGGTTGCTCTGCTGGCAACGGGGACGCAGGGGTGTAGCGTTGCAGAAAAAGGAAACGCGCTTGCAGCCAAGTCCACTCGGGCCGTTGCTGAAATTTTCGCCAGAATATTACGGTCAAGCCGTGGATGCCTGCCAGCAGGCTGCCGCCGACCCAGATGGTGAGCAGGTCGATTTGCAGACCGAACCACAGGCCAATGACAGCGGCAAATTTCACGTCGCCCGCCCCCATCCAGCGCATGGCATAGAACGGCATCAGGGCACAGAAAGCCACCACCATGCCCAGCAGGCCATTCGTCAGGCTGACTTGCAGGTGAAACGGCTGAAGGCCGCTGAGCAGCACAACTGCACCAGCGACCAAGCCCAGCACCACCATCCAGTTGCGCACCCGGCGGATGCGCAGGTCAGTCACTACGATGGCAATTAGCCAAAGTACAACAGACAGATTGAGAATGTTGCCTAGCCAATCCATTCAGTATCACATTAAGGGGCAGTAGCGTTACCGCCTTCGATAGCGGTACCGATATTTTCGAATACTGTCTTGATTTCGGTACCCAGAGCAGTCACAGCAGCAATGATCACCACAGCGATCAGGCCAGCAATCAGGCCATATTCAATGGCGGTCGCGCCTTCTTCGTCTTGCAGGAAGTTCTTGATGAAGTTGGTCATGTTTTTCTCCAATTGTCAGAAATGACCGCCTGAAATTTCTTTCAATCAACCAACGGCGGGGAAATTGGTTTTGATGGGCTGAATGTTATCACTTTTTTCTGTTTGTTACAAAGCCATGCTCATTGCAGGGTTATATTTGGAAGCAATTTGTTGATTTTTTGTGCGGGCGGATGCCTTACAAAAGCGATCGAATGCGGGTTTCTGGCCGTAATTGCACGGATTCTGATGGATCTCGGCTGTTTTGCACGCCCGGTTCATGCGATTGTGTCGATGCAGGTGCAACAAATGGTTGTGCGTGGATTGGTGGTGAGATGGTTACATCTTCGGAAGATGTTTCAGTGAATGACTGGAACAGTGGGTGGAGCCAGCGGTGGGGGGTGTCCTGCGGCAGCAGTTGGCCTGTGGTGCGCACCAGTTGCAACTGCTGGATGCGCTGGTCGTAGCGGGCATCGATTTCTTCGAGCATCAGGGTCTGCATGTCGAGTTGGGCATCGAGTACCTGCGAGAGGCTGCCGCGCCCCGCTTCCAGCAGGCGGCGGCGGCCTTCAAATGCGGCGGCGGCCTGTTTGACGGCATCGGCAAGCTGGCTTTCGCGCTGTGCTCCAGACTCCACGCGCCCCCAGCCTGCCGATGCGGTCTCGCGCACCTGACGGCGCACGTTTTCGTACTGTGCTTCCTGGTTCTGGAGTTCGTTGAGGGATTTGCGAATGCGGTCGCGCAGTTCAAAGCCGTTACCGAAGTCCCAGTTGAGTTCCACGCCATAGCGGGTTCCTTCGCTGTAGAGGATGCCTTTGGGGTCGTGGCTGTGGGTGACAACGGCATCGAGTGTGGGCAGGCGTTGTGCCTTGCTGCGATCGACTTCGGCGCGGGCGCGTTCGATCTGTTGTTGAACTTCGCGCAGTTCGCTGCTGTGCGCTTCGGCATCCTGCAAGGCCTGTTCTTCGCCACGCGGCATCCAGAAGGCGGGAATGTTCAGGGGCGGAAGCCAGTCGGGTTCGGGGGTGAAGCTGTAGTAGCGGGTGAACCGCGCCAGGGCATCGGCACGCTGGGCTTCGAGGGCGTGTTGCTGGGCGCGGGCACTGGCCTGGCGGGAGGCGGCTTGTCGCAGGTCGTTGCGGCCGACGGCACCGAGCTCGGCACGGCGTTCCTCCAATACCGCCAAGCGTTCGATGATGTCGGCGGATTCGGCGGCAATGCGCGCCTTGTGCTCGTAGCGTTGCAGGTTGAGCAGGGCGGTCAGGGCATCGAGCAGGATGTTCTGGCGGGTTCCGTGCAGAACATCACCGCGTGCGGATTGGGTGAAGCCGGCGGCACGGATGTCGGCATTGATGGCTCCGCCATCGAGTACGCTCATGCGCACTTCGGCGTTGATGGCGTTGTAGTCCTGCTGGCGACCATTGCGCTCGGCACTGCCGCTGGTGGTGCCGACCTTGAAGGTGGGCCAGCGTGCGCCACGAGCGGTATTGAGATCGTGTCCGGCAGATTCCAGCGAGGCCTGTGCCTGTAGGACTTCCGGGTGTTCGTTCAGCATGGCATAGAGTGCCTCCAGCAATTGCCTTTGGGCGTGGTTGTCGGCCAGGCTGTGGGGCGAGAGGCGTTGCGCCATGCGCAGCCAGGGGGTGGCGGCGGCATCGGTGGCGGCCGCGATTTCTGCGGGGCTGGGCACGGGTACGGGTGGCAATTGCTGGACCCAGTCGGGCAGAGTGTGCGCGGGCATGGGTGCATCGGGCGATGCCAGTGGCGGTTGTTCCTGCGCTGGTGCCGGTATCGGTGCCTGTGGTATCTGCTGTGCCTGCACGGTTGGCAGGGAAAGGCCGAGCAGCACCAGCACGGCGGTGGCGCGCAGGGTACGGGTTGGGAACGGATGGGTGGTTTTCATGGCACAGGAGTGAAGGCAGCGGCGGGCGGGGGCGGACAGGGATGTCAGGGTTCGCGGAAGGCTTCGCTTTGTACGCGCAGCACGGGGCGCAGGATGTACCAGATGAAGGGCTCGTGGCCCAGCAGCAGATCGACTTGGGCCTGCATGCCGGTGGTGATGCGGTTGTCGGTGCGTCCGACCCAGGGCTGTGTCAGGCTGGCATGAAGGCGGAAGTAGGAAGGGGAGTCGGGAATGTTGGGGTCGCGGTCGGCATCGGCGGCGACGAGGGTGACGGTGCCTGGCACGGAGCCGTAGCGCAGGAAGTCGTAGGCAGTGATCTTGACTTTCACGGCCTGGCCCTGGTGGACGTAACCCCGATCGGCCGGGTTGAGGCGTGCCTCGACGATGACCTCTTCCTTGTCAGGGACGATTTCGAGGATGGGTTCGCCTGCCTTCACGACCCAGCCTGCCCCAGAGCTTCTGAGGCCCTTGATGATGCCATCGGTGGGGGCCGTGACAATGGTGCGGGTGCGCTGATTGCGGGCGCGGGAGAGGTCTTCGGCCAGACTCAGGAGTTCGCGCTCGACTTCGGCCAGTTCTTCGGAGGCACGACGCTGGAAGCTTCCCTGGGTTTCCATGACCTTGGCCTGTGCCAGCTCGACACGGGCACGGTTGCTGACGAGGCTTTCGCGTGCGGCAGCCAATTCGGTGCGCACCTGTTCGAGGGCGCGTTGCTTGTCGATGACTTCCAGCTGGCCGATCAATTGTTCTGCAACCAGTTGGCGGGCGATGCTGGCTTCTTCTTCGTGCAGGCGCAGGGCGGTTTGCAGGCCGTTGATGCGGGCCTGGTTCTGGGCCACGTCGCCCCGTGCCTGGTGCAGGCTCGCCTGGGCTGCGGCCAGGCTGCCCCTGTGTTCGAGTGCGCGCGCATTGAAGGCCCCCACTTCTGCCTGAACGACCTGACTACCCAGGCTGCTGGGAAAGTCACTGCGCAGCAGGGGCTTGCCCAGGGTTTCGGCGGTGAGCCGGGTCTTGATGGCCATGGCGTTGGCGTGGCGCGCGGTGAGCTGTTCCAGGTTGAGGCTGTTGCTGCCCAGATCGATTTCCAGCAGGGGATCGTTCGCGCTGACGATCTGGCCTTCACGCACATGGACTTCGGTGACGATGCCCCCTTCCAAGTGTTGCACGGTCTGCACCCGGTCGGAAGGAATGACCTGACCGGGGGCCACCACGACGTTTTCGACCGGATACAGCAGGCCCACAATCACCAGTACGCCCAATGCGCCAATGAAGCTGCGGCGCATGATGCGCCCACGGCGGTGCTTGGATGCGCTGGAATGCGCGGGTGGATGGGTGGATGCGGCGGTGTGGTCTGTGGCCCAGGCAGGGGTTTGGTTGGGGGCCGGGGTATCGGCATCTTCCTGTGAGGACTTGCGCAACACTTGCGGCAGGTCGCCGGGAGATTGGTTTTCGGATTTCATGCAATGGTCTCCTGATTCTGGTGTGCGGTCGGTGGCGTGGCCGTAGCGGGCGGCGGCGTGTAGGCCGAGCCGTACAGCCGTGGCAGCAGTTGTCGTGGTGTGCCATGTTCCACATGTCCGTCACCCCGCACATGGTAAATGTGTTGTGCCACGGATGCCACGCGCACTGAGTGTGTGATGACGATGACCGTGAGTTTCTGCGCGATGTGTTGCAGGTTTTTCAGCAGGGCGGTTTCGCTGTCGAAGTCCAGGTCGCTGCTGGGCTCGTCGAGTACCAGCACGGAGGGGTTGCGCAGGAACATTTGTGCAAGGGCGAGCTTGCGCAGCTCACCGGCGGACAGGCCGGTTCCGCCCTCGCCCACAACGGTTTGGTAGCCCTGTGGCAAATGGCTGATGAACGCGTGTGCACCCGTGAGCTGGCAGGCGCGCACGATGGTCTGGTCATCGGCCTGGGCATTGACCATGCGCAGACCCTCGATGATGGTGCCGCTGAACCAGTACACCTGCTGGGCCAGGCAGCCTACCCAATGCCCCAGATCGGCGCGGGAGAATTGCGCCATGTCGTATTCATCGATGTAGATGGTTCCCTCGGTAGGCTGGTAGAGGCCCGCCAGCAGTTTGCCCAAGGTCGATTTGCCCGCACCGTTGCGCCCAACGATGGCATGCAGCCCGCCTGGGCCAATGTCCAGCGTGACATTTTCCAGCGGAGTCTGTCCCGTGGGATAGTGAAAGCTGACTTGATCCAGGTGAAAGCGGCCTTTGGGCCGGGGCAGTTGCAGGGTTTGTGGCGGGGCATTTTCCACCGGTTCTTCCAGGGCTTTCTGCAAGCGACGGGTCGCCTCGTTGGAGCGCGCCAGCGATCGCCAGTTGCCCGCCAGTTGCGCCACGGGCGACAGGGCTTTGCTGGCGAGCAGATTGACAGCCATGAGGCTGCCGATGCTCATCCATTGTTCATTGATGGCAATGGCCCCGACCGTGATGACGGCAATCGAGAAAAGAGTCAGCAGGATGATGCTGGTCTCACGCGCATTTTCCATGTCACCATTCTTGCGAAAGCTCTCGCCCAGCCAGAAGTCATAGCCTTGCTGCCAGTTCTGCTTGATGGTGGCATCGTGTGCCAGGGCCTTGAGTGTGGTGCGTGCATGGCAGACTTCGGCGGTGCTGCGATCAAGGGCACGGGCCTTTACCAGCTCTTCCACCCGGCCACTGCGCACTTCATCTGCCCACCACCAGGCCAGCACCCCCAGGACAATCATGGCCACGATGATGACGGGCAGCACCGGCCAGGCGATGATGCCAATGACGATCAGGGCCAGCAGTGCCATTGGCAAATCGAAAATGGCACTGGCCAGGCCACCGGAAATGCTGGCGCGCATCGCGGGGATGTCCCGAAACAGTTGCAGCCACTGGCTGGAAGGGCGCGATTCCAAGGCCAGCAGGGGGCGTTGCAACATGGAGTCCATCAGGGCCTGCGAGACATCGTGGTCGATGGTGGCACCGGCTTCGCGCAATGAGCGAGCCCGCCGGATGCGCAGCCACCATTCGATGCCCAGAAAACACAAGACACCGGCGACCATGGCCGTGAGCGTGGCCGTGCCGCCGCGCGAGATCACCCGGTTGAACACTTGCAGCAGAAAAATGGAAGGCAACAGCCCCAGCAGGCCAATCGGCAGGGACAGCCAGGCAGCCATGCGTATCTGGGGCCATGCCTTTTGGCAGGCATTGGCAATCGCGTCCGCATAGGGGCTGCTGGCAACCGATGTGGCCTGTGAGGACGAGGCATCGGCCGGATCGACATCGGGGCGCGACGCTGCACGATGGCTGGAAGAGGACAACAGGCGGCTGGGCAGCAAATAGTGAATCATGGGTTGAAATGGCGGGAGACGCTGGTGTCCTGAAAACAGTCGTGTTGCGCATTATGCGCTGGAGCCACGGACTACGGTTCCCGGCAGGGCATCGTCCCATTGGCATTGCGATGGTTTGCTTTGCCACATCAGGGTGCGCAGCAGCGAATACATGCAGGTCAGCGAGTATAAAAAAATACAGGCCAATTTCTTGGCCTGTATCGATGGATGGGCAAACCCTTGCTGAACGCCACCACTGCCTGCCAAGGCAAGGCGTGGGTGGCGCACAGCGCAGGAGTGCGTCAGATCAACTGGTTGTTTTGCAGTTGCTGTGCCAGCGTCAAGGCCGTTTCATTGCCCTTGTCGCCGCTGATCTGGCTGCTGATCGGCACTGCAATCGGCTCCACGTCGTGCGAGGCTTCGTTTGGCTGTGCACTCGCATTCTCGCTCACAGCCGCAGTCGCTGTATTTCCAGCCAGCTCCGCATTCTGTTGTGAATTTGCAACAGAATCCGTGTCTGCCGATGGCTCCTTGGCCTCCAGCGTGACTTCCTGGGTCAGCAACAGATCCAGCACGCCGGCATCACTGCCTTGCGCATTGTCTGCAACCGACTCGGTTTCCTCGGACTGGAACAGGGCTGTCAGCACAGAGGAACCTTCATCCGACAGCGCAGGCGTGAACGCCATGGCCATGGCCACTGGTGCTGCGGCAGGCTCAATACCAGCAGCAGCGTTACCCAACAGACCATGGGTCAGTGCGGAGAGGTCGAGGGAGTCCAGCAGATCGTGAAGCAGTCCACCAGTGACATCGTCAATGGTGCCCCCGATGATGTCCTGAACATTGGCTCCCAAACTTCCGGCTGCTTTGTCTATGCCAAAACCACCAATCAAAGAGGGATCGAGGTCTTTGACGAGGCGAGTGCCACCAACAAGATCACTTACCAACCCCAGGACACCTTCCAGCAAATCGCCCACGGCACCGAGCAGGCCGCCTGAAAGATCGGTCAGTAACGTAGGCAGAGTACTCAAACCTGTATTGCCAAGTCCTCCCAAAGTGGTTCCCAGCAAATTGAGTACATCGGCACTGCCAGAAAGATTCTGGAGATTCTCCAAAGCAGTTTCGATATTGTCTTTCTGGTCATTTCCTCCCAGAAAGCCCAAAGTTGGTTGTACATGTGTGGTAATACCATTCAACAGACTATCAACAGCCTCTGTAATGGAGTCTGCAAGGTTCAGATTGCCCAGCAAGCCATTCACCGCCTCACCCAGCACACCCAATGGGCTGCCAGCACCTTGCGCGGACAAACTGTTTTCCAGGCTTTCCAGAACGCCCAGTCCACCAGGCAATGCCAGCAGATCGTTGAGTGGCCCGGTAATGGCAGCCAAAGTACCACCGTTCGGATCGATCAACGCATCCACCAGATCGGAGACCGGTTCCAGCAACTCGGTGCCAGTGGTCACATCCTTCAGAATGCCTTGCAGGCTGGAGATCAATCCCCAATCCTTGCCAGAGCCACCGGTCAAGGTGCCCAGCAGTGAACCAGCTCCAGTCAAACCGCTCAGCAAGCCACCGTCGCTGCCTGTGCCCAGCAAGCCGTTCACCACATTGGCAATCGGATTGCCACCCTGGATGCCACTCAGCAGGCCTTGCAGCGCAGTGACCACAGGAGCCAGTGCCGTCGGGTTGCCTGCATCACTGCCCAGACCACCGATGAGGCTGTTCAACACAGGCCCTACCGAATCACCCAAACCTTCCAGTACCCCTGTGAGATTCAGCAATCCACCGGTGTCACCTGCACTGAGCAGGTTGTTGAGCAGGTCGGTGCCCAGCAGGGCATCGGTGCCGGTGAGGCCGCCGAGCACGCTCTCGAGCAGGTCGGTGACGCTGCCCAGCAGGTTGCCGCCGAGCAAGTCGCCCACGCCGCCGAGCAGGTCGCCGCCCAGCAGGCCGCCCAGCAGGCCGCCGAGGTCACCGACCGATGCGCCGCCGCTGAGGTTGCCCAGCACGTTGTTGAGGGTGTCGATCAGCGGGTTCAGTCCGGTGCCGGGGATCAGCACCAGGCCTTCGACCAGTTCGCTCAGGGCCTCGAGGCCACCGGCGGTGCCGGTGAGGTCTTCGAGGATGGAGGTGA
>NZ_FQUZ01000016.1 GCF_900129055.1 Lampropedia hyalina DSM 16112
CATTGCCCCCCAGCATGTCCCGCGCCAGCCGCGCAATCTCCAGTGCCTTGCCGCAACTGTTGCGCTTGATGATGGAGGTGATCTCCACCGGAGCCTGATGCAGGTCTTTGAGCCGCCCCACTTGCAGGCAGCCTTGCAGCCCCAGGTGGATTTCCGTCAGCGCATCGGCCAGCTTCTTCTGGATGAGCTGGTTGGCCGCCAGCGGACGGCCAAACTGCTTGCGATCCAGTGTGTATTGCCGCGCCACGGCCAGGCAGTCTTCCGCTGCTCCCAGCGCGCCCCAGGCGATGCCGTAGCGCGCACTGTTCAGGCAGGTGAACGGGCCTTTGAGACCACGCACTTCGGGGAAGGCGTTTTCTTCGGGAACGAATACTTCGTCCATGACGATTTCACCGGTGATGGAGGCCCGCAGGCCCACCTTGCCGTGGATGGCCGGGGCCGACAGCCCTTTCCAGCCCTTCTCCAGCACGAAGCCGCGAATCTGCCCTTCATCGTCCTTGGCCCAGACCACGAATACGTCGGCAATCGGGCTGTTGGTGATCCACATCTTGGAGCCGGACAGGCTGTAGCCGCCTTCGACCGTGCGGGCACGGGTAATCATGCTGCCGGGGTCGGAGCCGTGGTTGGGTTCGGTCAGGCCAAAGCACCCTATCCATTCGCCCGAGGCGAGTTTGGGCAGGTATTTCTGTTTGGTCGCTTCGTTGCCGAATTCGTTGATGGGTACCATCACCAGCGAGGATTGCACGCTCATCATGGAGCGGTAGCCGGAATCGACGCGCTCGACTTCGCGGGCAATCAGGCCGTAGGCGACGTAGTTCAGGCCCGCGCCGCCGTACTGTTCGGGGATGGTGGCTCCCAGCAGGCCGATCTCGCCCATTTCGCGGAAGATGGCCGGGTCGGTGGATTCGTGGCGGAAGGCCAGTTGCACGCGCGGCTTGAGCTTGTCCTGGGCGTAGGCGTGGGCGGCATCGCGGATCTGGCGTTCGTCTTCGCTGAGCTGGCTTTCCAGGTTCAGTGGGTCTTCCCATTGGAAGCGGGGCTTGGCGTGCGTCATGAGGGGTCTCCTGTTGGGTGTGTTGTGGTGGGAATCGGGATGGCAAGGGCGGCGTGGCCGCCTTGCCTCATGCCTGGGCCTGGCGCAGCAGTTCGCGTCCGATGATGAGTTGCTGCACTTGCGTGGTGCCTTCGTACAGGCGCAGCAGGCGGGCATCGCGGTAGAAGCGTTCGACCGGGAATTCGTTGATGTAGCCGCTGCCGCCGTGCACCTGCACGCCCCGGTCGGCCACGCGACCGAGCATTTCGGTGCAGAACAGCTTGGCGCAGGAGACGCGCATGGACACGTCCGGGTCGGAGGCATGGGGCGGCTTCTGGTCGAAGCGGGCCGCCACTTCCTGCACCAGCGACCAGCCCGCCAGCAGCTCGGCCTGGCTGTCGGCCAGCATGGCCTGCACGAGCTGGAATTCGCCAATGGCCTTGCCGAACTGCTTGCGCTCGCTGGCGTAGCGGGCCGATTCGTCCAGCACACGTTGCGCCATGCCGCAGGAGACGGCGGAGATGTTCAGGCGACCCCGATCCAGTACCTTCATGGCGGTCTTGAAGCCCTGGCCTGGCACTCCGCCGATGATGAGCGAGGCGGGCACGCGCACGTTCTCCAGAATGACATCACAGGTCATGGTGCCGCGCTGGCCCATCTTGCGGTCTTTCTTGCCCAGTTGAATGCCGGGCAGGTCGGCGGGCACGATGAAGGCCGACACGCCAGCCGCACCCGCGCCGCCGGTGCGTGCCATCAGCGTGAAGGCTCCGGCGCGGGGCGCGTTGGTGATGAAGCGTTTGGTGCCGTTGAGCACATAGTGGTCGCCATCGGCCTCGGCACGGGTCTTGAGCGAGGCGGCATCGGTGCCCGCGTCCGGCTCGGTCAGCGCGAACGACATGACCAGTTCGCCACTGGCCACGCGCGGCAGGAACTCGGCTTTCTGCTCGGGCGTGCCATCCATCAGAATGCCCTGGGAGCCGATGCCGATGTTGGTGCCGAAGACGGAGCGGAATGCCGGGGCGGTGCGGCCCAGCTCGAAGTTCACCAGCACTTCCTGGCCCACCGACAGGCCGATGCCGCCGTATTCTTCGGGAACCGTCAGGCCGAACAGGCCCAGTTCCTTCATGTCCTGCACGATGTCGGCGGGCACTTCGTCGTGTTCTTCCAGGTGGTTTTCGGCGGGGATGAGCCGCTCCTGCACAAAGCGTTGCACAGTGGCGCGCAGCAGCGCGAAGGACTCGTTGTCTAATGCCATGGGGAATACCTCGGTGAATGGTTCTCTGGGGGGCGGGATGGCTCAGGCCTGCTGGCCCAGTTCCTGGTGGATGATTTCGCGCAGCTTGAACTTCTGGATCTTTCCCGATGGCGTGGCGGGCATGGCGGCGCGCACGATGAGTTTCTCCGGGATGTACTGAAGGGCCAGCTTCTGGCTTTTCAGGAATTCCACCATCGAGTCGAAGTCGATGCTCTGGCCTTCCTTGGGCACGACCACGGCGCAGGCGCGTTCGCCCAGGCGTTCGTCCGGGTAGGCGACGATGGCGGCCAGGGCCACGGCCGGGTGGCGATAGAGCAGGGTCTCGACTTCCACCACCGGGATGTTCTCGCCGCCACGGATGATGACGTCCTTGCTGCGGCCGGTGATGCGCAGATAGCCCTGTGCGTTGATGATGGCCAGATCACCGGTGTCGAACCAGCCGTGCTCGTCGGTGCTGTTGAGCGCGGGGCGTTTCAGGTAGCCGCCGAAGTTGGAGGCCGAACGCACCAGCAGCCGTCCCTGTTCGCCAGGGTGCAGCGGCTCGCCGTTGATGTCCACGGTCTGGATTTCCACGCCCGGCAGCGGTATGCCATCGGTGGTGACGGCCAGTTCGTCCGGGTCTTCGGGGCGGATGAGCGTCACCGCGCCGTTCTCGGTCATGCCCCAGGCGGAGATGATCTTCACGCCCAGGGTGTTCTGTGCCTGCTCCACCAGCGGCCCCGGAATCGGCGCACCGGCGCACAGGAAGGTCTTGAGCGAGGGCACGTCCTGCCCCAGTTCTTCCACCTTGCGCGACAGGTCGGTGAGGAAGGGCGTGGATGCCATCGTGAAGCTGGCCTGCTCGGCGCGGATCAGCTCCACGGCCTTGGTCGCCTCCCACACGTCCTGCAACACGGCAGTGGCGCGCAGCAGCACGGGCATGATGAGGCCGTACATGAAGCCGGTCTGGTGTGCCATCGGCGAGGCCATCAGCACCACATCGTCCTGCCCCAGGTGCAGCCGCTGGGCGTAGGGAATGATGTTGGCGAACACGGTGTTGGCGGTGTGCATCACGCCCTTGGGCTCGCCAGTGGTGCCGGACGTGTACATCAGTTGCGTGACATCGTCCGGGCCGGGGCGGTTTTCGCTCAGGATTTGCGCGGCATTGGTCTTGGTTTCCCATTCCGGGCGGGTCAGCAGGGCCTCGTAGCTGTTGTCGCCTTCGCCACCGACCACGATGATGTGCCGCAGCGCGGGCAAGTCGGGCTTGAGGCTGGTGAGCATCTGCTCGAAGTCGAAGCGGCGGAACACCTTGGGCACGATGACGACCTTGGCCTCGCCATGCGCCAGCATGAAGGAAAGCTCGCGCTCGCGGAAGATGTGCATCAGCGGATTGACCACCGCGCCAATGCGCGAGCAGGCCAGATAGGTGAGGGTGAACTCCCACCAGTTGGGCAACTGCATGGCCACCACATCGTTCTTGCGCACGCCCAGGCGGTGCAGGCCCACGGCAATGCGGTCGGCCAGCCGGGCCAGCTCGGCGTAGGTGAAGCGGCGGGTGTCGCCGTTTTCCACGCGCACGGCGGTGAGGGCGATCTTGTCCGGGAAGTCGCGGGCGGCGGCATCGAGTTCGTCGTTGATGGTGCGGTCGTGCCACCAGCCCTTGGCAATGCTTTCCTCGCGCCGGGCGGGGATGAGTACAGCGTCAAAATTCATGTGTGTCTCCGAATGTTCCTGGAAGTGAACGGTTGCGTTGGTTTTTTCATCGCTGGGGTGCAAGCCTGGCCCCCGGTGCGGGCGGGGGATGGCTCGTCTGGTGGTGCGGGAGATGGGGGCGCGAATCGAATCAGGCGGGCACGGCCTGGCGACCGGCGCGGGTGCGGGCAATGATGGTTTTCATGATCTGCGCCGTGCCATCACCGATCTGGAAGCCCAGCACGTCGCGCAGGCGTTGCTCCATCAGGCCCCGGTCATAGCCGCCGTGGCCGTGCGTGAGCAGGCACTGGTGCACCACGTCGTAGGCCAGCTTGGGTGCCCACCACTTGCACATGGCCGCCTCGGCACTGTGGGGCAGCTTGCGGTCGTTCAGCCACAGGGCTTGCAGGCACAGCAGGCGCGCGGCTTCCACCTGGGTTTCATGGTCTGCCAGAGGGTGCGATACGCCCTGGAAGGCGGTCAGCGGCTTGCCGAAGGCATCGCGCTGGGCGGCGTATTCCCAGGTTTCTTCCAGTGCAACCTTCGCCACCGCCAGCACTTGCAGGCCGATGAGCGCGCGCGAGAAGTCAAATCCCTGCATCACCTGCACAAAGCCCTTGTTCTCGTCGCCCAGGCGGTGATTGACGGGAATGCGCACATTCTCGAAAAAGATGGAGCCACGCCCGATGGCGCGTTGCCCGTGGCAGTCGAAGCGGTTGGTGGTGATGCCGGGCGTGTCCAGCGGCACGAACAGTGCGGTCACGCCGTGCGCTGCCGATTCGGGCGTGCCGGTGCGACCGAACACCACGGCGGCACCGGCCTGGTCGGCGGCAGAAATCGAGGTTTTCTCACCGTTGAGGATGTAGCTGTCGCCATCGCGCTCCACCTTCAGGCGCAGATTGCCCGCATCGGAGCCGCCGCGCGGCTCGGTCAGCGCAATTGCAATGATGGTCTCGCCTGCGGTGAGTTTTTGCAGCCACGGCTGCACGACTTCCGGCTCGCCGTAGGTGGAGAGAATCTTGCCGTTGAGCGAGGCCAGCAGGTTGATGTAGCTGATGGACAGGTCGGCGCGGGCGATTTCCTCGTGAATCACGCCCGCTGCCAGACAGCCCATGCCCTGACCGCCGAAGGCTTCGGGCAACTCCGGTGCAATGAAGCCCATCTCGCCCATGGCCCGCATGATGTCGCGGTCGAGCACGCGCGTCTGGTCGCGCTCCTGAAAGCCCGGTGCAATGCGGGCAGTGGCGAAACGCCTGGCGTGTTCGGCCAGGGCAACGAGGTCTTCATCCAGATAGGGGTTGGCGGTGTGGCTCATGCTTGTCTCCGTGTCGGGCGGGCGTTCTTCGGGTGTGCAGGGGTGCGGTGATCGGGCCGGAGCAGAGGCACACCGACCCGTGCGGCCTGGGGGCGTACCCCAGGGCTGTGAATGGAACCATCGAAAAAAAACGGTGCTGCCGTCAAAAAGGAAGAGAGAAAAAACACAGCAGCACCGGTTTGCAAAAAAAGGGGTATGCCACCGTGGCGGCATACGGGTGCGGTGGCTTACTTCGCGTGCTTGCGGAATTCCGGCTTGCGCTTTTCCTTCAGCGCGGCCACGCCTTCGCGGGATTCCTCGGTGTCGTAGTACAGGCGCAGGGCGTACATGCCCAGTCCGGCGATACCAGTCTGGTGCGCGGTGTCGGCGTTGAAGGAACGCTTGGCAATCGCAATCGCCGTGGGGCTGCGCTCGCTGATTTCCTCACCCCACTGCTGCACGGTTTCGTCGAGCTTGTCGTGCGGCACGCAGAGGTTGGCCAGCCCGATTTCCACGGCTTCCTGGCCGCTGTAGCGTTTGTTCAGGTACCAGATTTCCCGCGCCTTCTTCTCGCCGACCACGCGGGCCAGGAATGCGGTGCCAAAGCCGGGATCGACCGAACCCATCTTCGGGCCGACCTGACCCATGATGGCCTTCTCGGACACGATGGTCAGGTCGCAGATGGTCGCCAGCACATTGCCGCCGCCAATCGCATAGCCCTGCACGCGGGCAATCACTGGCTTGGGCACGTCGCGGATGGCGGTGTGCAACTCTTCCATCGGAAGGCCAATCGTGCCACGGCCGTCGTAGTTGCCGTCGTGGGCCGACTGGTCGCCGCCGGTACAGAAGGCTTTTTCGCCCGCGCCGGTCAGCACGATGCAGCCCACCTCGCGGTCGTAGCCTGCGCGGTTCAGGGCCTTGATGATTTCGTCACAGGTCTGGCCCCGGAAGGCGTTCATCTTGTCCGGGCGGTTGATGGTGATCCAGGCAACGTGGTTGCGGACTTCGTACAGGATGTCTTCAAAAACGGGCAGCGGTGCGGCCATGGGTGTCTCCTAGTGCTGGTGATTGGGGGAATGAGGGAATGGGGTGAGAGAAAATCAGCCGTTCATCGTCAGGCCGCCGGACACGCTGATGACCTGTCCGGTGATGAACGCAGCCTCGTCACTGCCGAAGAAGGCAATGGCGGAGGCCAGATCGTCGGGCTGGCCCAGGCGGCCCAGTGGAATGGCTTTGGTGAAGGCTTCGATGAGCTTTTCCGGATTGGGCGCGCCTTCGGCCACACCGGCCAGCAGGGCCGTGTCGGTCGGGCCGGGGCAGACCACGTTCAGCGTGATGTTGTGGCGGGCGTGCTCGCGCGCCAGCGTCTTGCTGAACGACACCAGCCCACCTTTGCAGGCCGCATACACGGCCTCGCCGGAGGAGCCGACGCGCGCGGCGTCCGACGCGACATTGACGATGCGGCCATACTTGCGCTCCACCATGCCCGGCAGCACCGCGTGGTGCAGGTTCAGCGCGCCCACCAGATTGATGGCGATCAGCTTGTCCCACTCCTGCGGCACGGTCTTGGTGAAGGGCTTGAACACATCCCAGCCCGCGTTGTTCACCAGCACATCAATCGGGCCAAGCTGCTGCTGCACACCGGCCACGCCTGCATCCACGCTGGCACGGTCGGTGATGTCCACTTTGAACGCTGCCGCCTGGCCGCCTGCGGCCGTGATTTCGTCGGCCACTTTCTGGCCGGCTTCGAGATTCAGGTCAAAAATGGCGACCTTGGCTCCTTCCGCGCCAAAGCGGCGTGCCGTGGCACTGCCGATGCCGCCTGCGCCGCCTGTTACGATGACTGTCTTCCCGGTGAGTTTGGACATGCAATGGTCTCCTGAGTGGTGGTTGAAGTGAGAGAAGGCAATCGGGTGACGATGGGATGTCAAGCATCCTGTCTCCCGCTCAATTAAGACAATATATTTACCTAAAAACCGGAATCGGTCAAATTCTTTTTGCAACGTCTCTATAGGGATTTCCCCTTATAACAGCATGGATAACCAGAAAAACAACCAGATAGCGAAGAATGAACTTGCCAACCGCCTGTTCTTCAGACTTTATCAATGTGCAAATATGTTGCATAAAACGGGCAGCCGCGCACTGGAAGACGAAGGGCTGACCACGCAGCAGTGGGCGGTGCTGGGAGCCTTGTCCAGACCGCAGGTGCAAGAGGGCATGAGCGTGGGCGATCTGGCGCGCTACCTGATGGTGAGCCGTCAGAACCTGTCGGGACTCATCAGCCGCATGGAGCGTGATGGGCACGTTGCCATCGTCCCGGACGCACGCGACCGGCGTTCGCGCATCGTGCAGATGACCGAGGCGGGGCAGTGCGTATGGAGCGAACTGGCGGCCCCGAAAATCCAGCAGTACTACGAGTTTCTGTTGGAAGACTTCTCCATCAACGACCTCACCCACACTCTGCACTACCTGCTGAAAATGCTCGACGGAATGGTCAAGCTCGACCAGCAATGGCAGCAGGATCGGCCCGATGCGGGGGATGGGGAGTGAGTGTTAAGGCCGCGCCGTGACAGTTGCCACCACCGAGTCCAGATCGGGTCGGCAGGTCTGTACCGTGCCAAAGCCGATGGCCTGGGCGGTGGCGGCGATGCGCGGATGGGTGGCGAGGGCGGTGCAGCGCGACCAGTCGGCAGCGGGCATCAACTGCTGCAAGTGCGCCAGTGCCTGGGAGCTGCTGCACAGCCAGGTTGCGCAGCTGTGGGCGGCCTGGGTTGCCAGTGCGTGTTCAGCGGGTGACCAGATGGGGCAGCGGCGTTCATAGACGGCAAGAAACTCGCATTCGGCCCCGCGTTGCCGGATTTGCCGTGCCAGCCAGTCGCGTCCCTGACCGGATGGTGTGGCAGCCGCACCGGCATCCTGCCCGCGCAGGATCAGGATGCGTGATGGGGCGTGGACTTGTGCCTGCACCGTTTGCCAGAGGGTTTCGGATTCAAACTGCGCGGCATTGGCGGCGGGCTGGTCGATTTGCGCAGCGGCAAAGCCTTGCTGTTGCAACGCGGTGGCCGTGCCGGGGCCGGGTGCCCACAGGCGCGGCAGAACGTGACCAGACTGGCGGGTGGCTTGCCATGCAGCGTGCAGCGTGGCATTGCAGAAATGCGCCACCGCGCTGGGGCTGACGAACACCAGGGCCTGCCATGTGTGCAGGCGCAGGGCTGCCGCAGCGTGGGCCTGTGTCTCCCAGCCGCTGGGAGCAATATCGATCAGGGGCAGTGCTTGCGCCTCGATGCCCCGCAGTGCCAGTTGCCTCTGCCACGACTCGGCCTGTGCGCGGGGACGGGTGAGCAGGAGCATGGAGCGGGAAGGAGAAGTCGGCGCAGATGCGCTGTGGGGAGTGTGTGGGTTGCATAAAAGAACCACCACACAAAAGAAGGAGGTGACGAGCCTGACCCCGGCACTGACTACGCAGTTAGGGCTGCTTGGTTCCCCACCTGACCCGGTTGGCTGCTTCACCATGCGGGGAGGCCCGTCGGCCGCGATTGTAATACACATCCGGGGTCTATCCGGGGGACTGCGGGTGCGGGCATCTGACAGGGCCGTTCTGGTGCGGATGCCATGCAGGGTTTTGTGAAGCGTGGGGGGCATCCATGTGGGTAGAATCCGCGCATGTCTTATCTGGTTCTGGCCCGCAAATACCGCCCCCGCAATTTCGACGAAATGGTGGGGCAGGAGCACGTCGTCAAGGCTTTGTCCAACGCGCTGGAACAGCAGCGGCTGCACCACGCCTACCTGTTCACCGGCACGCGCGGCGTGGGCAAGACCACGGTGTCGCGCATTCTCGCCAAGTCGCTCAACTGCCAGGGTGCGGATGGGCAGGGCGGCATCACGGCGCACCCCTGTGGTGTGTGCCAGGCGTGCCGGGACATCGATGCTGGGCGGTTCGTCGATTACACGGAGCTGGATGCGGCCTCGAACCGCACGGTAGACGAGGTGCAGAGCCTGCTGGAGCAGGCCATCTACAAACCAGTGCAGGGGCGTTTCAAGGTCTTCATGATCGACGAAGTGCACATGCTCACCGGCCATGCCTTCAATGCCATGCTCAAGACACTGGAGGAGCCGCCCGAATACCTGAAGTTTGTGCTGGCGACCACCGATCCGCAGAAAGTGCCGGTCACGGTGCTCTCGCGCTGCCTGCAATTCAACCTGCGGCCGATGGTGCCCGAGACGATTGCCGAGCATTTGCAGAAAGTGCTGTCGCTGGAGTCGGTGGCCTGTGAACTGCCCGCAGTGCGCCTTATCAGCCGCGCTGCACGCGGTTCGATGCGCGACGCGCTCTCGCTCACCGATCAGGCGATTGCTTTTGGCGGTGGCGCATTGCACGAAGCGCAGGTGCGGCAGATGCTGGGCGTGGTGGACAAGCAGTACATCTACCAGATCATCGAGGCTTTGGCACAGGGGCAGGGCAAAGCGGTGCTGGATGTCTGCGATACCCTGCGCCGTGCGGGCACGCCCGCCGTTTCGGTGCTGGAAGACATGTCACTGGCCTTGCAGCAAATGGCCCTGTACCAGAGCGTGCCCGAACACGCCCGTCAGGCAGAGACCGGCGACACCGACGAGCAGCGGCTGCTGCACTACGCTGCACAACTGCCCCCGGACGAAACCCAGTTGCTCTACAGCTTCTGCCTGAAAGGGCGCGAGGAACTGGGGCTGGCCCCCGACGAATATTCCGGGTTGGTGATGGTGCTGTTGCGCATTCTGGCCTTCAAGGCCCCCCCCGCGCCGCTGTCTGCGCGGGCTTCCCCGGTGCCACTGCCTGCGGTGGCGACCGTTGCCGATGCACCCCCGGCAGCTCCTGCCCCTGCGCCTGTCGAAGCGGCTGTGGCCCCTGTGGAAGTGGAGGCAGTGGAGCCGCCACCGGCACCCATTCCAGATGCGTTTGCGCCCGTGGAGGAGCCAGTGGAGCAGCCGCCCAGGTATGCCGAAGTTCTGCCCTGGGAAGATGAGGCTGCGCCACCGCCACCCACGCCAGCCCCTGTTGCCACGGTGGCCACAGAGCCTGCGCCGCCTGCGCCTCCACAGGCTGAACCCGAACCCTTGCTGGCAGATGCGGCCCCCCTGCCTGAGCCAGCCCCAGAAACATCGATTGCCTTGCCGCCCGAAGATTTGCCACCTGCCCAGTGGTGGATTGCCCTGATTCACACCCTGGTGCAAACCGGGCGACTCACGGCACTGGCGCGGGAGCTGGCCGTGCAGTCGGAACTGCTGGCGCGTGATGCGCAGGCCCTGCGGTTGCGCCTGAACAACCAGACGCTGGACAACCAAAGCCTGCGCCAGAAGCTGGCAAGCGTGCTGCTGGCCGTGGGCGTGACGCAGCGACTGGACATTGCCGTGGGCGAGGCCGTGAGCACGCCTGCTGCCCATGCCACCGAACAGAAAAACCGGCAGATGGATGTGGCCCGCCACATAGTGGAAAACGACCCGCAGGTGCAGATGCTGCAACAGCGGTTCGGCGGCCAGATCGTGCCCGGCAGCATCCAGCCGCTGGATATTGTCTTGCCCCCGGCCTGACCCGCGCATGGCGACGGCCCGACCGGCTTCGCTGTGCCCTCACTTTTTATATTCTCATCAGAAGGAAACAACACCATGTTTAACAAAGGACAAATGGCCGGTTTGCTCAAGCAGGCGCAAGCCATGCAGGACAACCTGAAGAAGGCACAGGAAGAACTGGCCAGCATCGAGGTCGAGGGCGAATCCGGCGCAGGTCTGGTCAAGGTACTGATGACGGCCAAGCACGAGGTGCGCCGCATCACCATCGACCCGAGCCTGCTGGAAGAAGACAAGGACATGCTGGAAGACCTGGTGGCGGCCGCCTTCAACGCCGCAGTGCGCAAGGCGGCCGAGGTGGAGCAGGAAAAGATGGGCAAGCTCACCTCCGGGCTGGGTGGCCTGGGAGGGCTGGGCGGTCTGGGTGGCATGAAGCTGCCGTTCTGAGCGCGCGGGCGTGTCCTCCGATTCACCCGATACGCAAAGCCTGGACACGCTGGTGCAGGCCTTGCGTGTCTTGCCCGGCGTGGGGGTCAAGTCGGCTGCACGGATGGCATTTCACCTGTTGCAGCATGACCGTGACGGGGCACGCAAGCTGGCGGCGGCCCTGACCGATGCGGTCAGCCACATTCGGCATTGCCGCAGTTGCCATACCTTCACCGAGCACGAGTTGTGCCATACCTGTGCCGACCCCAGCCGCGACCGCACCCGCCTGTGCGTGGTCGAGACCCCAGCCGATCAGGCCGTCATGGAGCGCACCGGTGCGTATGACGGCCAGTATTTTGTGCTGCTGGGGCGGCTCAGTCCGCTCGATCGCATCGGGCTGGACGATCTGGGCATCCGGCCACTGCTGGAGCGTGCCTGCGATGGCGTGGTGCAGGAGGTCATCGTCGCCACCAGCTTCACCGCCGAGGGCGAGGCCACGGCCCATATCCTGACCGAGAGCCTGCGCAGGCGTGGCCTGACCGTGACCCGGCTGGCACGCGGTGTGCCGGTGGGCAGCGAACTGGAGTTCGTCGATCTGGGGACGATTGCCCACGCGCTGGCGGATCGCCGCTGACGCTGCGATTGCTGCCGCCACTTCATGCGGCTTGCATCCTGCGCGTGCGTTCAATAGCGGCGTTGAATCACCATGTCTGCCAGTGCCACCAGAATGCGGGTATCGGGCAGGCCCGTCTGCTCCAGTGCCTGCATGGCCTGTTGGTGCAGTTGCGTGGCATAGGCCTGGGCCGCTTCGATGCCCATCAGCGATACATAGGTGGGCTTGTCGTTGGCGGCATCCTTGCCAGCAGTCTTGCCGAGCGTGGCCGAATCGGCGGTTGCATCGAGCACATCATCGACCACCTGGAATGCCAGGCCAATCGCATCGCCGTATTGCACCAGGGCTGCCAGCAGGCGAGGGTCGGGGTGGGCGTTGGCATGGGGGGCGCAATGGCATCCCATGCGGACGCTGGCCTGTAGCAATGCGCCGGTTTTGAGGGTGTGCATGTGCTGAAGGGCAGCCTGGGTCATGCGCTTGCCGACGTGGGCGAGGTCGATGGCCTGCCCGCCTGCCATGCCACGGTGTCCGGCCGCGCGCGCCAGAATGGCGCACAGGGCGGCCTGGGTGGCCGGTGGTGTGAGGTCGGATTCGGGTGTGCCGGTTTCCTCGGCCAGCGGCGTGAGCAACTCGAATGCCAGGGCCTGCATGGCATCGCCCGCCAGCAGGGCAGCGGCTTCGCCGAACTGCACATGGGTGGTGGGCTTGCCACGGCGCATCTGGTCGTTGTCCATGCAGGGCATGTCGTCGTGCACCAGCGAATAGGCATGGATCAACTCGACGGCGCAGGCGGCACGCAGTGCGGTATCGTGCCAGACCGCCACCTGGGAGGCGGCCAGTTGCGGGTGCTGCTGCATGACGGCCTCGTGGCTGGCCAGCACCAGCAGCGGGCGCAGCCGCTTGCCGCCATCGAGTACGGCATAGCGCATGGTCGCTTGCAGATCGGCCGGAGCCTGCGGGGCCACCCAGTGCGACAGAGCGGATTCCATGTCGTGCTGGCGTTGGTGCAGCCAGTCGGCGGCAGCGGCGGAAGGGGAGAGGGCAGTCAGGTGTGGCATGGGGCCAGAGGGTCTTTCATCGGGGAGTTTCGGCCCGGCGGTGGCCGTGGAAAACGGGCACGCCACAGGCTCAGTCGGCTTCCAGCGTCTGGATTTGCTCCTGCACGGCTTGCAGGCGCGCGCGGCAGAAATTCAGCAGTTCGGTGCCGCGCTGGTAGCCACTCAGCAATTGTTCCAGCGGCAATCGGCCGCCTTCGATCTGCGCCAGCAACTGCTCCAGTTCCTGCATGGCATCTTCATAGGTGGCGGGTGTGTTTTTGGGGGTTCTGGCGGGCATGGCGCGTGGCAGCAGGCAGGGGGAAGGGAGCGGCCATTCTAGCGGTTATCGGCAGGGGCTATGCCGGTCGGTGCCTGCGGCAACCAGCACGGTGGTGGTCGTGTGTGTGGATGCGTGTCAGTTGCAATTCCTGCCCGGAACGCTCAACTATCCCGGCCTGTCACACGGATTCGGGCAGACTTGCATAGAATCCCTGTTCGTGAAGTCGGCGGTGCGTGGGTGCATCCAGCCGACTTTGTTGTTTTTCCCCGCGCTCTGCCGCACCCCTGTGGGGGCTTCTAGGTCAGGATATTGATGTCTGATTTAAGTCTTCAACTCCAGCGGGCTACCTGCCAACTGCCCGTTCCCAGCTATTTCGACGAGACGCTGTTCCAGCACGAAATGGCAACCATCTTCCAGCGTGGCCCGCGCTATATGGGACACGAGCTGGCCGTCCCTGAAGTGGGCGATTACTACACACTGCCCCAGGAGAACCACGGCCGTGCACTGGTGCGCCAGCGTGATGGCAGCATCGGCCTGATCTCCAATGTCTGCCGCCATCGCCAGGCCATCATGCTCAATGGCCGTGGCAATCTGCAAGACCAGGCCAAGGGCAGTGCGGGGGGCAACATCGTCTGCCCGCTGCACCGCTGGACGTACAGCGAACAGGGCGCGTTGCTGGGCGCACCGCATTTTTCGCAAGACCCCTGCCTGAATCTGAACCGCTATGGCCTGCGTGAGTGGAACGGCCTGCTGTTCGAGGACAACGGCCGCGACATCGTGGCCGATCTGGCGGGCATGGGGCCGCGCTCTGCCCTGAGCTTTGATGGTTTCGCACTCGACCATGTGGAAATGCACGAGTGCAACTACAACTGGAAGACCTTCATCGAGGTGTATCTGGAAGACTACCACGTCGGGCCATTCCATCCGGGCCTGGGCAATTTCGTCACCTGCGACGATCTGCGCTGGGAGTTCGGCCAGCATTATTCGGTGCAGACCGTGGGAGTGGCCAATGCCTTGCAGCAATCGGGCAGTCCCATTTATCAACGCTGGCATGAGGTGCTGTTGCAGTTCAACCAGGGCAAGCTGCCGCAGCATGGCGCGATCTGGCTGACCTACTACCCGCACATCATGATCGAGTGGTATCCGCATGTGCTCACGGTTTCCACGCTGCACCCCATCAGCATTCACAAGACGCTGAACGTGGTGGAGTTCTATTACCCGGAAGAGATCGTGGCATTCGAGCGCGAGTTCGTCGAAGCGCAGAAGGCGGCCTACATGGAAACCGCCGTGGAAGACGACGAGATCGGCGAGCGCATGGATGCAGGCCGACGCGCCCTGTTCGAGCGCGGTGACAACGAAGTCGGCCCCTACCAAAGCCCGATGGAAGACGGCATGCAGCATTTCCACGAATGGTATCGGCAGCAGATGGGCGAAGTCTTGCAAGGACTGGACGGGCAGGCCACGTCCTGAGCGAACCTGTCTGCGGCCTCAACTCTGGAGGCTCTCGCGCAGGCACTGGAGGCGGCGCAATTGCTGCCCTTGTGCATCGAAATTGCGCTCGTCCAGCCATGCCTGGAATGCGTTTTGCAGCAGCGGCCAGTCCTGGTCTGTCACGGCGAACCAGGCGGTGTCCCGGTTTCTGCCCTTGTAGATGAAGGCTTGCCGGAATACGCCTTCGGGCTGAAACCCGAGGCGTTCAGCGGCATGGCGCGACCGCTCGTTGAGGCTGTCGCACTTCCATTCACAGCGGCGGTATCGCAAGGTCTCGAAGACATACGACATCAGCAGGAAATGCGCTTCGGTGGCCATGCGAGAGCGTTGCAGAGCCGGTGAAAACGACACGAATCCCACTTCGATCACGCCATGTTCCGGTTGCTGGCGCATCAGTGCCAGGGTGCCCACGGCCAGCCCGGTGGATGAATCGACCACGGCATAGTGCAGTGGGTCCTGATGCCGGGTGATGTGTTCGACATGGTGGCGGTACTGCTCCAGGGTGTCGAATGGCCCCACGGACAGATACGCCCAGTCGCGCCCCTGCCGATCCTGCTGATAGGCATGAAACAAGGATTCGGCATGTGCGGCTGCCGACAGGGGTTCGACACGGCAAGTGCTGCCGTGCAAGGTCACTGGGCCGGGCAGGGGGCGCGGTTGCCAGTCTGGCATTCCAAAGCCCAGCGGTTGATCGGGGGTGGGTGCGGCCATGCGGTGGGCGTGGCTGGGTTGATCGGCCTCTGCCCTGTCCAGCCAATCGCCAAAAACCGCTTGCGCCGCTGCCGACAGCAATGGTTGCAATGCGTGGGCCTGGGTGCGAAGCTCGCGCGGGTCCAGTCCCGCTTGTGACAGTTCGCAGGCATGGCCGACCAGCCAGTGTTCGATTTGCTGCACATCGGCCTCCAGATGGCATTGCAATGCCAATACATGCCGACCGAGCGCAAATGCCTGGTGGGGGCATACATCGGTTCCGGCCAGCCGCACGGCATCGGCAGGGATGTCGAACTGATCGCCATGCCAGTGCAGCACCGGCACACGGCCCAGTGCGGCCAGCGGCGATGCCTCGCCCTCCAGTGTCAGGGTCAATGGCGCGTAGCCGATTTCCTTGACTCCCATGCTGCCGACGCGGGCACCGAGTGCGCGCGCAATCATCTGCGCCCCCAGACAGATGCCCAGCAAGGGTCTGCGGCTGTCCAGCCGCTGGCGCACCAATGCCATTTCAGCGGTGATGAATGGGTACAGGGCATCATCGAAAGCCCCGATGGGGCCACCCAATACGATCATCAGATCGGGGGACGCGACATCCAGTGCGTGCAGATCATCGACGGCGGCATCCACATAGCGCACGGTGTAGCCCCGTGCCTGGAGCAATGGCTCCAGTGTGCCCAGGTCTTCAAAGCAGACGTGGCGAATGGCAATGGCGGTTTTCATGGTGGTGGTTCCTGGTGGGTAGAGGTGGATGGGCGAAATGGGGGGCGGATGGGCTTTGCAGACCTTCCTTAAGTTTGAGGCAGGCGGGTTCTGGGCTGGGGCAGTCGTGCGTTGAGTGCCGCGTAGGCCACCAGGCCGATCATCAGGCCCCAGAATGCGCCGCCAATGCCCAGCAGCTTGATGTTGGCCGCTGCCGCCAGAAAGGTAATCAGCGAGGCTTCGCGGGTCTTGGCATCTGCCATGGCACTGGCCAGACTGCCACCGATGGTGCCCAGCAGGGCCAGCCCGGCCAGCGTGGTGATGAAAGTCGCCGGAAAGGCTGCGAACACCGCTGCCAGCGTGACCCCGAAGATGCCAACGAGAATGTAGAAGCTGCCTGCGGCGATACCGGCAATCCAGCGTTTGGATGGGTCTTCATGCGCTTCGCGGCCGGTGCAGATGGCGGCCGTGATCGCCGCGATGTTGAAGGCGTGCGAACCGAACGGAGCCATCAGCAGGGAACCCAGCCCGGTGATGGTCACAATCGGATTGGCACTGGTCTTGAACCCGTCGCCCCGCAGCACCAGCATGCCAGGCATGTATTGACCGGTCAGTGTGATGAGAAACAGCGGCAGTGCCACGCTCAGCAGGGTATTGACCGAGAATGCCGGCAGGGTGAAAACCGGTGCAGCAAACTTCAACTCCAGCCCAGACAGATCGATGCGGTTCTGGATGAGCAGAAAAGCCAGCCCCAGCACCAGAATGCCCACCACGGCATAGCGTGCGGTGAATCGTTTCAGCACCACATAGGCGACGATCAACAGCCCTGCCAGCAACGGATCGACATTCATGCCGCCAAAGGCCCCGATTCCGAACTGCAACAGAATGCCCGCCAGCAATCCGGCGGCCACTCCGGGCGGAATCAGCCGGATGACCTTTTCGAAACAGCCCGACAGTCCGAGCAGCACGAAGGCCGCAGCAGAAATCAGGTACGCGCCGACCGCCTCTGCGTAAGGGGTATGTGCCAGTGCCGTTACCAGGAAGGCTGCCGCTGGCGTGGACCATGCCGTGATGATCGGCTCGCGCGTCATGCCACTGAGAACCAGCCCCGTCACGCCCACCCCAATCGAGATCGACCATACCCACGAGGCGGTCAGCTCTGGGCTGAGTCCCGCCATTTTGGCGGCCTGAAACACCAGGATGAAGGTGCCACCGTAATTCACGATGACCGAAATCAGACCTGCCACGATGGGATGGATGAGGTCGCTTGGGCGAACGGGCGAATGCAAGGCAGCAGATGACATGGCGCAGGTGTGATTCTTGGGAACGTGGTACACGACTCGGTGATGAAGGTGAGTTTGTACCGGCAAAATGGCATGTTGTACCCATCCAATTTATGGAGTGGATACCCGCCATTGATTCAGACCCTAAGGCATGTCATCCATCAGGATGAGGGAGTCGCACTCCCACTCCCAATGGCGGGAGCGGTTTTACCGCCAGGGTTTTGCACACCTTCCCTGGCCTTAAAATGGTATGAAAAATACTGTCAATTATTGAACTGGATGCCAGCCAATTGTTCAAGCACGCCCAACTCGAATCCGTCAAAGCTTGGATGGGTGACCCTGTTCACCGGGCTTTGCCGCTGCATGCCCGCATTCAACGCGCGATTCGGCAATTGATTCTGGAGGGCGCATTGGAAGCAGGCAAGCCATTGCCTGCCTCACGCACTCTGGCGGAGTCACTGGGTGTTTCCCGCGATACAGTGGAGACGGCTTACAGCCAGTTGCATGCCGAAGGGTTCATTGAGCGGCGGGTGGGCAGCGGCAGCTTTGTGTCGTTGCGCACGCAAGTTGCGGGAAGGCGGGGGGCATCACCACGCCTGCAACCACCGCAGGAATCATTGCGCCTGAGTCGGCGGGGCACTGCCGTGTACCAAGGTGGCGGCTTGCGCGACTTTCTGATGCCGCGCCCTTTCGCTCCCGGTGTGCCGGAAACACGCAGCTTTCCGCTCCAGACCTGGGAGCGTTTGCAACGGCAGGTATTGCGGGAGTACGGCAGCCTGGCCCTGGCGCACAGCCCGCCACAGGGAGAGGAATCCTTGCGCCGTGCCATTGCGGATTACGTCAATCTTGAGCGGGGCGCACACGCCTGCCCGGAACGGGTGCTGGTATTGACCAGTTCGCAACAGGCATTCATGTTGTGCGCCACCGTGCTGCTCGATGCCGGTGATCGCATCTTCATGGAAGACCCGGCCTATCACGGCGCGCGCAAGGCTTTCGATGCGGCGGGCCTGGAATGCGTGCCCGTCGCGCTGGATGCCCAGGGCATGCAGGTGGCACACCTGCGCGATACCGCACAGCCAGCCAAGGCGGTTTCCCTGACACCCTCCCACCAGTTCCCGACCGGGGCCACGCTGTCGCTGGATCGGCGGCTGGCGGTCATTGAATGGGCGCGGCAGCATCAGGCCTGGATCATCGAGGACGACTACGACAGCGAGTTCCATTACGCGGGCAAACCCAATGCCTGCGTGCAGGGCCTGGACCCGTACGACCGGACGATCTACATCGGCACTTTCACCAAGTCGCTGTTTCCGGGACTGCGCATCGGCTATATGGTTCTGCCCCCGTCACTCGTGGAGCCGATGACTGTGGCGCGCAGCCTGCTGGACGGCCACAGTGCCACGATGGCGCAACTCACTCTGGCGCGTTTCATGGAAGGCGGTCATTTTGGTGCACATGTACGCGCCATGCGCAGCGTTTATGCCGAGCGGCGCGGTGTGCTCGCACAACTGGTGCGCAAACACCTGTCCGATTGGGTCGAACCCCAGGTGCCCGCAGGTGGCATGCAGATGCCATGCACCTTGGTGCGGGATATGCCAGAGCGCGCAGCCATTGAAGCGGCACACCGCGCTGGGATCGATTTATTGGGGCTGACGGGGCTGCATGCGTCGGGCAGGCACAGGGCCGGTTTTCTCATGGGGTTTGCTGCCTATGCCCCAACCGAACTGGAAATTGCCGTCAAGAAACTCGCGCATGTACTCCGGGCGTTGGAGCGTTGAACAAGTTCTGCAAAACCGGTGTGAGGCCGAACTCAATGCACTGCTGCGCCAGCCAGAGAACCCGTAGCCACTGCCCAGTGATGGCTGGTGCCGGTATGATGCCGGTGCCCGTGCTGCGATGGCGCGGCATATTCCGCCTGTTCGTTGTCCCTTTCCTCTTTTTTCGAGCGATTCGATTGCCTGCCACCATGACTGCCGACGTTCCTGCTTCCCAGCCTTTCATTCCGCGCGTTCTGAGCATTGCCGGTACCGACCCGACGGGGGGAGCCGGTATCCATGCCGACCTCAAAAGCATTGCCGCGAATCGGGGCTATGGCATGGCTGTGGTCACGGCCCTGGTGGCGCAGAACACGCAGGGCGTGCGCTGCGTGCACATTCCGCCCCTGGCGTTTCTGCGCGAGCAACTGGATGCGGTGAGCGATGACGTGCAGATCGATGCCATCAAGATCGGGATGCTGGGCAATGCCGACATCATTGGCGTGGTGCACGACTGGCTGGCACAGCACCGCGCACCTGTCGTGGTGCTGGACCCGGTGATGGTGGCCACCAGTGGCGATCGCCTGCTGGATGCCGCTGCCGAAGACGCATTGCGCAGCCTGCTGTCCTGTGCCGATTTGATTACCCCGAACATCCCGGAACTGGCGGTGCTGGCCCGGCAACCAATGGCGACGGACTGGCAGGCCGTGCTGGCGCAGGCAGGGCAGGTGGCGCAGCGGCATGGCATTCAGGTGCTGGCCAAGGGAGGCCATTTGCAGGGCGATTGGGCTCCCGACGCACTGGTGGCCCCCGATGGCCGGGTGCAGGAGTTTCCCGGCAAGCGCGTGCATACCCCGCATACCCACGGCACGGGCTGTTCGTATTCGTCCGCGCTGGCCACCTTGCAACCCCAGACCGGCGACTGGGCGCAGAGCGTGGCCCAGGCCAAGCAATGGCTCACACGCAGCATTGCCGATGCCTACACCCTTTCCGTTGGGCGTGGGCATGGCCCCATCAGCCATTTCGCCGCGCTGTGGGAGCACGCGGATTTCTGACGAACATCCTTTGTCGTTACGGCTGGGGCTTGCTGGCGGGTTCGTCCTGTAGCAATGCCTGCCAGCCTGGCAGTCCCAGTTTTTCCAGCACTTCGATGTTGCGCTCGAAAATCGCCTCGGCTTGCGGGTAGGCCTGCACCGCGCGGTCGATGCTGTCCTCGCGCAGCAGGTGCAGCGTGGGGTAGGGCGCGCGGTTGGTGAAGTTGCCCATGTCGTCCGGCTCGGTGTCGGCGAATTGGTAACGGGGATGAAAATCGGCAATCTGCAAGATGCCCACCAGATTCATGGCTTCCAGCACATCGTCGCATTCGGCCAGAAAATCGTTGAAGTCCAGAAAGTCCGCCAGCAAATCGGGCACGATCAGCAAGGTGGTATCGATCTCCTGCGGATCGGCATCGGCCAGCAGAATCAGCTCCCGCGCCAGTTCCTGCAACAGGGCTTTTTCATGGTGGGCCTGACTGACCACATAGCGCACCTGCCCCTTCACCTGCACGCTTTTGGCAAACGGGCACAGGTTCAGGCCGATCACCACCTTGTCCACCCACTGGCGGGTGCGGGCGATGGCAGTGCTGGCAGGGTCTGCGGTTGTGTGGTTGCCACTGGACGAGGCGGTGGTGGGATTGGTGGGTGTGGTCATGGGGATCGTGGTGGTTGTTTCAGGGTCAGCAGCACACCATCCGCGCCTTCGTATGGAACCGAGAACAGGTGCTGGTATTGTTGGGAGTCAAATGATTTGCCCCGGGTATTGATGGCGATCATGGAGGCATTGAACGCCTGCATTTTCTCGGCCAGTGCCTGCTCGGGCAAGATGGAAACGCCGTTTTCGTCCCAGCGTTCAAACTGGCCATAACGGCCCGGGCCAAAAATGTCGCCGATCAGGGTTCCGTGGAAGAAAAAGCGCGCATTTTCGAAGCCGATGCCAATCATGTTGCGGCCATGGGTGGCCATCAGCGCATTGGCATGCTGCATCACGGTATAGCCCATGGTGTTGTCCAGTTTTTCCTGCTGGGTTCGGATGGCGTGCAGCGCGTGCTGGGTGGACTTCTGGAAGTAGCAAAGGCTGGCGATCACGCACAGCACCACCGCGATCGAGGAGGCCCTCTGCTGCCAAGGTCTGAGCCGAATTGCATTCCACGCCGCCAGCATCAGGGTGGTCTGGGAGATCGCGTACACCAGCAGCACCGAAGCCATGCCCACGGCCGGGGCGATATAGCGCATGACTTGGCTGGAATAGAACCAGAACAGAAAATACAGCAGACTGGAAAAATAGAACAGGCGCAACGGAGGTGGCATTCGCGCAATGAACAGCACCGAGAGAAAGGCACAGGCTATCACCGGCAGTCTGGCTTTCCAGATGGCGTCCATCAGATTCAACAGGCTCTTGGCGGAGCCGTGCGAATGTTGTTCTGCTGCCTGGGCACGCCAGTCGGCTTCAGTCCAGAGAAAATGCCCGAAATAAGGGGAGCCAATCGGGTGCACCGGATCGCCGGAGATGACATAGCTGCGCAGATACCACCCACTGCCGAAGAAGCCAGCGACCAGGGCAAACACCAGGGCCTTGCGCCATTGCCGCTCCACGATGGCCATCCATGCAACCAGAATGCCCAGCAAGGGCAGGGCCAGGAACTTGCTGCCCACTGCCATGGCCATGCAAAGGGCAGACACCAGCAGCAGAAAGGTATTTTTTTCCTTGTTCTGCGTCCACAGCGCGATGGCAGCCACCGCTGCAAAACAGAACAGGCTCATCGCAATGTCGATATACGCATAGCCCAGCGAAATGCGAATGGCCGGAGTGGTGATGAACACCGCAATGGCAATCAAACCGGGCAGGGCGTTTCGGAACAGCCACTGGCAGACTGCGTGGATGCCCAGGCAGTGCAGGAACACCAGCATGCCATTGAAGCCCTGTGCCATGTGGGCATCGCCAAACAGCAGCCCAATGCCAAAGAGCATCTGAATGTTCTGCGGAAACAATGGAAAACGCACCCAGGGGTCGAGCACGATGCCACCGTTTTCCACATAGCCACGCGCCAGTGGCAGATGGTAGGAGGTATCGTCCCAATGCCCAGGGGCAATGAAACCCTGCATGATGAAGGAGCTGGCCAGCAGGAACAGTGCGAGCCACAGCCATCTGGAAGTTTTCGCCACGACAGGCGTGGACTGGTATTTTCTGTGGGTATGCCAGTACAGCCAGACGGCGAGCATGGCCATGCCTGCCATGGTTACCTTGTTGAACCACCCGGCCACTCCCAGCAGGAACGCGGCAAGGGCCACTGTGGTGATGCCCGTGCAGGCATCGAAAAACAGTTTCAGGGACAAATTGGGCCAGGAGAACCCTTGGGAATACCGCTGGATCAGCAGGGCATTGATGGAAGCTCCCAGCAGATACGAAAATGCCAGGAACAGCCATGAATACACATAGACATTGATGTATTGCATGTCGGGGTCGGTGGAAGACAGCCGGTGGGGGAGGGGGCATTTGCCACAAGAAAAAACAGCAATGCCCTGGTGCATCAGGGCATTGCTGTTTCAACAAGCTGGGCTCTGCATTGCTGCATGTGCCGTGTGCATGGCCAACGGCCCAGCGCAGGGTTTACAGCGAATCCAGGAAGCTGCGCAGTTTGTCGGAGCGGCTGGGGTGCTTGAGCTTGCGCAGGGCCTTGGCTTCGATCTGGCGAATGCGTTCGCGCGTGACATCGAACTGCTTGCCCACTTCTTCCAGTGTGTGGTCGGTGCTCATTTCGATGCCGAAACGCATGCGCAGCACCTTGGCTTCGCGCGGGGTCAGCGAATCGAGGATGTCCTTGACAATGTCGCGCAGGCCCGCCTGCATGGCCGCATCCATCGGGGCGACATTGCTGGAGTCCTCGATGAAGTCGCCCAGGTGGCTGTCGTCGTCGTCACCGATGGGCGTCTCCATCGAGATCGGCTCCTTGGCGATCTTCATGATCTTGCGGATTTTGTCTTCCGGGATGTCCATTTTTTCGGCCAGTATGGAGGCATCGGGCTCAAAGCCGAATTCCTGCAAGTGCTGGCGCGAGATGCGGTTCATCTTGTTGATCGTCTCGATCATGTGCACCGGGATGCGGATGGTGCGGGCCTGATCGGCGATCGAGCGCGTGATGGCCTGGCGAATCCACCAGGTGGCGTAGGTGGAGAATTTGAAGCCCCGGCGGAACTCGAACTTGTCCACGGCCTTCATCAGGCCGATGTTGCCTTCCTGAATCAGGTCGAGAAATTGCAGTCCCCGGTTCGTGTACTTCTTGGCAATGGAAATCACCAGGCGCAGGTTGGCCTCGATCATTTCCTTCTTGGCATCGCGCGAGGCTTTCTCGCCCGCCAGCATGCGCTTGTTGATGTTCTTGAGTTCGTCCAGCGGCACGACCACGCGGGTTTGCAGGTCGATGAGGCTTTGCTGAAGTTCCTGCACGGCGGGGATGTTGCGCCCCAGCACATCGCTCCAGCGTTTGCTGGCTGCGGCCTGTGCTTCTACCCACTGGAGGTTGAGCAGATTGGGCGGGAAGTCCTTGATGAACTGCTCCTGTGGCATGCCGCACTTGTCCACCACGATGGCCTTGATCTTGCGTTCGGCATCGCGCACTTCCTTGACGTGCTCGCGCACCAGATCGCACAGGGTCTCGATGGTCTTGGCGGTGAAGCGGATGGTCATCAGCTCGCGGGTGAGCAGGGCCTGTTGTGTGCGGTAGGCAGGCGTGCCGTAGCCTTCTTCCCGATAGGCCAGGTGCAGTGCCTCGAAGATGCCGCGCAGGTGGTCGAAGTGCTCCATTGCCTTGCGCTTGAGTTCTTCGAGCAGCTTGCTCATGGCCTTGGAGCCACCCTTGCCGTCGTCGTCATCGTCGTCGAATTCGTCGAAGTCCTCTTCGGCCACGAAGTCATCTGCCTGATCGGGGTCGGCAAAGCCGTCCACGATGGTGGTGATGAGCACCTTGTCCTCGCGGATTTCCTCGCCCATGTTGAGGATGGCGGCAATGATGGCGGGCGAGGTGCTGATGGCTTCCATCATGTCCTGCATGCCGCCTTCGATGCGCTTGGCAATCTCGATTTCGCCTTCGCGGGTGAGCAGCTCCACAGTGCCCATTTCGCGCATGTACATGCGCACCGGGTCGGTGGTGCGGCCAAATTCGCTGTCCACGTTGGAGAGGGCGGCTTCGGCTTCTTCCTCGGCCTCTTCCTCGGTGGTGACGTTCTGGCCGGTGTTGGACAGCAGCAGCGTCTCTGCATCGGGAGTCTGTTCATAGACGGCCACGCCCATGTCGCTGAGCAGGGAGACGACGACTTCCAGGGTTTCGGTCTCCACCAGCTTGTCGGGCAGGTGATCGTTGATTTCGCCATGCGTCAGGTAGCCACGGGTGCGCCCGAGCTTGATGAGGGTCTTGAGGCGTTCGCGGCGTTCCTTGTCTTCCTCTTCGGACAGGACGGTTTCATCCAGGCCGAATTCCTTCATCAGCGCGCGTTCCTTGGCCTTGCTGACCTTCATGCGCAGGGGCTTGGCCTTTTCCGCGCCGGAGTCGGCGGCATCGGTGGTTTCTTCCTCGGCTTCCTCGATGTCGAGATCGCTGCTGTCGTCCATCTCCACGTCCAGGTCATCGTCGATATCGTCGATGTCATCGGCCTTGCTCTTGGCGGATTTGGCCGACGTGGTTTTGCTCTTGGTGGTTTTGCTGGCCTTGCGAGCAGTGGTCTTGGTCGGCGTGCCGGTGGCAGCGGCGTCCAGTGGCACTTCGTCGTCGGCAGCGTCGGTTGTTTTGCGGGTGGTTTTGGCTGGGCGGGAGCTGGATGTGGACACGGCAGTAAAAAGTTGGATGGAATTCAGGAAAAAGCCCGTTGCTTCAGTAGGCCTGCATGGGCATTGGCCCCATCCGTACCGCTGGCGGGGTAAAGATGGTCTGGAGCATGGGCGGTTGTTTCTTCAGCGTCAAGGGGCGTGATAGGGCGGCAGATGGGCAGGGGCAGACAGATACCACGACAGCGCGCCCCTCCGCCATGCAGTGCGATGGCACTTGGAGGGGCACTGGATGGCAGGGTTCCATTCCACAGCAATACCACGCAGGGCAAGATGTCTGGGCGATCATTTGGTGTGCAGTCCTTGCGGATGTGGAGGCGGTGGTATTGGTGGCCCACGCTTGCCTGCCCCGGAGGTGCTGCTGTCGCTCTTGCGGCTGCAATGCCCATATTGTACTGAAGTTGCGCCATTTCAAGGCGGTGCGGTGCGACCACTTTTCATGGCGGCACGCTGGCGCAGGAGGGACTGGAGCTGGTGCCGGGCTTCGGGGTTGTGGACGAACTCCTGTTGCAGCCGTTCGATCTGCTCGGTGATCTGGTTGTCGATGATGCCGTTGAGTGTGCTTTGCAGCTCCAGGGCGGCATCGTCCAGGGTGTTCTGGCCGATGAATTCGATGCGCGCCGCCAGCCGCTGGAGGCCGGGGTGGTGCGGGGTGTCTGCCAGTGCCAGGGCCAGTTGTGGCCAGGCCTGTGCGCCGTGCTGCAAGTGCTGTTCTTCCAGCCAGCCAAAAATCTGCCCGACGGGAGGGGCGAGCTTGCGCAGAATGTGCAGGTCTTTTTCGCTGAGCGCGTCCAGCAGGGCGGTGTGCGCCAGCAGAATGCAGAGAGCCTGTTCATCGCGGCTGACAGGCCGGGGGCGGTTCAGCCCGTGTGTCGGCGCATGGCTCCGCACAGATGGCCGTGGATACCGGGGCGGTGGTGTCTTGCCTGTGGCGTGGCCTGATGGGCTGGCATGGGGGGGTGCATGGGGGGGTGCATGGGGGGGTGCATGGGGGGGTGCATGGGGTGGCGCGGCGAACGGTGCCCAGTCCGCCGCAGGCATGGGGTCCGGGCTGGCAGGGAAGTCTTCGTTCAGCCACTGCGCATCGGGCGGGGCTTCGCTGGCCCATGATTCATTCGGTGGGCTGGTGGCCGCAGGGGCGGGCGTGGCGGCATCCAGATGCCAGAGTTGTTGCAGGCTGGCCGGGGCCATCTGTGCCTGCTGGGCAATTGCATCGAAAATCTGGATTTTCAGGGCGTTGTGCGGCAGCAGTTGCCACAGGGGGCGGGCCTGATGGCTCATGCGGGCGCGGCCTTCCGGGGTGGACAGATCGCAATCCTGCCGTGCCACTTCCAGCAGGTACTGGCTCATGGGCATGGCCTGCTGCACCTTGTCGGCAAAAGCTTCAGGGCCGTGGTCGCGGATGAAGCTGTCGGGGTCGTGCTCCTTGGGAAGGAACAGGAAAGTCACAGTGCGCGTGTCGGTGATGAGCGGCAAGGCGCATTCCAGGGCCTTGCGGGCGGCATTGCGCCCGGCGTTGTCGCCGTCGAAGGCGAACACGATGCGGTCGGTGTGCCGGAACAACAGTTGCACATGCGCCGGGCCGCAGGCCGTGCCCAGCGTCGCCACTGCCTGCCCGAAGCCCCATTGCGCCAGCGCAATCACATCCATATAGCCCTCGCAGACCAGTGCGTAGCCCGCCTGGGCGATGGCTCTTTTGCCTTCGTACAGTCCGTAGAGTTCACGGCCTTTGTGGAACAGCGGCGTTTCGGGCGAATTCAGGTACTTGGGCTGGCCGTCACCCAGAATGCGGCCACCAAAGCCGATGCACTCGCCGCGCAGGTTGCGGATGGGGAACATCAGCCGGTCACGGAAGCGGTCGTAGCGGCGGTGGGTTTCCTCGCGGAAGATCACCAGGCCGCATTCTTCCAGCCGGGGGTCGGCATAGTCCGGGAATACGCTGGCAAGCGCATGTTCTCCCGGCGGGGCATAGCCCAGCGCGTAGCGTGCCGCCAGCTCGCCGGATACCCCGCGTTTCTTCAGGTACTGGATGGTGCTGGCCGAGTGGCGCAGGTGCTGTTTGTAGGCCTGCATGGCCTTGGCGTTGAGTTCCGTCAGGGTCAGGCGGGTTTCCTTGGCCTGCTGGCGGCGGGCTTCCTCCTGGGGACTGATGTTTTCGCGTGGCACCTGCATACCGGCGCGTTGCGCCAGGTCTTCCACGGCATCGACGAAGCCCACATTCGTGTAGTCCATCAGAAAGCGCAGGGCATCACCGTTCTTGCCACAGCCAAAGCAATGGTAGAACTGCTTGCTGGGGCTGACCGTGAAAGAAGGGCTTTTCTCGTCGTGAAACGGGCACAGGCCCATCAGGTTCACGCCCCCCTTCTTCAATGTGACGTAACGCCCCACCACATCGACAATGTCGGTGCGCTCCAGCAGGTCGTCGATGAAGGATTGTGGAATGGTCACGGCAAGGGCAGGTACAGGCAGGGGAGGGAGTGCGGTATTATCCCCCGTGCTAGGGCGTGTCATCATTTAGATTCCCCAGCATTCTTCCGATTCCAGCTTGTCACGAAAGTCCCGCATCCATGCCAGAACCCCAGTTTTCCCCAGCCACCCGCGTGGCCCTGGTGGCCGCCGTTGCCGCCAATGGCGTGATTGGCCGTGATGGTCGCCTGCCCTGGCATTTCCCGGCCGATCTCCAGTATTTCAAGGCACTCACCAGTGGCCACCGCATCGTCATGGGGCGCAACACCTGGCAGTCCTTTCCCCGGCCACTGCCCCACCGTGAGCATGTGGTCATCACCTCGCAGAAGCTGGACGTGCCCGATGGGGTGATCGTCGTCGCTTCCATGCAGCAAGCCTTGGCCTTGCCGGGCGCAAGCCCGACCGTGTTCGTCATTGGCGGGCATCGTGCCTACCAGGAGGCCTTGACCTATGCCACGGATGTCTATCTGACGGAAATCGATGCCGATGTGCCGGGCGATACCCGTTTCCCCGACTGGGATCGCAGTGGCTTTGCCGTGGCCGACAGCCAAAGTGGCCAAAGCGATATTCAGGGCATCGGTTCCGGCATTGCCTACCGATTCGTGCATTACCACCGACAGGGAGCCAGCGCATGAGCCATACCCGACTCGCCGTGTACCCCGGCAGTTTCGACCCCATCACACTGGGGCATGAAGACATGATCCGCCGCACCGCCGGCCTGTTTGGCTCGGTCATCGTGGCCGTGGCCGCTGCCCACCACAAGAAAACCATGTTCAGCCTCGGCGAGCGCATCGACATGGTGCAGCAGGTGCTGCACGACGTGCCCAACATCCAGGTCAAAAGCTACAGTGGCCTGATGCGCGACTTCGTCGTGGAGCATGGCATCCATGTCATGGTGCGCGGCGTTCGCAGCGTCACCGATTTTGACTACGAGATGCAACTGGCAGGCATGAACCGGGGCCTCATGCCCGACGTGGAAACCGTCTTTCTGCCGCCTGACGTGCGCTACCAGTTCATCAGCAGCACCTATGTGCGCGAAATTGCCACACTGCATGGCGAAGTGCAGAAATTCGTCTCGCCCACCGTGTACCAACGCCTGCTGGCGCGGGTGCGTGAGCGAGAGCAGGCCGCAGGCTGACTTTGCGCTGCTCACACCACTGTTCAGTCCACCCCCAAGGAGCCTCTCATGCCGGACATCACCGTTCAATCCAACGCCTCTGATTTGTTGTTCGACCTTCCCATGCCGCTGACCCAGGCTTTCGGGCTGGAAGGGCTGGCCATTGGCAACGACCAGGCCACGGTGCGCATGCCCTACACCCCGGCCTACACCAACAGCCGGGGGGAAGTGCATGGCGGGGCATTCTCCACCCTGCTCGATTGCACCCTCGCCAGTGCCTGCCGTGCCCACGACCCGGCACGGTATGGCGTGCTCACCGTGGACTTGACGGTGCATTTTCTGGCCACGGCACGAACGGCCGTGATCGCCACCGCTACCTGTGAGCGACGCGGTGGCTCCCTGAGCTTCGCATGCGGTCAGGTACACGACGAGGATGGCAAGCTGCTGGCACTGGCCACCGGCACCTTCAAGCTGGTGGAGCGCAAACCGGCAGACAGTTCCGGTCAGGGCTGACCATACAACGATCGTGCTATCTTGAGAGGGTTCTCCAGGCTGCCGTCATTCCGGCGAAGGCCGGAATCCAGTGAGGACGTTGCAAAAAACACCGTTATTTCCAAGCGGCATATGGGGTGACTGGATTCCGGCCTTCGCCGGAATGACGGGTTGAAAGCATTGACGCTTTGCAAAAATTCAGCCACGATTCGTGCCAGCAGGCATGGATCGTGCGGGAAGATAATCTGCTTTTTGCATTGGCCTTCCCCTGGACTTTTTCCATGCCTGACGCTCCCCATCCTGCTTCCAGCACTGTCACCCCGCATCGGCCTTTCTGGCGCGATTTTTCCCTCTCGGCTCTGGTGGCCGGTTTTGTTACCGTGCTGGTGGGCTATACCAGCTCGGCCGTCATCGTGTTTCAGGCTGGGCAGGCACTGGGCGCGTCTGCCCAGCAGATCGGCTCCTGGATGGGGGCCTTGGGGCTGGGCATGGGCATCACCTGCATCGTGCTGTCGCTGCGTTATCGCATCCCGGTGGTCACGGCCTGGTCTACCCCAGGAGCGGCCATGCTCATGGGCAGTGCAGCGGGTCTGCCGCTGACCGATGCCATAGGGGCTTTTCTGCTGTCTGCCATGTTGGTGGCGTGGGTGGGGTATTCCGGCTGGTTCGAGAAAATCATGGGCCGTATTCCGATGGCCCTTGCCTCGGGAATGCTGGCCGGGGTGCTGCTGCGCTTTGGGCTGGATGCCTTTGTGGCCGTGCAGACCCAGCCGCTGATGGTGCTTGCCATGTTGCTGGCTTATCTGCTGGCGCGTCGCTGGCTGGCCCGTTATGCGGTGCTGCTTACCCTGCTGGTGGGCGTGCTGGTGGCTGCTGCTCAAGGCTTGCTGCATTTCGAGACCGTGCAGTGGCAAGGGGTGCAACCGCAATGGGTGACTCCCACATTTTCGTGGGCGGCTCTTTTTGGCATTGCCCTGCCATTGTTCGTCGTCACCATGACCTCGCAGAATGTGCCTGGTGTCGTCGTGGCGCGTGCTGCGGGCTACGCCTTGCCGGTTTCGCCAGTATTGGGGTTTGTGGGCGTGGTCAATGCCGTGCTGGCGGCCTTTGGTGCGTACGCCATGAACCTGGCAGCCATCACTGCCGCCATCTGCATGGGGCCACAGGCCCACGAAGACCCAAACAAACGCTATGTGGCAGCCGTCATGGCAGGGATGTTCTATCTGGTGGCAGGCTTGCTGGGCGGTGCCGTGGTGGCCTTGCTGGCGGCCTTCCCCAAGGAGCTGGTCATGGCCATCGCCGGGATTGCCCTACTGGGAACCATTGCCAGCAGTCTGGTGGCGGCCTTGCAGCAGGAAGCCGACCGTGAACCGGCACTGGTGGCATTTCTGGTCACCGCTTCCGGCCTGAGCATGGCCGGCATCGGCGCGGCATTCTGGGGACTGGTGGCCGGGGTGCTGGCCCTGTGGTTGCGGCGAGCCTGATATAACCGTCAGGAGCTGGCTAGGGCGTGTCATCATGTAGATTCGCCTCCGCGTTGGAGTCCAAAAAGGCTGTGAGCAAGGCGCAAAACACAGCAAGGCTTTTGCTTTGCGAGGCTTTGCAACGCCGCGCACGGCCTTTTTGGATCCAACCCTTCGGGCCAGCGTGCCCCGACAGGCCACTCGTCGTTGCACACCTTGCCCGTATCGACATACGGGCGGCGGCGTGCGCCTAGATTGGCCTGCCGGGGCGCACTGGCGCGGGGGTGAATCTACATGATGACACGCCCTAGCGCAGTCACCCAATCCAACTGGCGAGGCAGGCACACGGTGTTGAGGTCATAGGTGCTGGTGGCCAGCGCGCGGGCATTGGCTCCCAGCCGCTGCCGGGCTGCGGGGTCGTCCAGTAAAGCGCATACCTGCTGGGCCAGCTCTGCTGGATCAAAGAAATTCACCAGCCTGCCGGTTTCGTCGTGCCGAATTACCTCATGCAGGGGCTTGGTGTCGCTGGCCACAATGGCACAGCCTGCGCTCATGGCTTCCAGCAGGCTCCAGGACAGCACAAATGGGTAGGTCAGGTACACATGCACGCTGGAGAGTTGCAGCAGCGGAATGAAATATTGGTAAGGCACGGTTCCCAGAAAATGCACCCGACTCCAGTCGCTATCGCTGATCTGGGGGCGTACTTCACTGGCAAAAATATCCTTCCACTTGCGGCCACCTTCTGGCCGTGCCCCGTAGCTCACATCATCGCCTCCCACAATCAATATGCGCGCCTGGGGCTTGCGCCGCAAAAGCTCCGGCAATGCCCGCATGAAGACATGGTATCCCCGGTACGGCTCCAGGTTGCGATTGACGAAGGTGACCACTTCATTCTGCCGTGACAGACTAATCTGCTGGCCTGCACTGGTTTTCAGTGTCAGGCGCACTGCGGGGTTGGGTGCCACCGCCTGGGTATCGATCCCATCGTGCACGACCGTGATCCGGTTGCGGAAGGGTTCCGGGAACGTGCTGGCCTGCCAATGCGTGGGGCTGATGCCCGCATCGGCATCGTCGAAGTGCAGCAGATTATTGAGGTTTTTCAAGCGCAGGCGATTGGCATTGCCTTGCTCCCTGACGGGAAACTCAGGGTCGAAACCGGCATCTGCGCCATGCTGGTTGTAGAAAAATTCGCAGTAAATGCCCAGCTTGGCATGGGGCCAGACATCCTTCAGAAACAGGCTCTCGCCCCAGCCATGGTGGGCAATGATGACATCCGGTACAAAGCCCTGTGCCTTCAGTGCCTGCGCGGCTTCCCAGCATGCCTGGCCACGAATCACCTTGGCTTCAAAATCCTTGACCCACGGATGCACGTCGGCAGCAGAACCACGCTCTGCTTTGTATGTGTGAACCTGCACGCCCTGCCATTGGCCAGCATGGGAGGGTTGTCGCATGCACAGGGCGTGAACCACATGCCCCTGGCGCACCAGCGCGGGGGCCAAAAACTTGAATTGGGCGGGGAAGTTCTGGTGGATGAAGAGAATATTCATGGTGGTGGCAACATCGATGAAATAGCTGCCCATCATAAAGCCACCTTACTTGGTTCAGTGCTTGAGCTATTGCTGTCTGGAAGCTGGGGGCGGTAGCCATGCAAGTTCATGTGAAAACAGGAAAAACAAGCAGACATGAAAAAAGGCAGGTGGGGTACCTGCCTTTTTTTTGACACCACATTGGAACCTGGGTACAGGTTCCAATGATCGGAATCAAGCGATAAGCGAGGGCTTATCGTGTGTAACGGTGGTTGAAAGTAGCACCGATGCTGAATGAACCGTTGGCACTGTAGGAAGCGTAGCCATAAACAGGCAGGCGACCGTTGGAGCCAGGCACGGTGTTGTTGAAGATGAACTGTGCCCAACCTTCGTTGAACGAAGCACCTACGCCCACGTTTGCAGGGTTAGTGGAGGTAACGTTGTCCAGACGCACGATTTGTGTAATCAGATCGCTGCCCAGTACAAAGCCACCGTTGCTGCCGTCCACGTTGTTGGCATCACGGAAACGCCATACGCTGGCTTCACCTGGCAGAACAGGTTGGGTTGGCAGTGCGAATGGCGAAACCACGGGTGCGTCGCTGTCCACTTCTTCACGGTTCCAGACCGAGAAGTCTTCGATGGAGTTCACCACGATGGTGTTGTTCGCGATGCTGGAGTTAAAGCCAGCACCAGTTGAACGCCAGTAGTTGCTGGTGGTGTTTTCCCAGATGGCACCTGCCTGACCCAGGGCCACGGCATAACGGCGTGTAGGCGACGAGAGGACCCAGTCGGTCGCGAAGTAGGAGTCGTAACCGTTGATGTACTCGTTGACCACGGTCTTGACTGCGAACTCGCGCGACAGTTCGTTGGCCTGGGCATCCGAACGTCTGCCAGGATTCAGTTGCCATGCAGCCAGGGCGTTCTGGTATGTCACCATGTTTGCAACGTAGGTGTTGGCTGCTGTCTGGAAAGCAGCTACGCTGCCGCTTGGCACATAACCGTAGGTCACGCTCGGGGTACCAGCAGACACGGCAGTCAGGCCCACAGCGTTGGTGGTACTACCACCGAAGGCTGTAGGATCAGGTCTTGCGGGTTCTGTAGGCCGGGTGGCACTGGTGCTGGCACCAACATAGGGAGTGGACAGATCCGGGAAGTCAAAGAACTGGGCTGTCGAGTTTGCAGCTGGATCCAGGCGCAGCACAGGGTCAGCGGTGCGGCTGGCGATGGTGTCAGCCAGAGTACCCAGTGCAGGGTCTACGTAGTTGTAGGCCTGGCGCACTTGTGGGAACAGCACGAAGTTACCGGCAGTCACATTGCCGTTAGGATCTTCTGCTGCGATGGCAGTGGCTTCACCGCTGTTCACGACTGCCTTGGGCACGTTCAGAACCAGCCAGTTGGCAAACAGACCAGTGGTCGGGAAGTCATAGCCAGTGGTTTGGGCCACGGACCATTGTGTGATGTTTTGGGCTGCGGAGTGATGGTTTTCCACCAGGGTGCCGCAAGCAGGCGAGCCACCTGTGGGAGTGTGCTTGATGGCACCCCACAGTTGGTTGGTCACACCATTGACGACGGGAGGAATGTCGGCAGTGTTGATCAAGTACACATAGCCTTCGCGGGTTTCGTTTGCACCCTTGGTGGCGGTAGGCAGACGCAGATCCTTGAACTTGCTTTGCGGGCCGTTCAGGTTGGCGTACAACTCAGCTTTGCGGGGAACCGTGCAGCTGGTGTCGGTGGAGTGGATTTCGCTGAAGCCGTCGGCATTTTGCTGAACGGTGGCGTTCCAGACATCGCCAGGAGACAGGTACACATAGAAGTCGAACAGGTCATCCGAGTTGCGTGCGCCACGGAAGCTGATCTTGACGGCCTTACCATTGACGGTATCGGTGTTCACCAGGTTCAGGGTGGTGGTGTTGTTGTCCTGTGTGGAGAAATAAGGAACAGTCAGGATCTGGCCGATGCCGTCAGGTTGAACGGCCAAAGATGCGCCAGTGCTGTTTTGATTGACGATGACATCAGCATGTGCCACGCCGCCAGCCAGAGCAGCCAGTGCGCCCAGGGCGAGAAGACTTTTTTTCATGAGAACTCCGTTAAGAGAAAGAGTGGTTTGAAACCGTAACTAATCCAAGACATAGCTACGCTTTTGATATTAGCACAAAGGCGCAAGCCGACACAGCAATTTTTTGGAGTTGTGTGGAGTGGCTGTTGTCGCGGACGGGGTGTGCTTGCGGCGTGCGCCATTTTGCCGTGTGCTGCGGAGAAAATTCTCCATGATGGGGAACCTTGACTATTGATTTGGATGGGTTCTTTGCGCAAGATCAATTTTCTTGCGGTCGATTGGCTGGCAGAAAAAGATCAGTGGGCGTAAGGACACTCCAGCAGCAGCATGGTTGCTGTCCATCGCGGCTCTGCTTGAGTCGTTGCAGATACGATACAGTTTCATTTGCGAAGCAAAAAAACAACACGAATGGATGCCCTTGGTTGCTGGTCATCCATTCGTGTGTCTGGTGCATCAGTTGAACTGGAACTCACCGGGTTTGGTGACCGGATCGACGGTGACGCGGATGGTGCTGCGGGGGGCGAACTGGCCTTGCAGCAGCAGTTTGGAGAGCGGGTTTTCGATGCGTTGCTGGATGGCACGCTTGAGTGGACGCGCGCCAAACACCGGGTCGAAGCCGACCTTGGCCAGTTCGGCCAGTGCTGCATCCGATACTTCCAGGTGCAGCTCCAGTTTGTCCAGCCGCTGTTGCAGCACGCGAAGCTGGATTTGGGCGATGGCTTCGATGTTTTTCGCGTCCAGTCCGTGGAAGACCACGGTTTCGTCGATGCGGTTGAGGAATTCCGGGCGGAAGTGGTTTTTCAGTTCACCCCAGACGGCTTCCTTGACGATGTCATAGTCCTGCCCGGCCAGTTCCTGGATCAGGAAGGAGCCGATGTTGCTGGTCATGATGATGACGGTGTTCTTGAAGTCCACAGTGCGGCCCTGGCCGTCGGTGAGGCGGCCGTCGTCGAGCACTTGCAGCAGCACGTTGAATACGTCCGGGTGGGCTTTTTCCACTTCGTCGAGCAGCACGACGCTGTAGGGCTTGCGGCGCACGGCTTCGGTGAGGTAGCCGCCTTCGTCGTAGCCGACGTAGCCGGGAGGCGCGCCAATGAGCCGTGCCACGGAGTGTTTCTCCATGAATTCGCTCATGTCGATGCGGATGAGGTGGTCTTCGCTGTCGAACAGGAAGGAGGCCAGCGTCTTGCACAGCTCGGTCTTGCCCACGCCGGTGGGGCCAAGGAACAGGAAGCTGCCCAATGGGCGGTTGGGGTCGGAGAGGCCGGAGCGGGAGCGGCGGATGGCGTCGGCCACGGCACTGACGGCTTCGTCCTGGCCGACGACGCGACGGTGCAGGGCTTGTTCCATGTGCAGCAGTTTTTCGCGCTCGCCCTGCATCATTTTGCTGACCGGGATGCCGGTGGCACGGCTGACGACTTCGGCGATTTCATCGGCTCCGACCTGGGTGCGCAGCAGCTTGTGGGTGGATGCGGTGCTGTCGGCGGCATCTTCCTTGGCCTGGGCTTCCTGCAACTGTTTTTCCAGCGCGGGCAGTTTGCCGTATTGCAGTTCGGCAACTTTGTTGAAGTCGCCCAGCCGGGTGGCTTCCTGAATCTGGAAGCGCAACTGGTCGAGGTCCTTGCGCAGTTGCTCGGTGCCCTGGGCACTGGCTTTTTCGGCTTTCCAGATTTCTTCCAGGTCGGCGTATTCGCGTTCGACCTTGCTGAGTTCTTCCTCGATGAGGCTCAGGCGTTTCTGCGAGGCATCGTCGGTTTCCTTTTTCATGGCCTCGCGCTCGATCTTGAGCTGGATGATGCGGCGGTCGAGCTTGTCCATGACTTCCGGCTTGGAGTCGATTTCGATCTTGATCTTGGCGGCAGCCTCGTCGATCAGGTCGATGGCTTTGTCGGGCAAAAAGCGGTCGGTGATGTAGCGTGCCGAGAGTTCGGCCGCAGCGACGATGGCCGGGTCGGTGATGTCCACTCCGTGGTGGACTTCGTATTTTTCTTGCAGCCCACGCAGGATGGCAATGGTGTCTTCGACGCTGGGTTCTTCCACCAGCACTTTCTGGAAGCGGCGTTCCAGCGCGGCATCCTTTTCGATGTATTTGCGGTATTCGTCGAGGGTGGTGGCACCGATGCAGTGCAGTTCGCCCCGTGCGAGGGCAGGCTTGAGCATGTTGCCCGCGTCGATGGCTCCTTCGGCCTTGCCCGCACCGACCATGGTATGGATTTCGTCGATGAAGAGGATGATGCGGCCTTCTTCCTGGGAGACTTCCTTGAGCACGGCCTTGAGGCGTTCCTCGAATTCGCCCCGGTATTTGGCTCCGGCGAGCAGCCCGGCCATGTCGAGCACAAGCACTTGCTTGTCGCGCAGGGTGTCGGGGACTTCGCCATTGACGATGCGCTGTGCCAGTCCTTCGACGATGGCGGTCTTGCCCACGCCGGGTTCGCCGATGAGCACGGGGTTGTTCTTGCTGCGGCGTTGCAGCACCTGAATGGCGCGGCGGATTTCGTCGTCGCGGCCGATGACGGGGTCGAGCTTGCCGCTGCGGGCGCGTTCGGTGAGGTCGAGCGTGTATTTCTTCAGTGCTTCGCGCTGGCCTTCGGCATCGGCACTGTCCACGCCCTGGCCACCGCGCACGGCATCGATGGCCGCTTCGAGGCTTTTGCGGGTGAGGCCGTGTTCGCGGGCGATGCGTCCGGCTTCGTCCTTGCTGTCGGTGAGGGCGAGCAGAAAGAGTTCGCTGGCGATGAACTGATCGCCGCGCTTGAGGGCTTCTTTCTCGGTGGCCTGCAAGGCTTTGCCAAGATCGGGGCTGGGTTGCACATCACTTTGGCCTTGCACTTGCGGCAGGCGTTGGACGGCGGCGGTGGCCGCCTGGGCGAGGGCATTGACATTGACCCCGGCGCGTTGCAGCAGGGCACGCGGCCCGTCCTGCTGCTGGAGCATGGCTGCCAGCAGGTGCAGGGGCTGGATGTAGGCATGGTCGTTGGCCAGTGCCAAGGATTGGGCATCGCCCAGGGCTTCCTGGAATTTGGTGGTGAGTTTGTCGAGTCGCATGGATGAAAATCCTCCTGTATGTCCCTGATCTAAGGTCGTGCGGGAGGTGTTTCAAGCCGTTTGCACGAAAAAAGCCCCCAACGAGGCCAACATAAAAAAAGCCCTTTGCCGCAGTGTGAACGGGCAAAGGGCGGGGTGGAGCAGGCAGGATCAGAAGCGGGCGTTGATGCTGATCCAGAAGCTGCGTGCCCTGTCCTTGTTGTTGTAGTCGTCCACGAAGTTCACGTCATAGCTGCCATCGGCATTCTGTACGACCGAGGTGCGGTAGCTGGTGAAGTCACGGTCGAGCAGGTTATTGACGCGGCCTGTGATGGTGACGTTCTTGTTCAGTTTGTAGCTGGCTCCCAGGTGCAGTACGTTATAGCCTTCGTAGTACAGGAATTCACCGGTGGCGGGGTCTACCGAGCCACGGAAGCGTTTGGAGCGGTATTCGGCGGTCAGGAAGGTGTTGAGTTTGGGAAGGGCCTGCCAGTCCAGCGTGAGGTTGGCCATGTGCTTGGATGTGTTGGTCAGGGGCTGGCCTGCATCCGCACCGGTTTTCTGCTCGCTGTCGGTGTAGGTGTAATTGCCGCGCAGTCCGATGGCGGGCAGCAACTGGTAACGTCCGGCCAGTTCCAGCCCCTGGATGCTGGCCTTGGCCACATTGACCTTCTGGCTGTAGCTGGTGTAGCCCAGGTCGCCGTAGTCGCCCAGGTTCACGCAGGGACGCACGCCGCCGGTCTGGGCGCAGGTCTGGGTGACTTCGCCATTGTCGATCTTGTCCTTGAAGTTGTTGTGGAAGATGGTGGCGTTGAAGCTGTGGCGATTCGGGTGGTTCCAGTACACGGCCAGCTCGCTGTTGCGGCTGGTTTCGGGCTTCAGGTCGGGGTTGCCGGCCCAGGGGTTGGTGCCCTGGCCGCCAAAGCCGGTGATGCCGTCATACAGGTCGGTGGTGTTGGGGGTTTTGTAGCCGGTGCTCACGCCGCCCTTGACGGTCCATTGTGGATTGAGCGTATAAACGCCGTACACGCGCGGCGAGACATGGCTGCCGAATGTGTCGTGGTGGTCGTAGCGCAACCCGGCCGTGAGCGTGAATTGCTCGGTGGGCATCCAGTTGTCTTCGACGAACAGGGCATACATCTTCTGCTTTTGCGCACCGGTGTCCTGGTCTTTTTCCATGCCGAACACGCCATCGACCAGTTCACCATCGATCATCTGCCCGCCCACGACCAGCATGTGGTCGCCTGCCAGATTGCGCAGCGGGATGTCGAATTTGGCATCCAGCGTGTACTGGTTGCTTTCCAGCGTGCGCTTGGGGCGCGGCAGGAAGGTAGATTCGGCCAGGGCACGACGCTCTGCCGTGCTCATACCTGCATAGGCTCCGGTGCCGCTGTACATTTCTTGCAGCAAGTGGCGTTCGCCGGGGCGGAAGGGCAGGGAACGGCCCAGGTTGCTGGTTTCCACATAGGCCAGCGAGACGAAGCTGCGGCCAAAGTCCCATTCGCCCTCATGGGTCAGTGCCCAGTTGTCGCGCTCGAAACGCTGGTCGCGGGTGTAGCCCACACGCGGCTGCACGATGCCGCCTGATGCGCGCCATACCGAGGCAATGCCGTCCAGCGTGCCCAACTGGCTTTCGCTGTTGTCGTATTTCTGGCGCGACATATCCCAGTCCAGGGTCAGGCTCTGGCGGCTGTCGGGTTTGAAGGCGAGGCTGAAGCCGAGGGACTTGTTGGTTTTGTCCACCGTGCGGCCACCGCTACCGAACCCCAGCGAGCGTTCGTGTACCACTCCGGCGGGATCGGTGAATGGCGCGTAGTTGGGTTCGCTTTTCTCGTAGTCGTAAATGCTGCCACGGATGCTCAGGCCCAGCTTGTCGGCCACGATCGGGCCGCGCAGATCGAAGTCCAGCGTGGTGTCGTCGCCAAATTGGCTGTCCTGCTGGAAGCTGCGACCGACCGTGGCCGAACCGGCCCATTGGTCGCCCACTTTCTTGGTGATGATGTTGATGACACCGCCCATGGCATCTGCACCGTACAGCGTGGAGGCCGGGCCGCGAATGACTTCGATGCGCTCGATGGCATCCAGCGGTGGAATGTGGTTGAACTGGTTGCCCTGGAAGCTGTTGGGGTAGATGTCACCGTGGTTGCTCTGGCGGCGGCCATTGACCAGCACCAGCGTGTAGTCGGCACCCATGCCGCGCAGGCTGATGGTGCGCTGGCCGGTCTTGTCGGAGGTTTCGCCCACGTCCACGCCTTCGAGGTCGCGCACGGCATCGATCAGGCTGGTGTAGGGCCGCTTGGCCAACTCTTCCTGGGTCACGACCGAGATGCTGGCCGGAGCATCGGTGAGTTTCTGCTCGAAGCCGGCGGCGGAAATCACCACTTCATCCAGTACGTTGCTGGCCGGGGTTTCCTGGGCTGTGGCACTGCTGGCCATGCAGAGCAGGGCAACCGAGAGAGCGACGGGCGTGACCGCCACCGCGAAGGGCGTGGTGGGAGAGGGCATGGAGAAATCCTTGGTTGTGAATGGAAGCAGTACCGCATGGGAAATGCGCCGCCATTGTGACAAAAAAGGCATAAATAATAAAAACGATTCTTGTTTTTATGTGTTTTTTTGTTGAAAATAAGAGACATTTACGGGCGTTGGCAACCATTCGCACAGAGTGGACAAGGCAGGTTCGCTGCGCGTGTTTTCGGTAATGAAATGGTTTTCCTTATAATGGCGGCTTCCCGAGGAGCGTTGCAACATGGGCGCAGCAATGGATATTGCGCGGCATGTGAGGCTCGGGGTGGCTCAGGTCAGGTGTACATGCCGGTTGTGCGGCAGGTGGCCCTGTCCATGCGCACATTGGCAACGACGCTCATCCGCAGTGCGTGGTGGGCTTTTTTTGCGTTGCCATGCCAGCGGCTTGTTCATCTTGCATCTGTCTGGAGTTTTGCCATGAATGCCCATTCTCACCAGGAAACCGCGCTGCACAGCGTCATTGCCAACCCGGCTCTGGCCGCCTGGGGCCGCAAGGAAATCCAAATCGCCGAAACCGAAATGCCCGGCCTGATGGCCATCCGCGAGGAATATGCCGCGCGCCAGCCGCTCAAGGGCGCGCGCATTACCGGCAGTCTGCACATGACGATCCAGACGGCGGTGCTGATCGAAACCCTGCAAGCCCTGGGCGCGACGGTGCGCTGGGCCTCGTGCAACATCTTTTCCACACAAGACCACGCAGCAGCGGCCATTGCCCTCAATGGTGCCGATGGCGGCAAAGGCACGCCGGTGTTTGCCATCAAGGGCGAGACGCTGGAGCAATACTGGGATTACACGCACCGGATTTTCGAGTTCGGCTCGCAGGGCGAGGCGGGTGAAGGCCCGAACATGATTCTGGACGATGGCGGCGACGCGACGGTGCTGATGCACCTGGGGCAGCGTGCCGAGCAGGATATTTCCGTGCTGGCCCATCCCGGCAGCGAGGAGGAGCGCGTGCTGTTCGCCACCATCAAGGCCAAACTGGCCGAAGATGCCACCTGGTACAGCCGCAAGAGTGCCGAAATCATCGGGGTCACGGAAGAAACCACCACCGGCGTGCACCGCCTCAATGAGATGTCCGCCAAGGGCACGCTGCGGTTCCGTGCCATCAACGTGAACGATTCGGTGACCAAGAGCAAGTTCGACAACCTGTATGGCTGCCGCGAGTCGCTGGTGGATGGCATCAAGCGTGCCACCGATGTGATGATTGCGGGCAAGGTGGCTTTGGTGGCCGGTTACGGAGACGTGGGCAAGGGCTGCGCACAGGCTCTGTCGGCCCTGCGGGCACAGGTGTGGGTGACTGAGATCGACCCGATCAACGCCCTGCAAGCGACGATGGAAGGCTACCGCGTGGTGACGATGGAATATGCCGCTGACAAGGCCGACATCTTCGTGACCACCACCGGCAACAAAGATGTGATTCGCCACGAGCACATGGTGGCGATGAAGAACGAAGCGATTGTCTGCAACATCGGCCACTTCGACAACGAGATCGACGTGGCTTCGCTGGAGCAGTACCAGTGGGAGGAAATCAAGCCCCAGGTCGATCATGTGATCTTCCCGGATGGCAAGCGCATCACGCTGCTGGCCAAGGGGCGGTTGGTCAATCTGGGCTGTGCCACCGGCCACCCCAGCTATGTGATGAGTTCGTCGTTTGCCAACCAAACGCTGGCGCAGATCGAACTGTTCACCAAGCCCGACCAGTATCAGGCAGGCAAAGTGTATGTGCTGCCGAAGATTCTGGACGAGCACGTCGCACGCTTGCAGCTTTCCAAGCTGGGGGCGCAACTGACAGTGCTGACCGATGAGCAGGCTGCCTACATCGGGGTGCAGAAGCAAGGGCCGTACAAGCCCGATACCTACCGTTACTGATGGGTGCCACGGTTCCCAAGCTGCCGTGCCGGGCTGGAACCGAACCGGTGGCAGTTTTTTCACATCAAGGAGAACGACGATGCTGGAACTGTTGCCGGCATCGTCATGTGGGCACTCAACAGCCTGTTTTCGCTGGGATGATGGGTGGCATGGCAGATTGCGGGGCAAGGTATGCGGGCTGACCAGTTGCTGGTGCAGCAGGGGCTGGCACAGACGCGCTCCCAGGCGCAGCGGCTGATTGCCGCCGGGGTTTGCTGGCGGTTGCCCGGCGCGCCTGCCTGGCAGACGGTGCGCAAGACCGGCGAGGACGTGCCCGAAATCGCCGAATGGCAGTTGCGTGACACCGCCGAGACGCGTTATGTCTCGCGTGGTGGCCTGAAGCTGGAAGGTGCCTTGCAGGCTCTGGGGCTGAATGTGGCAGGCTGGCGTTGCCTGGATGTGGGTCAGTCCACCGGCGGCTTCACCGACTGCCTGCTCCAGCAGGGTGCTGCGCATGTCACCGGTGTGGACGTGGGGCAGGGGCAGATTCACCCGCGCTTGCGCGAGGACGGGCGTGTGACGGTGCTGGAGAAAATCAATGCGCGGGAACTGAATCGCGCCTCGATTGATCTGGAAAGCCTTGGTTTCATGCTGGTGGTGAGCGATCTGTCATTCATCTCACTGACGCTGGTGTTGCCTGCGATTGCCCGGACGGTGGATGCGGGCACGCTGCTGCTGATGCTGGTCAAGCCCCAGTTCGAGCTGCAACCCGGCCAGATCGGCAAGGGCGGCATTGTGCGCGATGCCGCCCTGTACGCTCAGGTAGAGCAGCGCGTGTGCGCTGCCTGTGCCGAGCAGGGATTGAATGTATTGCAATGGTTGCCCAGCCCGATTACCGGTGGAGATGGCAACCGCGAATTTTTTGTTTTTGCAAGGAAGTTGTGATGACGCAAGCTGGCAGTGCTCCGGCATTGAGCCTGGAGTTTTTCCCGCCCAAAACGGCGGCGGGCGTGGAGAAGTTGCGTGCAGTGCGTGCCAGCCTGTATGCCATGCAGCCGGAATTCTGCTCGGTGACCTATGGCGCGGGCGGCTCCACCCAGGCGGGTACGTTCAGCACTGTGGCGCAGATCATTGCCGAGGGGGGGAGTGCCGCATCGCACTTTTCCTGCATCGGCGCGAATCGGGACAAGGTGCGTACCGAGCTGGCAGAACTCAAGGCAATGGGCGTGCGGCGGCTGGTGGCGTTGCGCGGTGATTTGCCCAGCGGCTACGGCATGGGCGGGGAGTTCCATTACGCTAGCGATCTGGTGGAGTTCATTCGGGCCGAGACGGGTGGCGATTTCCATATTGAAGTGGCGGCCTACCCCGAAACCCACCCGCAGGCGCATTCGCCCCAGTCGGACCTGAATGCGTTCGCCATCAAGGCCCGGGCCGGGGCGGATTCGGCCATCACCCAGTATTTCTTCAATGCCGATGCGTACTTCCGCTTTGTCGATGATGTGCGCAAGCTGGGGGTGGAGATTCCGATTGTGCCGGGCATCATGCCCATTACCAGTGCCAGCAGCCTGCTGCGCTTCTCGGATGCCTGTGGCGCGGAAGTGCCGCGCTGGGTGCGTCTGCGGCTGCAATCGTTTGGGGACGACACGGCTTCCATCAAGGCATTTGGCGAGGACGTGGTGGCCGGTCTGTGCCAACGCCTGCTGGCCGGTGGCGCACCGGGGCTGCATTTCTACACCATGAACCAGAGCGAACCCACGCTGGGCGTATTGCGACGGCTGGGATTGGCGCGGGGGTGAATCTCAATGATGACACGCCCTGGCTATTTGAAAGGAACCGACATTGCACACAGAAGACGCATACAGTCAGAACGGTACGAAAGCCGTGCAGGGTGGGGGGCACGGCAGTGGCCATTGGGGGATTGCGCGGATGGCGATGGTCGCCGTGCTGGGCTGGGGGCTGAGTGCCTGTAGCGTCAGTGTGCCCGATGGTCGCCAGGCCCTGAGCACCGTGACCGATGCCACGCAGCCCACTGCTGTGGAGGGAAAAAAAGCCCCCGCGCCAGTGCCTGCCCGGCAGGCTGTTGCCGATGATGCCGATGATGCCGATGATGCCGATGATGCCCATGTGCGTGAGGAGACGGCACTGGCTCCTGCCGTGCCACAGTACAGCCCTTTGGTGCAGGCTGCTCTGGCGCAGGCGCGGTTGCAGAGTGACCGCACCCTGAGCATACCCTCGGACCTGGAGCCGGAGGCTCGAAGCACGGTCAGCCACCTGGGCTTGCGCAGTGTCGAGCAAGAGCGTGCGCGCACGGCATCGCCATCTGCCGCCCGTGCTGTATCCAAGGCGACTGCCAAGGCTTCGGCATCATTGGGCTTGCGTTCGGATTTGCTGCAAACCGGCCGTGCCTCCTGGTACGGAGACAAGTTCCACGGTCGCATGACGGCCAATGGCGAACGCTACAACATGAACGCGATGACGGCAGCGCACAAGACCCTGCCGTTCGGCACGCAGGTGTGCGTGCGCAGTCTGGTGTCCGGGAATGAGGTGCTGGTGCGCATCAACGACCGGGGGCCGTATGCGGGCAATCGCATCATCGATGTCAGCCGGGGCGCGGCCGAAAAACTGGGCATGATTCGCCTCGGGCTGAAGGAGGTGGCCCTGTGGATTCCTTCGGAAGAAGGGGGCGAATGCGGGGATGGCAGCGTCGAGATCGCCGGGCTGCGAACCAAAAAGTCGCGCTGAATTTTCAGGGTTTGGTGATTTTGCACAAAAAACAGGCATTACAATAGCACCTGCATTTTTTGCAGAAACGCAGAAAATGCCAGCATACAGCGCGTACCCGGTACGCGCTTTTATTTTTGGCGCAGCATGGGTTGCTGTGCCCGGAGAAAGCAGCGGATCATGGTGTGGGAAGGCTTGTCGGCAATGCGCATCGGGACGGTGGAATTGCCCAACCGCCTGTTTGTTGCGCCCATGGCGGGTGTGACCGACCGGCCGTTTCGTATGCTGTGCCGTCGCCTCGGGGCCGGTTATGCGGTCAGCGAGATGGTGACTTCGCAGCCCGATCTGTACCAAAGCCTCAAGACCTCCCGCCGTGCCAACCACGATGGCGAGCCGGGGCCGATTGCGGTGCAGATTGCCGGCACGGATGCGCAGATGATGGCCGATGCAGCACGCTACAACATCGACCGGGGCGCGCAGATCATCGATATCAACATGGGTTGCCCGGCCAAGAAGGTGTGCAACAAATGGGCGGGTTCGGCCCTGATGCAGAATGAGCCGCTGGCTGCTGAAATTGTGGCTGCCGTGGTGCAGGCCTGCCAGCCGCATGGCGTGCCGGTGACGCTGAAAATGCGCACCGGCTGGTCGCAGCAGCATCGCAATGCCGTGGCTCTGGCGCGGGTGTTCGAGTCGCTGGGGGTGCAAATGCTCACGGTGCATGGACGCACGCGGGAGCAGGGCTATCGCGGTGCGGCAGAATACGAAACCATTGCCGCCGTCAAGCAGGCGGTGGGCATTCCGGTGGTGGCCAATGGCGATGTGCACAGTGGTGCGAAAGCGCAGGCCGTGTTGCAGGCCACCGGAGCCGATGCCGTGATGGTGGGGCGTGCCGCACAGGGCAGGCCGTGGATTTTTCAGGAAATTGCCGCTTTCTTGGCCACTGGGGTTGTGCCTGCCGCACCGGAGGTGTGGCAGGTGCGCGAATGGCTGCTGGCGCACCTGCTGGATCACTACCAGCTCTATGGCGAGTATGCCGGGGTGCGTACCGCTCGCAAGCACATTGGCTGGTATCTGGCCGATGTGCCGGGGGCGCAGGATTTCCGGCGCAGCATCAATGCCGTGGAAGACTGCCAGCAGCAGTGGCAGGCCGTGGCCGATTTTCTGGGGCAACTGGCACAGCAGAGCGTCTGCTGGCCTGTGGAGCACGGGCAGGGGGCACTGGCAGTGCCTGCCGCCGATGAACGAGAGTGTGGTGTATGAGTATGAATATTGAAGAATGTGTGCGGGTGAGCCTGCAAAACTATTTCCATGATCTGGGCGGGGAAGTGCCCAGCAATGTGTACGAGATGGTCATCCGGCTGGTGGAAAAACCCCTGCTGGAAGAGGTCATGCTGCAAGCCGACCAGAACCAGTCCAAGGCCGCCGAATGGCTGGGCCTGAACCGCAACACACTGCGCAAGAAGCTGCTGGAGCACGGCGTGCTGGAATCGCGGCGCAACAGGGGCTGATGCCCTTGCCATCCACCATGTTTGCCTCTTCCCCAACACCTGCGCCTGCACTGACCCCTGGTCTGCTGCTGGTGCTCTGTCTGCCCTCGCTGTTCTGGGCGGGCAACTTCATCGTGGGCCGTGCCGTCAGCGGCCTGGTGGGGCCGGTGACGCTGTCGTTTCTGCGTTGGGTGCTGGCCCTGTTCTTTCTGTTGCCGTTTGCCCTGCGTCCGCTGCTGCGCGACTGGCAGCAGCACCGCGCGCTCTACTGGCAGCACCGCTGGCGCATTCTCGGGGTGTCGGTGGTGGGCGTGGCCGCCTTCAATACGCTGGTCTATACGGGCCTGCGCAGCACCACGGCCACCAATGGCATTTTGCTCAATTCCTTCATTCCCATCCTGATCGTGTTGCTGGGCGTGCTGTTCTACGGACAGAAGTTGCGCTGGAGCCAGGCACTGGGCTTGCTGGTGTCGTTTGCCGGGGTGCTGGGCATCATCCTGCATGGCGACTGGTCGCGTCTGTGGAATCTGGCATTCGGCCAGGGGGATCTGATCGTGTTCGCGGCGGTGACGGGCTGGGCCGTCTATACCCTGTGGTTGCGCGGCATTCCGCCACAAATCAACCGCATGGCCTTGCTGGTGGTGCAGATTCTGCTGTGCCTGCTGGTGCTGCTGCCGTTTTTCCTGTGGGAAATGCGCGCCGGGCCTGTGCCGCAATGGAATGGCCGTTCACTGGCGGCTCTGGCCTACATCAGCATTTTTCCGTCCGTACTCGCCTATCTGCTCTATAACCACGGCGTGGCGCAGGTGGGCGCGGCGCGCGCGGGCGCGTTCATTCACCTGATGCCGGTGTTCGGCGCGATTCTCTCGGTGTTGCTGCTGGGCGAAACCCTGCACCTGTACCATGCCCTAGGCATGGCCTGCATTCTGGGTGGCATCGTGCTTTCGGGTCGCCGCTGACACCGCTTTTTTCAACCCACTTTTTTCCATCATCTGTCATAACCATGTCCTCCAAGACTGCCCTGATTTCCGTTTCCGACAAGACCGGCATTGTGGAATTTGCCCAATCCCTGCACGCACTGGGCGTGCGCCTGCTCTCCACGGGCGGCACCGCCAGGCTGCTGGCCGAAAAAGGCCTGCCCGTCACCGAAGTGGCCGAAGTGACGCAGTTCCCCGAAATGCTCGATGGCCGCGTCAAGACCCTGCACCCCAAGATTCACGGCGGCCTGCTGGCGCGGCGCGATCTGCCCAGCCATGTGGCAGCCCTGAAAGAGCACGGCATCGAGACCATCGATTTGCTGGTCGTGAACCTCTACCCGTTCGAGGCCACTGTGGCCAGGCCCGGCGTGACGCTGGCCGATGCCATCGAGAACATCGACATCGGCGGCCCGGCGATGGTGCGCAGTGCCGCCAAGAACTGGAAGGACGTGGGCGTGATTACCGATGCCAGCCAGTACGCCACCGTACTGGCCGAACTCCAGGCAGGCGCACTCACCGCCAAAACCCGCTTCGCCCTGTCTGTGGCGGCGTTCAACCGCATTGCCCAGTACGACGCAGCCATCAGCAACTTCCTCTCGGCCGTGGAGCTGGACGATAGCCAGATCGACAGCGAAAGCTATGCCCCCGCCCGCAGTGCCTTCCCCGGCCAGTCCAACGCCAGCTTCATCAAGCTGCAAGACCTGCGCTATGGCGAAAATCCGCACCAGCAGGCGGCCTTCTACCGCGACCTTTATCCTGCTCCCGGCTCGCTGGTGACGGCGCAGCAGTTGCAGGGCAAGGAACTGAGCTACAACAACATTGCGGACTCCGATGCCGCCTGGGAATGCGTCAAGAGTTTCGACGTGCCCGCCTGCGTCATCATCAAGCACGCCAACCCCTGTGGCGTGGCAGTCGGTGCCGGTGCACACGAAGCCTATGCCAAGGCCTTCCAGACCGACCCCACCAGTGCCTTCGGTGGCATCATTGCCTTCAACCGCCCGGTCGATGTCCAGACTGCCGAGGCCGTCTCCAAGCAGTTCGTCGAAGTGCTGATCGCCCCCGACTTCAGCCCCGAAGCCCTCGCCGTTTTCAAGGCCAAGGTCAATGTACGCCTGCTGAAAATCGCCCTGCCGCAAGGTGGTGACACCCCCTGGAGCAATGGCCGCAACGCCCAGGAAGTCAAGCGCGTTGGCTCCGGCATCCTGGTGCAAAGCTCCGACAACCATGTGCTGCAACAGGCCGACCTGAAGGTGGTGACGGCCCAACAGCCCAGCCCCGAACAACTGCAAGACCTGCTGTTTGCCTGGAAAGTGGCCAAGTTCGTCAAGAGCAATGCCATCGTGTTCTGCAAGGATGGCATGACGATGGGCGTGGGCGCAGGCCAGATGAGCCGCCTCGACTCCGCCCGCATTGCCAGCATCAAGGCCGAACACGCCAAGCTCTCGTTGCAAGGCACGGCCGTGGCCAGCGATGCCTTCTTCCCGTTCCGCGACGGGCTGGACGTGGTGGTGGATGCGGGTGCAAGCTGCGTCATCCAGCCCGGCGGCTCCATGCGCGATCAGGAAGTGATCGACGCGGCCAACGAGCGCGGTGTGGTCATGGTGTTCTCCGGCGTGCGCCACTTCCTGCATTGACCGCCATGAACCGCCAGCCCCGTCTGGACAGCATTCACTCGCGCGACAACGCCTCGGTGAAACTCTGGCGCAAGCTGGCGCAGGACAACCACGCCTACCGCAAGCAAGGGCAGGTGTGGCTGGAAGGCGAGCACCTGTGCGAAGTGGTGGCGCAACGCGGCCTGCCGGTCGATACGGTGGTGCTGGGGCACAGCCTCCATGCCAGCGGCGGGCTGCCGCACTGGCTGCACGGCGTGGCCAGCCGCCACACCGTGGTTGTGCCCGATGCCCTGTTTGCCGACATCAGCCCGATGGGATCGCCCGTGCCACTGGCATTCGTGCTGCCACTGCCAGCCAGCGAAGCGGTGCTGCCCGACCAGCCCACCGTGGTGCTGGATCGCTTGCAGGATGCGGGCAATGTCGGCGCGATTCTGCGTGCGGCGGCCGCTTTCGGTTTCCGGCAGGTGCTGGCCTTGAAAGGCACGGCGGGACTGTGGTCGCCCAAGGTGCTGCGGGCGGGCATGGGCGCGCATTTTTCGCTGCATCTGGTCGAGCAACAAGAGCTGGAGGCGGTACAGAGCTTGCAGATGCCACTGCTGCTGACCAGCTCCCACCAGGGCCGCTACCTGCACCAGCAAAGTCTGCCCTGGCCCTGCGCCTGGGTGCTGGGGCACGAAGGGCAGGGCGTGGCCGATGCCCTTGCCGCCCTGCCACACACCGCAGTGCGCATTGCACAGCCGGGCGGACAGGAATCGCTCAACGTTGCCAGCGCGGCTTCCATCTGCCTGTACGCCAGCGCGGTGGCGCAGTGGGCAGCGGAAAATTCCCATGCCTGAATACGCACCCAGCCACTCGCCTGCCACCACAGATCGCACTGCCCTGTGGGCGCGGCTGGCGAGCGGCGAACAGGTTGATCTGCTGGTCATCGGTGGTGGAGCCACCGGCCTGGGCATTGCCCTCGATGCGGCCGTGCGTGGCCTGCGCGTCGTATTGCTGGAGGCGCACGACTTTGCCAAGGGCACCTCGTCCCGCGCCACCAAGCTGGTGCATGGCGGCGTGCGCTATCTGGCACAAGGGCATCTTGCACTGGTGCGCGAAGCCCTGCACGAACGTGCGGCCCTGTTGCGCAACGCGCCGCACCTGACTGCGCCGCTTTCCTTCGTCATGCCCGGCTATGGGCTGGCGGAAATGGCTCTCTACGGAGCCGGACTCGCCATGTACGACACGCTGGCCGGGCAGGATGGGCTGGGCGGCACACGCCTGCTTTCGGCCCGACAGGTGCGCGACATGGTTCCCAATGTGCAGGCAAGTGGCCTGCGGGGTGGCGTGCAGTATTGGGACGGCCAGTTTGACGATGCCCGGCTCGCGCTGGCACTGGCGCGCACGGCGGCCCGTCACGGCGCATTGCTGCTCAACCACTGCCGCGTCGAGGCTTTGTTGCACGATGCCCAGGGCCGGGCATGTGGCGTACAGGCCGTCGATGCCGAAACTGGCCAGCGGCTGGACTGCCGTGCCGCCTGTGTGGTCAATGCCACCGGTGTCTGGGTTGATGCCCTGCGCAATCAGCGCGATGCCGATGCGTCGCGTCGCGTATCCACGCCGCCATTGGTCACCGCCAGCCAGGGCGTGCATTTGGTGGTGGATCGCAGTTTCTGGCCATCGGAACATGCCCTGCTCATCCCCAGGACGCGCGATGGCCGCATCCTCTTTGCCGTGCCTTGGCAAGGCAAGGTGATCCTCGGAACCACCGATACCCCCCGGAAAGACATGCCACTGGAGCCGCAGGCTGACCCCGCAGAAATCGACTTCATCCTGCGCGAAGCCGGACGCTATCTGCGCCACGCCCCCCGGCGTGCCGATGTGCGCAGCGTCTGGGCGGGACTGCGCCCGCTGGTGCGACCGACGGCCAGTGCCACAGCCCATACCGCCCAGATCAGCCGCCAGCACCACATTGAAATCGCTGCCAACCGGCTCGTCAGCGTCACCGGCGGCAAGTGGACGACCTACCGCGCCATGGCCGAAGACGTGCTCTACCAATGCCAGATGGCCGGTTTGGTTCCGGTAGCCATTCCCGCCTGCACCACCGCCAGCCTGCCGATGGTGGGTGCGCCTGTGGCTGGCCCATCGCCTGCCGATGGTATTCCTGTGGCATTGGCCGCCTATGGCACAGAAGCCGCCTTCGTGCAGACCCTGCCAGGGCACGACCACACACTCCATACCGAAACCGGCCTGACGGAAGCAATGGTGCGCTTTGCCGTGCGCCACGAATACGCCCGCACCGTCGAAGATGTGCTGGCACGGCGCAGCCGACTGCTGTTCCTGGATGCCGTCGCTGCCACGCAACTGGCCCAGCCGGTGGCCGATATCGTGGCCGATGAGCTGCACACCGATGCCGCCCGGCAGGCGCAGGACTTCAGCGCGCTGGCGACACGCTACCAGTTGGCATGAACGGCCATGCGATAAAAATGTCACGGCCTGCTTGACGCAGGCTGTTCTTTTGTCGCATAATTGCTAGCTTCACCTTTTATAGGTGTTTATCTCCCCAAACAACATTTGCAGTGCCACTTGCGCACGACAAATGGTGACGGGTCCAAGACTGACTGTGTGATCTGCGCGGCAATTATGTCCATCAGGTCATAAGCGCAGGATAAGTTGGGAATTTAAAGAAATGATCCAGACAGAATCTCGGTTAGATGTAGCCGACAACACTGGTGCGAAGTCCGTGCTTTGCATCAAGGTGTTGGGTGGCTCCAAGCGTCGCTACGCCAGCGTGGGTGACATTATCAAGGTCAGCGTCAAAGAGGCTGCGCCTCGCGGTCGCGTCAAGAAAGGCGAGATCTACAACGCTGTGGTGGTGCGTACCGCCAAGGGCATCCGCCGTCAGGATGGCTCCCTGGTGAAGTTCGACGGCAATGCCGCCGTGCTGCTCAACGCCAAGCTGGAACCCATTGGTACGCGTATCTTTGGGCCGGTCACTCGTGAATTGCGCTCCGAGCGTTTCATGAAGATCGTTTCGCTGGCTCCTGAAGTGATCTGAGGTGTTTCATGGCTAACAAGATTCGCAAAGGCGACGAAGTCATCGTATTGACCGGTCGTGACAAAGGCAAGCGTGGTGTGGTGCTCTCCCGTTCCGGTGAAGAGCATCTGCTGATCGAAGGCATCAACCTGGTGAAAAAGCACGTCAAGCCCAACCCGATGAAGGGTGAGGCTGGTGGCATCATCACCAAGGTGGCTCCGATTCACCAGTCCAATGTGGCAATTTTCAACCCCGCCACCGGCAAGGCCGATCGCGTGGGTTTCAAGGTGGATCTCTCTGCTGAGAAGGGTCAGAAACGCGTGCGCGTGTTCCGTTCCAGTGGCGAAGCAATCAAGGTGGCATGACATGGCAAGACTGCAAAACTTTTATCGTGAAAAAGTCGTGGGCGACCTGACCAAGGAATTTGGCTACAAGTCCACCATGGAAGTGCCCCGCATCACCAAGATCACCCTGAACATGGGTGTGGGTGAAGCCGTGGCCGACAAGAAGATCATGGACAACGCCGTCGCCGATCTGACCAAGATCGCTGGCCAGAAGCCCGTCGTGACCAAGGCCCGCAAGGCCATCGCCGGTTTCAAGATTCGTGAAGGCCAGCCCATTGGCTGCATGGTGACCCTGCGCGGTGCGCGCATGTACGAATTCCTGGATCGCTTCGTGACCGTCGCGCTGCCCCGCGTGCGTGACTTCCGTGGTATCTCCGGCAAGGCGTTCGATGGCCGTGGCAACTACAACATTGGTGTCAAAGAGCAGATCATCTTCCCGGAAATCGAGTACGACAAGGTCGATGCCCTGCGTGGTCTGAACATCAGCATCACCACCACCGCCAAGACGGACAAGGAAGCCAAGGCTCTGCTGTCTGCCTTCCGTTTCCCATTCAAGAATTGAGGTAAAGCATGGCTAAAGTAGCTTTGATTCAACGTGAACTCAAGCGCAAGAAGCTGGTTGAAAAATTCGCGGCCAAGCACGCTGAGCTGAAGGCCATTGCCAACGACGTCAAGCGCAGCGACGACGAGCGTTTCGAGGCGCGTCAGGCTTTGCAGAAACTGCCTCGCAACGCCAACCCCACCCGTCAGCGCAACCGTTGCGAACTGACCGGTCGTCCCCGTGGCACTTTCCGTCAATTCGGTCTGGCCCGTGGCAAGGTTCGCGAACTCGCGCTTTCGGGCAATATCCCCGGTGTCATCAAGGCAAGCTGGTAAGCCGACAGGAGTAACAGATTATGAGTATGAGCGATCCCATTGCCGACCTGCTGACCCGCATCCGCAATGCGCAACTGGTTTCCAAGGCATCCATCACAATTCCCTCTTCCAAACTGAAGGTGGCGATTGTTCAGGTGCTCAAGGATGAAGGCTATGTCGAAGGTTTCGAAGTGACCAGCGAAGACGGCAAGTCCGATCTGCGCGTCGATCTGAAATACTACGCTGGCCGTCCCGTCATCGAGCGCATCGAGCGCGTCAGCAAGCCTGGTCTGCGTGTGTACAAGCCCAGCAAATCCATTCCCCAGGTCATGAACGGCCTGGGCGTGGCCATCGTCACGACCCCCAAGGGTGTGATGACCGACCGCAAGGCTCGTGCTGCGGGCGTGGGTGGTGAAGTGCTGTGCTATGTAGCATAAGCCCAGGAATGAAGGAATACGTCAAATGTCCCGAGTAGCAAAATTGCCCGTCGTCATTCCATCTGGCGTGGAAGTGACCATCAACAATGGGGAAATTGCGATCAAGGGTTCTGCTGGCAACCTCAGCGTTGCAGAGAATCCACTGGTCACGATCACCCAGGAAGCCGGAGTGTTGAAATTCGCTCCCGCCGACGAATCGCGTGAAGCCAATGCCCTCGCCGGAACCCTGCGCCAGTTGGTGAACAACAGCGTGGTCGGCCTGACCAAGGGCTTCGAGAAAAAACTCACCCTGATCGGTGTGGGTTACAAGGCAGCCGTCAATGGCCGCAAGCTGAACCTCTCCGTTGGTTTCTCTCACCCCGTCGATTTCGACCTGCCCGAAGGCGTGACCGCTGCGACCCCCACCCCGACAGAAATTCTGCTCAAGGGTGCGGACAAGCAGGTGCTGGGTCAGTTCGCCGCCGTGGTGCGCGCCGTTCGTCCGCCCGAGCCTTACAAGGGCAAGGGCATCCGCTATGCCGACGAGCGCGTGATTATCAAAGAGACCAAGAAAAAGTAAGGGTCTGAGAAATGTTGAACAAAAAAGAACAACGTTTGCGCCGTGCGCGTCAAACCCGCATTCGCATTGCCCAGCAAGGCGTGGCACGCCTGACCGTCAATCGCACCAACCAGCATATCTATGCCACGGTGATTTCGGAAGATGGTTCCCGTGTCGTTGCCACTGCCTCCTCCCTCGAAGCCGAACTGCGTGCGTCGATCAAGGGTGGCACTGTGGACGCTGCGACTGCCATTGGCAAGCGCATTGCCGAAAAAGCCAAGGCTGCCGGTGTCGAGAAGGTGGCATTCGACCGTGCAGGTTTCGCGTACCACGGCCGTGTCAAGGCCTTGGCCGAAGCTGCGCGTGAAGCAGGTCTGCAATTCTGATTGGGGCAAGTATGGCGACAAGAAATCAAACCAAAGTGCAGGAAGAAGGCCGCGATGACGGCATGAAAGAGAAGATGATCCACGTCAACCGCACCACCAAGGTGGTCAAGGGTGGTCGTATTCTCGGCTTCGCTGCTTTGTCAGTCGTAGGCGATGGCGATGGTGGCATCGGCATGGGCAAGGGCAAATCCAAGGAAGTGCCCGTGGCTGTGCAGAAGTCCATGGAAGAAGCCCGTCGCAACCTGGTCAAGGTGTCCCTGAAGAACGGCACCCTGCACCACGGCGTGACCGGTCAGCACGGCGCAGCCCGCGTCATGCTGGCTCCTGCCCCCAAGGGTACCGGCATCATTGCCGGTGGCCCGATGCGCGCAGTTTTTGAAGTGGTGGGTATCACCGACATCGTGGCCAAGAGCCACGGTTCGACCAACCCCTACAACATGGTGCGTGCCACACTGGATGCGTTGAAGAAGTCTTCAACCCCTGCGGAAATTGCTGCCAAGCGTGGCCTGACAGTTGAAGAACTGTTCGCCTGATTGTAGGAGTCGATCAATGTCAACAAACCAAAAAATCAAGGTTCAGCTCGTTCGCAGCCCCATCGGTACGAAAGAGTCTCACCGTGCAACGGTGCGTGGCCTGGGTCTGCGCAAGCTCAACAGCGTCAGCGAACTGGTCGATACGCCCGAAGTGCGTGGAATGATTAACAAGATCAGCTATCTGGTCAAAGTTCTGTAAGAGGTTGGTGATGGAACTCAATTCAATCAAGCCCGCCACCGGTGCCAAGCATGCCAAGCGTCGCGTAGGCCGTGGCATTGGCTCCGGTCTGGGCAAAACCGCAGGCCGTGGCCACAAGGGCCAGAAATCCCGTGCGGGTGGCTATCACAAGGTCGGTTTCGAAGGCGGCCAGATGCCCCTGCAACGCCGTCTGCCCAAGCGTGGCTTCAAGTCTCAGACTCTGAAGTTCAATGCCGAAGTCACACTGTCTGAACTGCAAGCCCTGGAGCTGGCCGAAGTCGATCTGCTGGCCCTGAAAAATGCTGGCCTGGTGCGCTCCGTGGCCAAGGTGGTCAAGGTCGTGAACACCGGTGAACTCACCAAAGCCGTTAAACTCAACGGCATTGGTGCCACCGCCGGTGCCAAGGCCGCCATCGAAGCAGCAGGTGGGTCGCTGGCCTGATTAACAACGCTGGCAAGCAAAAGGAGCTATCTTGGCTACAAATACAGCCCAACTGGCAAAATCGGGAAAATTCGGTGATTTGCGTCGCCGTCTGGTTTTCCTGTTGCTTGCACTGGTTGTCTATCGCATCGGCACGCACATTCCGGTTCCTGGAATTGACCCGATTCAGCTGGAGCAGCTCTTTTCTGGCCAGCAGGGCATATTGAACCTGTTCAATATGTTCTCTGGCGGCGCGCTGGAACGTTTCTCGGTGCTGGCACTGGGGATCATGCCCTACATCTCTGCATCCATCATCATGCAGCTGATGACCTATGTGATTCCCTCGCTGGTGGCCCTGAAAAAAGATGGCGAAGCAGGGCGTCGCAAGATCACCCAATACACCCGCTATGGCACACTGGTGCTGGCACTGTTCCAGTCGCTGGGCATTGCCGTTGCTCTGGAGAGTCAGCCGGGCCTGGTGATTGTTCCGGGTATGGGCTTCAAGATCACTGCCATTGTCAGCCTGACCGCAGGGACGCTGTTCCTGATGTGGCTGGGTGAGCAGATCACCGAGCGTGGCCTGGGCAATGGTATCTCGATCCTGATCTTTGCCGGTATTGCTGCGGGTTTGCCATCGGCACTCGGCGGTACGCTGGAACTGGTCAGAACCGGAGCCATGAGCATCATCAGCCTGCTGTTCATTGCGGCACTGGTGGTGTTGGTGACCTACTTCGTGGTGTTTGTCGAGCGTGGGCAGCGGCGCATTCTGGTGAACTATGCCCGCAAGCAGGTGGGCAACAAGGTGTATGGGGGGCAATCTTCCCATTTGCCGCTGAAGCTGAACATGGCTGGAGTCATTCCGCCCATCTTTGCTTCGTCGATCATCCTGCTGCCGGCCACTCTGGTGAACTGGCTCAGTTCCGGTGACTCCGGGTGGCGTTGGTTGCGCGATATTGCAGCCACCCTGACACCTGGTCAGCCTATCTATGTGATGCTGTACGCATCTGCCATCATCTTCTTCTGCTTCTTCTACACGGCACTGGTTTTCAACAGCCGCGAGACCGCAGACAACCTGAAGAAAAGTGGCGCATTCGTGCCGGGCATCCGTCCGGGTGAGCAAACGGCACGATATATTGATAGAATACTGGCCCGTTTGACCCTTGCTGGTGCCATCTATATCACAGCAGTGTGTCTTTTCCCTGAGTTCCTGATGCTCAGGTACAACGTACCTTTCTACTTCGGTGGAACATCGCTGCTGATTCTGGTGGTCGTCACGATGGACTTCATGGCACAGGTGCAGAACTACGTCATGACGCAGCAATACGATTCGTTGCTGAAGAAGTCGCAGTTCAAGCCAGTGGGGCGTTAAGAAGGTTTTTGCAAGTCGGATTGGTGGTCGGTGGCAACATCGGCTGCTGTCAAAGGTTTATGAGGAGTTTGGAATGAAAGTTGCTGCATCGGTGAAAAAAATCTGCCGCAATTGCAAGGTGATTCGCCGCAATGGAGTGGTAAGAGTGATTTGTACTGACCTGCGTCACAAGCAGCGTCAGGGTTAAGCGCACAGGAATAGAGGACGCACATGGCACGTATAGCTGGTATTAACGTACCGCCGCACAAACACGCTGAAATCGGTTTGACGGCAATCTATGGCATTGGCCGTACCCGCGCTCGCAAGATTTGCGAAGCCGCTGGTATCGAGTACTCCAAGAAAGTCAAGGATTTGACCGATGCCGATCTGGAGAAAATCCGCGATCAGATCGCCCAGTTCACCATCGAAGGTGATCTGCGCCGCGAAACAACCATGAACATCAAGCGTTTGATGGACATCGGCTGCTACCGTGGATTCCGTCACCGTCGCGGTCTGCCGATGCGTGGTCAGCGCACTCGCACCAATGCACGCACCCGTAAAGGTCCGCGCAAGGGCGTGAAATAATTCCTGAATTGTTCTATCAAGGATAAAAATGGCTAAGTCTTCTGCAGCGTCGCAACGTGTCCGCAAGAAAGTTCGCAAGAATATTGCGGATGGCATTGCACACATTCACGCTTCGTTCAACAACACCATCATCACGATTACCGACCGTCAGGGCAATGCACTGTCCTGGGCTTCTTCCGGTGGTCAGGGTTTCAAGGGTTCGCGCAAGTCCACCCCGTTTGCCGCACAGGTCGCTTCCGAAGTGGCTGGCCGTGCTGCCATCGAGCAGGGCATCAAGAACCTGGATGTCGAAATCAAAGGTCCCGGCCCTGGCCGTGAATCTTCGGTTCGTGCATTGGGCGCGCTGGGCATTCGCATCAACTCCATCTCGGATGTAACCCCCGTTCCGCACAACGGCTGCCGTCCACAGAAACGCCGTCGCGTTTAATCGTCTGTCAAGACCACCGCCATCTTTGCATTGTGAAAAAAGATGGCTCCTTTGTCGTGCGAAACGGCAAAGCAGTTGAATACAAGGAAATCATCAAGTGGCACGTTATATCGGCCCCAAGGCCAAGCTCTCCCGCCGTGAAGGCACCGACCTGTTCCTCAAGAGTGCGCGTCGTTCGATTGCAGACAAATCCAAATCCGACTCCAAACCTGGTCAGCACGGCAGAACCTCTGGCGCGCGTACCTCCGACTATGGTCTGCAATTGCGTGAAAAGCAAAAGGTCAAGCGCATTTACGGCGTGCTGGAAAAACAATTCCGCCGTTACTTTGCCGAGGCCGACCGCCGCCGTGGCAATACCGGCTCCAACCTGCTGTCCCTGCTCGAATCCCGTCTGGACAACGTGGTATACCGTCTGGGCTTTGCGTCCACCCGTGCTGAAGCCCGTCAGCTGGTATCCCACAAGGCCATTCTGGTCAATGGCAAGCCTGTGAACATTCCTTCCTATTCCGTGAAAGCGGGTGACGTGGTTGCTGTGCGCGAAAAATCCCGCAGCCAGGTTCGCATCCAGGAAGCCTTGCAACTGGCACAGCAGATCGGTTTCCCAGCATGGGTGGAAGTGGCTGTGGACAAGGTAGAGGGCGTCTTCAAGAAGGCTCCTGACCGTGATGAATTCGGTGCAGACATCAATGAATCGCTGATTGTCGAATTGTATTCGCGTTGATCGTTTTTGATCCTTTTCCATTCAAACCGCAGTTCACTTTCGTGAGCTGCGGTTTGTGTGCTTCACCAGCCTTACCGGTGTAACGAGCCGGGGGTATTGATAGGAAGTCAATATGCAAACCAATTTGCTCAAGCCAAAAACCATCAGCGTTGAACAGATCGCGCCCAACAAGGCCAAGGTCGAACTGGAACCTTTCGAGCGTGGCTACGGCCATACGCTGGGCAATGCACTGCGTCGCGTGCTGCTTTCCTCGATGGTGGGTTTTGCTCCCACCGAAGTCACCATTGCAGGGGTGTTGCACGAGTTCTCCAGCATCGATGGCGTGCAGGAAGATGTTGTCAATATTCTGCTGAACCTCAAGGGCGTGGTCTTCAAGCTGGAAAGCCGCGATGAAGTGACTCTCAGCCTGCGCAAGGAAGGCGAGGGTGTGCTGACTGCCGGTGACATCCAGACCCCCCACGATGTACAGATCATCAATCCCGACCATGTGATTGCGCACCTGTCCCAGGGAGCCAAGCTGGACATTCAGATCAAGGTCGAAAAAGGCCGTGGTTATGTGCCTGGCAGCGTGCGTCGCTATGCCGACGATGCCAACAAGACGATTGGCCGCCTGATTCTGGACGCATCGTTCTCACCCGTGCTGCGCGTGAACTATACGGTCGAGAATGCCCGCGTGGAACAGCGTACCGACCTGGACAAGCTGGTCATGGAAATCGAGACCAATGGTTCCATTTCCGCTGAAGATGCTGTGCGCATTTCTGCCCGTATCCTGGTCGAGCAACTGGCAGTGTTTGCCCAGTTGGAAGATGGAGCCGTTCCGGCCTTCGATCTGGATACGTCGGCACGCAAGCCCGCTGCCACTTTCGATCCGGTACTGCTGCGCCCTGTGGATGAGCTGGAATTGACCGTGCGTTCCGCCAACTGCCTGAAGGCCGAAAACATCTACTACATTGGCGACTTGATCCAGCGCACCGACAACGAGCTGCTCAAGACCCCGAACCTGGGTCGCAAATCCCTGAACGAAATCAAGGAAGTGCTGGCCGCGCGTGGTCTGACGCTGGGCATGAAGCTGGAAAACTGGCCTCCTGCCGGACTGGAGTGATCGAATGCGCCGGGCATTGTTGGCATGAAATCTGAAGCCTGATTTCTGCTGCCGCCCGGTGCTTCCATGTGCCATGGGCAGGTCTGACCTGTGAATGGCATTTTTTCTCGGCCCTATGTGTGGCTGTTCAATCATGGCAGGTACCTGATACGGCCTGCGTCCCGATAATTTTAAGGAAACACAACCATGCGACATAAAAATGGATTGCGCAAACTCAACCGCACCAGCGCACACCGTCAAGCCATGCTCCGCAACATGAGCAATTCGCTGATCGAGCACGAACTCATCAAGACCACTGTACCGAAGGCAAAGGAATTGCGCCGTGTGGTCGAGCCGCTCATCACGCTGGCCAAAGTGGATTCCGTGGCGAATCGCCGCCTGGCATTCAACCGTCTGCGCAACCGCGACAACGTGACCAAGCTCTTCAACGATCTGGGCCCCCGCTTCAATACCCGTCCTGGTGGCTACACCCGCATTCTGAAGATCGGTTTCCGTGTGGGCGACAATGCGCCATTGGCATTGGTCGAGCTGGTGGATCGTCCCGAAGTTTCTGAAGAAAATATTCCAACAGCAGAATAATCTGTGCTAGAATAACGTCTTTAACGCGCGATGGAGCAGTCTGGTAGCTCGTTGGGCTCATAACCCAAAGGTCGGAGGTTCAAATCCTTCTCGCGCAACCAGTTTCAAAGCCCCGATGTTTTTGCATCGGGGCTTTTTTACATGGGCGTTCATGCAAAAAAATCCCGAACCAAAGTCCGGGATGCTCCAACGCGTAGTTGGTGTTGTATCGCTATCAGTTGATACGCGAGATCTGGCCGTTGCGTATCTGCACGCGGTCGCCTACGCGCAGGTCACCTGGGGAGGTGACATCGTACAAACGGTTTGCGCCGTTATCGACCTGAATGGTGATGCGGTAGCCATAGACTTGGTTCTGCCCGCTGTCCATGCGGCCTTCAATGGTATTGCCGGCGACGGCTCCACCCACTGCACCGGCAATGGTGGCTGCGGTGCGGCCATGACCACCGCCGACCTGGTTACCCAGCAGACCACCTATCACGGCCCCCAGCGCAATGCCTGTGCCGGTGGAGCCACGGTGCGTGTCTTGCAGTGTGGTGATCTGGGAGACATAGCCGTATTCCAGCGCGTTGGGGGCTGGGGCGGGGTAGCCCACCTGTCCTTGCTGTGGGTACTGGGTTTGGTTCAATGGGACGGATTGGCAGCCTGCCATGACCAGACTGGCTGCTGCGCAGGCCATCCATGCGAGGGTGCGGGGTGTGTGTTTCATGGTGTGTTGCCTTTCTCTGAAACAGGAAACGAATATTCGGATGCTAACGGGAAACCGTGCAATCTGCTGTTTCCCATGGGTAAAGAAATGGTACATGCGTGTTGCGTGGGCATGTGGCCATTCAGAAGCGGTTTTCAGGAAAATTTGGAGCCAGTGCGCGGGTTTTGGTTCAATGGGGCCGGGTTTTCCAGAGCCTTTTCAACCCATCCACTGGTTCATCTGGATGATGGGCAGCAGCACGGCCAGCACGATGACCATGACGGCCACGCCCATGCCGACAATCAACAGTGGCTCCAGCAGGGTGGCCAGGCGCACGGCGCGACGTTGCACCTGGTTTTGCAACTGGGTGGCGGCGCGCTCCAGCATCAGGGGCAACTGGCCGGTTTGTTCGCCCAGGCGGGCGAACATGGCCAGCAGGGGGGGGGAGCGTTTTTTTTGCCCCAGCGCGGCGGCCAGCGGTGCGCCTTCGCGTACCAGCACGAGCGCGTCGAGTGCGTCTTGCCGCATGGCACGGTTGTGGACGGTTTCGGCGGCGGCCTGCAAGGCCTTGAGAATGGGTACGCCTGCGCCATTGAGCAGGGCCAGTGTGGAGGCGAAGCGGGCGGTGTTGTAGGCGGCAGAGAGTTTGCCCAGCACCGGCAGTTTCAGCCAGGCGGCATCGAAGCGCAGACGCTGTGCCGGAATGCGCAGCATGGCGTGTGCCAACAAGATGGCAGCCACCAGGGCGGCCAGCAACCAGCCGCCCTGGGTGCGAATGAAATCGCTGATGGACATGAGCAAGGCCGTGAGCATGGGCAGACTGCGGTTGCCGCCGCTGAAAACGCTGGCCACCTGCGGAACCACATAGCTGAGCAGAAAGACCACGATGGCCATGCCCACGGCGGTGACGATGATGGGATAGAGCGCGGCACCTACCAACTGTGCTTGCAGGCTCTGGCGGTTTTCCAGGTCGTCCGCAAGGCGTTCGAGCACGAGGCCCAGATTGCCGCTTTGCTCCCCGGCGCGGATGATGGCGCGATAGACATCCGAGAACTCGCTGCCCCAGCCCTCCAGGGCCTGCGCGAAGCTGGCACCGGCATTCACCTCGGCGCGCAGTGCGGCCAGCATGTGTTGCTGGCGTTCGTGATCGGCTTCGTCGGCCAGCATGGCCAGGGCGCGCTCCAGCGGCAGTCCGGCACCGACCAGTCCGGCCAGTTGCCGGGTCCAGATGGCCAGATCGGTGGCACTGAAAACCTTGCGGCGCAACAGTGCGCTGCCGCCTGCATCGGCAGTGCTGGCCTGCACTGCATCGACGGCCAGCGGAACCAGTCCCTGTGCCCGCAACAGGCTGCGGGCAGCGCGGGCACTGTCGGCCTCGATGGTGCCTTTGCGGGATTGTCCCTGATCGTCGATGGCATCGAAAGAAAAAGCAGGCATGGTGTTTCAGGCTGGATTAGCGTCGGTTCTGTTGTCGCCAGACCCAGGGTGGCGTGGGTTTGGCATCGCCCCACAGTCCGCGTTTGTGCCGTTTGGCCTGGGTTTCGAGTTTGACCAGGGTGGGATAGTCGCGGGCGGTGCTGCGGTAGTACCAGGCCAGGCCGGAGCGCACCAGCAGTTCCCCTGCATCCTGTTGCTGGCATTGAACATCGGCCAGCACGCGGCCATAGCGGTCTTTGTCAGGGCGTTGTGGCAGGCGGATGGTTTGCTGGCGGCACAACTGGTTGAGGCGTTGCCGCGCGGCTGTCCCGTGGGGTTGGCGCAGTTCGGGCGCATCGATGCCGCGCAGGCGGATGCGCACCTTCTGGGCACGGGAGCCTGTGCCGCACAGCGCGTCCAGGGTGTCTCCGTCAGAGACGCGGGTGACACGGCAGGTCTGGGCTTTGCCTGACATGGTCTGGCCTTGGGGGCCGGAGTGGCTGGCAGGCGAGCGCGGCATATCCAGGCAGCCCGACAGTAGCAAGGCCGCTGCAAGGCAAGAAAGGATACGTGAAAACAAGGTTCGGTAGCGGGGCATGAGGGGGTGGGATGCGGATGGGCCGCGTGGTTCAGGCAAGGGACTCATCCCCATAGGGGGCGGGCAACATGTGATTGCGCCGTGCCAGTTCCAGAAACAGCGCGCTGTGATCCAGGTCGGAAAAACCTGCTTCGGCGGCGTGCCGGTACAGTTGTTCCAGATGGGTGGTAATGGGGGCATCGAAGCCCATTTCGGCGGCGGTGGCCAGCGCGTTGCGCATGTCCTTGAGCTGCACGGCAACGCGCCCGCGCGGGGCGAAATCGTGCATGACCATGCGCTGGCCGTGCAGTTGCAGGATGCGGCTGTCGGCAAAGCCTCCGCCGATGGCCTCGCGTACCTTGGCCGGGTCGGCCCCACCTTTTTCGGCCAGCAACAGGGCTTCGGCCACTGCGCCAATGGTGATGCCGACGATCATCTGGTTGGCGAGTTTGGCCAGTTGCCCTGCACCGTGCCCGCCAATGTGGGTGGCCTTGCCCAGGGGTGCGAAAACCGGCGCAGCACGGGCGAATGCCTCTGCGGTGCCGCCCGCCATGATGGCGAGTGTGCCCGCTTGTGCGCCGACCGTGCCGCCTGAAACGGGGGCATCCAGTGCGGTCACACCCAGTTCTTCCAGCCAGGTGGCGTGTGCCCGCGCTTCGCGGGGCTGGATGGATGCCATGTCGATGAACAGGCTGCCGGGGCGCATGGCCTGTGCCACGCCGTGTTCGCGCAGCACCTGCTGGCTGATCTGGCCGTTTTCCAGCATGGCAATCACCACGTCAGCCTGCTGTGCCGCGCAGGCTGCCTGCTCGTGGACGGTGGCTCCCTGTGCCGCCAGAGCCTGTGCCTTGGCGTGGGTGCGGTTCCACACATGCAGGCGGAAACCGGCCTCCAGCAGGCGGCATGCCATGGGGTGTCCCATCAGGCCGATGCCCAGGAAGGCCACGACGGGCAGGGGTGCGGGGGAGGGGGATGCGGCAGTCATGCGGAGAAAACAGGAGGGTCAGGGATGGGCAGCTGCGGGCTGGAGCAGGGCGTTGATGCGGCGCACCGAATCCATGTCGAGTGTACCGGCGGCATGTTCCAGTTGCAGATGCCCCAGCAGCACCTGGTAGCGGGCCTGTGCCAGGTCGCGGCGGGTCTGGTAGAGCTGGCTTTGCGCGTTGAGTACGTCGATGTTGATGCGCACGCCCACCTGATAACCGAGCTGGTTGGCTTCCAGCGCGCTCAGGCTGGAGGCTTCGGCTGCTTGCAGGGCCGTGATTTGCGACAGTCCCGATTGCAGATTGAAAAACGCCGTCTGCGTGTTCTGCACCGTTTGGCGGCGGGCCTGCTGCAATTGGGCACTGGCCTGTTTTTCCAGAGCCAGCGTCTCGCGCACGCGGTTCTGCACCGCGAAACCGGCGAACAGCGGCAGATTCAGCTGCACGCCCACACTGCCTTGCTGGGTGCGGGTGCCGGGAGTCGGGGCCGTGATGGTTCCGTTCGGGTTTTCGCTGTGCGACAGCCGTGCGCTCAAGTCCACCGTGGGCAGGTGGCCGGTTTCGGCGCGTTGGGTTTCCAGCCGGGCGATGTCCACGGCCAGCAGTGCCTGGCGAATCTGCGGCTGCTGCTCCTGGGCACGGCTCACCCAGGCGATCACATCGTGCTCATCCATGCGCGGCAGACTGGCATCGGCCACCAGTGGGGCGGGCCGCGCGGCAGTCACACCCGTGACCTGCTCCAGTGTCAGTTGCCGCACTTGCAGGGTGTTGAGTGCACTGATTTCCTGTGCCGTGGCCAGATCGAACTGCGCCTGGGCTTCGCGGGTGTCGGTGATGGTGGCGTTGCCCACCTCGAAATTGCGCTGGGCGAAGGCCAGTTGTTCGGTGATGGCGGCTTTCTGCGCCTGCACCACGGCCAGCGCATCCTGGGCGGCGAGTACGTCGAAATAGGCCTGGGCCACGCGCAGAATCAAATCCTGCGCGGCAGTATCCAGCCGTGTCTGGCTTTGCTCTGCTGCCAGCTTGCTTTGCGACCATTGGATGCGTTCACCGGGGCGGTAGAGTGCCTGGCTGGCCGTCAGCGCGGTGCTGTGGGTGCTTGCGCTGTGCCGGGCATCCAGCGGATGCAGGCGGGTATGGCTGCGCGAGAGTTCCGCGCCCACGCCCACGCTGGGCAACAGTGCGGCCCGTGCCTGGTCGCTGCGCCGCTGGCTGGCTTCGTATTCGGCCAGTGCGGCCTGCCACGGGGCATCGTAGCCGGTGGTGGCCTGCACCAGCTCCAGCAGACTCTGGGCCTGGAGATTGCCGTGCAGGGCGCAGCCGACGGCCAGCAGCACACTGGCCGAACGCAGGCGGGAGCACACAGTGGTACGGGAAGCAATGCCAGAAGGCAACAGGGAAAAAGGCATGGGCAGGGTTTCCTTGGAAGTTGGCATTATGGGTGATTTACCTGCCGCCATCGGATGAATGGTTTTTGGCTGTGGAAGGTTTGCAAAACTCTTGCGGTAAGCCCGCGCCCGCCAGTGGGATGCAGCGCAAGGCGGATTTTGCGGTCAATAGCGGGGCTATTGACCGCAAAAGCCAACGCCGCGATGCGCCCAGTGGCGGGATGCGGGCGGCGCAACGGGTTTTGCAGACCTTCCCTATGGCGATGCGCATACCGCCCGGCACGGGTTCTCGGGGATAATGCCCCACCATGCAGCACACCTTCCTCTGGCACGATTATGAGACCTTTGGCGCAGACCCGCGCCGCGACCGGCCCGCCCAGTTTGCAGCCATTCGTACCGATGCGCAGTTGAATGAGGTGGCCGCGCCCATTGAGCTGTTCTGCCAGCCGCCGCTGGATTACCTGCCCGATCCGCAGTCCTGCCTGATTACCGGCATCACCCCGCAGGAAGCCATGCGCCGGGGCGTGACCGAAGCGCAGTTCGCCCGCAGGATTCATGCCGCCATGTCCGTGCCCGGCACCATCGGCGTGGGCTACAACAGCATTCGCTTTGACGACGAGTTCACCCGTCACCTGTTCTGGCGCAACCTCATCGACCCCTACGCCCGTGAATGGCGCGATGGCAATGCACGCTGGGACTTGCTGGATGTGGTGCGCATGGCCTATGCCCTGCGCCCGCAAGGCATCCAGTGGCCCCAGGGCGAGGATGGCAAGACCAGCTTCCGGCTGGAGCGGCTCACCCAGGCCAATGGCTTGCGGCACGAGGTTGCGCACGATGCCGTCTCCGACGTGCGCGCCACCATCGCGCTGGCACGGCTGTTGCGCCAGCAGCAGCCCCGCCTGTTCGACTTCGGCCTGCAACTGCGTGACAAGAAAGTGGTGGCGCAGACCCTGGGCCTGCCGGTGGATCGCCAGCAGGCGCGGCCTTTTGTCCATATCTCCGGCATGTTCGGTGTGGAACGCGGTTGCCTGGCGTTGATGATTCCGCTGGCCATGCACCCCACCAACCGCAACGAAATGCTGGCCTGGGACCTGGCATTCGATCCCAGCGAGCTGGCCGAACTCACGCCCGAACAGGTGCGCCAGCGGCTGTTCTCCCGTCAGGCAGAACTGCCCGAAGGCGTGCAGCGTCTGCCACTCAAGGGAATTCACCTCAACAAATCGCCGATGGTGGTAGCCAACCTGAAGGTGCTTACCGATGCCGTGGTGCAACGCTGGCAACTGGACCTGCCCCGCATGGCAGCCCATGCCGACAAGGCGCGCGCACTGCCCGACCTGAGCGCGCTGTGGGAGGCCGTGTTCGCGCCGGAATCTGCTCGCAGCGAACCCACACCCGACCCGGAACACAACCTCTATGGTGCATTCGTCTCCAACGACGACCGCCGCAGGCTGGAGCATCTGGCTGCCCTGTCTGGCGAGGAGCTGGCCACCGACCGCACCGGTTTCGACGACCCGCGCCTGCCGGAACTGCTGTGGCGTTACCGCGCCCGCAACTTCCCGCAAAGCCTCCGCGACGAGGAATTGCCACGCTGGGAGGCGCGACGCAAGGCCGTGCTCATCGACGGTGCAAACGGCTGCCGCAGCACCGAACAGCTCCTCACCGAGATCGACGCGCTTTCCGAGAACGTGGACGAGCGCGGCGAGCACATTCTCGGCGCACTCTACGACTGGGCGGATGCCATCACGCCGGAAGCGTGACCGTGGCGAGCCAAACCCCGCAGAATTTCAACGTTCTGTCGCAAACCTTGATTACACTTCGCGGTTTGGCCGGATATAAGCAGGCGGTTTGGCTTGCTGTGCGGCCATTTTTTTCACAATCCCCCGATCGCCCAACGCTTCTTTCGGAGACTCGCCATGAAGTTTCGCTTTCCCATCATCATCATCGATGAAGACTACCGTTCCGAAAACACCTCCGGGCTGGGCATTCGTGCGCTGGCGCAGGCCATCGAGGAGGAGGGTTTTGAAGTGGTGGGGGTCACCAGCTACGGCGACCTGAGCCAGTTCGCCCAGCAGCAAAGCCGCGCCAGTGCCTTCATCCTGTCCATCGACGATGAGGAACTGACCAGCAGCGACGAAACCGAGCCTGCCGTAGTGCAGGACTTGCGCAAGTTCATTGGCGAAGTGCGCCGCCGCAACGATGAAGTGCCGATCTACATCCACGGCGAAACCAAGACGGCACGCCATCTGCCCAACGACATCCTGCGCGAGCTGCACGGCTTCATCCACATGTTCGAGGACACGCCCGAATTCGTGGCCCGGCACATCATCCGCGAAGCCAAGAACTACCTGGAAAGCATCCAGCCGCCCTTTTTCAGGGCCTTGCTGGACTACGCCGAAGACGGCTCCTACTCCTGGCACTGCCCCGGCCATTCCGGCGGCGTGGCCTTTCTGAAATCCCCCATCGGCCAGATGTACCACCAGTTCTATGGCGAGAACATGCTGCGCGCCGACGTCTGCAACGCCGTGGAAGAACTGGGGCAACTGCTCGATCACAACGGCGCGATCGGCGAGAGCGAACGCAATGCCGCACGCATCTTCAATGCCGACCATTGCTTCTTCGTCACCAACGGCACCAGCACGTCCAACAAGATCGTCTGGCACCATACGGTCGCGCCCGGTGATGTGGTGGTGGTGGATCGCAATTGCCACAAGTCCATCCTGCACAGCATCATCATGACCGGTGCGATTCCGGTGTTCCTCAAGCCCACGCGCAACCACTACGGCATCATTGGCCCGATTCCGCAAAGCGAGTTCGAGCCAGCCACCATCCAGAAGAAGATCAAGGCCAACCCGCTGCTTCAGGGAGTGGATGCGAAGAAAGTCAAGCCGCGCGTGCTGACACTGACGCAATCGACCTACGATGGTGTGCTCTACAACACCGAAACGATCAAGAACCTGCTCGATGGCTATGTCGATAACCTGCACTTCGACGAAGCCTGGCTGCCGCATGCCGCCTTCAACCCGTTCTATGGCACCTACCACGCCATGGGTCGCAAACGCCCCCGCCCGCAGCACAGCGTGGTCTATGCCACCCAATCCATCCACAAGCTGCTGGCGGGCATCAGCCAGGCCAGCCATGTGCTGGTGCAGGATTCACAGGAGCAGAAGCTGGACAAGGCATTGTTCAACGAAGCCTACCTGATGCACACCTCCACCAGCCCGCAGTACAGCATCATTGCCAGTTGCGACGTGGCCGCAGCCATGATGGAACTGCCCGGTGGCGAAGCCCTGGTGGAAGAAAGCCTGCTGGAAGCCCTGGACTTTCGCCGTGCCATGCGCAAGGTGGAAGACGATTTCGGCAAGGAAGACTGGTGGTTCAAGGTCTGGGGGCCGGAGAAGCTGGCCGAGGAAGGCGTGGGCCGTGCCGATGACTGGATCATCCGCAGCAACGGCAGCAAATCGCGCAAGGCATCGAGCAACTGGCACGGCTTTGGCAATCTGGCCGACGGCTTCAACATGCTCGACCCGATCAAGGCCACTATCGTCACACCGGGGCTGGACCTGGATGGCAAGTTCGATACCAGCGGCATTCCCGCCTCCATCGTCACCAAGTACCTGGCCGAGCACGGCGTGGTGGTCGAAAAAACCGGCCTCTACAGCTTCTTCGTCATGTTCACCATCGGCATCACCAAGGGCCGCTGGAACACCCTGCTGACCGCCTTGCAGCAGTTCAAGGATGATTTCGACAAGAACCAGCCGCTGTGGCGCGTCATGCCGGAGTTTTCCGCACAGCACCGCCGCTATGAAAAGCTGGGCCTGCGCGATCTGTGTCAGCACGTACACACGCTGTACGCCAAGTACGATGTGGCACGCCTGACCACCGAAATCTACCTGTCCGACCTGCAACCGGCCATGCGTCCGGCCGATGCCTACGCCCACATTGCGCGTCGCCAGACCGAGCGCGTGGAAATCGACCATCTGGAAGGCCGCGTCACCGTGGGGCTGGTCACACCGTACCCGCCCGGCATCCCACTGCTGATTCCTGGTGAAGTCTTCAACCGCAAGATCGTCGATTACCTGAAGTTTGCCCGCGAATTCGCCACCCAACTGCCCGGCTTCGAGACCGATATCCACGGTCTGGTGGTGGAAGTGGGCGAAGATGGCACCAAACGCTTCTATGCGGATTGCGTGGCAGCGTCCCGCGCTGAGGGCTGATGCGGTTTTTTCTGCTGCTTGCGACACGGCATCCTGGTATGTCGTGCGCCTGTTGGGATGGGTTGTCCATGCGGATGAGCAACCCATCTGGTGACTTGCCTTGTCATGGGGCGGTGATGACACTGGCTAGAATGCTGGACTAACCTTTACCAGCCTGTTCTGCCCGTTCACATGCCAGCCTACTTGTCATCCGCATCGGTATCCCGTAATTTTGCATGGAACCCCCGCCTGGCCCACTTGCGGGGTCTGGCGGCGGTGCTGGTGTTGGCATTCCATACTTTCCATTATTTTTTTGGACAGTGGAAACCCCAGTCACAGGATTTTGGCTTTGGCTTGGTGGTCGAGGGCCATACCGGGGTCAGCCTGTTCTTTGTGCTGTCAGGCTTTCTGTTCATGTCGATTGCCATGCAGGGAAACGGCCATATTGATTATGGGCGTTTCATCCGCAATCGCGTGCTGCGCATTGCTCCTCTGTTTCTGGTAGTGTTCATGGTGGCCATCTCTGTGGGGCGGGATGCGTTTCGTCCCCAGGATCTGCTGTATGTGCTGTTTTCCAATCTCGGGGCTGCACCCACCAGCAGTACGTTCATGACAGGGGCGGCGTGGACAATTTCAGTCGAATTCACCTTCTATCTGGTGTTTCCTTTTCTGGCGCGTTTCGCCATGGAGCAAGGGCCGGGTTATTTGTTGCGTTTGATAGGGTTGTTGCTGCTGTTCAAGCTGGGAGGCTTTCTGGCGACGGGGCACTCTACGCATATGGTGTATTCCACCCTGCTGGGGCGTGCAGACCAGTTTCTGATTGGAATGCTGGCGGCATTGCTGGCCGGGCGTTGGCTGCGCAAGCCATTGCATGGCATCTGGCCTGTGCTGGCGTTCGTGCTGATTTGGGGATTGGTGGAAATCCAGGCGCGTTGGGCGAGTTTTTTTCTGCCAGTGCAGCCCTACCAGTGGGCATGGGCCATCTGGCCCACGGTGGAAGCACTGGGCTGGGCGACGGTGATCGTTGCCTATGCACACTGGCAAGGCCAGGTGCCGACCAGGCTGGGCCGCTGGCTGGAGCAGGGCGGTGAAATCAGTTTTTCCATTTACCTTTGGCATGCCCTGGTCATTACCTTGCTCGGTCATGCGATTGGAACCCCGGACTGGTTTGCAGACTGGCGTGTTAATGCGGCGGTGACAGGGCTGCTGGTGTTTGGACTGACTTTCTGGGTCGCCCGGTTGAGTTATCAGACCATCGAAGCCCCTTTTCTGGGCATGCGCAAACGTTATGTGCCCTAGGGATGATGGCCTGCAAAACCCGTTGCGCCGCCCGTATCCCCCACTGGGCGCGGGCTTGCCACCAGGGTTTTGCAAACCTTTCCTGGGTGGAGTGACCATCATTCCACTGTTGAAAAATTGGCAAAAATATTCTAGGCAGTACGCTGCCATTGCAAGGAGCATTGAATGCAAGTCCCGACCCTTGTCCCTGTCGTCATGTGTGGCGGCTCGGGCACCCGTCTCTGGCCACTTTCGCGCGAGACTTACCCCAAGCAGTTCTTGCGTCTGACGGGGGCCCACAGCATGTTGCAGGACACGGTGCAACGCTTGCAAGGGCTGCCTTCGCATCTGGCCCGACTCCAGGCTCCGGTGCTGGTCAGCAACAAGGAACACCGTTTTCTGGTGGCCAGCCAATTGCAGGAAATAGGCCTGAGCGGGCAGGCTGGTGCGCAGATTCTGCTGGAACCACAGGGGCGCAATACTGCCCCGGCACTGACCTTGGCGGCACTGGCTGCCAGTGCCAATGGTGCCGATCCCATTTTGCTGGCCATGCCGGCCGACCACGTCATGAAAGATCGCACGGCCCTGTACCAGGCCGTGGAACAGGCACTGCCGGTGGCCGAAGCAGGGGGCATGGTGACTTTTGGCATCGTGGCGCGCAGTCCCGATACAGGCTATGGCTACATCGAGCGAGATGCTGCGTATCCATTGGGGGGCTGGCAAATCGCCAGTTTTGTCGAAAAGCCCGATCGTGACACTGCGCAGCGGTATCTGGACAGCGGCCGTTATTACTGGAACAGCGGCCTGTTCATGCTCAAGGCCAGCGTCTGGCTGCGCGCAATCGGCATGTTCCGTGCCGATATTCTTGCAGCCTGCCAGCAGGCCATGCAGACCGCCGCGACGGACCTGGACTTCATCCGCCCGGATGAACAAGCCTTCCATGCCTGTCCATCCGACTCGATTGACTATGCGGTCATGGAGCATCTGCCACGCAATCCACAGGCGCAGATTCCTGCCTGCGTGGTGCCACTGGATGCAGGCTGGTCGGATCTGGGAGCATGGGACTCACTGTGGGATGTGCTGGAGCGTGATGCACAGGACAATGCCACCGTGGGGGATACTCTGCTGGAAGACTGCCGCAACACCCTGCTGTTTTCACGCTCGCGACTGGTCGCCGGTGTGGGGCTGGAGAACATCATTGTGGTCGAAACCCCTGATGCAGTGCTGGTGGCCGACAAGAACCATGCACAGAGCGTCAAGAAACTCGTCGCTGCACTGCGCCAGTGCGGTCGCACACTGGCCGATACGCACCGCAAGGTGCACCGGCCCTGGGGCTGGTACGACAGTATCGACAGTGGCGGGCGTTTTCAGGTCAAGCGCATTGTCGTCAATCCTGGCGCATCCCTGAGTCTGCAAATGCACCACCATCGTGCCGAGCACTGGGTGGTGGTGAAAGGCACAGCCGAAGTGACCAACGGCGACAAGGTGCAGCTCCTGACCGAGAACGAATCGACCTTCATTCCACTGGGCAAGGTGCATCGACTGGCCAACCCCGGCAAGTTGCCGCTGGAAATCATCGAAGTGCAGTCCGGCAGCTACCTGGGCGAGGACGACATCGTGCGCTTCGAGGACAGCTATGGCCGTACACGCGGCAGTTGAATCGCCTCCAGGCGTATTTGTTTGACATTTCCTCTCCCATACCGTCACCATGCAAATGTTCAGAGCCCTGTGGGCCTATCGCGGCTTTGTGCTCGCCAGTGTGCTGCGCGAATTCAACAGCCGCTACCGTGAATCGCTGCTGGGCGCATTCTGGTCGGTGGCCAATCCGCTGACCATGATCGTCATCTACACGGTGGTGTTTGGCCAGTTGATCCGCCCCACCTTGCCTGGGCATGAGCAGACACCGTTTGCCTTCAGCATCTACCTGTGTGCAGGCGTGATTACCTGGGGGTTGTTCGCCGAAATGCTCGGGCGGCTCAACAATGTGTTTCTGGACAATGGCAACCTCATCAAGAAGTCCAGCTTCCCGCGCATCTGTCTGCCGGTCATCGTCACATTGGGTGCGTTGCTCAATTTCGGGATTGTGTTTCTGCTGTATCTGGCGTTTCTGGCACTCATCGGACACTGGCCGGGCGCAGCACTCTGGGCATTTCTGCCACTGATGGCATTGCAGATTCTGTTCGCACTCGGTCTGGGCGTTTTCCTGGGAACCCTCAATGTATTCTTCCGGGATGTGGCGCAGTTCACGGGCGTGGTGCTGCAATTCTGGTTCTGGCTGACACCGATTGTCTATACCTTTGCCGGTTTGGGTGAAGCGGCCCGTCAGGTGCTGCGCTTCAACCCGTTGCGCCCCCTGTTTGCCGGATACCAGAGCATTTTCCTGGACAAGACCGTGCCCGATCTTGTCTCCCTGTGGCCGTTGGCTGCACTGACCCTGGTTCTGCTGGTGCTGGGCGGGCTGTTTTTTGTGCGCCGCGCTGGGGAAATGGTGGACGAACTATGACGAACATTGCGTTCAATGCAGGCCATGGTGCCGATAGCCTGCTGGTCGTGCAGGGCGTGGGCAAGGCGTATAAACGCTATGCGGGCAAATGGTCACGGGTGCTGGAGTGGCTGTCGGGCACGACTCGCCACGAGAAAATATGGGTATTGCGCGACATTGGCTTTCGCATTCAGCCTGGAGAGGCCGTGGGCATCATCGGGGTCAATGGCGCAGGCAAAAGTACGCTGCTCAAGATCATTACCGGCACGACCGAACCCAGCATGGGTCATGTGCAACGCCAGGGAAGGGTGGCTGCATTGCTGGAGTTGGGCATGGGCTTTCACCCCGACTTCACCGGTCGCCAGAATGCCTACATGGCTGGCCAATTGCTGGGCATCAGCACCCAGGAGATTGCGGTGCGCATGGACGAGATCGAGGCCTTTGCTGAAATCGGCGATTACATCGATCGCCCCGTGCGCCTGTACTCCAGTGGCATGCAGATGCGGCTGGCCTTCAGCGTGGCCACGGCGGTGCGTCCCGACATCCTTATCGTCGATGAAGCACTGTCGGTGGGAGATGCCTACTTCCAGCACAAAAGCTTCAACAAAATCCGTGAGTTCCGCGAGCAAGGCACGAGTTTGCTGATTGTCTCGCACGACCGCAATGCCATCCAGACCCTGTGTGACCGCGCCATCCTGCTGGAAAAAGGCTTTGTCATCAAGGACGGGCCTCCTGAAGAGGTCATGGATTTCTACAATGCCCTGATCGCCGAAAAGGAAAATGCCACTGTCGAAGTCAAACGTCTGGACGACGGTCGTGCCAAAACCCACTCGGGCACCGGTGAAGCCCGCCTGCATACCATCAGCTTGCGCAACGCCAAGGATGAGGCCATTGAATATGCCAACGTGGGGGAAAGGGTGCGCCTGCAAGTGGAGATCGTCCTGCATGCCGATCTGCCGGAACTGGTGTTTGGCTACATGATAAAAGACCGTCTGGGGCAGCCAGTCTTTGGAACCAACACCTTCCACCTGGGCATCAGGCTGGGGCCGTTCACTGCGGGCGAGCGTTTCAGGCTGGACTTTGCCTTTCCCGTCCATCTCGGTCCAGGCTCCTATTCCGTCACTACCGCACTGCATGTGTCCGACAGCCACATTGCTGCCAATTATGAATGGCAGGATCTGGCACTGTTGTTCAATGTCATCAATGCCAGCCAGCCGCAGTTTGTGGGCATCAACTGGTTGCCTCCCGAAGTTCAAGTTCACACATCGCCATGACCCCGATCGGATTTTACCGAGCATTTGAAGACGAATATCGAGGCTCACGCGAGCTGATCCAGAGCCGATTGCAGGTATACCTGCCGTTTGT
>NZ_FQUZ01000020.1 GCF_900129055.1 Lampropedia hyalina DSM 16112
ACTCAGGCGATGATGGTGGCGACGACGCCGGCACCGACGGTACGGCCACCTTCACGGATGGCGAAACGCAGACCTTCTTCCATGGCGATGGGAGCGATCAGCTTGACGGTGATGGAGACGTTGTCGCCAGGCATGACCATTTCCTTGCCTTCGGGCAGGGAGATGGAGCCGGTCACGTCGGTGGTGCGGAAGTAGAACTGCGGGCGGTAGTTGGCGAAGAATGGGGTGTGACGACCGCCTTCATCCTTGGACAGCACATACACTTCGGCGGTGAATTCGGTGTGGGGCTTGATGGTGCCGGGCTTGGCCAGAACCTGGCCACGCTCCACGTCTTCACGCTTGGTGCCGCGCAGCAGCAGACCAACGTTGTCGCCAGCCTGACCCTGGTCCAGCAGCTTGCGGAACATTTCCACGCCGGTGACGGTGGTCTTTTGCAGATCACGGATACCGACGATTTCGATTTCTTCGCCGACCTTGATGATGCCGCGCTCGATACGGCCAGTCACCACAGTACCACGACCGGAGATGGAGAACACGTCTTCCACGGGCATCAGGAATGCGCCGTCCACAGCACGCTCGGGCGTGGGGATGTAGGTGTCCAGGGCTTCGGCCAGCTTCAGGATGGCGGCTTCGCCGATTTCGCTCTGGTCGCCTTCGAGGGCCAGACGGGCGGAACCACGGATGATGGGGGTGTCGTCGCCGGGGAACTCGTACTTGTCGAGCAGCTCACGCACTTCCATTTCGACCAGTTCCAGCAGTTCTTCGTCGTCCACCAGGTCGGCCTTGTTCAGGAACACGATGATGTAGGGAACGCCGACCTGACGGGACAGCAGGATGTGCTCACGGGTTTGGGGCATGGGGCCGTCGGCAGCGGAACAGACCAGGATCGCGCCGTCCATCTGGGCGGCACCGGTGATCATGTTCTTGACGTAGTCGGCGTGACCGGGGCAGTCCACGTGGGCGTAATGGCGGTTTTCCGTTTCGTACTCGACGTGCGAGGTGTTGATGGTGATGCCACGGGCCTTTTCTTCAGGCGCGTTGTCGATCTGGTCGTAGCCTTTGGCTTCGCCGCCGAACTTCTTGGACAGCACGGTGGCGATCGCTGCGGTCAGCGTGGTCTTGCCGTGATCGACGTGACCAATCGTTCCCACGTTCACGTGCGGCTTCGTGCGCTCAAACTTTTCTTTTGCCATTTCTATACTCCGAAAGAACCAATCCGTGCAATGTTTTAGGTCTGCACCGGGCTGCATGATCTTCCCGCACGGAACACAGGAAGGCACCCGATCGCAGACCGTGCCTCAGGGGGTGGAGGCACACACCTGCAAAAAATATTGCGTTGTTGCTTGTGCTTACTTGGCGCGTGCTGCCACGATGGCATCGGCGACGTTCTTCGGGGCTTCAGCGTAATGCTTGAATTCCATCGTGTAGCTGGCACGACCCTGCGACATGGAGCGCAACTGGGTGGCGTAACCAAACATCTCGGACAGGGGAACCTCGGCCTTGATGGCCTGACCACCACCGGCCAGACCTTCCATGCCCTGCACCAGACCGCGACGGGAAGAAAGGTCGCCCATGATGTTACCGGCGTAATCATCAGGAGTTTCCACTTCCACAGCCATCATCGGCTCCAGAATCACAGGGTTGGCCTTGCGGGCTGCTTCCTTGAAACCAAAGATGGCAGCCATCTTGAACGCCTGTTCGGACGAGTCCACATCGTGGTAGGAACCGAAAGTCAGACGAACCTTGACGTCCACCACTGGATAGCCTGCCAGCACGCCGGAAGTCAGTGCCTCTTCCACACCCTTCTGCACAGCAGGGATGTATTCGCGGGGCACCACCCCACCCTTGATTTCATCAACGAACTCGAAGCCCTTGCCTGGCTCCTGTGGCTCCAGTGTGAACACCACGTGACCGTATTGACCCTTACCACCGGACTGGCGCACGAACTTGCCGTCCACATCGGCCACGGTCTTGCGCACGGTTTCGCGGTAGGCCACCTGGGGCTTGCCCACATTGGCTTCCACATTGAATTCGCGCTTCATGCGATCCACGATGATTTCCAGGTGCAGCTCGCCCATACCGGCGATGATGGTCTGACCGGATTCTTCATCGGTGCGCACACGGAACGATGGATCTTCCGATGCCAGACGCGACAGTGCAATGCCCATCTTCTCCTGGTCGGCCTTGGTCTTGGGTTCCACGGCCTGGGCAATCACAGGCTCCGGGAACACCATCTTTTCCAGCACGATCGGTGCGCCCACATCACACAGGGTTTCACCTGTGGTGACGTCTTTCAGGCCCACGCAGGCAGCGATGTCACCGGCGCGGATTTCCTCGATCTCGATACGCTCGTTCGCACGCATCTGCACGATACGGCCAATGCGCTCCTTCTTGCCCTTGGTGGCGTTGAATACGGTATCGCCCTTGGAGAGCACACCGGAGTACACGCGCACGAAGGTCAATTGACCCACAAATGGGTCGGTCATCAGCTTGAATGCCAATGCAGAGAATTTTTCGCTGTCGTCCGCCTTGCGCGAGAGCTTCTTCTCTTCGTCATCGGGATCGCTGCCGGCCACATCGGGAATATCCACGGGCGACGGCAGGAAGTCCAGCACGGCATCCAGCATGCGCTGCACACCCTTGTTCTTGAACGCCGAACCGCACAGCATGGGCTGGATTTCGGTGGCGATGGTGCGCTGACGCAGACCGGCGATGATTTCCTCTTCGCTGAGGGAACCCTCTTCCAGGTACTTGTTCATCAGGTCTTCGCTGGCTTCGGCAGCCGACTCGACCATCTTCTCGCGCCACTCTTCGGCCACATCCACCAGTTCAGCGGGGATATCCCTGTATTCGAACTTCATGCCCTGGCTGGCCTCATCCCAGATGATGGCCTTCATCTTGATGAGGTCCACCACGCCCTGGAAGTTGTCTTCTGCACCAATTGGAATGACGACTGGCACGGGGTGGGCATTGAGGCGAACCTTCATTTGCTCAACCACCTTGAAGAAGTTGGCACCGATACGATCCATCTTGTTCACAAAAGCCAGACGCGGCACCTTGTGCTTGTTGGCCTGACGCCACACGGTTTCGGACTGGGGCTGCACGCCACCCACCGCACAGTACACCATACAGGCACCATCGAGCACCCGCATGGAACGCTCCACTTCAATGGTGAAGTCCACGTGGCCGGGGGTATCGATGATGTTGATGCGGTGCTCTGGACGCTTGAGATCCATCCCCTTCCAGAACGCTGTCACGGCAGACGACGTGATCGTGATACCGCGCTCCTGCTCCTGCTCCATCCAGTCGGTCGTGGCCGCACCGTCATGCACTTCACCGAGCTTGTGGGTCACACCGGTGTAGAACAGGATACGCTCGGAGGTTGTGGTCTTGCCTGCATCGATGTGGGCCGAGATACCAATGTTGCGATAGCGTTCAATGGGGGTTTTGCGTGCCATAAATTTACTCCAATACAACCGAAAGCCCGCCCGCCAGGAATAGGACAGGTCGGGCTTTCAGCCTCGTCAAAATCAACTCAAAAGATCAGAAACGGAAGTGGCTGAATGCCTTGTTGGCTTCGGCCATGCGGTGCACTTCGTCACGCTTGCGCATGGCACCACCACGGCCTTCCGTGGCCTCGATCAGCTCGCCGGCCAGACGCTGAGCCATGGACTTCTCGCCACGCTTGCGGGCAGCCTCCTTGATCCAGCGCATCGACAGGGCCAGACGGCGCACGGGACGCACTTCCACGGGAACCTGGTAGTTCGCACCACCGACCCGGCGGGACTTCACTTCCACGATGGGCTTGACATTGTTGATGGCGGTATTGAAGACTTCCAGCGGATCCTTGTCCTTCTGCTTCTCTCCAATGATGTCCAGGGCACCGTAGATGATGCGCTCTGCAACCGCCTTCTTGCCGCCTTCCATGATCACGTTCATGAATTTGGACAGCTCTACATTACCGAACTTGGGATCCGGCAGAATTTCACGTTTGGGAACTTCGCGACGACGTGGCATTTTTCACCTCAAAAATTTGCTTCAGTTGGCATTTCTGCCATGCAGATCATCCGAACCTGCACTTACTCGACCATTGGCTCAGGCCAATCTGGCCACTACGCCCACTTCACTTGCCCAGCGAAGCAGACACCGTAAAACAAAACCATGACAAAAAGAAAACAGCGATTCAAAAAAGCCGCTATCAGGCTTTCTTCGGACGCTTGGCACCGTACTTGGAGCGCGATTGCTTGCGATCCTTGACACCCTGCAAGTCCAGCGAACCACGCACGATGTGGTAGCGCACACCTGGCAAGTCCTTGACACGACCGCCGCGCACCAGCACCACGCTGTGCTCTTGCAGGTTGTGGCCTTCACCGCCGATGTAGGAAATGACCTCGAAACCGTTGGTCAGGCGCACCTTGGCAACCTTACGCAAAGCGGAGTTTGGCTTCTTGGGAGTGGTGGTGTAAACGCGGGTGCAAACGCCCCGACGTTGTGGGCACTCTTCCATCGCCGGGCTTTTGGACTTGACAGTCTCAACCGCACGCCCCTGGCGAACCAATTGATTGATTGTTGGCATGTATTGACGTTCCTCAACGTGAAATTAAACGTGATTCTTTCCGGCCAGAAGGCCGAAAAGCCCTTAATTATGCCATGCCAGACACACGACAACAAGCCCCATTCCAGGCATGCAATGCCATATCGGTTTCAGACGTTCCAACATTTGGCTTTCGGTATGAAAAAATTCGACTATAATTTTTCGATTGTGCTGCATCTAATCTGACCGCAGTTCAAAACCACAGGAGAAGTGGCAGAGTGGTCGAATGTACCTGACTCGAAATCAGGCGTACGCGCAAGCGTACCGAGGGTTCGAATCCCTCCTTCTCCGCCAACATTGCTTCCACGGCCTTCCAAGCAAGTCCGTGGAAGAAACAGAAAGCCCCGCCCTTCACAGGGAGCGGGGCTTTTTTTCGTCCGTGTTCGTCCAGCGGCTTCCAGTACAAGCCACGGATTGCAGGGGGTATATTTGGGGGTATCGCATGGCACTGACGAACACCGAGGCGCAAAAGGCAATTGTGGAGACAATGCCGTGATGGAGCGTTTTTTTCCTGAACCTGAAGATGGAACGTGTCTGGCAACGTAGCTACGCCAATCCAGGGAGGCCATCTGCGGCATCACCCAGTACCTCGTTGGCTTATCTACAACACCCAGCAACTGCATTCGACGCTGGGCTACCGATAAATTTGTTTAGAGTGCAGCAATACCTGCTTTGGCAATTTGCGCATCTTCGTTGGACTTCACGCCGCTTACGCCAACAGCACCAATGGTCTGACCATCTTTGACGATTGGTACGCCACCTTCCAGCAGACCATCGATTTCTGGCGCAGAAAGGAATGCTGTGCGACCGCCGTTGATCATGTCTTCATAGCCTTTTGTTTCACGACGGCCCAAGGCGGCAGATTTTGCTTTCGCAGGTGCAATGTAGGCAGAAACTTGCGCTGCACCATCCAGTCTTTGCAGCCACAGCAGGTGGCCGCCTGCATCGGTGATGGCGATGGTGACAGGCCAGTTGTTGCTGGTTGCTTCGGCTTCCGCTGCGGCAGCAATACGCTTGATGTCCGCGAGTTCAAGTTCTACGATGTTCTTCATCAGTCATACTCCTGAAAAATCAATGAAATAGGGTAAACGAGAGTTGAGGCTACAGTATAGAAAAGATTTCTTTTTATTTTTTTATCAGGGTGCGCGGAAAACCCCGTCGTTCACAGCCTGCCCCGTACTGGATATGGGGGCGGGGATGCAGAGCGCGCAACCCGAAGGGTTCCATTTTGGTTCATGGATAACACATTGAAAATATATCTTCTCTGTTAAAGTCAGCACCATGGCCACCGTTGTCAAAACCCTGAAACTCCGCGTGAAGGACAAGCACGCGTCGCTGCTGTTGCAGATGGCACGGCAGGTCAGTTTCGTGTGGAATTTCATTAATGCACTTTCCAGTCGTTCTATTCGGGAGCGCGGAAAATGGCTGTCCGCATACGATATTCATCCGTACACCAAGGGAGCCGCCAAGGAGCTGGGTTTGCACAGCCAGACGCTGCAATGTGTGGCGCAGGAGTACGTCACGCGCCGTCGTCAATGCAAACGCGCCCGCCTGAACTGGCGTAAATCCATCGGCAGCCAGCGCAGCCTGGGCTGGATACCCATCAACACCGGCGCGGCCAGTTGGAAGAATGGGCAGGTCTATCACAACGGCCACTACTTCAGCGTGTGGGATTCCTACGGTCTGGGCCAGTACAAATTCAAAACCGCCAGCTTCAACGAAGATGCACGCGGTCGCTGGTATTTCAACGTGGCCGTGGAGGTTGAAACCAAACCCACAGAAGCCACGGCATCCGTAGGAATCGACCTTGGGCTGAAAGACTGCGCCACCACCAGCACGGGCCAGAAGCTGCATGGCCGCTGGTATCGGGAACTGGAGCCGCAGCTTGCAGTGGCGCAACGTGCACGCAAAAAGCAGCGCGTCAAGGCCATTCATGCCAAGATAGCGAACCGCAGAAAAGACGAAATTCACAAGTTCACAACGAACCTTGTGAAAAACAACGCCGCCATCTTCGTGGGCGACGTGGCTAGCGCGAAGCTGGTCAAAACCAGGATGGCCAAGTCCACGCTGGACGCGGGCTGGTCATCGTTGAAAACCGCTTTGGAATACAAGTGCCATCAGGCCGGAGTGGTTTTTGAGGAAGTGAACGAAGCGTATTCAACCCAGACCTGTTCGGCTTGTGGCTCGTTGCCGCAGTCGAGGCCGAAAGGTATCGCAGATCTTGGAATAAGGGAATGGAAGTGCAGCGAATGCGGGGCGGTACACGAGCGCGACGTGAATGCTGCACGCAACATTCTCGCGGCAGGGCATTGCCGTCTCGCAGGAGGAATCTCCTGCCTTTAGGCAGGGGAGGATGTCAATGCTGCAATCTGTCATAGCCAAGTTTTAATCAGACACGTTCCATCACGGCATTGTCCCCACAATTGCCTTTTGGGCCCATGCTGGCGATCAGGCCGTTGCGCGCCAGTAAGTCGTGGTGAGCCTGGCTGGCATACGGGCCAGGAAATACTCACGTTGATTTGACTACCGCTTTGAAGGCAGGCGCAAAAAATATTGCCATGGTGTCCATCCTGATGCACACCACACAAACTATGCACTCGTGCCGGATGCCGCCTGCCACTCGGCGGGTGTGAGGGTTTTCATGGAAAGGGCGTGGACTTCGTCGGTGTGCATGCGCTGGCCCAGCGTGGCATAGACCTTCTGGTGTCGCTGGATGGGGCGCAGGCCCTCAAATTCCGGCGAGACGATGGTGGCGAACCAGTGGCGGCCGTCGCCTTCGAGGGCGATGTGGGTGCATTGCAGGCCGTGGGCGATCAGGGTTTCGAGTTCATTCGCGGTCATGTTTTTTTATCCTCTTATTTTGTAGCCCTGCCGCAGCAGGCGCAAGGCCAGCGCGCTGGTCAGTGCCCAAGCGGTGGCGCAGATGCCCATGCTGACCCAGGGTGAAACGTCGCTCTGGCCAAAGAAGCCATAGCGAAAACCATCAATCAGGTAGAAGAATGGATTGAGGTGGCTCACGGTCTGCCACACCGTAGGCAGGGAGTGAATGGAGTAGAACACGCCCGACAGGAAGGTCATGGGCATGATGAGAAAGTTCTGGAAGGCCGCCAACTGGTCGAACTTGTCGGCCCACAGTCCGGCAATCAGCCCCAGTGTGCCCAGCAGCCCAGCCCCGGTGACGGCAAAGAACAGCACCCACAGCGGCTGGGCCAGCGGTGCGGGAGCCAGCAGCAGCGTCATCAGCCACACTCCTGCCCCCACGACCAGTCCGCGCACGATGGAGGAGCCGACGTAGGCGACGAACCAGTCGCGGTGCGACAGCGGCGTGAGCAGCAGAAAGATCAGGTTGCCGGTGATCTTGCTCTGGATCAGGCTGGAGGAGCTGTTGGCGAAGGCGTTCTGCAACACGCTCATCATCACCAGCCCCGGCACCAGAAAGTGGGTGTAGCCCACGTTGTCGTACACCTGCACATGGTCTTGCAGCACATGACCGAAGATCAGCAGGTACAGCAGGGCCGTGAGCACCGGCGCGGCCACGGTCTGGAAGCCCACGCGCCAGAAGCGGCGCACTTCCTTGATGAACAGCATCTGCCAGCCCGCCATCAGCGCACTCCCCCGGCGACAGCGGCATCGTTCGCGCCTGCCTCACCCATGATTTTCACGAATACGTCTTCCAGATCGGCGCGGCGAATCTCCAGATCGTCGATGCGAATGCCCGCCTCGCGCAACGCGGCCAGATGCGCTTCCACCTCGGCGACACTTTGTGCGGGCAGTTGCACGATGCGTCCGGTCACGCGCGCGAATCCCGCCAGTGCGGATGGCAATGCCTGATCGGTCTTGAACTGCACCACGGTGTGCGAGGCCGCACTGAGCAGGTTGCTGGTCTGGTCCAGTGCCACGATGCGCCCCTGCCGCAGCATGGCAATGCGGTGGCACAGGGCTTCGGCTTCTTCCAGATAGTGGGTGGTCAGCAGCACGGTACTGCCTTCGCGGTTCAGGCGGTCGATGAAGTGCCACAGGGTCTGGCGCAGTTCCACGTCCACGCCTGCCGTGGGTTCGTCCAGCACGATGATGGGTGGGCGATGCACCAGAGCCTGTGCCACCAGTACACGCCGCTTCATGCCGCCGGACAACTCGCGCATGTTCGCTTCGGCCTTGTCGGACAGCCCCAGATGGTGCAGCAGTTCATCGATCCAGTCGTCGTTGTGGCGGATGCCAAAGTAGCCGGACTGGAAGCGCAGTGTCTCACGCACGCTGAAGAATGGATCGAACACCAGTTCCTGCGGCACGATGCCCAGCCGCTTGCGGGCCTGGGCAAAATCCTGCTGCACGTCGAATCCTTGCACCAGCACCCGGCCCGAAGTGGCTCTGGACAGGCCCGCCAGAATGGCGATCAGCGAGGTCTTGCCCGCGCCATTGGGGCCAAGCAGGCCGAGGAATTCACCGGGGCGGATGTCGAGGCTGACGGCATCCAGTGCCTTGAAACGCCCCCGATGGGGCGTGGCGTATTCCTTGCTGACGGCCTGAAACGAGACGGCAGGCGCGTGAATGGAAGTGGGCATGTTCAGGCAGGCAACAGGGTTTGCCACTGCGCCACGGCCAGCCCGACGGTGACATGGCCTTGCCCTGCGGCATCCGTCCATTCCAGCACGGGCCGTTTGATGCTGCTGGGGTGCGCCAGCATCACCTGGATGGCCGATGCAGCATCCTGCACCCCGGCCTGCACGGCGGCATCGAGGCCACGCCAGGTCGTGCCCTTGCGGTTGAGCAGCGGCTCCCAGCCCAGCGCGTCGCTCCAGCGGACGAGTTCGGCCTGGGTCGGTGGGGTTTTCTTGAAATCGCGGAAATGGTATGGCAGGCTATGGTCGGTGAGCCACTGGCGGGCTTTCTTGACGCTGTCGCAATTCGGAATGCCGTGCAGCGCGATGCTGGGGACAGAAGGTGTGCTGGAATTCATGGCGGGGATTGTACGGTCAATGCCCCGCGCGATTGTTGCCCCTGCCGCAACAGCCTGAACGGGTTTTGCAGACCTTCCCTGAAGCAACAAAAACGCATCTCATGCCTGTTGCCATATCCATAAGCATACAGACTGGTTACGCGTGGTTAAGCATTTGCAACGGCAGTGATTTGGCGCATACTGGCTCATCACCAGACGGCTTAGAACGTGTTTACGATCTCATCCCGATGGGCTTTTTCTCCAGAACCCAGCGAGTCCCACCATGCAAGGCAATCCCAAAGTCATCGACACCCTCAACGAACTGCTGCGCGGCGAACTGACCGCCCGCGACCAGTATTTCGTGCATTCGCGCAAGTATGAAGATCAGGGCTTCGTGAAGCTGTATGAACGCCTGAACCACGAGATGGAAGAGGAAACCCAGCACGCCGATGCGATTCTGCGCCGCATTCTGTTTCTGGAAGGCGAGCCAGACATGCGCCAGAAGCCCTTCCAGGCAGGCAAGACCGTGCCAGAGATGCTGCGCATCGATCTGGACACCGAATACGAGGTGCGTGCCAACCTGCAAAAAGCCATGCAGTTGTGCGAGAGCGAAGGCGACTTCGTGACCCGCGACATGCTGTTGCAGCAACTGCGCGACACCGAGGAAGACCACGCCTACTGGCTGGAAAAGCAACTGGGCCTGATCGAGAAAATCGGCCTGCAAAGCTACCTGCAATCGCAGTCCGAATAAGCGGCATGAGCGGCTCCAGGGCATTGAGCATGCCCTTGCCCATCAGATTTTCCTTCCCTTGGGGCGTGAAGCAGCCATCTGCCTCACGCCATTTTTTGTTATTGGTATTCGGGGTGCAGCACGCGCTCAATCAAAACCACCCAGCGTGATTTTGCCAATGGCCTGTCCGCTCTCCAGCAGCGCGTGTGCCCGGCGCAGGTTCGCGGCGTTGATAGGCCCCAGCGACTGGGTACGGGTGGTTTTGATGCGCCCTTGATCGGCCAGTTCGGCCACGTTGCGCAGAATCTCCTGCTGGCGGGTCATGTCGGCTGTTGCCAGCAGGGAGCGGGTGAACATGAACTCCCAGTGGATCGACAGGCTCTTGCGCTTGAGCGCAACGATGTCGAGTGACTGGGGATCGTCGATCAGTGCGATGCGCCCTTGCGCAGCGATCAAGTCCACGATGTCTGCCAGATACCCGTCGGTGTGCGTGGTGGAAAACACGAAAGCGGGTGCGCCCAGGCCCAGTGCCTCGACCTGCGGTGCCAGCGGCTGGCGGTGGTCGATGACATGGTGCGCGCCACATTGGCGCACCCATGCCTGCGTCTGCGGGCGAGACGCGGTGGCGATCACCGTCAGATCCGTCAGGGCACGCGCCAACTGGACGGTGATGGAGCCAACCCCGCCCGCCCCGCCAATCACCACAATGGCATGGGCTGCACCTGCCACGGGTTGCGCAACCCGAAGGCGGTCGAACAGCATTTCCCAGGCCGTGAGTGCGGTCAGCGGCAGTGCTGCGGCATCTTCGTCGCCCAGCGTTTGCGGCGCATGGGAGACGATGCGGGCATCCACTGCCTGCACTTCGGCGTAGCAACCCGGGCGGTCGATGGCCCCGGCGTAGAACACCCGATCGCCCGGCCTGAAGCCAGTGACACGGGAGCCGACCGACCGCACCTGGCCCACGGCATCCCAGCCCAGGATGCGCCAGGTGCCCGGCGCGGGCTGCGCCGAGGCGCGCACCTTGGTGTCTGCCGGATTGACGGCAATGGCCTGCACCTCGACCAGCAGATCGTGCTCCCCGAATGCGGGTTCGGGCAGGGTGAGATCGACCAGCGATCCGGGTTCGGAAATGGGCAAGGGTTGATTGAAACCGACGGCTTTCATGGCGTACTCCATTCGTGAATAATGCACGCGATTGTTGCTGCTATTGTCGATTTACGTAAGAACGCACATACTTTGCATATAGTGTCACAAAAGGTACCACCCCCTATGCCCCGCATTCCCCACCCCAATTTCCATTGCGCCGCAGGCTGCACGGTCGAGGCCACGCTCACGCTGATTGGCGGCAAGTGGAAAGGCGTGATCCTGTATCGCCTGCTCACCGAACAGGTGCTGCGTTTCAACGAGCTGCGCCGCCTGCTGCCCAATATCACACAGCGCATGCTCACCCATCAGTTGCGCGAGCTGGAAGGCGACGGCCTCATCGCCCGCAAGGTCTATCCCGAAGTGCCGCCGAAGGTGGAATACCGGCTGACGGACTATGGACAGACGCTGGCCCCCGTCATCCACGCATTGAAGGCCTGGGGCGATGCCCATGTCGATAGGCACACAGCGGCAGTGCCGTCAGCCACTGTGGTGCCCCGCATTCAACCTTGAGGCAGCAGCAGGGCCTTGGCTTCCAGGAATTCTTGCAGGCCGTGTACGCCACCTTCACGGCCATAGCCGGACTGCTTGAATCCGCCGAACGGTGCGCTGCGGTTGAAGGCCCCGCCATTGATGTGGATTTGCCCGGTGCGGATGCGCCGCGCCACGGCGATGGCTTCGTCGTCGCTGGCGGCCCAGACGGCTCCGCCCAGTCCGTAGTCGGTGTCGTTGGCCAGTGCAACGGCTTCGTCGGTATCGCGGTAGGTGAGCACGGCCAGCACGGGGCCGAAGACTTCCTCGCGGGCTATGCGGCTGTCCGGGCGCACCTTGAAGGCATGGGGCCAGACGAAGTAGCCGCCCTGGGGTGCATCAGCCACGCCTGCTTCGGAACGGGCAATCAGTTCGTCGCCGTCATCCTGTGCCACTTGCAGGTATTGCTGCACCCGCACCTGCTGTGCGGCACTGATGAGCGGCCCCAGGCGCACATCGTCGCGCCAGGCAGAACCCACGCTCAGGCGGGAGATGGCAGCTTGCAGCAGCGGCACGATGGCGGGGTAATCGTCTTCATGGACGATCAGGCGGGTATGTGCCGAGCAGGTCTGGCCGGTGTTGAGCATGCACTCGCCCACGCTGGCCTTGATGGCTTTTTCCAGATTCGCGCCGCGCAGCACCACGCTGGCGGATTTGCCACCCAGCTCCAGTGCCACGCGCTTGACTCCCTGGCTGGCGAGTTCCGCCACGCGCTGGCCCGCGCGGGTGGAGCCGGTGAAGCTGACCATGTTCGTCTGCGGATGCCGCACCAGTGTTTCGCCCACTACGTCGCCCCGGCCATTGACCAGGTTGAAGACCCCGGCGGGCAGGCCGGCTTCGTGAATCGCCTCGGCCAGAATCAGTGCGTTGAGCGGGGCGACCTCGCTGGGCTTGAGCACCACGGTGCAGCCTGCGGCCAATGCCGGGGCCATCTTCAGCACGATCTGGCTGAGCGGGTAATTCCACGGTGTGATGGCCACCACCACGCCCACGGCTTCCTGAACGATGAGCGCGTTGCCGCTGCGCTCTTCCCATGCAAAACCCTGGCGCAGAATGTTGGCGTATTCCTGCACGACGGCAATCGGTGACTGCACCTGAATGCGGCGCGTCTGCACAATCGGCATGCCCACCTCGGCGGTGATGGCCTGCGTCAGAGCTTCCTCGCGTGCCTGCAAGCCCTGGGCGATACACTCGAGCCACTGTGCCCGTTCGGCAGGTGGGGTGGCATTCCAGGCAGGCCATGCGGCGGCGGCGGCCTCGATGGCCTGCTCGGCCTCCTGCGCCAGCCCGGAGGGGATGGATGCAATCACTTCGCCGGTGCTGGAATCGTGCACCTCGTGGGTGTCCGTACCCTGGGCGGTTTGCCATTGGCCGTTGATGTAATGTCGGGTGTGGTGCTGCATGGCGGGTCTCCTGGGTTGTGTGATACGGTTTGAATGCTGCTGATTGTCGCGTCTGGCCGTCATGGGCACGGCATTCCTTACAAATGCCCCCACACCAGCAGCGCGTCACGCCCCTGGGTTTGCAGGCTGACGGTCGCGCCCACCGGCAGGCTGACTTTCGTTGGGACATGGCCAAACGGCAGATTGGTGAGCACCGGTACGCCCAGCCGCTCGCGCAAGCCCTGCACCACCGTGTCCAGTTTGAAGCCGCGATCCTGCGGCACGCGCTGGTAGTCGGTGAACTGCCCCAGCACGATGGCTCGCTGTTTCTGCAACACCCCGGCCATCTCCAACTGGATCAACATGCGTTCGATGCGGTAGGGATGCTCGGCCACGTCTTCCAGAAACAGCACGCCGCCTTCCACGTCCGGCCAGTACGGCGTGCCCAGCAGCGACACCAGCACGGCCAGATTGCCCCCCCACAGCCGTGCATCTTCGATCAGCAGGTCGGGTTGCACCGGCGCGCCCTTGGCCGCCTTGCCCAATCGCCAGCCCGTGCCTTCGCCCTGACGGTAGAGCAGGTCTTCCAGACAGGCCAGCGTGATTTCGTCGGGTTCTTCGCTGGTTCCCAGATCCACGCCCAGCGCGGCCCCGGCCCAGGTGATGCGTCCGGTCTGGCGCAGCACGGCCAACTGGAATGCCGTGAAGTCGCTGAAGCCCACATACTGCAAACCACCATCGATGGCCTGCGCAATCGCGGCATAGTCCAGATGCGGCAGCAAGCGGCTCAGCCCATAGCCACCCCGGCTGATGAGGGCCACATCCGCACCGCTGGCGGTGGCACGCGCCACGGCTTGCAGGCGGGTGGCATCGTCCCCGGCAAAGCGGGTGTGGCGCGCCAGCGCGGCCTCATCCACTTCCACCTGATGGCCCAATGCCGTCAAACGCCGAATGCCGCGCCGGAAGGCAGCTTTGTCCTGCACGGCCCCCGATGGCGAATAGACGTAGATGCGCCTGACCGCATCCTGCGCATGGTCATGGGCATGGCAGCCACAGGTGGCACAGCCATCGTGGTGGGCATGGCTTTCGTGCGCGTGATGTGCGTGATCGTGGTCGTCGGGAGAAGGCGTGGCGTGGTGCATGGCGGGAAGAAAGAGGTGAGAAAAGCCGATGTCACCGCCCGCAGAGTGCATGGGCGGCAGCCAGCAGATTGTGCCAGACGGTGCCTGCGTTGCGGTCTGATGGCAACGACCACACAGGCACGCGGGCATCGGACTGCGCCGCTGTGCTGGCAAACCAGCCAGACAATGACCGGGGGCCAGCCAGATGCCCGGCATCGGGGAATGGCGCATTCAGCCAGGCCCAGGCCATCGGATCGGTCTGCTGTGCGGCATCGGGCAGCCACTGGCGCAGCGGCTGGCTCCAGTCGGGGCATTTGCCGCACTGGGCCAGTGCCTGCATCCACCGCTGGCTGGCGACCGGCAGGCTCCAGCCCCCATCGGCAGACCATTCGATTTCCGGCGAATCGCGCAGCAGTACACCGGCCACGGCATCGGCCACTGCGGGATGCCGCGCCAAAGCCAACGCCAGCGGCAGATTCAACCCCTGCGCCAGCAGCACCACAGGCCGACCAGGCTGGCGCAGCGGGTGCGTACAGAGCCACTGCGCCAGCAGCTCCCCATGCACGGCAGGCGTGTGCCAGGCCATCTTCTTGGGCTTGTCACTGCGTCCCCAGCCCGGCAGGTCGGGCGCAAGTGCGGGCACTCCCGCCTGCGCGGCCACGTCCAGCAACTCGTGCCAGTACGCACCCCAGTGCCACAGCGGATGCAGGCACAGCAGCAGCGGAACATCCGCGTCAGACACAGCATGATTGTCCAGCCAGTGCAGGCGCAGCCCCTGCAAGGCTGGTGCATCGGTGGCATCGGTGTAATGGCCTTCGGGGGCAGGCGGATCGCCACAGGAAAAACAGCGTGCGGGTGTGCGCAGCGCATCGTCGCGCAAGGCATTCTGGCGTTGTTGCTGCTGGTTGCGCTGGCGTTGCGTGGCAAAGAAGCCTTGCATCAGCGCGGCGCATTCATCGGCCAGCACGCCACCGGCAATCTGCGTGTGATGGTTCAGGGTGGAATTGGCATACAGGTTCAGCACCGAACCAGCCGCACCCATCTTGGGTTCGGCACAGCCGTAAACCACCTGCCGCAAACGGGCCTGAAATACCGCCCCGCTGCACATGCTGCACGGCTCCACGGTGACGTACAGACTGCAATCGTGCAGGCGATGGTTGCCCAGCTGCCGCGCCGCCGCCCGCAAGGCCAGCACCTCGGCATGGGCACTGGGGTCGTGGTCGGCCAGCGTGCGGTTGTGCGCCTGTGCCAGCAAGACATCCCCCTCGGGGCCGTGTTGCACCACCACTGCCCCCACGGGAACCTCCCCGGCCGCAGCCGCCTCCCGTGCCTGTTGCAAGGCAAGGCGCATCCAGTGGACATGGCGGGAGTCATCAGCAGGAGTGAACATGGCAAGAATTATCCCACCGCGCTGGCGACTGCTGTACAGGGGTTTGCCAACCAATCCAAGGGTTTCTACCGACGAAACACCCCGTCAAAACCAATGGCCTTTTAGAATTTCATCCGCGCAACCCAAGGAGAAACCGTGAATTTCTTGCAGGACTTTTTCAACGACCAATCCACCGCCGTCCAAATGGCCATCGGCCTGGCCTTGCTGCTGGCAGCCGCATTCCTGACCCGCTTCGTGCTGGCCGTCACCTGGAAGCGCATGATGGCGCGTCTGCGCGAACGGCTGGATACGCGGCTGACGCACACCTTTCTGGACGACCGCATCCTCACCCGCGTCACCAAGATCACCCCCTCCGTGGTGGTGCAACTGGGGGTGGGACTGGTGCCGCATCTGCCCGCCGGGCCGCTCAATGCAATTGGCAATATCGCTTTCGCCTTCACCACTTTTCATCTGGTGCGCACCCTCACGACCACGCTGAACGTGGTGCTGGAGAAAAGCCAGCACTACGACGACACTTCGGCCAAGTTCCGTTCACTCAAAAGCACCTTCCAGCTCATCAACATCATGCTGTACGCCGGTGGCGTGGTGGTCATCATCGCCGCGCTGCTGGACCGTTCACCGCTGATCGTGCTCTCGGGCATGGGGGCCATGTCGGCGGTGCTGATGCTGGTCTTCAAGGACACCATCCTGTCATTCACGGCAGGCGTGCTGATCTCCTCCAACGACATGCTGCGCGTGGGCGACTGGATCGAAATGCCCCAGGCCGGGGCCGATGGTGCGGTCATCGACATCGCGCTGCACACCATCAAGGTGCAGAACTGGGACAAGACCATCACCACCATCCCGACCTGGAAGCTGGTGTCGGAGAGCTACAAGAACTGGCGCGGCATGCAGGAGTCGGGTGGGCGGCGTATCAAGCGATCCATCCGCATCGATGCAGGCACAGTGCGCTTTCTCACGCCGGAAGAAGTGCAGCAGTTTCGCCAGATCGCACTGTTGCGCCCCTATCTGGACGAAAAAATCACTGCCGTGCGTGCCAGCAACGTCCAGCTCCAGCACAGCCTGGGCGACCTGGCCGAACTGGGAGCCAACCGGCGGCGGCTGACCAACATCGGCACCTTCCGCGCCTACGCGCTGGCCTATCTGAAAAAGCACCCCGGCATCCACCAGGACATGCTGCTGATGGTGCGGCAAATGGAACCCACGCCCGAAGGCATTCCCATGGAGCTGTACTGCTTCACCAACACCACCATCTGGGCGGGCTATGAAGGCATTCAGGGCGACGTGTTCGACCACCTGCTGGCCATCCTGCCGGAGCTGGGGTTGCGCACCTTCCAGAACCCCAGCGGCACGGACATGCGCACGGCATTGGCTGACCTCAAGGCAGCGAGCCAGCCACAGGCCACTGCCAGCGCAGCCGACTGATGCCCTGGCTCAGGTCAGCGAAGTGTCCACCAGCCTGCGCTCCAGCGACAGGTATTCCTGCGACTGCATTTCGTTCAGGCGCGAGACGGTACGCGGAAACTCGTGCGCCAGCGGCCCTTCGGTGTAGAGCTGTTCGGGCGGCACGGCGGCCGAAATGATGAGCTTGACGTGGCGGTCGTACAGCACGTCCACCAGCAACGTGAAACGCCGCGCCTCGGATGCCAGCGCGATAGGCATGTGCGGCACGTCGCTGAGCAGCACAGTGTGGCACTGGTTGGAAATTTCCAGATAGTCGTTCTGCGAGCGCGGGCCGCCACAGAGTTGCTTGAAATCGAACCAGATCACGCCTGCGGCACGGCGGCGGGCAGGAATGGTGCGCGATTCGATGCGGAATTCCGGCGGTTCGTCACTGGCGGCTGCCAGGCTCTCAAAAGCTTCGGTCATGGCCACATCGGCCTGTGGGCCATTGGGGCAGTGGTAGAGCTGCACATGCTCCAGCGCGCGGCGGCGGTAGTCGGTGCCGTTATCGACGTTGATGACTTCCATGCGCTGGTTCAGCAAGGCAATGGCAGGCAGGATGCGGTCGCGGTGCAGGCCGTTGGGGTAAAGGCCATCGGGCGTGAAGTTGGAAGTGGTGACAAACCCCACGCCATTGTCGAACAGGGCCAGCAGCAGGCGATACAGAATCATGGCATCGGTGATGTCCGCCACATGGAACTCGTCAAAACAGATCAGCTTGTAGCGTTTGGCGATTTTCGCGCCCAGCACGTCCAGCGGGTTCTCGATGCCCTGCAACACTTGCAGTTCCTTGTGTACCTCGCGCATGAACTCATGAAAGTGCAGCCGCACCTTGCGCTTGATGGGCACTTCCTGAAAAAAGCACTCCATCAAAAAGCTCTTGCCCCGCCCCACCCCGCCATACATGTACACGCCCTGGGGAATATCCGGGTGGTTGAGCCATTTTTTCAGGCGGTTGGAGCGTTTGCTTTTGTAGGCTCCCCATTCGTCGGCGCACCGCTGCAAGGCAGCCACGGCGCGCAACTGGGCGGGGTCGGGCTGGTAGCCTTTGTCCTGCAAGACGGCGTAATAGGCGGTTTCAACGCTCATGTGGGTATGTCCCCCGGTTTTCTGTTTGGTGTGTGGTGATGGGTGGCCTGCCCGGCACAGTGCGGGTGTGGTTGCGGCGTTTATAACGCAAATTTACCCACCACACAGCCTGCGACAGCTCATCGGTGCCGACCATGCCGCTGGTGCGCAGCCACGCAGGAAACCACACCCAGGCACAGAAAGGCGAATGCCGCCAGTTCGGTGCCGGTGGGCCACCGCTGCTCCCACAGAAAACCGTAGAGCAAAGCGAACAGCGTCTCGAACAAGATCATCTGCCCAGCCAGCGTGAGCGGCAGCAAGCGGCTCATGCGGTTCCACAGCCCATTGCCGACGATGGAAGCCAACAATGCCAGCGTGGCCACCACCGCTGCAAACTGCCACCAGTCGGCGGCGGTATGCGGTGTGGCATCCAGCACAATGGCCACCGGAATCAAGGGCACGACCATCGCTCCGGTCACGATGCCCATCAGCAGGTTCCAGTCGTGAACACCGACGTGCTGCACCCGTGCCAGCCAGCGGCTGTTGGCCACGGCAAACCATGTCCAGGCAAGCAACGCGCCCACCGCACAGCCCAGTCCAGCGACATGCCGCAGCGACACACCCGGTGCGGGCATGGCCAGCACCTGCCAGCCGATGCAAAACGCGCCCAGCGCACAACAGACCAGCGACGGAGTCAGCGCGCGCAAGGGCACGGCATGGCGGTCGCGGCTGCCAATGATGGTCACCCACACCGGCAGAAAGCCAATCACCAGCGAGGTCATGGCAATCCCGCCCCACTGCACGGCAGCCGACAGCAGCACATAGTAGAGCAGGTTGCCAATCAGGGCCAGACTGATGATGCCGACCCATTGCTGCCGCGTCAGCCGGGGCACCACCTTGCGCCAGCGGGGAGCAAGCAGCACCAGCGACAACAGGCCATAACACAGGTAGCGGCCTGTGGCCAGATGCAACGGCCCGAATCCGCGCACCAATTCCGGCGCGAGAAACACCAGCCCCCACACCGCCCCGGCCCCTGCGCCGCAGAGTATGCCAATGGTGATCCGGGATGCACCCGACAGAAATGAATGATTTTTCAACATCCCGCCACGATAGCCACCCGAACTGCGGCTGTCTTGTCCCAGGCTATTGCAGTTTGGACTCAGGCTGTTGCCGTGCCAGGGAAAGGGGTGCTGCGTGCCTGCCTGCGGTATGCGGCAGGGGGCATTCCGGTGGCCTTGCGCACTGCGCGGGTCAGCGCACTCTGATCGGAAAACCCCAGGGCAGCAGCCATTTCGGCAATCGGCCTGTCGGTGCCTGCCAGCCACTGGCGTGCCTGTTCCAGCCGACGTTGCACCAGCCAGTCGTGTGGCGTGGTGCCGAATGCGTCGCGGAACAGCACATGCAGCCGACTGGCACTCACCCCGACGCAGGCTGCCATGTCGGCCACCGTCCAGTGGCGCGCGAGATCGGCATCCACAGTGGCCGCCAGTTTGGCCCACCTCACCGATGGCTGGGGCGTGCCATTGGCCAGCGCATCCAGCAACAAAGGCATCCACAAGGCGGCACGCTCTGTCACACCCTCGCCTTGCAGTGAAGCCGCCATGTAATCGATCAGGTGGTTCGCTGCCGGGGAAACCGGCAGAAAACGGTGCGCCGCCCACTGCTCGGCCTGTCGAGAATCCAGCATGTGCGGCAGTACGTCCACGATCAGGAACCCGTTGGCCTGCTGGCTGGCCTGGATGTGGCACATCCCTTGGGGGACATAGGCCGCCCGCATTCGATCCAGCCATGCACCCCGACCGCCCACTTCGATTTCAAGGGCACCATGCAGCGGCAGTACGAGTTGCACGAAATCGTGTGCATGGGCCTGACCATCCTGACCGTAACTGCGCACCGTCAGGGCCAGCGGGCGGTGCGGCATCTGCAATGGGGTGGCTGGCATGGCAATCAGCGTGGCAGGGGCGAAGTTTCAGAACACCTGCTGCTGGTCGCGCTGTTCCTTCTGGGCGCGTTCGCGTTGCCAGGCCGCCAGCGCGTCGGCCAGTTGCGCCCAGGTGTGCAAGCCCTGTTGCCGCGCCTGTGCCAGCACGATCAAGGCAATCTGCGCGGTGGCGAAGGCATCGGCAGCGGCGTGGTGTCGCGCGGGCATGTCGAGTGCAAAGCATTGCAGCCAGTGATCCAGCCCCGCCTGGGGTTTGGCGTGCTGCGGAAACAGCATGGGGGCGAGGTAGGCCAAGTCCAGCGGCCTGGGGATGCGCGCCCCGTCCAGCCCCAGCCAATGGGCGGCGGCGCGTTGCAGCATGGCATGGTCAAAGGCCGCGTGGTAGGCCAGCCAGATGGCATCTGGCCCGAATTCGAGCAATTCGAGCAAGGCAAGATGCGGTTCCTGGCCGCGCGCCAAGTCGGCCTGGGTCAGACCGTGGATGAGCTGGCTTTCGGCATGCAGCGGCACTTCGACGCGCAGTATGCACTCCAGCGGCTTGCCCATGACAATGCTTTGCTGCTCGATGCGCACGGCCCCGGCGGCCAGCACCACGTCCTTGTGGATGTTCAGGCCACTGGTTTCCAGATCGAACACCACCAGCGGTTGTTCCAGCAGGCTGTGGGCCGTGGCCGCTGTCGCGGGCAGCGGCAGTGCCGCCAGTCGCTGCCGGGTGGCATCGTCCAGTGCAGCAGCGGGCGCACTGCCGGGCGACTGGCCGCGCCAGCGTTGCCATTGCTGGTGCAGCCACTGGCGCAGCGGGGGGGAATGAGAGGAATCGGGGGGCATGGCGGGCATCTCCGAAGCGGTGTTACGAGAGCCGGTAGCGCAGACGCAGTGAATCCTGCACCTGCCGCGCCTGCCGCAGCGATTCGCGCAGGATGCGTTCGTCCAGCGTGTTGAGGCTGGCAGGGTTCAGGCTGTTGTCCAGCGGCTGGTATGCCTGGGCCTGGCGGCGATGCTGCTGCATGCGCAGCAGTTGCAGGTAGTTGTAGGCTTCGCTCCACGCCTGGGCCTGCGGCTGGCCGATCACGCCTTTCTGTGCCAGTTGCGCCATGCGCTCCAGCGTGGATGCCTCTGTGATGCCATGCGCCAGTGCCAGAATGCGCGCGCCGTCCACAAAGGGCGTGAGGGCCTGGGTCTTGAGGTCGATGTCGGCCTTGGCCAGCCCCAGTGCCTGCTCCAGCCGGTTGCGCACACCGCCCAGCGTGGGGCTGTGCTCCAGCGCGGTCTGCGCCATCATGCGCTGGAACAGCGGGTTGTCGGCCACCATGGCCAGCAATTCCGCCTGCAAGTGCGCAAAGCCATTGTCCGCACCCCACAGCGGGCGAATGTCAAAGAAGATGGTGGCCTTGAGCAAATTCTCCGGGTCGGTCTCGCGCAGTATGGCCAGGAAGAAGCCATGCCACTCCCGCGCCGACAGGCACAGCCGGGGATTGCCCGCCATGATGTTGCCCTTGCACAGCGTCAGCCCGCACTGGTGCAGGGCCTGGTTGATGGCACGCGCCAGCGGCAGCAGGCGTTGCCTGTGCTGCTCGGCCTCCTGGGCACTGTCTGCCTGGAACAGGATGCCATTGTCCTGGTCGGTCAGCAGCGTCTGCTCCTGCCGTCCTTCGCTGCCGAACACCAGCCAGGTGAAAGGCACACCAGGGTCGCCGTGCTCGGCCAGCATCAGTTCGATGACGCGGGTGGTGGTGTGGTCGTTCAGTTGCGTGATGACGCGCAGAATCTGCGCCGCGCTGGCTCCATGCGCCAGCATGGCATCCACCAGCCGGTCGATGCCGCGCCGCTGCGCCTGCAAGGCCTCAATGCTGTCGGCCTGACGCAAGGCACGCGCCAGATGCACCAGATCGACCCGTTGCAGCGCGAACAGGTCGCGCTCGGACAGAACCCCCACCAGCTTGCCGTCATCGACCACGCAGACATGGGTAATGTGGTGCTGGGTCAGCAACAGGGCCGCATCGAAGGCGGTGCTGGAAGACGGCAGGCTGTAGGGATTGGGCACCATGCAATCGGCCATGAGACTGGACTGCATCGGCTGGCCCTGCGCCACCATGTTGCGCAGATCGCGCAATGTGAAGATGCCCAGCAGGTGCTGCTGGGCATCGACCACGGCCACACTGCCCACGCGCCGCTGGTACATCTGCTGCACCGCTGCCTGCACGGTGGTGTCGGGGCTGCACGTCAGTGGCTCGCGCCCCATCAGGGTTTGCAGGCGGGCATCCAGCGAATACTGCGCCCCCAGCGATACGGTGGCACTTTGCTGCACCTTCAGGTGCAGTTGCCCCAGCAGGCTGCTCACGCCCTTGAAGGCAAACTGCCGGAACGGCTCGGACAATTGCAGCATGTGCGCATACTGCTGCACCGGCAGTTGCAGGCAGAAAGTATCCTGCACGGCCGTATAGGTGGTGCGGGTGGATCGATCACCCACAATCGCGGCCACCGGAAACCCATCGCCGGGCCACAGCTCCAGCTCAGCCGTGTCCAGCCCCTCGCTGGCCGGAATATCCGCGCCCCCGCGCTCGCCCCGCACCTGCCCCTGCCGAATCAGAAACCACTCCTGCACCCGCCCGTCACCGGGATGCAGAATGCGGCTTCCCTGGGGGTAGAAGGCCAGCCTGCACCCTTCCACCAGTTGCACCAGATGACCCGGTTCCATCTGGCTGAACGGCGGATGCTGTTGCAGGAACTGCACGATGCCCTGCACATTCTGCGAGACCGCATCGCGGCCTGCGCGCTCCAACGAGTTTGTCATGGGCGAAAGCCTTTCTGTGATGGTAGTGGGTGAAGCCAGTCGAAGCGGAGGCACTCATGACACGCCCTAGCCGCGCAGAAACTCCTCCAGCGCGCTCTTGGCAATGCGCCAGGCACTGCCGATCTTGCGGGCCTTCAGGTCGCCGGTGTGAATGGCCGTCATGACATCTTCCACCGACACACCCAGGGCCTGCGCCGCCTGTTCCGGCGTGAGCACATCCAGCCCGGCGGTGGCAGCAGCAGCCGCTGGTGCCGCTGCGGGAGCAAAATTGCCCGGCAGGGGCGGCGGCACGGCAGATGCACCACCCGGTTGCTGCATGGAGCGCATCATCTCCTGCGCCAGCCCGAAGCCCATGGCCATCTGCGCAGGCATGGCTGCTGCGGCCCCGGCTTCGCCGCCCTCGCCCATGGCCACGCCCATCTGGTACTTGACGTAATCGTTCAGGTTGCCGATGACGCTCATGCTGCTGCGCTTGTCGATGGCCTGCTCCACCTCCGGCGGCACCGACACATTCTCCAGAATGAAGCTGCTGACCTCCAGACCATACTTCTGGCGGATGGCTGGGTTGATGATGGGCAGCAGCGCGTCGCCCAGCTCGCTGTAGCGTTGCGCAATGTCCAGCACCGGCACATGCGCCTTGACCAGTGCCTCGGTGAAGACACTGACGATGCGCGAACGCATGGTGTCGTTGAATTCGTCAAGGCGGAAATTCTGGTCGGTGCCCGCCACTTCCTTCAGAAACAGCGGCGCGTCCACAATGCGGAAGTCATAAGTGCCGAAGGCCCGCAGACGCACCACGCCGAAGTCCTGGTCGCGCATCATCACCGGATTGGATGTGCCCCACTTGTTGCCGGTGAACAGGCGCGTGTTCAGGTAATAGACATCGCACTTGAAAGGCGACTGGAAGCCGTATTTCCAGCCCAGGATGGTCGAGAGAATCGGAATGTTCTCGGTGGTAAGCGTATGCTTGCCGGGGTTGAACAGATCGGCAAACTGTCCAGCCGCCACGAACTGCACCTGCTGCGACTCGCGCACGATGAGCTGCGCCCCGTTCTTGATCTCCTTGTCGTTGTCCGGCCAGCGGTACGACAGGGTATCGCGCGAATCATCCGTCCACTCGATGATCTCGATCAACTGGTTTCTGACTAGATTGAAAATGCGTTCCATGGCATGAGGCAATGTGAGTGAATCCAGCGTTCATTCTAAGGGTGTGTCTGACCAAACACAAAACCGCCACAGGGCATGGCCCTGTGGCGACGTAAATCAGCGGATGGCGGGTGCAATGCCGTTCACCCCGCCGAATCCCGCCCCCGCGTTCAGAACACCCCGATGCTGGGGTTGAAGTTGAACGTGAACTGCGGTTTTTCCTGGATGTCGAAGCTCCAGCTCAGGTTGCGCCGTTCATCATCGACCCTGCCATCCGCATCCAGTACCGGCAGGCGGTCGATGGGCCAGACCAACTGGAAGTCCACGCTTTCGCCTTTCTTGATGAGCTGGTTGTTTTGCAGACCCACGAATTTCGGGCTGAACACGCCATCGGCATCGCTGGCCTTCAGGTTCACGACCGTGTAATCGCCACCAATGGCAGACAGACGGAAACTGCGCACCACAAAGTCACCCCGGAAGCCATTCTTGAAGCCGGTCTGGATGAGGTTCGCGCCAGCGATAACGGCATTGGCGGCATATTCCGTGCTGTTCGTTCCAACGAACGGGAAGATTTCCTGCCGGATTCTGACATCGTCATCCTTGACGGAATTGAACACCAACTGCTGGTCGTTGTTCGACCAGTCATGCTTTTGCTGGAGGTTTTCCAACAACAGATTCGGATAGTCCTCGCGGGTGGAGGCATAAACCTCCATGCTGTACGGCCCGGCAATGTCGATGCCATCGCTGACGGCCAGATCGAGCACATAACGACCGGTTGCCGTGGGTGCGAAACTGAACTGGCTGCACGTCCAGTTGCGGATGTTCAGTCCTGCCGCAATCCAGTCTTCCAGGCTGATGACGGATGCTCCGGGATAGCTGTTGCTGCCCGTGGCGGCGCAGAAGTAGTCGTTCGGATGCTCCAGCTTGCTGCCGGACGGCTCGGTGGAGAGCGTCCAGAGATAGCTCATCGGGTCACCATCCGGGTCATAGCCATTGGGCTGGAACTGCATGCTGTTCCATCGATCGACTCGCGTGGAGTCAGCCGCCGCGTTGTACTGAACGGTATTGCCGCTCTTGCCAACCAGCATGGGTTGCTCAGACGTGTAGGGCGCGCCGCTCATCGAGATGCGGCCAATCGGTGCGTTGTTGCTGGTTTTGGCCTGAACGGTCAGGCGTACCGGAGTGACAGAGATGTAGTCGCTGCTGGGATACCCATGTTCATCGGTCACCAGCAGGTCAAAGACGTACCGGCCCGGCTGGTCTGGCACGAAGGTGGCATGCACCTTGTCACCGCCCGTCAAGGTGGCCTGGCTACCATCGGGCTTGTCCAGCATCGTCCACTGGTAAGTGAGGCGGTTGTCGTCGGGGTCACTGCTGCCCTCGGCGGTGATCGTGACGGTTCTGCCCACTCCCACCACACCACTGCTGCCCATGACCTTGGCCGCCGCCTGAGGCGGACGGTTCGCGCCGTTGATGACCGTGTAGGTGGCCGTGACCGGATCGCTCCACTCGGTGCCATCGAACACGCGCAACTGCACTTCGTAGTCGCCATAGTGCGTGCCGACAAAAGTCTGTGCCTTGAAATTGGTGGCCGCGTCGTAGCCTTCGGGAGCCTTCAGCAGCGTGAACTCGCGGCCGGTGTAGAGGTTGTCGCCATCGATGTCATAAGAGTAAGCTGCCGTCATGCTGATGGAGGTGTCACGCTCGGCCTCCCAGGTCTTACTCCAGGGTGCGGTGATGCGGGCCACCGGCTTGGTATTGGGCGCGCCTTCAGGCTTGACGACCTTGACGGAAAGGGACTTTCCACCGTAGGCCTTGCCATCGAACACCGTCAGGCCCAGTGTGTAGCTGCCAGCAAAGTCGGGCACGAAGGAAGCCTGTGCCTTGTCGGCGTTCTCCAGCACCGGGTTGGAGCCAATGGGCTTGCTGCCGACACTCCAGCGGTAGGTGAGCGCGTCGCCATCGGCATCGCTGCTGTTGCGTCCATCCAGCTCGATTTTCTCGCCTCGGACGGCGGCCTCGATATTGGCGATGATGTCCGCCACCGGAATGGAGTTCAGGCCACCGATGCCAATCGTCACTTCCACCGGCGCGCTGCTTCTGGCTCCGTAATGCACCACCAGCGTGGCCTTGTAGGTGCCGACCTTGTCGGCACTGAAACGCGGCTGGGCATTGCCGGGGTTGTCCAGCACGGCAGTGCTGTCGGCGGGTTTGCTGGTCAGCTCCCAGGTGTAGGTCAAGCCTGCGGCACTGCCACCAGCGGGAGGCTGGCTGGCCGTGCCATCGAGTTGCACGGTGGTACCCACCAGTTGGTTGATCTCGGTGGCCACCACGGCCACCGGGTCGGGGTTGCTCACGGCGAAGGTGACGGCAGCCGTGCTGCTGCTGGCCGTGCCGTCATTGACCACGAGGGTGATGACGTACTCGCCGGGGCGATCGGGCGTGAAGGTGGGCCTGGCCACCGTGGCATCGGAAATGGTGGCTGTGCTGTTTTCCGATTTCTTTTCGATGGTCCACAGGTAGGTCAGCGTGCCGGCATTGGGCGTGGTGCTGGCCGAACCATCCAGTGTGATGGTGGTACCAGCGGCCACCTGGGTCTGGTCTGCCGAAGCCGATGCTGTGGGAGGATTGGTGGGCGCGACGGGAACGGATTCGCCGCCACCTCCGCCGCCGCAGGCAGCCAGAAACAGCGCAGTGGCCGAGCCAAGCACTGCAATATGGGTACGCAATGGTTTTTGCATGGTGATCTTTCTTTGCCTTGGGTTGCTTTGTCGAACTGAAAACGGGAGTGCGGGATGCGGCTTCAGAACAGCCAGGTCACGCTCAGGCGGGCACTGCGCCCAGGAGCCGGAACCAGACCGAGGCTGAGAGCATCGAGGTAGTAGCGGTCGGTGAGGTTGTCGATGTTGAGATCCACGCTGAACTGGTCGTTGATCTTGTAGGTGGCAAACAAGTCCCAGGTGGTGTACTTGTGCCAGGGCACGGGGGAAGCGAAGCCGTCATTCACGCCTTCGGTGTTGAAATCCGGCGTGGGTTTGCGCTGACCCATGAACGTGCCGCGCGCGCCCAGTGTGAGTTTTTCACCGAACAGGCGCGTGCCGATGGTGGCACTGGCATGCCACTCGGGCGGAATCATGTTATTGACGTAGCTGGCGGCAATGCCAAACTCAGTGCATTCCATGCGGCGATAGCTGCCGAAGTGGCAGGTTTCCACAAATGTGTAGCGGGTACCGCTCAACTCGGTGAAGAACCGCCCCACGTCGTAGGAGCCTTGCAGTTCCACGCCGTGGAAGCTGACGCTGTTGATATTGCGCAGGGTGAAGAACTGGTTGCCCGAGCCTTCTTCCCAGGTGTTGGGGAAGGTGCGGGTCAGGTAGTCCTTGGTGTGATTGCGGAAATAGGCGACCTTGGCACGGAACTTGTCGCCATCGCGCCAGAGGCTATCCTTGCTGAAGCCCATGCCCACTTCCTTGTTGCGGGTGTGTTCGGGGGCCAGGTGGATGTCCTGCGAGGGCGACACCGAGAAGCCGGAAGTCGTCTCGAACAGGCTGGGCATGCGCAGTGCCTCGGCATAGCGGCCATAGACCTGCAAGCCGGGGCGTGGCTCCCACTGCACACTCAGCAACGGGGCAGAACCGCTGCGGCGTGACGACATCATGAGCGGGTCGCAAACGCCATCTGCATCTGGATTGACGCAGTATTCGCTGTCTGCGGTGACACGCCGTGGCTTGTCGTCTTCGGAGCTGAAACGCGTATAGCGCACTCCCGCATCCAGCGTCCAGCGCGGCAGGGGCTTCCATTGCGCGGAAGTGAACAGGCTCCATTCGTCACGATGGCCTGCCCGCCCGCCGGACGAAAAAGTGCTGGCCTCGCCATCACCGTGCACTTTTTCGGTCTGCCAGGCCAGCCCATAGTCCAGCCGGACACCGCCCCAGCGATTCATATCGAAGCGCGTGCTGTTGCTCACGTCCGTACCCCAGCGTCGATAGCGTTCGCTGCCCGTGTCGAACATATCGCTCCACATGTTGTCGGAGTAATTGCGGTTCAGGCTGACCGTATCGGTATGCCAGAGGTTGGCACGCAGATCGATCTTGTCGTTCTCCTGCGGATTCCAGCGATAGCGGCTGGTGTAGGTATCGGCAGTGACCTGGCTGTTGGTGGTCTGGCGCACCTGCCCCAGCCAGATGAGTTGCGAAGGCATCAGTTCGCCATAGGTGCTGTCGTAGCGCAGATAACTCAGCTCCAGCTCGTGTGCATCCGCCAGATAGATTTTGCTCTTGAGCAGGGTGGACTGGCTCTCGTAATTGCTATTGACGATGCGCTCGCCAGCCCGAAAGCGCGTGGCCCCGACAATTTCAGGATGCACTTCGGTGTAGAAACCCCGGTTGTAGGTTTCGGACAAATCCAGGTAAGGGGCCGGCCCCTTGGTACCGGCGTAGTAATTGCCCTGGCTGCGCTGTGCATACGCGGCCACCAGATCGACCCGCTCCAGCCGCTTGGCCAGCGCGACACTGCCTGCCCAGCTCTTGGGCTTGAGCAGATTCGGACGATCCATGCCTTCGACTGCTTGCCCCCCGTCAGCTCACGGCTGGCCATGATGGAAATACCCGCCTGCTGCCCGAACTGGCCAATGGCCTGCTCCAGCGGCTGTGCCGGTATGTTGAACTGGATGGTTTGTGCATGGGCAAGGCCCGCGCCAAGTGCACAGGCGGCAATGCACACCGCAGTGGGTCGAAAGATTTGCATGGTGGAAGAACGCATCGGGTGACTGAAAAACTGGCCTGTTTAGGCCATCCCATATCGTCAAGACGCAGAAAAGCCCACCATACCCTTGCACGGAATGGTAATAATTCGTATCTTTTGATCGAACAGTAAGGGAGCGCGGCGATCAGCGCGGCAGCAGCAAGGTGGCGGCAGGGGTGTGCCGCACTTCCAGCGTGGCCAGTTGTGGCAGGTGGGAGAGGAAGCGATCAATGTCACGGGTCTGCACCACCGCGACGATGCGTGGCGTGTGGCCATTGCGGCTGTCGCCCTGGGGAGCCTGCACGGGCTTGGCCGTATAGCGTGAGAGCTGCACGGCCATCTCGCCAAGGGTCGCGCCGGAAAACACCAGCGCACCCTGTTGCCAGGCGAAGGCATCCGCTGCCGGGGTGGCTGGCCACAAGCCCCCGGATTCGGTGACATCCAGCACCTGTCCATCATGCAGCAGCCAGTGCTGCACTTCACGCCACCAGTAGCCGCCCAGCGAGGCGCGCATCTGCGCCACCCGCACACGCCCATGATCGACGCTGACGCGCACATGCGCATCGCTGAAGCGATCGACGGCAAAGCGCGTTCCCAGCACGGTGACACGTGCCTGTCGGCTGTCCACGACGAAGGGACGCTCGGGATCGGCCTGTACCTCAAAGGCCGCCACCCCGGCATGCAGCAGCACCAGTCGCCGGTCTGCCTCATAGCGCACCTGCACGCGGGTGGCAGCTCCCAGCGTCAGGCGACTGCCATCGGGCAGGATATGCACCTGGGCTGGCTGGCCCGAGGCATTGGCCAGTTCCACGGACGGCCACGCCCGCTGTCGCATCGGAGCCAGCATCTGCCAGCCCAGCGTGCCACCAGCCAGCAGTGCCACCGTAGCAAGGGTGCCGGTTCGCAGAACCCCGCGACGGCTCTGCCGCTGCGCACTCTGCCCCTGCTCCACGGCATGGGAGAGACGGGCCAGACGGTCACCGGATTCAAAATCCCCCCAGATGCCTGCCATCTGCCGATAGGCTGGGGCATGGCTCGGGTCGGCCCCCAGCCAACGCTCGAAGCGGGCATGTTCACGAAAATCGTCTTCCGCCACGTTTTGCATATGGGCAAACCAGCGGGCGGCTTCCTGACGGACTTTGCTGGCTTTCATGGGAGCTGGCAGGAGTAAGTCTCGCGCCATTCGGACAGCAGCACCAGGGCGCGTGCCACATGCCCTTCGACGGTTTTGAGGCTGATGCCCATGCGCTCGGCAATTTCCGGCTGGGTATAGCCTTCCACGCGCAGCAGCCAGAACACCTCGCGGCAACGCGGTGGCAGACGTTCGATGATTTTTTGCAGGTGCTGCAACCGCTGGCGCAAATCGGCCATGGTCTCGGCCGATGGGGCCACGGCCTGGCTGGCAACGATGGCATCGGCCTCCTCGGGAGGCAGATCGTCCAGCAGCACCAGTCGGCGGGCAGAACGATGCCGATCCACCATGACCGACTCGGCCACGCGGCGAATGTAGGCGCGGGGTTGCTGAATGGGCTGGCGCAGGGCCACGGTGGCGTAGCGAATCAGCGCATCGTGCAGGGTATCGCGTGCCTGATGCGGACACTGGGTCTTGTGGACAAGGCTTTGCAGAAAATCGCGGTACAGCCATTCGAGGTTGAGGCCCAGCCAGCTCGCTTCGGATTCGGGAGCCTGCGCGGCAGTGGCCTCGTGGCTGGCAGAAGTGGCATTCGGCTGCGGCGTGCTTGGCTCGCTGCGCGACTTCGCGCCCTGTTGCGCGATGCGAATCCCCCATTCGGGGACGGACAAATCATGCGACATCGTTCATTCCTGCGGAGCGTGGCGTGGATTGTTGCTGCGTCCCTGGTGTCGCGACACCACAGCGGGATTCAGCCGTATCGGTGTTTGTCGTGGGGGAATTGGGCCTGGGCTTGTTGCCCTACCGGGGAAGGCAAGGTGTACCAGACACCTTGCGAATGCGGCGATTTATAGCACACAAACGTCGCCAACATGCAGGAATGGTTTTTATTTATCCATCATCCTGAAGTCTCTGAAGCGCAAGCAAGGCGGCCCGGCCTGCTTCCACAGAAATACACTCAGAGCTTGGGAAAGTCTGCAAAATCCATGCTGTCGCGCAGATCCGTTCTGGCGGCGCATCGCTTTCCAGCAGAGTTTTGCAGACCTTCCCTTGGTTCAACCCTGGAGCGCGACCGCCACCGAGTCGGCCAACGGGGTCGTGGGGTGGCCAATCAGTGCAGAAAGCTGCTTGCCATCGTCAAACAGCACGCCCTTGGCCACTTCGGCATCCCAGCCTGCAATCGCCTTGGCAAACCCTTCGGGCACACCCACACCAGCCAGCACGGCAGCGTAGTCGGCCACGGGCAGATTCTTGTAGGGAATGTCCTTGCCGGACTGGCGGGAGATTTCGGCAGCCAGATCGCCCAGGGTGTAGGACTGGTCACCGGCCAGCTCATAGGTCTTGCCTTCGTGGCCCTCGCCGGTCAGTACCACCACGGCAGCCTCGGCAAAATCGGCACGCGGTGCCGATGCAATGCGGCCCTCGCCTGCACTGCCCAGGAATGCGCCACCCGCCAGTGCGCCACCAATCGAGCCGGTGTAGTTTTCGGTGTACCAGCCATTGCGCAGAATCGTGTAGGCAAGGCCGCTGGCCTTCAATTCGGCCTCGGTCACGCGGTGTTCCTCGGCCAGATCGAGTGTGGACGTGTCGGCATGCAGCAAGCTGGTTTGACATCCTCCCCTGCCTAAAGGCAGGAGATTCCTCCTGCGAGACGGCAATGCCCTGCCGCGAGAATGTTCCGTGCAGCGTTCACGTCGCGCTCGTGTACCGCTCCGCATTCGCTGCACGTCCATTCCCTTATTCCAAGACCTGCGATACCTTTGGGCCTCTGCGGCGGCAGACTGCCGCACGCAGAACAGGTCTGGGTTGAATACGCTTCGTTCACTTCCTCAAAAACCACTCCGGCCTGATGGCACTTGTATTCCAAAGCGGTTTTCAATGACGACCAGCCCGCGTCCAGCGTGGACTTGGCCATCCTGGTTTTGACCAGCTTCACGCTGGCCACGTCGCCCACGAAGATGGCGGCGTTGTTCTTCACAAGGTTCGTTGTGAATTTGTGAATTTCGTCTTTTCGGCGGTTGGCTATTTTTGCGTGAATCGCCCTGACACGCTGCTTTTTGCGTGCACGCTGCGCCACAGCAAGTTGCGGTTCCAGTTCCCGATACCATCGCCCGTGCAGCTTCTGGCCCGTGCTGGTGGTGGCGCAGTCTTTCAGCCCAAGGTCGATTCCTACGGATGCCGTAGCTTCTGTGGGTTTGGTTTCAATCTCCACGGCCACGTTGAAATACCAGCGGCCACGAGCATCTTCGTTGAAGCTGGCGGTTTTGAATTTGTACTGGCCCAGACCGTAGGAATCCCACACGCCGAAATAATGGCCATTGTGATAGACCTGCCCGTTCTTCCAAGAAGCTGCGCCGGTGTTGATGGGTATCCAGCCCAGGCTGCGCTGGCTGCCGATGGATTTGCGCCAGTTCAAGCGGGTACGTTTGAATTGACGACGGCGCGTGACATATTCTTGCGCCACACATTGCAGCGTCTGGCTGTGCAAACCCAGCTCCTTGGCTGCTCCTTTGGTGTACGGGTGAATATCGTATGCAGACAGCCATTGGCCACGCTCCCGAATCGATCGGCTGGAGAGCGCATTGATGAAATTCCAGACGAAATTGACCTGCCGTGCCATCTGCAAAAGCAGCGGCGCGTGCTTGTCCTTCACGCGAACTTTCAGGGTTTTGACCACGGTCGGCATGGTGCTGACTTTAACAGAGAGGGTGTATTCTCAATGTGTTATCCATGAACCAACATGGAACCCGTTAGGTTGCGTGCTCTGCATCCCGGTAAACAGGTTCTGATGGACAGAAAGGCTTCAGAACGGCGTTTCGACGATACCGCCTTCCACACGCAAGGCCGCACCGGTCGTGGCACTGGCCTGCTCGGATGCAACATACACCGCCAGATGGGCCACCTCCTGGGGAGACGCAAAACGCCCCAGCAGGGAGCTGGGTCGCTTCTCCGCCACAAAACGCGCCGACATTTCCTCCACGCTGATGCCCCGTTCGGCCGCCAGCGGTGCAAGAAAGGCATGCACATTCTCGGTCGCGGTGGGGCCGGGCAGGATGGCATTGGCGGTCACGCCCGTACCTGCCAACTCCTTGGCGTAGCCGCGCGAGAGGGCCTGCAAGGCTGCCTTGCTCACCCCATAGTGCACCATTTCGGTGGGAATATTGATGGCCGATTCGCTGGAAACGAATTGCAGCCGTCCCCAGCCACGTTCCTTCATCCCGCTGGCATAGTGGCGCGACAGGCGGGCCGCACTGAGAACATTCACCTGGAAGAACCGCTCCCAGTCGGCATCGTCCAGCTCCAGCAACGGCTTGGCCTCATAGATACCCAGGTTGTTCACCAGAATATCGGCCTCGGGATAAGCGGCAATCAAGGTCTGCGCTCCATCGGGCGTGGCCAGATCGGCAGCCACGCCACGGACCTGGGCAGCAGGCCATGCGGCATGAATGGCAGCAATCGCCCGATCCACCGCCAACGCAGTGCGGCCCGTCACCACCACCTCCGCTCCCGCCTGCACCAGCCCCTGCGCAATCGCCAGACCAATGCCAGCCGTGGAACCCGTGACGATGGCACGTTTGCCGCTGAGGTCGATAATCATGAAAATGCTCCTGTATGCAAGTGTTCAATCGGCCCATCCGTGGGCCTGCGAACCATCAGCATACGTTGGCTCTTGGAACCGTTGCTGCTGCCGGGTTTCTGCATTTCTGCTAAAGAAAGACTGCAAACTTTCTGTGGCAACCCCTCCTTCAAGCATCCTCATTCACAACGCCCACCCCGTCATCTGGCTCATGCAAGCCCAGCAGGCGGCGATAGGAAAAACCCGCCTGTCCCCAGACCGTACCGTTGCCGCGTTCGATCTGCGCCAGGTTCAGCACCTGGTAAATGGGTTGCCATTGCGGCTCGCCATCCGGCCCGGCCACGCGCAGTTGCAGGGCCGGATTGGGCAGGTAATGACCACTGCGCATGCGTTGCCAGAGTTTGCGGGCCGGCTGGTAGCTGCTGTCGATTTCGGCACGCGCCAGCACGGCATTCAAATAACTGCGCTTGCGCCGCGCATCCGGCCAGAGGGAATGCGGCATGTGCTCCAGATTGCGCATCAGGTAGGCGGCATCGAACCCGGCCAGGCGGCGCACGTCGCGCTGTTCCGGCTGGTGGTAGCGCAGCGACGCGAGGGTTTTCAGGCCACACAGCATCAAGTGCAGCAGCAGGTATTCGCCCTGATCTTCGTGCAGGCGCAGCAGACGGCCATCCACCTGCACGTCCAGCACCGGCTCCTTGACCCGCTCCCAGATGGCGGCAAAGGCATCTGCGGCATAAGAAGCATCGCGGCAGGCCCGCGCCAGTGCGAAGGACTGCGCGGTGTGGCCAAACAGGTCACGCATCTGCCCGTCGGCCCCTCGCTCCAGCAACTCATCGACCAGCGGCAGGTTGCCTGCCACCGCTGCCAGCATCAGCGGCGTGGCATCGGTGACGGTGCGGTGATCCACACCGTACTGGTCGCACTGTTGCAGCACCTCGCGCACATTTCTTCGGGTATAGGCCGCTGTGTGGCGGCTGGCCAGTGCCTGCCGTGTCTTGTCGAGGGCACGCTGATTCTTGCCCTGCATGGCGAAAATCTGCATGCCCTCCTGGGGGTTCAGCAGCAACAAATGGTCGTCCAGATAATGCCAGGCGGCCAGTTCCAGCAGTTGCTGGCGTGCCTTGCTGGATGTGCTCTTGGGGCTGCCAACCCGTGCCAGCGTCTCCCGCAAGAAGGCATTGTTCCAGACCGGCCAGGGCACGGGCTTGATGCCCAGCACGTTTTCACGAATCGCATCGGCCTGCTCCTGCTTGCCCTGCAACTCCAGCCGGTGCGCCTCGCGCTCCCACTCCGCACGACTGGACTCGGCCGCCTCGATGGCCAGTTGCCCCTGGTTCTCGTGGACATCCAGCAGTTGCAGCAGCGGATGCCCCATATCCTTCTCCACCAGGTACAGCCCTTCCACCGCGCGGGTGATGGCCACATACAGGGCATTGACGTAGAACTTCCACAGCTCCAGCGAACGGTCGTGCTTGTCCTTGGCACGGCGGTAATCCAGCGTGTCATGCTGCAAATCGGCAGGCTCCACGCCGTCGCAGATTTCCGCATAGGCCTTGCGCTGACTGCTGATGAAGCGGTACAGGATGATGTGCGGATACTCCAGCCCCTTGGCCTCGTGGACGGAAAACACCAGCGGCGTGCGAAAGACCAGCCGCGCCTCGGACTTGTCCTCGTCGCGCAGCACCAGTACGGCAAAGCGGGTGGACGCGCGGGTGCGGGCATCCAGATCGCGCTTGACGGCATCCTTGTCGGGCAGCAGCCGCACCTCGCCCTCGATCTGGCTGGCCGCCGTCACCAGATGGTTGCTCTCGCGGTCGATGGAGCCAAAGCGCGCATGCTTGATCTTCAGCAGCGTGTTGGCCAGCCGCGTGACCTGCCGCGTGTTGCGGTAATTCACGCCCAGCACGGAAATCTGCTGGCGTTCGGCCAGTGCCGGGTCGCGCCAGAACAGGCTCTTGACGGCACTCCACGAAAAGAAATTCGGATGCACGATCTGGTTGGAATCGCCGCACAGCAGAAACTGCCCGGCATTCTTCAGGGTGCGCAACACCAGGGCCAGTTGCGCATTCGTCAAATCCTGCACCTCGTCGATGACGATGAAATCGTACTGCGGCTGCGCCAGCGACTGCCACTCGTGCGCCAGCAGGTTGCTGTCGAACAGATGGAAGTCCGTCAGCCACTGGCGGTATTTGCCGAACAGCTCGTACATCGCCGCGCGCTGTTCCCGCTCGTAGATGGACTGGCGCGTGCCCAATGCGAGGTACTGCTCCAGCGACAACACCCCTTCGGGCTGGCTGCCGATCACGCCCCGGAACTCCTCGAAGCACGGATGCGCATCGGTGAAGCGGTACTGCTGGCGGTGCCGCTCGAACCAGCCCCGGAAATCCGCAAAACGCACCTCGCGCCCCGGTGGCACGCGCAAAGTCTCCAGAAACTCGCGGTACGACAGGAACTGTGCCTCCTGCTCCGGCTGGCTGTAGCCGTGCGCGTAATACAGGCTGCGGGCATGCTGTGCCAGCCACGGCGACTGCGTCACATACAGCACCGTGCCGGTGGCATGGCGCAGTTTCTCCAGCGTCAGGGCCGTCTTGCCCGAACCCGCCGACCCCACCAGCACCAGCGGCGGCGGCAGGCGATAGACGGCCTCCTGCACATCGTCGAAGGAAATCGGGCTGTCGAGCAGATGAAAATCCCCGCGCCCCGGATGCAGGTAACGCACCGGCACAGCCTCCTCCTGCACCTGCTCCAGCGTACTGTCAGGGGCCGCCTCGATCTGCTCCTCGCGCACCACCGCGCCACGCAGAAAACGCGACTTCGCATAGGCATGGTGCGCAATCACCTCCAGCACCAGACACACCGTCTGCCCGCCGTGGCGCACAAACTGCACCAGCACGCGGCTGGCCTCGTCCAGCTTGGCACGGTGATAAGGCGTGGAAGCAAGCTTCTTCATATCGACACTGCGGAAGTCGTCGCGCTCGATGGCCGCCCTCACCTTCTCCCACTTGCTGCGAAACCTGCCCACATCAAACTCGCTGTACACCAGTACCTGCATGGCGATGAAAACCCCTTTCTGCGGCGACTGCCCTGACAGTCCCGTCTGACTGTATTGTTGTGTTGAATTGGCTGCGCCACAGTTTAACGGCAGCGGCACAGGCCCACTTGGGCACACTTTGAAACTGCGGCCTACCGTTGCAATGCAGGGCGAACGCGCTATGGTGAGATAGTGTTTCTCCTGCGCAATTTGCGTGATGGTGAAATTCACTCACGGCGTCATGCCGGGCCTGACCCGGCATCCAGAAGCATTGCACGCTCCAGGCTATTGGAGTTTTCAAGGCAGACGTTGCCACTGGATGCCGGGTCAAGCCCGGCATGACGGGGTAGGTGGGGTTTGTGTTTGGCAAAAATGGGTGCGTATCGGATGCTTTTGACATAGCGCGATTGCCCTGCGTTGCAATGTCTGCAACATTGACACCGCATGACACATCCACCATACTGACCAGTCATCAAACCAGTCTGAAGGGGTAGTCATGCACACATGGCCCGTACAAGATGCCAAGGCACGGTTCAGTGAGTTTCTGGATGCCTGCCTGACCGAAGGCCCGCAAATGGTGACCCGGCGCGGCACGGAAGCTGCCGTACTCATACCGGTACAGGAGTGGAAGCGTCTGCAAGCCGCAGCGCGCCCTTCACTCAAACAACTGCTGCTGTCCGATCAGGCGCGGCATGAACTGCCCATACCACCGCGCGGGCAAGCCAGACGCCGTCAGATCGAAACACTGGCATGACTGGCATGTACCTGCTGGATACCAACATAGTCTCCGAACTGCGCCGACCCAGACCACACGGTGGCGTGGTGGCATGGCTGGAATCGGTGGACGATGCACACCTGTTTCTTTCCGCCGTGACGATTGGCGAAATCCAGGCGGGTATCGAACTGACACGCCAGCAGGACGCTGCCAAGGCCACAGAACTCGAATCCTGGCTGGACATGCTGGCGACCGCCTACAACGTATTGCCGATGGATGCCGTGACCTTTCGCCGCTGGGCCAGGCTGATGCACCGGCAGTCCGACACGCTGTATGAAGATGCCATGATCGCTGCCACTGCGCAGGTGCATGGCCTGATCGTGGCAACGCGCAATGTGGCGGACTTTCAGGCACTGGGAATGGAAGTGCTGAATCCATTTGCCCCCGACGCATCACACCGCCCATAGCGCGACAACACCCTGCGCCATGCAGGCACAAAGGCTAGAATCTCCACCCTGAGCCTTCCCCACCACCACGGCAGCGATTGCCGTTCGACTTCCACTATGACCCAGCCACGCAAATTCTTTGTCACCACCGCCCTGCCCTATGCCAACGGCAAGTTCCACATCGGCCACATCATGGAATACATCCTGGCCGACACTTGGGTGCGCGCACAACGAATGCTGGGCCACAGCGTGCAGTTTGTCAGCGCGGACGATGTGCACGGCGCACCCATCATGATCGCTGCTGAAAAGGCAGGCAAAACCCCGCAGCAGTTCGTGACTGAAATCGCGGCGGGCCGCCAGGAATATCTGGATGGTTTCCACATTCGTTTCGATAACTGGCACAGCACGGACAGCCCAGAAAACGTCGCACTGGCGCACCAGATCTACTACGACCTAAAGGCCAGCGGTCTGATCGCCACGCGCACCATCGAGCAGTTCTACGATCCGGTCAAGGGCATGTTCCTGCCCGACCGCTACATCAAGGGCGAATGCCCCACCTGCCACGCCAAGGACCAGTACGGCGACTCCTGCGAAGTCTGCTCCAGCGTGTACAGCCCCACCGAACTCATCAAGCCCTACTCCACGCTGACCGGCGCAACCCCGGAACTGCGCAGCAGCGAGCACTTATTCTTCCAGCTTTCCGATGAAAAAGTCGTGGACTTCCTCAAGGACTGGACGCAAGGGGGCAACCCACGCTCCGGCCAGCCGCACCTGCAAGCCGAGATGGCCAAAAAGGCCAGCGAATGGTTTGAGGCAGGCATGAACGACTGGGACATCAGCCGCGAAGCCCCTTACTTCGGCATTGAAATTCCCGACGCACCCGGCAAATACTTCTACGTCTGGCTGGATGCCCCCGTCGGCTACCTCGCCAGCCTGAAAAACCACTTCGACAAAGGCCAGGCCGCCCAGCACTGGCATGCCGCATCACGCACGACACAAACTTTCGAGGAATTCATTGCCGACCCGCAGGTGGAGCAAGTGCATTTCATCGGCAAGGACATCGTGTACTTCCACAGCCTGTTCTGGCCCGCCATGCTGCACTTCTCCGGCCGCAAGGTTCCCAGCCAGGTGAACGTACACGGCTTCATCACCGTCAGCGGCGAAAAGATGAGCAAGAGCCGGGGCACAGGCATCGACCCGCTGAAATACCTCAGCATCGGCATGAACCCCGAATGGCTGCGCTACTACATTGCCGCCAAGCTCAACCCCAAGGTGGAAGACGTGGACTTCACCGCCGAAGACTTCATGGCGCGCGTCAATGCCGATCTGGTGGGCAAATACGTCAATATCGCCAGCCGTGCCGCAGGCTTTCTGGCCAAGCGTTTTGCCGGTGTACTGGGCACGCCCTCCGGTGACGGTCAGGAATTGCTGGCAACCATTGCCGCACAAAAGGCCAGCATTGCCAGCCTGTACGACAGCCGCGACTACGCCCGCGCCATCCGCGACATCATGCAACTGGCCGACCGCGTGAACGCCTACGTCGATGCCAACAAACCCTGGGAACTGGCGCGCCAGGAAGGGCAGGAAACCCGCCTGCAAGACGTATGCACCACCTGCATCGAAGCCTTCCGCCTGCTCACCATCTACCTCAAGCCGGTGCTGCCGCAACTGGCCACGCAGGTCGAGGCCTTCCTGCAAGTGCCCGCCTTCGAGTTTGCCAGTGCCGATGCCCTGCTGGGTGCGGGCCACACCATCGGTGCGTACCAGCACCTGATCCAGCGCGTGGACGAAAAACAACTCGATGCGCTGTTCGAGCCACCTGCTGCCCCAGCCGAAGAAAAACCCCTGCCCGGCGGCGAAGCCGTGGCCGACACGATTGGCATTGATGACTTCGCCAAGGTCGATCTGCGCATTGCCCAAATCATCGCCTGCGAAGCCGTGGAAGGCTCCACCAAGCTGCTGCGCCTGACGCTGGACGTGGGCGAAGGCCGCACGCGCAACGTCTTCAGCGGCATCGCCAGTGCCTACCAGCCGGAGCAACTGGTGGGCAAGTTCACCGTCATGGTGGCCAACCTCGCCCCACGCAAAATGAAGTTCGGCCTCTCGGAAGGCATGGTGCTGGCCGCCGGCCACGCCGACGAAAAAGCGCACCCCGGCATCTTCATCCTGGAGCCCTGGGAAGGTGCGCAGGCCGGAATGCGGGTGCGCTGAGGCGCATGGATGTTTCTGGATCGTTCCCGCGCAAGAGCGCGGGAACGATCTAAACTGTCGTCATTCCGGCAAAGGCCGGAATCCAGTAACCCCATGTGCCATTTAGAAATATTGGCATTTTCTCAACGTCGTCACTGGATTCCGGCCTCCGCCGGAATGACGGAATTTCGAGGGGCAAGCACAGTTGGAATGACCCCATGGACAGCCCGTCAGGCTTGCAGCAGCTTCTGCAATTCACCGCTTTCGTACATCTCCATCATGATGTCGGAACCGCCGATGAACTCACCCCGGATGTAGAGCTGGGGAATGGTGGGCCACTGGCTGTATTCCTTGATGCCCTGGCGGATGGCATCGTTCTCCAGCACATTCACCGTAGTGAGGGTTTTCAGGTCCACACCGCTGGCCTTGAGAATTTGTGTGGCGCGCCCCGAAAAGCCACACAGCGGGAAGCTGGCCGTGCCCTTCATGAAAAGCACCACAGGGTTGTTTTTGACGAGTTCATCGATTTGGGCTTGTACGTCGCTCATGGCAGGATTCCTTGGTCTATGTCACGGAGTTTGAACAGGCCGATATTGTGACAAGTTTCGGCCACGGCATAGCACTGCCCCCTTATTCCCGACGGATTGCCCACAGATCGTCAGCCCGCCCCATCGGCTGATCTGCCGCTGGTCGGCCACAGCACACCGCTTGTCGGCTGCCACTACAGGCATTGGTAAATAAACGATACGGTCGAAACCTGTTTTCACCGCAATCGTTCTGCCATGCCTGCCTCTCCACCCCGCCACTACGCTTTACAGACCGGCTTCACGCTGATTGAAGTGCTGGTATCCATCGTCATTCTGTCGTTTGGCTTGCTGGGCATTGCCGGAATGCAGGCGGCCTCGCTGAAGATCAGCCGGGACTCCCAGCACCAGGCCACGGGGGTGCTGCTGGCGCGTGAATACGCCGAGCTGATGCGCAACAACATCCGCATCGCAGAACTAACCACGGGCACGGCCACCAGTGGCAACCGATATCTGATTGCCCACAACGCCACCAAACCCACCGCCACCAGCAAGGATTGCCGTACCAAAACATGCAAGAGCAGCGATATTGCCCAATGGGACAGGGACGACTGGTTGATGCGCGTACACGAGGCCCTGCCTGATGCCAAGGTGGAAGTCTGTTTCGACAACAGCCCGTTCCAGACATCAAGCAACGATGCCGGATTGCCCAAGGGCTGGGGCAACTGCGACAACACCGGCAACACCGTCATGATCAAGATCGGCTGGCTGCAAACCGCCGGAAAAACCGAAACCAAGGATGGCAAGACCGTATTCACCAGCAGCCTGAAAACCAGCGCGAATGCCCTCCCCTCCATCGTGCTGCCTGTGGTTCCCGGTGGCGCATTCGGTGCCGAGGCCACCCCGCCTGTCACACCATAAGCACGCAATGCACACCATGAAACACACACCCAATCTTCACCGGCAGCAGGGCCTGACGCTGGCCGAACTCATGGTAGCCATGGTCATTGGCATGATGATCGTCATGGCCACCTACGCTTCCCTGACCGTGGCACGGCAGGGATTCGGCACCGTAAACGCCACCTCGGAACTGCGTGACAACGCCCGTTTTGCCATTGCCATCATCCAGCAGATGGCCACGCAGGCAGGCTACAAGAACGACTACAACGCCACCTACATGCAGTCCAGCAGCGATGCCACCGGCTTCAATCTGGGCGGAGCAAGCGAAACCGTGCAGTTCGTGCACGGGCACAACAGCGCAATCATCACTGGCAAGAACATCGTGACCACTGGCAACACCATTGTGAACAGCAGTGACATCCTGACCCTGCGCAATATGACCGGCCAACTGACAGAGGCCAACAACTGGACAGACCGCACGATGGTGGATTGCACCGGCACACGGCGCGATGCCAGCAGCATGATCGAAAGCCACTTCTATGTAGCCATCAGCAACGGCGAACCCACCCTGATGTGCAAGTTCAATATGGATGCCAATGCCGAACCCCTGCTCTCTGGTGTGGAAACCTTCCAGGTGCTCTATGGCGTAAACACCGCCGCCGATACCAACACATTCAACGACACCGTGGCTAGCTTCCAGTTCCTGCGCGCCGACGAGATCACCAACAACGCCATGTGGCGACAGGTGCGCAGCCTGCGCATCGGCATGGTGTTGCGCTCTGCCCCCGGCTCTGGCGGCGAGAAAACAGCCCAGGACTACTGGCCACTGGGCAAGGCCATCGGTGATGACAACAATAAATTCACCAGCGAAGCCGATGACCGGATGCGTCAGGTCGTCACATTCACCGTGCAATTGCGCAACAACCTCAATCCACCCAATCTGAACGCCTCGCTGTGAAGGTGCCCTGCATGATGCCCGTATCTCCTCGTTCTTCACCCAGACTGCCCCGCCACAGCCAGCACGGTGCGTCGCTGATCGTCGTGCTGATGGTACTCGTCATCGTCAGCCTGCTGGGACTGGCAGCCGCCCAATTGGGCATTCAGGGCGAACGCGCTGCCCGCAACGACCGGGATCGCCAGATTGCCATGCAGGCCGCCGAAGCCGCCCTGACCGATGCCGAATTCGACATCGAAGGCACGGCACCCACGTCCAGCGGCAAGAAAAACCGCACGGCACTGTTCCAACGCCAATTCCACGCTGCATTCGAGGCTGGTTGCGGCACTTCCACCGCCGATGCGAACGGAACCCAAGGACTGTGTGCACAGCCTGCCACAGACAGCAAGCCTGCATGGCTGACCATCGATCTGGCCCAGGACACGACCCGCAGCGTTGCCTTTGGCGAATTCACCGGGCGCAGCTTCCCTGCCAACGAAATCGGCATTCAGCCTGCCCGGGCACCGCGCTACATCATCGAAAACATCCGCGATTACGGAGCCAGTGCCGATGGCGCGCGCGGCAATGATCGGGCCTACCGCATCACCGCCGTGGGCTTTGGCCCACGCGACAACACCTATGTGGTGCTGCAAACCATTTACCGCAAATAACCGACGCATGACAACCACCCGGAACACCCAGCCATGAACCGCCTTCCTCCACGCGGCCCCGCCACCGCTTTGTCACCGGCGGCCATCCAGCCTATGGCCCACAGCCAGCGTCGCCGCCTGACGCTCGCGGCCTTGACTGCCACCAGCATTCTGGCCATAGGAGTGCTGGGCTTTCCATACCAGGCCCACGGCAGCCTGAGCAGTGGCGTCAGTGGCATTCCCGCCATTCAACTGGCATCCGGCCCGCTGTACGCATCCGGCTCGCGTGCCAAGCCCACGCTGACCCTGACTCTGTCGGTGGAATTCCCGACTGTGGGAGCCGCATACCGTGACAGCTACAGCCCCACCAACACCTATATTGGTTACTTCCACACGGGAAGCTGCTACCGCTACAACAAGACCGACAACTACTTTGAACGCTATGGCAATGCCGATGCCAGCAAGGGATGCGATGGCAAGGGCTTTCATGGCAACTTCATGAACTGGGCGAATACCTCTTCAATCGATATTTTGCGTCTGGGTCTGACGGGTGGTGACCGGATCACAGACGAATCTGACAAAACAGTTCTTCAGCGCGCTGTACTACAAACTGGTTTCTACAACAGCAGCAGTTATTTCCCGGCAAAGACGCTTTCATCCAGTCATGTCAAAAGATCGGTTCCTGATGAACTGAAAATAAAAACCGATGGCAGTACCCACAGCGGTGATATAAAAATAGCAAATTGCCTCAACCGTATTTTCTTTGGCACGGAGTCTACCGGAAATTGTAATGGCCCCGGAAATAATGGCAATTTAGGTCAAGGCGGATTGCAGAATGGTCGAATTGGCGAGATTGTCAAAAATGAACGAAAAACCGTTATCAATTTGAACAATTATAAAACCACAGAATGCTCCGATGGTTCACAGTGCAGTTTTGAGGGGGTCAGAAAAGTCTACTTCGGCAGGCAAGATGGCAGGGATGCCTACTGGCACTGGGCTTATGTACGCAATGGCTTCACATGCTCCTGGAGCGAAGACTCCATGGGAGACCCCAGCGCGGGTACTGTCAAGAAATGCTATGTCTCGAATGAGAGATACGACGACGCATTCGAAGACAAATCGCTCACATCCAATACCCATTTTCTGACCAAAGTGCAAGTCTGTGAGGCTGGAGATCCTCGTGGTACAGATTATTGCCAACGCTATCCGAATGGTTACTACAAACCCGTAGGAAACCTACAAAAATACAGCGATCGCGTTCGGGTCGCTGCCTTCGGTTATTTGATGGAAAGTGGCAACAAACGCTACGGTGGTGTATTGCGTGCCCCTATGAAGTTTGTTGGCCCCAAAAACTACAGTTCCAATGGCACGGAGCTTCCTGGCGAAAACACAGAAGTGGAATGGAATATGCAAACAGGCGTATTCTTTACCAACCCCCAGAAGGCAGCAGAAGGCAACAGTGGAGTTATCAATTACCTGAACAAGTTCGGGCGCACCGGTACAGAAGGCACATACAAAAGCAACGACCCTGTAGGGGAGCTTTACTATGAAAGCCTACGGTATCTACAAGGATTGCAGCCTACGCCCAGAGCCATCAGTTTCAATAATACCGATGATACGAGCCAAGCAATCCCAGAGAGCTTCAAGGACGGATTTCAAGTCCTTACTCAATGGACAGACCCCCATGCAGACGGAGTCTCTACACAAGACTATAGCTGTGTCAGAAACAATATTGTTTTGATTGGAGATGTCAATACCCACAATGACAAATCACTCCCAGGAAATACACGAATCACTGGCGAAGGAGATTTCGACCGCAGTGGAGAAGTCGATTTATCCAGAAACATCCCAAATTTCAAAACATGGACGGAAGTCCTGGCCGGCTTCGAGAAAAACAGTGTTGTCCAATACATCGATAACAATGGAGTGCAACGTAAAACCAGCAGTCCCAATGGTCAAGTCTTCAATATGGATGCCAATGCCAACACTGGCAGCAGTAATGCGGCATACTATATTGCAGGTGCCGCCTATTGGGCAAACACCCATGATATTCGCGGAGAAAACTGGACAAAGAACAATAAAGACTCCAAAGGAAATTCTAAAATACGCCCAGGCATGCGTGCCAAAACATATGTCATTGACGTGAATGAAGGCGGTGCCAACAGCACATACAACACTCGCAAGCAACGGCAATTCTTTCTCACCGCCAAATACGGCGGCTTCAATGACATGTCCGGCTACGGCAACCCCTTTGTGGATGACAAAGGAATCACCAACAATGGCTCCTGGGCCAGAACCCCGGCTAGCCCAACAACTTCAGACCCCCAAACCTACTTCTTGGCCAATCAGGCACAGGATATTCTCGACGGTTTAGACGATATTTTCGAGAGCATCGTGGCCGAAGCGAACAGTATTGCCACCGGTGCCATTTCCAGCTCGGTGCTGCAACAGGATGACATTGGTTATCTGTATCGCGGCCAGTTTGATGTGAGCAGTTGGAGTGGCGACGTAGCGGCCATTTCTTTAAAAACCCAAGGCACTGGTCAGAACACCTCGCTGCAATTGGGAACCGAACAAGGCTGGAGTGCTGCCAGCAAGCTGGCCTCGATTGCCCCTGACGAGCGCAATATTGTGGTGGGCAATCCAGACCGCAGATCAGCCAGTCGTTTTCTGTGGAATGAAATTGCTGCCAGCCTGCAAGCCCACCTGCATGCCAGTGACAACCGTGGCACTGATCGACTGGCTTTTTTGCGGGGTGATCGCAGCAAGGAAGGCGCACCATTTCGAGTGCGGGGACGTTTGCTGGGCGACATTGTGAACTCGGGGGTGGTCTACTCTGGAGCACCATCGAACAGTGTGGCCGATACCGATTACTACACGAGTGCCCTGTACGCGGAAAAGCAAGACCGCGCACCGGTAGTGTTTGTGGGAGCGAACGATGGCATGCTGCACGCCTTCAACGCCACAGGTGACACCGACGGCGGCAAGGAACTGTTTGCCTATATTCCCAGTTGGGTCACTCCCCGCCTGCACCTGCTGGCCGACCCGAACTACAGTGTGAACGGACACCAGAGCTATGTGGATGCCACGCCCGTGGTGGCAGAAGCCAAAGTGGGCACCGGTGAGGATGTCACATGGAAGACTGTGCTGGTCGGCGGCACCGGGGAAGGCGGTCAAGGCGTGTACGCGCTGGATGTGAGCGACCCATCGGCCTTCAGCAAGGACAAGGTGCTGTGGGAATTCACCGATGCCGATGATGCCGACCTGGGCAATGTGGTGGGCGTGCCGGAAATCCTCAAGGTGCAGACCGGTGCCAACTCCTACAAATGGTTCGCCGTGGTCGCTGGTGGCGTAAACAACTATGTGAGCGATGGCCGTGCCAGCTCGAATGGCAAACCCACACTGTTCTTCCTCGACCTGGGCAAGGCCTATGGCAGCAACTGGAGCCTGGGGAGCAACTATTTCAAGATTCAGTTCCCGGTGAATACCAGCATCAACATGGCCAGCGGCATGGTGAACTTCACCTCATCGGTGAACGCCTATGGCGTGCTGGAGCGCGTTTATGCGGGTGACTTGCAGGGCAATCTGTGGCGGGTGGACTTCAAGGGCAAAAATCTGAAAGACGTAGGCGATGTCACAGGCAAACCCCTGTTCATTGCAACCGACAAGAACAGTGGAGGCGAACGCCAACCCATTTCCGCCAAGCCCATTCTGTTCCGCGCCGACAGCTACAACACCGTGGTGGCATTCGGCACCGGCAAGTATCTGGAGGAAAACGACAATACATCGACGAAACAGCAGACGTTCTATGCTGTGCTGGATGCCAACACCACCCCGGGGGGTGCAGAGGACGACAAGGACGACAGTGCCAGCGGCAGTGTCGTGGCACGCACTCGGCTCAAGGCTGCCGATGTGAACAAGGCAACCGGCGATGTCACGGTGGCCAACAGCACCGAAAGCCCTTTCAACTGGGCCACGATTTACCAGATCAAGGCCAATGACAAGCTCACCGACCCCAAACAGAAAAAATCGGGTCTGTATGCCGGCTGGTATTTTCACTATATAGATAACGGCGAACGCCAGATCAGCGAGGGAGCGGTGTATGGCCAACAGGTGCTGGTGAACAGCCTGATTCCACCATCGGCCAATCAGGGCATCTGCGGCACAGGCGACAGCTTTGCCTATATCGTGAACGTGGCCATGGGCACGGCAGAGCGCGAGGCATCCACCGTGGGCTTGCTGGGCGCACCCTTGGTGGTGGATGTGGACGAAAGCTATTCCGCACTCAACAGCGTGGGGCAGCGCACCCGCACCATTCGCTCCCGTGTCATTCAGCAAGGCTCGAAGGCAGGTACGGAAGGCACGAAGGTGGGAGAAATGATCAGCCGCACCTTGCTCACCGGTCGCCTGAGCTGGCGGCAAATTCCAAACTATCAGGAACTGCGTGGCATGCCGCTGGAAGACTTCGCTCCCACCAACCCATAAAAAAACAGGCACAACCATGACCTATCCGCACCGTCCCAAACGCTGCCACCCGCAACAGGGTTTCACGCTGATTGAGCTGATGATCGTAGTGGGCATCATCGGCATTCTGGCTGCCATTGCGTACCCCAACTACACCGAGTATGTCCGCAAGGGCAAACGCGCCGAAGCCCGCACGGCCCTGATGGAGCTGATGCAACAGCAGGAACGGAACATGACACAACGCAATACCTATGTGGAATTCGCTGCAACCTCCGCGCATGCCTCCCTGAAGAACTGGGCGGGTGATGGCGGCTGGGCTGCCGCCAGTTACCGCATGAAAGCGGAACGCTGCGATGGTCGCACTACCGGCAACGTGCTCTGCATCAAACTATCGGCCATTCCGACACGCACAGACCCCAAGGCCGGAACCTTGGAGTTCGACAGCCTGGGCAACAAATCCTGCACAGGTACCGAACCGGGAGTGTGCTGGTGAATCGCCTGTTACACCGGGGTTCTGCCCTGCCTCCTGTACGTTCACGCAAGGCCAGCGGGTTCACGCTGATCGAACTGATGGTGACGCTGGCCATTCTGGCCATTCTGCTGATGCTGGCGACACCCAGTTTTACCGAATGGCGCAGGAATACACAGCTGGTAACGGTCACGAATACATTGGTGAACGCCTTGGCAACGACGCGCTCAGAAGCCCTGAAGCGTAACCAGCCAGTGCGCCTGAACTTCATCGTCAGCAACAGTGTCGTCAGTGGCTGGCGCGTGTATGAGGACAGCGATCTGGACAACAGTTTCGATGCCACCAAGGATGAAGAACTGCACGACAGCGGCGTGGTGGTGCCGGATTTCATCACCGTATCAGCAGGCAACATCACAACATTCACCTACGACGGCAGCGGCTTCCTGAGGGGGGTGAACAACACCACCATCCGGGTGCAATACATGAATGGCGAAACGGTCAAGGCAGCCCGGCATATCATTGTCAGCCGTGCCGGACGGGTACGCACCTGCCGCCCCACTACGCCTGCTGGCACCTGCTCGTGAAACCATGAATCGTTCCTGCGCTCCCGCGTGGGAACGCCTCCCCCGCCGCTCCAGCGGTATGCCATGGCACGATCCTCGCAAGACCTCCCTTCTTTACGCGAACACATCCGTGCAGTCAGGCTAAACTAGCGCGTTATTTCACACGGAGTCAAACTCACATGACAGTTCAATGGACACGCTGCGCCACCTGGGTGGCGACCGGCATTACAGCCACATTGCTTGCCGCCTGCGGCTCCAGCACGGTGGACTCGGCCATTTCGCCCCAACGGGTGGTGGCATTCGGGGACGGCAACGCCGATCTGGGACAGGTCAGCGGCAGAACCTATACCGTCACGGCCCCGGACATTTATGCCAACTGGACCAGCCAGATCGCGCTGGGCTATGGCAAGACCTTGACATCGGTATCGGCTGGTGGCTTGAGCTATGCGCAAGGCAATGCCAGGGTCACGACTTCGCCCGACGCGGCGGGCAATGCCAGCACCCCCACCGTGCAGCAGCAGGTGACCAATTTTCTGGCCAGCAACCAGTTTGCCGGGGATGATCTGGTGCTGGTCAGTGCCGGTTTGAGCGATGTGGTGGTACAGGCCCAGGCCGCACTCACCAGCGGCCTGAGCCGCGATACCGCTCTGGCCAATGCGCGCACCGCCGGTGTGGAGCTGGCCCGTCAGGTCAATCGCATGACCAATGCCGGAGCGAAATATGTAGCAGTGGCCGGTGCCTACACGATCGGCAAAGGCCCATGGGGCGTGGCACTGAACAGTGCTGGCGTCAGCGATGCAGAGAACTTCCTGAACCAGCTCAGCAGCAAGTTCAATGAAGGCTTCAAGGTGGAGGGTGTGAATCTGGGATTGACCGGCGACAAAGTGCTGTACGTGGACTTTGAGGAATACGTCAATTACATCTACAACACACCCGCAGCCTTCAGTGTCGGCAACACCAATACGACTGTGTGCAATTCGGTGGATACCGGCAATGGCATCGGCACGGGAACCAACCAGATCAACTCGGCCCTGTGCAGCAAGGATACAGTGATCGACAGCAATTACGACCAGTATCTGTTTGCCGACCGGGTATATCTGACACCCAATGTGCATCGCCAGTTTGGCAACTGGGCTTACGACCAGATTCGCAGCCGTTGGTGAAAACCGGCTGAATTCATTGTTCAATTGATATCGGAATAGGCTTTGCCATTGCGCCCTGCGTGGGCAGATTCGTGCACTCACTCAGGGCCTGGCGGGCCGCCTCATAGCCGATTTCAATGATTTCGCTGGCGCGGTCGAACTCCATGAAGCGGATATCGCCCAGCGGAGGCTGGATCAGCAAGTCTGGTGCATCGTGCAGCAGGTTGATGCGGGTCAGGCGTGACTGGGTGATGTACACGGATGCCAGCAGAATTTCAAAAATGCCAGGAATCGGTGGCCCTTCGGATTCCAAAGGGACGGCATCCCGCTCTGCCAGCCATTCCACCAGTTGCTGCAACACCGGATGGCGGGTGGTTTTCAGCGTGTCGCGCACACGCATCCAGAACGGCAGTTCGCTGCTGGATGGCAAGGGTGCGGTAGTGTGCGTGACCGCAGTGGCCATGCGTTTTTCGACGATGTCGTGGTTCAAATCCACGGCAATGACAAACGATGCACCCATGTGGCGCACCGTACTGACCGGAACGGGATTGACCAGCCCCCCATCCACCAGAATATGCCCCTCGTGACGCAGTGGGGTGAAGATGCCCGGCACGGCAAAACTGGCATGAATCGCTTCCACCAGCCGCCCCTGTGAGAGCACCACTTCTGTACCACTGAGGATGTCGGTACACACGGCCTGAAAAGGCGTGGGCAAATCGTCAAAATACTGGCTGGGCAACAGGTCTTGCAGAAACCGCTCCACCTTGCGCCCATCGATCAGGCCGGAGCGCGGAAACACCGGGTCCAGCAACGCGACAATGCCGCGCCAGTCCATGCTGCGAAAGGCTTTCTCCAGGTCATCGACCTTGCCCGATGCCGCCAGAGCACCCACCAGCGCGCCCATGCTGGTTCCTGCCAGGCAATCCACCTGCAAGCCCCGCTCTGCCAGGGCACGCAATACGCCAATGTGCGCCAATCCGCGCGCCGAGCCACTGCCCAGGGCCAGTCCAATGCGAGAAGGAATTGCAGGTGTTTTCATGGCATGAATCATTTGGCATATTGTTTGCTTGACAGAACATCATGCACACATTGTGGTGCGATGCTGGCAAACTCGCTGTCAGGCATTGCTGTCGATAGGTACCGCCCGGATTACCCAAAATTGGGCCACCACAGGCGCATTTGCACCCAATCAGCGCAATCAAGGAGGGAGTTCAGATGAATAACGTTGAATTTGAAACTGCAAAACTTCTGGCCCATTTCAAGGTGCAGGCAAAGCGTTCAGGTATTTCAACGGATCTATCTCTGCTGCTGACCAGTGAGACGTATGCGCTGGCCATTTTCCAGGAAGTGGAAGATGTAACCGAAGACGAAGACCTGTTGGCAACCATGCTGCGCTTGCGTGCCAAGCTGCTGAAGCCGGTAGTCACGCCACCCGCCGCTCCCAGCATTCCTGCCATAGAGAGCACTGCCGCTCCAGTGACAACGGCAGCGGCCCCTGCCAAACCATCCACCCCCACGCCATTCCTGCGCGACTATCGCAATGGTGCGCGGGGGTGAGAAGCAAGCATTTTCAGAACGCCCAGTCCTCGTCTTCGGTGCTGACGGCCTTGCCAATCACATAGGATGAGCCGGAGCCGGAGAAGAAGTCGTGGTTTTCGTCGGCACTGGGTGACAGGGCCGCCAGGATGGCCGGGTTCACATCGGTCATGCTGCTGGGGAACAATGCCTCGAAGCCCAGGTTCATCAGGGCCTTGTTGGCGTTGTAGTGCAGGAATTTCTTCACGTCTTCCGTCCAGCCCACACCGTCGTACAGGTCTTCGGTGTACCTGACTTCGTTGTCGTAGAGGTCGTGCAGCAATTCGTAGGCATAGGCTTTCACCTCCTCCTGTTTCTGCGCTCCGGCCTTGTTGTACGCCTGCTGGAACTTGTAGCCGATGTAGTAGCCATGCACGGCTTCGTCGCGGATGATGAGGCGGATCAGGTCGGCGGTGTTGGTAAGCTTGGCGCGACTGCTCCAGTACATCGGCAGGTAGAAACCGGAATAGAACAGGAAGGACTCCAGGAACACGCTGGCGACCTTGCGCATCAGCGGGTCGTCGCCCCGGTAGTGGCCGATGATGATTTTGGCCTTGTTTTGCAGGTATTCGTTTTCCAGGCTCCAGCGAAAGGCTTCGTCCACGTCCGACATGGAACACAGCGTGGAGAAGATGGAGCTGTAGCTCTTGGCGTGTACCGCTTCCATGAAGCTGATGTTGGTGTACACGGCTTCCTCGTGCGGGGAGACGGCATCGGGAATCAGGCTGAGCGCGCCCACGGTGTTCTGCACGGTATCGAGCAGCGTCAGACCGGTGAAGACGCGAATGGTGAGCTGCTGTTCGTGCGGGGTGAGCGTGGCCCAGGACGGGATGTCGTTGGACAGCGGCACTTTCTCCGGCAGCCAGAAGTTGGAGGTCAGGCGGTTCCAGACTTCCAGGTCTTTTTCGTCTTCGATGCGGTTCCAGTTGATGGCCTGAACCAGATTGGGAATCAGCGTGGGTTCGTTCAGTGAGGGGATGGACATGGCAGTGCTACAGGCAGCAATACAGAAAAACAGCCTGCAACCCCAGGGGTCGCAGGCAGGATGGCAAACCTTAAAGATGGACTTATACCGAATGCTATTGACTTGAGCATCGTCATTGCGTGCTCAACCCGGAATCCAGCGACGACGCATCGGGTGGCGATAGGATTCTTCATAGCAACGGCTGTGCCACCTGGATTCCCGCCTTCGCGGGAATGGCGTTAAAAAACAATGTTGGGTTATACGGGGCACACCAGCGACTGCCATTCTGGCTTGCGCTGAATATAGGCAGCAATGAACGAGCATTCGGGCACAACACAGCGGCCCGCCTGCTGGATGTCTTCCAGCGCGGCCTTGGCCAGCAGACTGGCCAGCCCCTGGCCGTTGTATTGCGGCTCCACCACGGTGTGCGGCAAGGTGACTTGCCTGCCATCGATCACATAGTCGGCAAAGCCTGCGACGGTGGTGCCGTCGTCCAGCAGGACTTCATAACGGCTGGCGGATTCGTTGTTGCGAACAGAAGGCATGGCACAAGCTCCTTGGGGAAACAGGGTGGTGGAAAAACTCGGTATCAGTATCGATGGAGTGCGGGATTCACAGCGTGCAGGAAACGCAACCTTCCACTTCCGTGCCCTCCAGCGCGGCCTGGCGCAGGCGGATGTAGTAGATGGTCTTGATGCCCTTGCGCCAGGCGTAGATCTGCGCCTTGTTGATGTCGCGGGTGGTGGCGGTGTCGCGGAAGAACAGCGTCAGCGACAGGCCCTGATCGACGTGGCGGGTGGCCGCTGCATAGGTGTCGATGATTTTCTCCGGGCCGATTTCGTAGGCATCCTGGTAATACTCCAGATTGTCCTGCGAGAGGTAGGCGGCCGGGTAATAGACGCGCCCTACCTTGCCCTCCTTGCGGATTTCGATCTTCGCCACGATGGGGTGGATGCTGGACGTGGAGTTGTTGATGTACGAGATGGAGCCGGTGGGCGGAACGGCTTGCAGGTTCTGGTTGTAGATGCCGTGCTGCTGCACCGAGGCTTTCAGGGCCTTCCAGTCGTCCTGCGTGGGCAGCACAATGCCCGCCTGCTGGAACAGCTCGCGCACCCGTGCGGTTTTCGGCTCCCACTTCTGGAAGACGTACTGATCGAAGTATTCGCCGCTGGCATACCTGGAGTGCTCGAAGCCCTTGAAAGTGGAGCCAGTCTCGATGGCAATGCGGTTGGAAGCGCGGATGGCGTGGTAAGTGATGGCGTAGAAGTACAGGTTGGTGAAGTCGATGCCTTCTTCACTGCCGTAGAAAATGCGTTCACGCGCCAGATAACCATGCAGGTTCATCTGCCCCAGGCCGATGGCATGGGAGTCGTCGTTGCCTTTCTCGATGGATGGCACGCTGCTGATGTGGCTCATGTCGGACACCGCCGACAGCCCCCGGATGGCCACTTCCACGGTTTTCGCAAAGTCCGGGGAATCCATCGTCTTGGCAATGTTCAGCGATCCCAGGTTGCAGGAGATGTCCTTGCCAATGGTTTCGTAACCCAAATCTTCGTTGTACACGGATGGGCCATTGACTTGCAGAATCTCGGAGCACAGGTTGCTCATGTTGATGCGCCCCTGGATCGGGTTGGCGCGATTGACCGTGTCCTCGAACATGATGTACGGGTAGCCGGACTCGAACTGGATTTCCGCCAGTGTCTGGAAGAACTCACGGGCATTGATCTTCTTCTTGCGAATGCCGGGGTTGTCCACCATTTCGCGGTATTTCTCGGAGATGGAAATATCCGCCATCGGCACACCATAGATGCGCTCCACATCGTAGGGCGAGAACAGGTACATGTCCTCGTTGTTCTTGGCCAGCTCGAAGGTGATGTCGGGAATGACCACGCCCAGCGACAGGGTCTTTATGCGGATCTTTTCGTCGGCGTTCTCGCGCTTGGTATCGAGAAAGCGCAGGATGTCCGGGTGGTGCGCGTTCATGTACACGGCCCCCGCGCCTTGCCGCGCCCCCAGTTGGTTGGCGTAGCTGAAGGCATCTTCCAGCAGCTTCATGATGGGAATCACGCCGGAAGACTGGTTTTCGATGTGCTTGATGGGCGCGCCCGCCTCGCGGATGTTGGTCAGCAGAAAGGCCACACCGCCGCCGCGCTTGGACAGTTGCAGCGCAGAGTTGATGGAGCGGCCAATCGACTCCATGTTGTCCTCGATGCGCAACAGAAAGCACGACACCAGCTCGCCGCGCTGTTTCTTGCCACAGTTCAGGAACGTGGGCGTGGCCGGCTGGAAGCGGCCAGTGATGATCTCGTCCACCAGATTGCGCGCCAGGGTCTCATTGCCCTGCGCCAGCGTCAGGGCCACCATGCAGACACGGTCTTCGTAACGCTCCAGATAGCGTTTGCCATCGAAGGTTTTCAGCGTGTAGCTGGTGTAGTACTTGAATGCGCCCAGGAATGTGGGAAAACGGAATTTGTGCGCATAGGCCGCGTCCCAGAGCTTCTGGATGAACTCGAAACCGTACTGCTCCAGCACTTCAGCCTCGTAATAGCCCTTCTCGACCAGGTAATCGAGCTTTTCCTTCAGGTTGTGAAAGAAGACGGTGTTCTGATTGACATGCTGCAAAAAATACTGCCGGGCTGCCAGGCGATCCTTGTCGAGCTGGATTTCACCATTCGGGCCAAACAGGTTGAGCATGGCATTGAGGGCATGGTAGTCCAGCGCAGCTTCTTCGGGCGTAAAGCGCGGCTTGCCCACGGGCTTGACCGCAGGCGTGGCGGGACGATGGTGTTCCTGGAGTGAGGCAGTGGCGGAGGTCATGGGAGTGTGAATGCAGTCAAGAATATCGGGTTGTCGAAAGCGTCGGACGGGCATGACATGCCGAACCCACACCGGTCACTCGCCGGGATTCGCACGCCAGGAACCGGCCAACCGGAATGGGGATGGCAGCAATCAGGCCGGATGCAGGCTGGCCTGCTGCTGCCAGAACCGGCTCAGTCCACTGCGCACCCGCAATACATCGTCGGGAGTGCCCAGCAGCTCAAAGCCATACAGATAGGGAACCTGGCACTTCTGTGCCACGATTTTTCCGGCCAGACAGAATGCCTCGCCGAAATTGGTGTTGCCACTGGCCATCACACCACGAATCCACTCGCGGTTTTCGGCATGGTTCAAAAAGTGGATGACCGGCTTGGGAACCGCACCCCTGGCATTGCCGCCGCCATAGGTGGGCAAGAGCAACACATAGGGCTGGTCGAGCAGCAGGGGCTGCGCGTCGTCGGGGTGGGTGGGAATGCGCACCGCGTCCACGCCCAGCTTCTGCACGAAGCGATGCGTATTCTCGGAACTGCTTGAGTAATAGACCAGCAAGGACATGGATGCTTCCTCATTCGCCCGGCGAAACTGCCGAAATGGGCCTTCCCCTGCGCCGCTTGTGCCCCTTAGAACCTGTTCACGATCTTAGGCGGTGTGCAGCAGCGCGCTGATCTTGTCGGGGCGGAAGCCCGACCAGTGATCCTGCTCGGTAACCACCACAGGCGCCTCGCGGTAGCCCAATGCACGCACCTTGGCCAATGCGGCCTCGTCCTGGGACAGATCCACCACCTCGTAGGCAATGCCCTGGCGATCCAGGGCGCGGTAGGTAGCTGTGCACTGCACGCAGGATGGTTTGCTGTACACCGTGATGTTCATGGAAAAAGACCTCTCGAAATATGACAAGACGGATGCCCCCACACAATGGAGACACAGGGGGAAACGCCAAGACTGGGATGAGGGCATTGCGACGGATTCACAAACTGCCAATGCCGTATGCCGATGCCCGTTCTGCATGTGCCAGGAACGGGATATGTCACCCGCAAAAACCGGTGAAAAATGCCGTTTTTCCTCTCTTTTCTCAGCCCCCCGGAAAAAGTGAAAGCGATCTTACCACGCTAGATATAGTGTCCAATGGCAGATCAGACACTACCGGTAGGGTCTACGTGGGCATAAACCCAGCAAAAGCGACAGCCCTCAAAGCTAACCCCGTGTCACTGGTGCGCTTTGTGGAAGTCAAGCACTGCGCAGCTTATTTTGTAAAAAATTTCCCTTGAATTTCCTTGAAAAATGCCATGGATCACTGGCAAAAACAGGGGGCTCAACAGGGCTTAAGAGACTGCGGTATTGCAAGGATTCCCATGTAGAATCTACACTTTCTCACAAATCAAAGGCTTGCGATCATGCGTACGGACACCTTTCAGAAAACCCTGGATGAACTGAATGGCTCCTCGGCCGACATTGAGGCTTCTGCCCTGATTTCGGTCGATGGCTTGATGATTTCCTCGGCACTGCCCCAGCACATGGACGAGGATCGCATCGGTGCCATGTCCGCTGCGCTGCTGTCCCTGGGCGAGCGCGCCACCCGGGAACTGGCCCGTGGTGGACTGGAGCGGGTGCTGGTGCAGGGCAAGGATGGCTACATCATCATGACGGCAGCGGGCTCCGAAGCGGTATTGACCGTCACGGCCAAGGCCAACGCCAAGTTGGGCCTGCTGTTCCTGGACATCAAGCGCGCTGCACAGGTGCTGTCCAAGTCGCTTTGACACCGGCACGGCCAGCGCGGCCGGTTCCGTACACTCAACAAGGCCAGAAACCATAACAACAGGAGGTCTCATCGTGACTTTGCCAGACATCGCCCCACCCCTCTACGATCTGCCCAGCCAGGAAAAGCAGCACCGCTTCCACGACGGCAGCACGCGCGTGCTCCGCTGGGTGGACTTGGAATGCCCTTACCCCGATGGCAAGCTGATTGTCTCGCGCACCAACCGCGAGGGCATCATTACCCATGCCAACGATGCCTTTGTGCAGATGAGCGGCGGCTACACGCTGGAAGAGCTGCTGGGATCGCCCCACCACATCCTGCGCCATCCCGAAATGCCATCCCGTGTATTCCAGGATATCTGGGAAAAGTGCAAGAACCGCGAAAAATGGCACGGCTATGTCAAGAACCTGCGCAAGGATGGGGCCTATTACTGGGTCTATGCCAGCGTCGTGCCCAATGTGCGCAATGGGCAGGTCGTGGGTTTCACCTCGGTGCGCCGCAAGCCCTCCAGAACCAAGATCAACGAAATCATTCCGCTTTATGCGCAATACCTTCAGCAGGAAAAGTCCTGAGGAAGCCTTCACCAGCCGAATAAACCACCATGCAGAATTTGAACCTTCTTGTGGCTCCCGACTTTCTGCCTGTCCATTTTGCTGGCTGGCACATGCTCAACACCCTGCTGCAAAAGCGTCTGGATTGCCGTATGCACCTCTGGATGCCGGGCGACACCAGGGAGCAGCACCAGTTGCTGGAAGACAGCAAGGTCGATCTGATTTACGCCAACCCCTTCGATGCTGCCAAGCTGGTGCGCGAGAACAGCTTCACCGCGCTGGCCCGGCCTGTGCAGTGTTTCGATGAGGTGGTCATCAGCACCCATGCCAGCCACAGCGTGAACGGCGTGACCGATCTGCGCCCGGGTTGCCGCATTGCCGTGACCCCAAACACCGATGTCAAGCTGATTGCCTTGCGCCTGCTCGAACCTGCCGATCTGGATGAACACAACGTCGAGTGGGTGTCCACAGAGAGCTACCAGGGCGTGACGCGACTATTGGTGCGCGGCGAGGTGGACGCGGGCCTGTATCTGGCCGCAGCGTTTTACGGGCTGAGCAATATCGCCCGCAGACAATTGAAGGTGCTGGTGGAAAGCCGCCTGCGCTCCATCTCCCATGTGTTTCTGGCCAATCCGCTGTACACACAGGAACGCAGTTCTTTCCAGCAGGTACTGACCGGCATTGGAACCGAGCCGGGCGACAGCGAAGTGCTGGATGCCCTGGGCATGCCGCATGGGCTATCGCGCATGGAGCAGGAAGATGCCGAGTTCATGATCGACCTGATGGAAACCCTGCTGGACTGATCTCATCTTTCGCCCGCATCGCCTGCGGGCACAGGCCAAGGCCAAACCCTCGCCAGCCATGACATGCGTTCATGGCTGGCTTTTTTGTGCATGTCGCAATCGTCCGCACGAATCACGACACTCCACCAAAAGTCTATTTTTACGATACTTTTTATCCATACATAAGGCAAAAATCCGGTCATAGGTAGCATTCATTCATCGCTTTTACACACTTTGAAGGAGCCATGCCATGAACACCCTGCCATTTGCCCCATGCACCACACCGCGCCCCTGGCTGTCGTCCTACCCGGCAGGCATGCCCACGGACATCGAGGCAGAAGCGGCACGCCATGCCTCGCTGGTGGAGCTGATGGAATCGGCCTTTGAGCGGCATGGCAAGCGCACCGCCTACAGCTTTCTGGGCAAGCGTTTCAGCTATGCAGACATCGACCGGCTGAGCCGGTATTTCGCTGCCTACCTGCAATCATTGGGCCTGCGCCGGGGCGAGCGCGTGGCGGTCATGCTGCCGAATATCGTTCAATACCCGATTGTGGCGGCTGCCGTGTTGCGCACCGGGCTGGTGCTGGTGAACACCAATCCGCTGTACACGGCGCGGGAACTGCAACACCAGTTGCAGGATTCGGGCGCGAAGGCCATCGTTGCGCTGGAGCAATGCGCCACCACGCTGCAACAGTGCCTGGCACACACGGCGGTGGAGCACATTGTGCTGGCCCGCATCGGTGACCAACTGGGCTTTTTGCAGGGCATGGCCGCCAACTGGATGGTGCGCCGCCGCCAGAAAGACCAGCCCAGCACCGGCTGGCATCTGCCACAGGCGATTGGCTTCAACCACGCACTGAACCTGGGGCGCAAATGCCATTTTCAGCCGCCTTCGCTGGCGCAGCATGATCTGGCCCTGCTGCAATACACGGGCGGAACCACGGGCGTGAGCAAGGCGGCCATGCTCACGCACGGTAATCTGATCGCCAACACACTGCAATCGACGGCGTGGAACCGTCCGGCCCTTCAAGGGCTGGCGGCCGACGAGGTATGCACCACCGTCTGCGCCCTGCCCCTCTATCACATCTTCGCCTTCACGGTGGGGCTGTTGATGAGCCTGCACCAGGGCGGCACGCTGGTGCTGATTCCCGACCCACGCGACATGACCGCCATGCTGCGGGAGCTGCAACGCCACCGCATTCACATCTTCCCGGCGGTCAATACCCTGTTCAACGGACTGCTGCGCCACCCGGACTTTGACACCGTGAACTGGCAGCATCTGCGCCTGTGCGGTGGGGGCGGCATGGCCGTGCAACCCTCGGTGGCACAGGAGTGGCTGGAGCGCACCGGATGCGCCATCTGCGAAGGCTACGGCCTGACCGAAGCCAGCCCATCGGTGGCCTGCAATCTGGTAACGACGCGCCAGTTCAGCGGCACCATCGGCCTGCCCCTGCCGGGCACGCACATGCAGTGCGTGGACGAACGCGGCCATGCCGTGGCGGCGGGCGTGGCAGGCGAGATTGCCATCCGGGGGCCGCAACTGATGCAGGGCTACTGGCAACGCCCCCAGGAGACGGCAGAGGCCATGACGGCGGATGGCTACTTCCTGACCGGGGACATCGGCATCATGGATGAGCAGGGCATATTCCGCATCGTCGATCGCAAGAAAGACATGATTCTGGTCAGCGGCTTCAACGTCTATCCGAACGAAATCGAGCACGTCGTGCAGCAACTGCCCGGCGTGCGCGAATGCGCGGTGGTCGGTGTGCCGGATGCCCAGAGTGGCGAGGCCGTCAAGCTGGTGGTAGTGTTGCGCCACGATGTTCCCCACGCGCTGGGCGAAGCCGCCCTACGCCACTACCTGAAAAACCACCTGACTGCCTACAAACGCCCCAGGCACATCGAATTTCGCCAGTCCCTGCCGAAGAACACCGTCGGCAAGATTCTGCGCCGGGCACTGCGCGATGAAGAAACCCAGGGATGATTCAGACCATCTTGGAGAAATCGCGCTCGAAGCGCATCAGGTGCTGGCCACCATCGACCAGCAGCGTGGTTCCGGTCAGGGACTGGTTTTCCAGGGCAAAGCGCACGGCATGCGCCACGTCATGCGCCGTGGAGGATCGCCCCAGCGGGCTGAGCCGGTGCAGATGGGCAAAGCTCTCGTCATCAAGAAAATCGCTGGTCAGGGTCAGGCCGGGGGCCACACCCACCACGCGCAGACGGGGAGCCAGTGCCTGTGCCAGCATGGTATTGGCCGCTTCCAGCGCAGCCTTGGAGAGCGTGTAGCTGAGAAAGTCCGGGTTCGGGTTCCAGAGTTTCTGGTCCAGCAGATTGACGACCACGCCGGTGTGCAAGCCTTGCCCGGCCCATTCCTGCGGATGCAGCCCGTCGCGTTCGCGCCAATGCGCCGCCAATGCCTGCGCCAGCAGCAGCGGCGCGGCCACATTGCTCTGCATGTGCACTTGCAGCGATTGGTAGGAGAAACTGCTTGCATCATCGAAAGCAAACAGCGACGCACTGTTCACCACCGCATCCACCGTGCCGAAATGCTGCACCACCTGCGGCAGCAACTGGCGCACGGCATTTTCATCCTCGAAATCGGCGGCAAAGCCCGCACTGCGCACCCCGTGCCCGGCACAGGCTTCGATGGTCTGCTGCGCCTCGTGTGCCGAATGCCGGTAATGCACGGCCACATTCCAGCCATGGGCAGCCAGATCGAGCGCGATGGCCGCGCCCAGCCGCTTGGCGGCTCCCGTGACCAGGACAGTGCGCGGCTTGGAAGGAAAGGGCATGGCTTGCTGCGACAATCGGGAAATGAACAGATCGACAAGTGTACCCCAGGCTCTGGAACAACACATTCGGCACCAGATTGCCACCCAAAGCGACCAGCGCATCGGCTTTGACACCTTCATGCAGCACGCCCTGTACGCCCCCGGCATGGGCTACTACAGCGGCCCACGCAGCAAGATCGGGCTGATGCCCCCCGGCGCGCCCACCCTGGCCGGATCCGCCGAAACGGCCAGCGGCAGCGACTTTGCCACGGCCCCCGAAATGTCCTCACTGTTCGGCAAAACCCTGGCGCATCAAGTGGCACAGGTGCTGAGCGTTACCGGCACCTACACCATTTACGAATTTGGCGCAGGCACGGGCGCGCTGGCCTTCGACCTGCTACAGACCCTGGGCGATGCCGTGCAGCACTATTGCATCATCGACCTCTCGGGCACACTGCGCGACGTGCAGCAACAGCGTCTGCGCGCCTTCGCCCCCAAGGTGCAATGGCTGGAGCAACTCCCCGATGCCTTGGCAGGCGTGCTGCTGGGCAACGAGGTGCTCGATGCCATGCCGGTCAAGTTGCTGCTGCGCCAGCAAGGCCAGTGGCTGGAGCGCGGCGTATCGCTGACTGCGCCCACCGACGATGCCAACGCCCCCCACTTCTGCTGGAGCGACCGCCCCACCGATCTGCGTCCGCCGCTGGAGGTGGCTGGCGAACACGACTACCTCACCGAAATCCACCCGCAGGCCGAAGCATTCATCCGCACCGTGGGCGAACGGCTGGAGCGCGGCGCGGCACTGTGGATCGACTACGGCTTTGGCGAGCACGAGTACTACCACCCCCAGCGCAGCATGGGCACGCTGGTGTGCCACCACCAGCACCGCATGGACGACAACCCGCTGGTGCAGGTGGGAGAGAAGGACATCACAAGCCACGTCAATTTCACCGGCATTGCCGTGGCCGCGCAGGAAGTGGGGCTGGAAGTGCTGGGCTACACCACGCAGGGGCGTTTTCTCATCAATTGCGGCATCGCGCACTGGCTGGAGCAAGCCACGCTGCCCCAACGCGTCATGGCCGCGAAACTGGTGCAGGAGCACGAAATGGGCGAGCTGTTCAAGGTGATGCTGCTGGGCCGGGGTGCATTCTGGGAGGCAGATGGCTTCGCGCACGGCGACCGCACCCACACACTTTGACATCCTCCCCAGCCTAAAGGCAGGGGATTCCTCCAGCGAGACGGCAATGCCCTGCCGCGAGAATGTTGCGTGCTGCGTTCACGTCACGGTCGTGTGCCGCTCCACA
>NZ_FQUZ01000008.1 GCF_900129055.1 Lampropedia hyalina DSM 16112
GCAAGCTGCGGCTCCAGTTCCCGATACCAGCGGCCATGCAGCTTCTGGCCCGTGCTGGTGGTGGCACAGTCTTTCAGGCCCAGGTCGATTCCAACTGATGCCGTGGCTTCTGTGGGTTTGGTTTCAATCTCCACGGCCACGTTGAAATACCAGCGACCGCGTGCATCCTCGTTGAAGCTGGCGGTCTTGAATTTGTACTGGCCCAGGCCATAGGAATCCCACATGCCGAAATAATGGCCGTTGTGATAGACCCGCCCGTTCTTCCAAGAAGCCGCGCCGGTGTTGATGGGTATCCAGCCCAGGCTGCGCTGGCTGCCGGTGGATTTGCGCCAGTTCAAGCGGGTACGTTTGAATTGACGACGGCGCGTGACGTATTCCACAGAAACCCGTTGCACTGTTTGGCTGTGCAAGCCCAATTCCCTGGACGCTCCATCGGTGTACTTTTGGATGTCGTAGGCGGACAGCCACTTGCCGCGCTCCCGAATCGAGCGGGCTGGAGAGCGCATTGATGAAATTCCACACGAAATTGACCTGCCGCGCCATCTGCAACAGCAGTGGCGTGTGCTTGTCTTTCACGCGAAGTTTCAGGGTTTTGACAACGGTCAGCATGGTGCTGACTTTAACAGAGAGGGTATATTTTCAATGTGTTATCCATTACCCAACATGGAACCCGTTGGGTTGCGCGCTCTACATCCCCGTCGTGAACGACGGGGTTTTCCGCGTGCCCCGATAAAAAAGTTGGCTCGCTATTTGCTTATCTCTTGTGGCTGTCGGAGCCTGTGAGCAGTGCGGGCGGTGTTGGGCGACAAAAGTCACAAGGACACTGTGTCGCATGGAATGCAGGAAATACCAGCCAGCGCGAGAGCCAAGAACCCAAAGGAACGCAACAATGAACGGTTTCGATGAAATGTACGCCAGCCTGCCGGGCACACCCGAAACGGTAAGACCCCATTACCGCGATTACGCCGCCTGGCTGGCACAGCGCAGCCCCCAAGACATGAATCTGCGCCGCGAAGAGGCAGAGCTGATCTTTCGCCAGGTGGGCATCACCTTCGCCGTCTATGGAGAAAAAGACGAAACCGGCGCAGGCACGGAACGCCTGATCCCATTCGACCTGATCCCACGCATCATTCCCTCCCATGAGTGGGCCAGCATGGAGCGCGGGCTGGTGCAGCGCGTCACTGCCCTCAACCGCTTTCTGCACGACGTTTATCACGGTCAGGAAATCATCCGTGCTGGCATCGTGCCGGCCGATCTGGTGCTCCAGAACAGCCAGTACAGGCCCGTCATGCAGGGGGTCAATCTGCCCAATCAGGTCTATTCGCACATTTCCGGCATCGACATCGTGCGCGCCCTCAATGCCCAGGGCGATGGCGAGTACTACGTTCTGGAAGACAATCTGCGCGTGCCCAGCGGGGTCAGCTACATGCTGGAAAACCGCAAGATGAGCATGCGCCTGTTCCCCGACCTGTTTGGCCACCACGCAGTGGCCCCCGTGGCGCACTACCCGGATTTGCTGCTCGACAGCCTGCGTGCCTGCGCCCCCGACAACACCCCCGACCCCACCGTGGTCGTGCTCACCCCCGGCATCTACAACAGTGCCTACTTCGAGCACGCCTTCCTGGCGCAGCAAATGGGTGTCGAACTGGTACAGGGGCAGGACCTGGTGGTCAAGGACGACTTCGTTTACATGCGCACTACCCGGGGCCTGCAACGGGTGGATGTGATCTACCGTCGCGTGGACGATGATTTTCTCGACCCCGAAGCCTTCCGCGCCGACTCCAGCCTGGGAGTCCTGGGGCTGATGCGGGCCTACCGTGCCGGGCATGTCAATATCTGCAACGCCGTGGGCACCGGCGTGGCCGACGATAAATCCGTGTACCCGTATGTGCCCGACATGGTGCGCTTCTATCTTGGCGAGGAGCCGATTCTCAGCAACGTCCCCACCTTCATGGGGCGTCGGCCGGACGAGCTGCAATACATCCTCGCGCACCTCGATGAACTCGTGGTCAAGGAAGTCCACGGAGCCGGTGGTTATGGCATGCTCATCGGGCCGATGGCCACCAAGGCAGAAATCGCCCATTTCCGCGAAGCCGTCCAGGCCAACCCGGCAGGCTACATTGCACAGCCCACCCTCAGCCTGTCAAGCTGCCCGACCTTCGTCGAAAGTGGAGTCGCTCCCCGCCATATCGACCTGCGCCCCTTCGTGCTCACCGGCAGGGACGTGCAGATCGCACCCGGTGGCCTCACCCGCGTGGCGTTGAAAGAAGGCTCACTGGTGGTCAATTCCTCACAGGGGGGCGGCACCAAAGACACCTGGGTGCTGGAAGAATGGCCCGCACAGAAGTCCGGCCAGACCCGCACCGACGTGGAATGGCAGATGCTGCTCCAGCAACAACAGCAGAAACTGCAACAGCCCTGAACATCCAGACGGCCACGCGCCGCTTTCATCGATCCCCCCATTCAGGCCACGGCCACGATGGCCCTCACTACAGGAGAGAACACCATGCTGTCCAGCACCGCCGACCATCTGTTCTGGATGTCCCGCTACGTCGAGCGTGCCGAAAACACTGCGCGCATGCTCAGTGTGACCCAGGAAACCGCATTGCTGCCCCAATCCAGGGATGCCGCCGTGCAAAGCTGGCGGAGCGTCCTGTCCATCAGCGAACTCGTGCCCGATTATGTCGCCCGGTATGGCGACATCGTCCCCGAAAAAGTGCTGGAGTTCATGGTGGTCGATCCGCTCAACCGCTCCTCCATCTACTCCTGCCTGCGCGAAGCCCGCGAAAACGCCCGTGCTGTGCGCGGCGCACTCACCACCGAAGTGTGGGAAACCCACAATCTCACCTGGCTGGAACTGAACCGCAACATCCGCGATGGCCGCTTCCAGCGCGACCCTGCACGCTTCTTTGAATGGGTCAAGCACCGCTCCCATCTGGCACGGGGCGTGGCATTGGGAACCATGCTCCAGAACGAAGCCTTTCACTTCCTGCGGCTGGGAACCTTTCTGGAGCGTGCCGACAACACCGCCCGCCTGCTCGACGTGCAATTCCACGCACTCGATTCACAGGGCAAGACCCAGGGCGATGGCGTGCCGGGGCCAGCCAGCCAGTTACCAGCCCTGTCGCCCGCTGGTGGCAATGTCAGTGCAGGCAAGTCCGTGCCTGGTGGGCGCAGCCACACCCGTGCCTACTACCACTGGGTCACACTGTTGCGCAGCGTCTCGGCCTCTGAAGTGTACCGGCAGGTGTACCGTGACGTCATCAACCCCCGCCGGGTGGCCGACTTGCTGATTCTGCGCAGCGACATGCCCCGCTCACTCCACGCCTGCATGGTCGAAGTCTGCCGCAACCTCAACAGCGTGGCCAATGAACAATCGGCACGCACCCAGCGCAAGGCAGGCCGCCTGCTGGCCGACTTGCAGTTCGGCAGCATCGAGGAAATCCTCAGCAACGGCCTGCATGCCTACTTGGTGCAGTTCCTCGAACGCATCAACGAACTGGGAGCCGGCATCAGCCGGGACTTTCTGGTGCACCACTGAAAAATCCCGCAGCACGGGAAAATCGCAGAAAAAAATCAATTCTTTGCAAAAAGGAAAAAAATCAACCTATAATCTAGGGCTTGTTCCTCGATAGCTCAGTCGGTAGAGCGACGGACTGTTAATCCGCAGGTCCCTGGTTCGAGCCCAGGTCGAGGAGCCAAAAACAACACGGGTACAAACTCAAATCATAAAAATCTGTACCCCAAATGCCGACATTCCTCGATAGCTCAGTCGGTAGAGCGACGGACTGTTAATCCGCAGGTCCCTGGTTCGAGCCCAGGTCGAGGAGCCATAAAAAGCCACCAAGTCATCTTGGTGGCTTTTCTTTTGTCTGCATTCACCCGTACATGAAAAAAGCGGCTTTCGTGACGATGAAAGCCGCTTTTGCTTCTGCATGATACTGGTGCCCCGGGCCGGAATCGAACCGGCACGCCCCTTGACGGTAAGCGGCGGATTTTAAGTCCGATGTGTCTACCAGTTTCACCACCGGGGCTTTTGCATGCAAACGCGTATTCTACTGTGTAAGACCGCCACTGATGGGAATACGCCAGTGATGGAGCAGGGCGGGCAATCGCGTCATGTCGAAAGCCTTTGATACGCGCCGTATTTGGGCCAAACGCAACCGCGCCCCCCCGCTACGTCATGCCGGGCCTGACCCGGCATCCAGAAGCATTGCGCGACCCAGGCTATCGGAGCTGTGAAGGCAAACGCTGCCACTGGATGCCGGGTCAGGCCCGGCATGACGTAGCGGGGGATTTGGGAACAGCCAAAAAAGAACCCACACTGCCTTGTGGGCGGTGTGGGTTCATAGGGTCAATCTCTCTGCACCATCCCCTAATCAATCAGGGACGGTGTGAGAACAGCCATGCTTAGGCACCAAATGCAAAGTTGGCTGCTGTCAGATCCATGACATCAGTACCTGTCAGCTGCACCAAATTGGTGATTGCCAGTTCGTTGTTTTGGAAATATTGATCATTCCCAGCACCATTGCCTCCTACGACAGCTTGGGCAATGAAGGTATCAGAACCGCTGCCATAAGCTACCAAGAATGAATACCCGGGTTGCCAAGTTTGATCAAAGCCACTGGTATAGATTCGATGGCTTCCACCTACTTGCAGTGCATCTTCGACGGCCGCTGTACTGTTGAAGTCACCATTCACACGGAGGATGACGCTGCTATGGGCAACACCTTCCAAATCAAGCCCGCCATTATTGACCGTGGTGACCACAGGAGTTGTGACCCCAGGTGATCCAAAAGGCACATCAGTGGCTGTTCTCAGTGCTTTGAGATCCCCGCGTTCAGCAAGCGCAGAGAAGCTGAACTGCAAGATATCATCGGTAACAGTACCGAAGCCTGTGATGGTGTCCACAGCATCAAAATGCTCCAGAATCACAGTGTCTACGGTACCGTCTGATTCCAGATGAATCAGATCGGCACCCGATCCGCCATTGATAGTATCGTTACCAGCACCACCATAGATGGTATCGTTACCAGCACCACCATAGATGAGGTCATTTCCTGCATCGCCGTAGATGAGGTCATTTCCTGCACCACCGTAGATGAGGTCATTTCCTGCACCCCCGTAGATGAGGTCATTTCCTGCACCACCGTAGATAAGGTCATTTCCTGCACCACCATCAATAGTGTCGTTGCCAATGTCACCATTGATGGTGTCATTGCCGAGTCCAGCTGTGATATTCGAGCTACCTCCTGTAAAGCCATTGATCAGCAGATCTTCGTTTTGTTGGTCAAGAATGACCGTCAAATTATCAGCCGTCAGTGTGATTTCTTCAATTGCGACAATTTGGCTGTCTGACTGGTCATTGAAGTAGGCGTTAAGTTCCAGTACGTCATGGCCTGTACCACCATCTAACAAGGCGTCTTCCTCTCCCCCGACAATGGTGTCGTCTCCTGCACCAGCATAGATGACGTCAGCACCGCTACCTCCTGTAATGAAGTCATCGCCAGTATCGCCAGTGATGGTGTCATTGCCTTGACCGCCGGTGATAGTAGCTGAGCCGCCTGTGAAGCTCTTGATGGTCAGTGCTTCTGTCTGGTTGCCAAAATCAACAGTCAGAGCATTTGTTGCCAAGACAATCGTTTGCAGGCGTTGGATTTGCTCGTCGCTTACATCCGTGAAGTTGGCGGAGATGTGCAACTGGTTGTCACCCAGGCCGCCATCGAGCAAAGCATTTCCTTGGCCGCCAAAGATGGTGTCGTTGCCTTGGCTACCCTTGATGGTATCGGCAAAACCGGCAGTACTTCGGATGATGAACCCTTCTGTCTGTTTGCCCAGATCGACTTCAACGCCTACCGGACCCTCAATTTCAACAATTTCGACGTTTTTCAGATGGTCGTCTTCGGCGTTCTTCAGATCAGCAGCAGAGTCTTGTTCCACTATCAGAGTATCGGTACCCTGACCGCCATCCACAGTATCGTGGCCAATGAAGTTGAAGATGGTGTCGTTGCCATTGCCAGCATTGATGCTGTCATTGCCAATGCCGCCGTCGATAAGATCATTGCCATTGCCTGCGTTGATGGTGTCGTCGCCGTCGCCCCCTCTGAGTGTGTCAGCAAAGGCAGAGCCTGTGACCTCAAAGCCCTCGCTCTGGGTGTCCAACCGGATCCAGACGCCAGCATTGGCACCTGAAGCATCCACCTTTTCGAGATTCACCAACTGATTGTCATTGGTGGTCTGGATTGGGTGAGCCTCTGTCACCAGCAGCGTGTCGATGCCAGCACCGCCGTTCACGGTATCGTCCGCTGTGTAGCCGATGATGGTGTCATTGCCTGCGCCAGCGTTGATGCTATCAATGCCCTGACCACCAGTGATGGTGTCGTTGTTCGCAGAGCCGGTGATGGTGAAGCCTTCTGTCTGAGCAGAGAGATCGAGTTCCACGGCTTCGTCAGCAGTGCTTGCATCCACGTTCTCGACATCAACCAACTGTCCATCAACTGCGTTGTTCAGGTCCAGCGAGGTGCCATCCAATACCAGGGTATCGGTGTCAGCACCGCCGTCCACAGTATCGGCACCCACAAATCCACGAATGGTGTCGTTGCCTGCGCCTGCGTTGATGGTGTCAGCGGCTGCACCACCGGTAATGTCATCGTTGCCGTTACCAGCTTCGATGAGGTTTGTACCTGCCCCACCGACAATGGTGTCGTTGTTCGCAGATCCGGTGATGGTGAAGCCTTCCAACTGATTGGACAGATCGATTTCCACCGCTTGCGTTGCACTGGCAGCCGTCACGTTTTCCACATTGAGCAGTTGGTTGTCGGCTGCGCTGTTCAGGTCTTGTGAAGTGGCCTGCAAAATCAGTGTGTCGTTGCCCGCACCACCATCTACAGTATCGGTACCTTCAAATCCACGAATGGTGTCGTTGCCCACACCAGCGTGGATCGAGTCATTTCCGGCACCACCGGTGATGTCGTCCTCTCCAGCACCGCCATTGATGGTGTCGTCGCCCGTACCACCAAGAATGATGTCATCTCCGGCACCACCTTCGATGCTGTCATCGCCTTCGCCGCCGTTGATGCTGTCGTTGCCTTCACCGCCGTCGATGGTGTCGTTGCCTGCATTGCCATTGATGATGTCATTGCCGTCGCCACCCACAATGCTGTCTGCTTCCTGACCACCATGGATGGTGTCGTCATGGTCAGAGCCTGTGATGGTGAAACCTTCCGATTGGTTGGACAGGTTGATGAGCACTCCAGCACCAGCACCGGAGGCATCCACTGCTTCGACCTTCTTCACTTGATCATCGGTTGCGCTGTTGAGTGCAGCCGAGGTTCCAGTCAGCACCAGGGTGTCGGTGTCGTCGCCGCCGTCGATGGTGTCATTGCCTTCAAAGTCAATGAACACGTCATTGCCAGCACCGCCGATCAGCAAGTCGGCACCTGCACCACCTTCCAGGGTGTCGTTGCCTGCGCCACCTTCCAGGGTGTCGTTGAAAGCAGAGCCGATGATGTGGAAAGCTTCGGTTTGCTTGGTCAGTCGAATGGCCAAGGCAGCAGGCGCATTGGCACCGCTGATGGTTTCAACGCCGACCAATTGTTCGTCTTCTGCATCGTTCAGGTCGCTGGAAGTTGCGGTCAGCACCACGGTATCGGCACCTGCGCCACCGTTAATGGTGTCCTTGCCAACAAAGCCCACGAAGGTGTCGTTGCCTGCGCCACCGCTCAGGCTGTCGGCAGCCGTGCCACCCGTGATGGTGTCGTCGCCGCTGCCACCGGTGATGGTGGATGGGCCTGTGGCATGGCCCTTGATGTTCAGGTCTTCTGTCTGGTTATCCAGCACTACTTCCAGGTTGGCCGCAGTCAGTTGGATTTCTTCGATGTCATTGATCTGTGCATCATTGACATCATTGAAGTCGGCACCGAGTTGCAGGATGTCAGTGCCTGCACCGCCATCCAGCACCACGTCTGCCTGCTCACCCACCAGCGTGTCGTTACCAGTACCGCCGTAGAGGTGATCTGCCCCTTCACCACCTGCGATGAGGTCGTTGCCAGCACCGCCGTCCAGAGTATCGTTGCCAGCACCGCCCTGAATCACATCGTTGCCATCACCACCGATGACGTTGTCGCGACCGGAGGAGCCGAAGAAGGCGTTATTGACAGTTTGATTGCCGCTGAAGTCGGTGGTAATGACACCAGTGAACGCCGGAAGGTTGCGATCTGCGAGTTCTCCGGTGGAGACATCCAGTGTGGTCAGGTCCACGCGGTACAGACCGGTGGCATCCAGGTGGAGATGCGAATTGGCATCTGCTGGGGTAGCCCCGCCGGTGATGTCAATGTCTTTGCCAGAGAACTGCACGGCCTGCGCGCGCAATTCGGTGTTGGCATCGAAGTGGAAGCGTTCGATGTTGTTGAAATTGACAAAACGGCTATCGTTGCTGCGTGCAACAGTGGGGTCATCGTTGGTCAGTTCCAGGGTATCGTAGCCTTCGCCGCCGTCGATGAGTGTGCCGATTTGCAGCTCGGCATCGCCCACCTGAATGGTGTCGTCGCCAGCACCTGCGTTGATGGTGTCCACGCCACCGCCTGCGGCGATGATGTCGTTGCCTGCGCCAGCGTCGATGCTGTCGTTGCCGGTGCCGCTGGTGATGGTGTCGTTGCCGTCGCCACCTTGAATGGTGTTGCCACCATTGCCTGCGGTGATGGTGTTGTTGCCTGCGCCACCTGGAGCTACGGTGATGGTGTTTTCGCCATCGCCTGCTGTAATCTTGTTGAAGCCAGTTCCGACGGCGATGTTGTTGTTGCCTTCGCCTGCGTCGATGGTGTTGTTGCCATCGCCTGCGGTGATGTCATCGTTGCCTGCACCGGTGGTGACGATGTTGTCGCCATCACCTACTTCAACGGTGTCATTGTCCTTGCCGGTAGTGATGGTGTTGTCGCCATTGCCTGCCTTGATGGTGTTTTCGCCATCGCCTGCGTTGATGGTGTTGTCGCCAGCACCTACGGTGATGGTGTCCTTGTCATCGCCGGTGGTGATGGTGTTGTCGCCATTGCCTGTGGTGATGGTGTTTTCGCCATCGCCTGCGTTGATGGTGTTGTCGCCATCGCCCACATCAATCTTGTCCTCGCCGTCGCCGGTGGTGATGGTGTTTTTGCCATTCGCAGCCTTGACGGTGTTGTTGCCATCGCCTGCGTTGATGACGTTGTCGTCTGCCCCGCCATCAATGGTGTCATCGCCACTGCCTGCCGTGATGCTGTCGTTGCCTGCACCGCCGTAAATCTCGTTATGGCCGTTGCCAGTCGTGATGGTGTCGTTGCCAAGGCCACCGTCGATCCAGTTATCGCCAGTGCCAGCATTGATGCTGTCATTGCCTGCGCCGCCCAGGAAGCTGTCATCGCCAGCCAGTCCGATCAGGGTGTCGTGGCCTGCGCCACCTACCAGGAAGTCGTTGGCACCGGTACCGGTGACGTGGTCGTTGCCCGCACCTGCGTTGATGTAGACACCGGTGCTTCCATCTGCTGTCAGAGCCGTGAAGTCACCGCTGCCTGCCACGATGGTTTCGCTGGCCTGTGTGCCCAGGGCCACGCTGGCAAAGGTGCCGCGTGCTGCGCCACCGAGGTCACGCACGTCGAATTGAACGCCATCGATATCGCTGGCCAGCACGATGCCTTCGTCTTCGAAGCGGCTCACACCACCGGTCAGGTCATCGCTGCCATCTTCGGCCTGCACACGCACGGCCAGACCGCCGCTGCCCTCCGCAGCGTAGGGGTTGCCTGGTGTGGCGGCTGTTGCGTTGTACACGCTGCCATTGCCAACTTCGCCACTGGCGAAGGTCACACGCAGCTCGGTATTTTCGGCTTGGTTGTTGAACAGTACGGTTTCTGTGCCTGTGCTGCTGCCACGGAACGAGATTTCGTCGTTGTCGTAGCCTTCATCCAGGGTCAGATTGCCACCGCCGGTGGAGGTGACCGATTGAATGCCTGCTTCGGCAGCCCGGAAGCCCAGGGTGACATCGCTGTTGGCCACGACCAGGTTTTCCACGCTTTCGACGTTCTGGAAGTTGGTGTCCCGCACTTCTGCGTGGCCGGGGTGCAGGCGAATGGTGTCTTCGCCATCTCCGCCCTTGATGCTGTCGTCTGCGGTGAAGGTGCTGTCGGACGGGTAGTTGCCATTGCCGGCATTGAAGGAGGCAAAGAGATTGCCTGCGCCGTTCTGGCTGCCGTCCAGAGAGTCCGCGCCGTCTGTCAGGGTGAATTCGGCGGAGTTGTCACTGATGTCGTCCAGAATCTTCAGTTCCACTGCGGTCACAGGAGACTTGTTGCCTGCGGCATCCACGGCTACCACACCCAGTGTGAAGCTGTTCTTGGCGTTGGCACCGGTGTCGTCAAAGTCGTTGGCTGTCGAAGCCAGGCCGATGGCGGTCAGGGTGATTTCACCATCGCTGTTGATCTGGAAGAAACCTTCGTTGTTGCCGCTGACGATTTCAAAACCAGTCACATCGACGTTGTCGGTGGCTGTCACTTTGCCAAGCAGGACGGTGCTGTCGGCAGTATGCTCATTGTATTCGATGACCACCGGGGTGACGACAGGGGCTGTTACGTCGTCCTGGCTGGAGGTGTCGATGATGGTGGCGGTGGAGCTGCTGCCCACTTGCTTGCCGCTGGCATCCTTCAGTACGAGCTTGAAGCCTTCGGCGAATTCGATGCCATCCTTGTCGGCGATTTGAATCGTGACGGTGGCACTGGTGCTGTTCGCGGGGATGGTGACGGTGCCGGCGGTGGGGCCGGTGAAGTCGGCGGCACTGGCAGGGTTGGTGCCGTCGCCGGTCAGTTCCCAGGTCAGTACGGTGGCGGTAGTGGTGGCAGCAAAGGCATTGACGGTGAATTCCAGGCTGGAGCCTTCGTTCACGGTGGCGGCGGAAGTGGCTGTGTAGTCCACGATCAGGTTTTCCAGCAGGTCAAGGACGCTGTTGCCTTGTGCAATGGCGTTCAGTGCACTGTTGAGCTGGGCGGTGGTGGGAGGCACGCCAAACGCACCTTGGTAGGCCAGGGTGACCTGTACCTTGGCATTCGATTGCTCGACGAACTCGGTGGACTGGGCAATTTCCAGCAGCACTTGTTCAGGGCTGACGCCACTCTCAAGCTGCTGCACCCAGTAGTTCAGGCCAGCGGTATCGGCACTGCGACCCAGAACGTTCTGGTAGAGCTTTTCCACGTATGCGGTCTTGGAGTAGTTCTGGTCGGTGACATCGATGTCGTAACGGGTGATGAATTCTGTCGATTGGACGAACCCTGCTGCAATCTCGATCAGCTCTGCCCCTTCACGGAGTTCGTCGGCCCAGTATTCCCAGCCATCGGCATCGGGCAGACGCCCCAGGGCTGCCAGATAGATGAATGCTGTTCCGCCCAGGACTTCAGTCACTTCGGCGGAAGTGACGAATTCGTTGATGACTTCTGCGCGCGAGATGCTGCCAGCTTCGAGTTGATCGACCCAATATGTCAGACCAGTGGCGTCCGGTGTTCTGCCCAGAACATCCTGGTACAGATTGGTGACGAAAGTTTGAAAACTCATGGATTCACTCCCAAGCGGTTGATAGAAAAGAAAAATTATGCGATGCAGGGCTTTGCAAACGCTGTACAGACTTTGGACTCACACAAAAGTCACCAAGATGCGGTGTTTGCGGACTGAAATAATATGGATCAATCCATCCAGAAGATGCAATAAATTTTCACTGGCCGGCAAAAAAATAGCGCATCTACGCATGCTCAGTAACTAGAGTGCCGATGATTATAACTATGGTTGATAGTAGGGGGCTATCTCTGATTTAAGTTAGGTAACGTTTAATTTGTGAATAATTTATTACTGGATTCCATATGAATGAAATATTTGAGAGTATTTTGAGAGTTTTAATATAGGTGATTACCCTGATATCTTGGCTGGGTAAATATCCATATTCAATTAAAGGTCAAATTGAAGATGCCGTCACATGGGGGTGCATGGAATATCCATGGATTGTTCCTGCGCTGTTGCGCAGGAACAATCCAGGATCAGCGTTCCCGGAAGGCGGAGAACACGCGGTCGGTCAGGGGTTGCAGCAGGTAGTGCAGCAGGCTGCGTTCGCCGGTGCGGATGACTACATCGACGGGCATGCCGGGGATGATGCGTTCGTAGCTCAGGCGTTTGAGTTCTTCCGGTGGAACTTCGATGCGGGCCTTGAAGTAGGGGGTTCCGGTGCGCTCGTCGGTGAGGCGGTCGGCAGAGACGTGGATGACGTGTCCCTTGACGGTGGGGTTGAGCCGGCTGAGGGCGGAGAAGTTGAGCAGGGCCTCCAGGTCATTGACCATGAGCTCGATGGACTGCACGGGAATGCGGGCCTCGACGATGAGCGGTTCGTTGTCGGGGACGACATCGAGGATGTCTTCTCCGGGGCGAACGATTCCACCGGCGGTGTGGATTTGCAGGCCCAGGACGGTGCCGGATACGGGGGTGCGGATTTCCACGCGGTCGAGTTCGTCACGCAGGGCAATGGCACGTTGCTCCAGGCCAGCGATGTCGCGCTGGGTGTTGGCCAGTTCGGTTTCGATTTCCTTGTCGTAGGTCTGTTCCCGCTGGAGTTTTTGCAGGCGTGCTTCGCTGAGTGCGGACTGGATGCGGCCGAGTTGGGCCTGGTCGTCGCTGCGGCGGGCATGGATGTCGGCGACGGCGCGTTCGAGCTCGAAGATGCGGCTGCGGGGAACATACCCTTGGTCAAAGAGGGTTTTCAGGCTGGTGAGTTCTTCTTGCAGCAGTGCGAGCTGGGTGTTTTTGCCGGCAGCCTGCGCCTGGATGCCCTGAAGTTGTTCGTTCAGGCCGCGAATCTGCTGGTCGAGTATGGATTTTTCGTTTTGCAGCGAGAGGCGGCGGGTTCGGAACAGTTGGCGTTGGGTGTGCATGGCTTCGGCCACACGGGGGTCGTTGCTGCTGGCTTCTTCCACCATCTGCGGGTAGCTGAACTGGCCTTGTCGTGCGCGTTCTGCCAGCAGTCTGGCTTCGGTGGCGAGGGCGGTGAGCAGTTGCGACTGGATGATGGCGAGTTCGCTTTGCAAGCGGGTACGGTTGAGGCGCACCACGACCTGGCCCTGCTCGACGTGGTCGCCATCGCGCACGAGGATTTCCTCGACGATGCCGCCGGAGAGGTGTTGAACTTTCTGGCGTTGTGAGTCCACGACGATTTCCCCGGAGGCGGTGATGCCCGATTCAATGGGCGCGAAGGCGGCCCAGATCAGGAAGCCGACGAAGCCCAGCAGGAGTATCAGCCAGCCGGTGCGCATGATGCCGAACGGTGGTCGTGAGGAGCTGTTGTGTTCCTTGCCGGGTTCTGCCGGGCGGTCGGAGGCAGAGGCCCCGGATGGGTTGGCTGCGGGGTCGGGGGTGGGGCTGAATTGGGTCATTCGGGTGATTCGGTACGCAGTTGGGGGGCGGCAAGGGCGGGTTTGGCTTTGACAGTGGTTCCTGGCTGCGGCGGTTGGCCTTGTGGCGGGCTGGCTGCCTGTTGTGCCTGCCGTTGCAGGGCCGCGAGGACTTCGGCACGACTGCCGTAATGGGCCTGGGCACCGTCCTTGAGCAGCAGCAGGCGATCGGCAATGTTGAGGATGCCATTGCGGTGGCTGACGACGATGATGGTGGTGCCGCGTTGCTTGAGCTGCTGCAAGGCCATCAGCAGGGCGCGGTCGCCGCTGTCGTCGAGGTTGGAGTTGGGCTCGTCGAGAACAAGGAGTTTCGGGGTGTTGTAGATGGCGCGTGCCAGGGCAATGCGCTGACGCTGCCCACCGGAGAGTTTGGCTCCACCGGTGCCGATGTCGGTGTCATACCCTGAGGGCAGGCGCAGAATGAGTTCATGCACCCCGGCGGTCTGGGCGGCGGCCACGATGCGTTCGGGATCGGCATCGCCAAAGCGGGCGATGTTTTCGGCCACGGAGCCTTCAAAGAGTTCGATGTCCTGCGGGAGGTAGCCGACATGGGGCCCGAGTTCTTCCTTGTCCCATGCGTAGATGTCGGCACCGTCCAGGCGCACCTTGCCCGACAGCGGCCCCCAGATGCCCACGAGCAGGCGCGCCAGGGTGGATTTGCCGGATGCGCTGGGGCCGATGATGCCCAGGATTTCACCGGGGGGGAGCTGGAAGTTGATGTTGGCCACCGTGGGTTTCTTGGCACCAGGGGGGCCGCCGAACAGGGCTTCGACAGAGATGTGACCTTTGGGGGCGGGCAGGGAGAGCTGTTCCGTGTCGATGGGGTGGGCGGTGAACAGTTGTTGCAGGCGTGCGTGTGCGCGGTGTGCGCCTACGAAGCCTTTCCATTGGCCGATCAGGCCTTCCACCGGGGCCAGGGCACGGCCTGTGAGCAGGGAGGCGGCGATCATCAGGCCGGGGGTGAGTTCGTTCTGGATGACCAGCCAGGCTCCCACGCCCAGCACCAGGGACTGTTGCGCCAGCCGGAAGGCCTTGGTGCTGGAGGTGATGGATGACGCGCGTTCACTGGCAACGGTCTGGTTGTCGAGCATTTCGGTGTGCCGTGCCAGCCAGCGTTGGTAGATGCGGCCAATCATGCCCATGGATTCGATGACTTCGGCGTTGCGCAGGTTGCTGGCTGCCTGTGCATTGGCGACGATGTTGAGCTGGTTGGCCTTGTTGAGGTAGCGGTTGGTGCTCCACTGGCTCAGCAGTGCCAGTGCAATCAGGATGGCCGCTGCCACCAGCACGATGGCACCCAGAATCCAGTGGACAAAGAAAATGATGGCAAGGTAGATGATGGTCCACGGGGCATCGAAGAGGACGAGAACGCCGGTGCCGGTCAGGAACTGGCGCACCTGGAGAAAGTCGGTCAGGGCCTGCTGGGCGTTGCCATTGCCGTGGTGGAGGTAGCTTTGGTAGCTGGCACGGAAGACCCGTTCGTTCATTTGGGCGTCGATCTGGTTGCCCATGCGGGTGAGGGTCTTGCCGCGCACGGATTCCAGCAGGCCCAGCAGCAGGTACAGGCCTGCTGCGATGACCGTGAGCATGATGAGGGTGGTGACGTTGAGGCTGGCGAGCACCCGATCATAGACCTGCAGCATGTAGATGATGGGGGTGAGCATCAGCAGGTTGATGACGGCGGTGAAAACGCCCGCGGCAATGAATACATGGCGGAACTTGCGCAGTACCTGGGCGATTTCCGAGGCTGGTTGGGATTTTTTTTGCATGCTAAACGGGCCGCTTACTCCAGCCAGCCATTGATTTCGGTGACGATGGTTTCATCCAGTGCGCCGACTGCGGCTTGCAGGCGAACGAATGCACGGATGTATTCGAAGCGTGCATCGAGCAGGTCGAAGCGTGAGCGGTACAGGAGTTGCTCGGCATTGAGCACATCCACGAAGGTGCGATAGGCCACACTGGCGGATATTTTGGCTCCTTGCAGGGCAGATTCGCCCGAGCGCACGGCCTGTTCCAGTGCCTGTATGCGCACCAGCCCGTTGGTGAGTTCGGCATGGGCAGTGGAGGCATCCAGTTCGGCTTCACTGCGTGCCAGCGCGAGTTGTCGCTGGGCACTTTGGTTGCGGGCAATGGCCTGGCGTTCTTCCGCACTGATGCCGCCGCCGCTATAAAGCGGTACGTTTAACTCAATGCCGATGCGGCCGATTCGGTCACGCTTGGCCCCGTTGTCGGTGGCGGTGGCGTGGCTGTAGCTGGCTGCGGCATTGACGGTGGGATAGCGTCGGCCGCCGACACGCTCGATATTCAATGCGGCCTGCTCGGCTGCAAACTGGCGCGCCACCACTTTGGGAGAATGTTCCAGTGCGGCATCGACCCATGCCACTGGTTCTGTGGGGGAGGGCAGGCTGAAGGCGACTTCGGCAGAGAGGGGAACCACTTCGCTGACTGGCTGGCTGATGATGTGGCGCAATTGCTGGCGGCTGATTTCGACGCTGCTGATGGCGGCAACCCGGTCGGCCTTGATGCGGTCGAGCTGGGCGAGTGCCTCATCGACATCGGTGCGTGTGGCGATGCCGGCCTCGCGTTGGCTCTGTACCTGCCGAAGCTGCCCTTGCGTGGCTTCAAGCTGGGTGTCCACCAGCCGCACCTGTTCCTGTGACAGCAGCACATCCAGATAGGCGTTGGTGACGCGCTGAATCAGGTCTTGGTGCGCATTGACGCGCTCGACCGAGGCAATGCGTTCATCGTAGCGGGACATGGCCACGCGCTTGGATGCTTCCAGGTTCAGTAGGGCTTGCCGCACCTGCACCTGGGCATTTTTCTGGTTGTACTGGTCTTCGCTGCGCGTGTTGTTCTGGTTGGTGAGGTCGCGATCCACCCGGTAGATACTGCCTCCTGCATTGGCATTGGGCAGGAGTGCAGCGCGTGCAATCGGGTAGGCTTGCTGTGCCGCACGATATTCATATTGGGCGACGGCCCAGGCATGATCGTGTTCCAGGGCCAGTTGGTAGGCTTCGCCCAGGCGCAGGAGTGGGGTGGTGCTTTTTGCACTGTCTGTGCCTGCCTCCGATGGTGTTTGGAGGTGGCGTTCCGAGACAAGGTGTACAGGGCTGTTTTCTGCGAAGCTGGCAGTGGCTGTCGTCAGTAAGCTGGCGGTGAGTATGAGCAGCCGCTTGGAGGTGAAGTGTCGCATGTTCCCATTTGTTTTTGTACAAAACGGCCCATTATAGTCAGGTTGTTTTACAAGACTTTGCGTGCGCAGTGACGAGCCTGATCGCATGATCGTCACTTATATATATCCGTGCACTTCAATCGAAAGAGGTTCTCTCTGTTTTTTGAGAGTCACTCATTTTTCGGTTGGGTAACATTTTCTGAAGGGCTGCCCATGCTGCAATAGTTTTGAGAAAAATCTGGTAAATGGTGATATTCTGAGAGATTTTTTCATCTTGTCGTTATATTGTTATTCCGTCATGCAGGGGTTAGGGCGACAGTTTCTGATAAGTGCCGATGGTTTGCGCCACGCAGGTATCCCATGAGAATTGCGAGGCCCGTTGCAGTCCGGCCTGGATGGCATGGCTGCGCCAGCCAGTGTCTTCGAGGCATTGCACGATGGCGTGGCGTATGTCTTCGGTTTGCAGTGGATTTACCAGCCGGGCGGCACCGCCAGCGACTTCGGGCATGGAGGAGGTGGCGGAGGTGATGACGGGTACGCCACTGGCCATGGCCTCGACGATGGGCAGTCCAAAGCCTTCGTACAGTGAAGGGTAGATGAACAGGGCGGCTCCCGCGTAGAGGTGGGGCAGCAGGGTTTGGGGCACGAAGCGCAGGTAGTGCAGCCAGCCTTCGTCCTGTGCCTGGGCGATGCGCCGGTGGGTGGATTCCGATTGCCAGCCTTGCGAGCCTGCAATGACCAGCGGGTATTCGCGTCGCAGGGTTTGGGGCAGTTGGCTGTAGGCGGTCAGCAGGCGGTCGATGTTCTTGCGCGGTTCGATGGTGCCGACAAACAGGCTGTAGCGGCCTGGCACCAGAGGGCATGGGCTGGCATCGGGCGTGCGGCGGTTGCCCGGTGTCTGGTGCAGCATGTGCAGTGCGGGGGCGATGGACTCTGTGCTGCGCGGGTGGAATGCGGCATCGGCGGCCAGCAGGATGGCGGTGACCCTGTCTTCCTCCCAGTGCGGGAACAAGGTGAGGAATTCCTGCCGCGTGGCTTGCGATACGGTAATCACATGGTCGGTGCGGCGCAGGCTGGGGGGCAGGGCGAGGTTCATGTAGTCCACGCGTGCCCTGGGATGGAATTCGGGATGGCGTATGTGCGAGAGGTCATGCACGGTGCTGACCGTGCGCCCGTCAAACGGTGGCACAAAATAGTTGGGGGCGTGGAAGATTGCATTGCGGTTGCCACGCAAACGCCAGCCGAACAGCCACGGGCTGAGGGCATGGTAGGCACGCACGGCAACCCGGTTGCCAGATAGTTGTCTGCGCCAGCGTTGCAGCGTGTCCGATGCGGGGCGAGTGGACAGGTCGGCGGCCGAATCGGGCGGCTGCTCCAGATTGCGTTCCAGCGATGCGATGGGCGATGGCAACCACTGGCCCATGGCGAAGTAGCGCATGCGTGCCACGCGGTCGCTGTGCTCCAGCCGCCGGGCGAGTTCCAGGCTGTAGCGACCAATGCCGGTGAGGGGAGGGTGCAAGGCATCCGCTGCAAAGATGAGGTCGATGCCCATGGGGGTCTGGCGGGTGTGCAGGGGTGTCAGGAGGCTTGCAGCATCCAGGCGAGTGTATCGCGCAGTTCGATGGGACGATATTCGCCCAGTACGCTGCGCAGTCGGCTGGTGTCGGCCCGCAGGGTCTTGACTTCATTCGCGCGCACGAAGGCCGGGTTGATGCGCACTTCCAACTGGTGGCCCGTGAGTGCTTCGGCCAGTGCGAGGATGTCGCGCAGCGAGTGCAGTTGTTCGGAGCCTACGTTGAAGATGGTATGCGGTGTCAGGCTGCTCGTTGCACCGGGGGCATGAAGGTCGGCTTCCAGCAACTGGCGGTAAATGGCGGTGACCTGGCGCACGTCCGAGAAGTCGCGCCATACATCCAGATTGCCCAGTTCGATGACGGGAGCGCGTTTCTTGAAGTGCGCGATGATCTTGGGGATCAGGAAGTTTTCGCTTTGTCCCACGCCGGTGTAGTTGAACGGCCGGGTGATGGTGATGGGCAGTTGGTGCTGCCACAGGCTGGCCATCATTTCCATGGCGACCTTGCTGACCGCGTAATCGTTGGCAGGGTTCAGCGCAGTGTCTTCGTTGAGCTTGCCTTCGGTGGTGATGCCATAGACGTTGGCACTGCTGGCCAGCAGGATGTGACGGGGTGGCACCGGCAGGTTCGCCAGCGCGGCAAGCAGGTGGCGGGTGCCGATGAGGTTGGTGCGGTAGAAGTCTTCCGCATTGCCGTGTGCGACGAATGCGACGGCGGCCAGATGCACGACGGCATGGGGCTGGATGTGCGAGAGGGTGTTGGCCAGGGCCGTGGCTTCCAGCAGGTCGGCCTGCACATGGCGCAGCATGGTGTTGCTGGGGGTGCTGGAGCTGACGGCCAGTGGCCGTGGGTGCATGGCCCAGACCTCCCAGCCGTGTGCCAGCAGCTCGTTCACCATGTAGCGTCCGGTGAAGCCCAGCGCGCCGGTGACCAGTACGCGGCGCGTGGTCTCGGGCTTTTTCGGCAGGGTGAGCAGTGGGGAGACGGCCTGTATCACAGCGAGATTCCCGCCTGGTTGCGTGTCAGATCGGCCTGCACCATCATCTGGCACAGTTGTTCGAGGCTGGTGCCGGGCTGCCAGCCGAGCTTGTCGCGGGCCTTGCTGGCATCGCCCACCAGCAGATCGACTTCGGCGGGGCGATAGAAGCGCGGATTCACGCGCACCAGCGTTTTGCCGCTGGCCGCATCCACGGCGGTTTCGGTTTCGTCATGGCCGCTGAATGTGAGGTCGATGCCGGCAGCCTGGAAGGCCATGCGCACAAAGTCGCGCACGGTTTCGGTGCGGCCGGTGGCGACGACGAAGGTATCGGGCTCTTGCACCTGCAACATGCGCCACATGGCGTCCACATATTCCCTGGCGAATCCCCAGTCGCGTTTGGCGTCGAGGTTGCCCAGTTCGAGCACATCCAGCGTGCCGAGCTTGATCTTGGCCACGCTGTCGGTGATTTTGCGGGTGACGAATTCACGCCCGCGCAAGGGGCTTTCGTGGTTGAACAGGATGCCGCTGGTGCCGAAGATGCCGTAGCTCTCGCGGTAGTTCACGGTCATCCAGTGGGCATAGAGCTTGGCTACGCCATAGGGGCTGCGTGGGTAGAAGGGCGTGCTCTCGGACTGTGGCACGGCTTGTACCAGACCGAACATCTCGGAGGTGGAGGCCTGGTAGAAACGGATGCGCGGATTGACCATGCGGATGGCTTCGAGCAGATGGACTGCGCCGATGCCAGTGATTTCGGCGGTGGTGATGGGCTGGTCGAAGGAGACGCCGACAAAGCTCTGTGCCGCCAGGTTGTAGACCTCGTCAGGCTCTGCCTGCTGCAACAGGCGGATGCTGGCAGAGAGATCGGTGAGGTCGTATTCGACCAAGTGCAGTTGGGGGTGGCTGGCAATGCCCAGCTCTTCGATGCGCCAGAAATTCACCGAACTGGTGCGGCGGAAGGTGCCATAGACCTGGTAGCCTTTTTCCAGAAGAAGCTGAGCCAGATATGCTCCATCCTGCCCTGTGATGCCGGTGACGATTGCCTTTTTCATGGTTTCCATGTGAATTGGGGAAGAGTGTGCTGCGGTGGATTATGCGTGAAGATTGCGGGCAAACGCTCTGCAAAGGCCGCCCCAGGCAGTTTCCTGCCTTGTACGGGAGGATGGGGCAAGGGCTTCGCAGAGCTTTCTAAGTAAGGTCTGCAAACTCTTGCGCTGCATCCCAGTGGCGGGATGCGGGCGGCGCAACGGGTTTTGCAGACCTTCCCTAGGTGGTGTTTTGTCAAAGCGAGCGCGCACGCGGGCTGGGTGGGAACTTGGTGAAGTAGTTCAGGATGCCTTGCAATAGCGCGTCGGCCATTTGGTTCTGGTAGGCGCGGTCGCGCAGCAGGCGTTCTTCTTCCGGGTTGGTGATGAACGCAGTCTCGACCAGCACACTGGGAATGTCGGGTGAGCGCAGCACGGCAAAGTTGGCTTGCTCCACGCGCTTTTTGTGCATGTGGGCGAATTTTTCCATTTCGCGCACCAGCATGGTTCCGAATTGCAGGCTGTCGCGAATCTGGGCGGCGGTGCTCATGTCCACCAGAGCCTGCTGAACGTCCTGGTGCTGGCTCTTGACGTTTACGCCACCGACCAGATCGGACTGGTTTTCCTTGTCGGCCAGAAAGCGGGCCGTGGTGCTGGAGGCTCCGCGCTGGCTGAGGGCATACACCCCGGCTCCGCGTGCATTGGGGTTGGTGAAGCCGTCGGCGTGGATGCTCATGAACAGGTCGGCCTTGACGCGCCGGGCTTTCTGCACGCGCACGCCCAGCGGCACGAAGAAGTCGCGGTCGCGGGTCATGAACGCCTGCATGGGCACGCCGTTGATGCGGCTGCGGTTGATGCGGTCGCGCAGTGCCAGGCCAATGGCCAGCACCACGGTTTTCTCGAAAGTGCCTGCTGGGCCGATGGCTCCGGGGTCTTCGCCGCCATGCCCAGGGTCGATGGCCACGATGATGATGCGGTCGGTCTGGCGTGGTGCTGGCGTACTGGGTGCGGGGGGGCGTGTGGCCGGTGGTGTGGGTGCCGGGGCAGGTGCAGCCACGGGCGGCGGTGGGGTGATGGCAGGAATGGGAGGGGGAGTCGCCGCAGGTGTGGCGGGCGTTGGCTTGGTCGCAGGAGCCAGTGGTGGCAGGGCTGGAACCGGCAGTGGCGGGGGCTTGGGCGTAATGGGTGGAGTGGCGGGTGCCGATGGGAGGGGTGGCGCAGCGGTGACAGGCTGGCCATTGATCCAGTCGCCCAGCAGGTCGGTTTCTGGCGGCGGGGGGGTGGTGGGCGGTGGTGTCAGGGGTGGCAGCGGTGAGGGCTGGCTGGCGAGGGCCAGGCGTTGGGTGCGCTCGGCAATCAGTTCCGCCATCGGGTCGATTTCCTTGACCGGATAAAAGTCCAGCACCAGCCGCCAGCGGTAAGGCGAGACGGGCTTGAGCGTGAACACTTCAGGGGTCACGGCTTTTTTCAGGTCGATGGTCAGGCGCACCGTTTCGTCGTCGTACTGGGCAATGTGGATGGTGACGATGTTGGGGTCGTCGGCCGTGACCTTGGTGACGACGTTGCGCAGGTCGGAACTCAGTTGCAGGCTGGTGACATCCACCTGCATCTGCGCCGGGTTCTTGCGCATCTTGTAGCTGGCCTTCAGTTCCTGGTCGGACTCGATGGTGATGCGTGAGTAGTCTTCCGCCGGCCAGACGCGCACGGCGACCGTGCCGTTCCTGCCTTTGGCGGCATTGCTGGCATCCAGTCCGTTTCTGACGGCCACACTGCGCGTGCTCTGTGCGCTGGCCAGGTGCTGCACTCCCAGCAGGCACAGCAGCGTACCGGCTTGCAGCAAGGTGCGGCGTGCTGGTGCGGGAGCCTGAATGGCAGGCGGTACATGCTGTGTCGCTATGGCTGACGAGGGGATGGAGGCCATTACAGTCTGGCGTGTGAGGGGAGCAACAGGGCGGGGTGTTGGGTCACTCCAGCCGTTCAATCGGGAGGCGAGGGGTTTCTTCATGCGGTGGCTTTCAGGACGTGCTGGGCCATATCGGTTCCGGTGGCTGTGTGGCTGGTGATGGTCAGGCTGCGCCATTCGGGGGTATCGGGTTGCGGGGTGATGCAGAACGCCAGACTCAGGTCGGGGGCAGGCAACAGCGGTTGGGCTTTCTGGGGCCACTCCACCAGACGCAGGCCAGCGGCGTTCAGTTCTTCTTCCAGCCCCGATTCCTGCCATTCCTCAGGGGTTTCCAGGCGATACAGGTCGAAGTGGCGGGCGGGCGTGGCGCAGCCTGGCAGTTCATAGCTTTCCATCAGGGCATAGGTGGGGCTTTTGATGCGGCCTTCCACGCCCAGCGCGCGCAGCAGCAGACGCACGAACGTGGTTTTGCCTGCACCCAGATCGCCATACAGGTCGATGCGCAGATGGGGGTGCGTGTGGCTGTGGTGGGCAATGGCCTGGGCGAGGGTGGCGGTGGCCTGTTCGTTGGGCAGCGGGGTGTGCCAGATGCCTTGACTGGCATGGGGCGGTTGCAAGGTGGTCATGGGAACGCGGGGAATCGGAACGGGTGGGGCAAACGAAAACGGGGATGGTCGGCGGGTGCGATGCGCTGGCAGATGCCGTGACTCTCTACAATTCCGCCTCTATGGAGCAACACACGGAGCTTTGGGCGAAGATTCAGCAGTGGGCACACGATTTGGGCTTTTCTCAGATTGGTGTGGCGGGCATTGACCTGTCCGATGCGGAAGAAGGGTTGATGCAGTGGCTGGCCAAAGGTTTCCACGGCGATATGGCTTTCATGCAGCAGCATGGCCTCAAGCGCGCCCGCCCTGCCGAACTGGTTCCCGGCACAGTCTCTATTATCACCGCCCGCATGGATTATCTGCCCCAGGACACGCCGCCCGCATGGCAGGGCCGCGAATGGCAACGCCAGGCCAATGCGCACGAGGCCGTGGTGTCGGTGTATGCACGCGGGCGGGACTACCACAAGGTCCTGCGCAACCGTTTGCAGAAATTGGCCGAGCGCATCCAGCAGGAGGTCGGCCCGCTGGGCTTTCGTGCGTTCACGGATTCGGCCCCGGTCATGGAAGTGGAGCTGGCACGCCGCAGTGGCCTGGGCTGGCGTGGCAAGCACACGCTGCTGCTGTCGCGCAAGGCCGGTTCCATGTTTTTTCTGGGCGAGATTTTTCTCGATATGGCCCTGCCGCCCACGCCAGCGACCACGGCGCACTGCGGCCAGTGTTCGGCCTGCATGGACATCTGTCCCACCCAGGCGATTGTGGCCCCCGGCCAGGTGGACGCACGCCTGTGCATCTCCTACCTGACGATCGAACATGCGGCGGCCATCCCCGAGCATTTGCGCCCGCTGATCGGCAATCACCTGTATGGCTGTGACGACTGCCAGTTGGCCTGCCCGTGGAACAAGTTCGCCACGCCTGCGGTTCTGGCCGATTTCAACGCCCGTGCCGTCTGGAATGACACCCGCCTGCTGACGCTGTTGCGGTGGCAGGAAGCGGATTTTCTGCGTTACACCGAAGGCAGCCCGATCCGGCGCATCGGCTTTGCCCGCTGGCAGCGCAATCTGGCCGTGGTCTGTGGCAATGCCCTGCGGCAGTTGTCTGCCGAGGAGGCCGTGCCGATTCGCCAGCATTTGCAGTCGATGCAGGACAGCGAGGCAACGCCCGCACTGGTCAGGGAACATGTGCTCTGGGCACTGGCGCAGCAGGCTGCTTAAGATCGCTTTTACGATCTGTGAAGGTCTGGCCCCGCATCAGAACAAGGGTTTGCGCTTCTGTACGAATGCTTCAATGCCTTCGCGGTGCTCTGCGCTGCTGGCGTAGTCGTAGGCGGTTTCCAGGCTCTGTGCCAGATGGCCTTGTGCCAGCGCGCGCAGGGTTTGCTTGTTCAGGCGTGCCGCCTGGGGGGCGAGGGCCAGAATGCGGGCAGTCTTCTGCTCCACCCACGCCTGCAAGGCTGTGCTGTCGGCAACGACTTCCGACAGAAAGCCCGTGCGCAGCATATCGTCACTGCGCAATACCGTCGCTTCCAGCAGGATTTGGCGGGCCACCGTATCGCCCACGGCCTGCCCGACCAGTTGCAGTTCGCGCGGGGCCATCGGAAAGCCCAGTTTGGCAATGGGCGCGCCGAATTGACTCGATGCCGAGGCCACACGGATGTCACAACAACTGGCAATCTCCAGGCCCGCGCCCATGCACACCCCATCGATGCGGGCAATCATGGGGACGTCGCAGGCCAGCATCGCACCCAGCCCACCCCAGACATCGTCCTCGTGGAAGGAACGCAGGCTGTTGATCTCGAAGCGGAAGCGGGCGTATTCGGAAATATCGCCCCCGGCACAGAAGTTGCCGCCTGCACCGGCCACCACCACGCAGCGCACATCGCGCTGCTGCTGTATGTCCGTGAAGACCTGCTTCAGTTGCCGCCACATGGATACCGACATGGCATTGAGCCGTTCGGGATTGTGCAATTGCACCAGGGCGTAGCGGATGCCGCTGCCGGGTTCGGTTTCGTGCCAATGGAGATCGATGCGATCGGATGCGCAGGAGGAAGACATGCTGACAGGCCAGAAGAATTGAAATCGACGGAAAAAAAGAAGAGGCTGCCAACCCGCGCCTCTCCTGTAATGAACAGTGTGACTGGCGATCAGCGGCTGAAGCGCAGAATCAGGGGCAGTACCACGGTGACGGCGCGCAGCAGTCTGCGCGGGGCCGCCACCAGCCCGAAGCCCAGCGCGAAGCCGGTGGCCAGAGGGTGCTGCAACGCAAAGTCCCTGCCTGCCAGCAGCAGGTGGTTGCTTTGTGCTGCATTGCCTGCAATGTGCAGCAGCGATCGCTGCTGGATTCTGCCACCCACGCGACCGGCATGGCGGGCCTGTTCCAGCTCGCGGGTCTTGATGCGGATGCGTTGCTCCAGAATGCGGGCCAGCACCAGTTGCTCTGCGGTACCGGATTCGGTCTTGGCCAGGGCAATGGCTTCCTGAACCCGGTTGGGAAGAGGGGATGGGGATGAAATGCTCACAGGTGCTCCTTGAATTCCTGCCAGTCGGCAGCCAGTACCTTGCGGGTCAGGACAAAGGCCTTGGCAAAGCGTTTGCGGGCATGAAGCAACAGCGCGGTGCTGACCACTGCGGCGGCCAGCCAGAAGCCCAGCACTCCGGCCAGCGCACTGCCCCAGTGTTCGGTATCCCACCAGTGCAGCATGGTGGCCATCGACCCCAGCAGCAGCAGGCCGAATCCGAAATAGCCCAGCAGCATGGCGGCAATCAGGGCCTTGAGCAGGGCTTTTTTCTGGGTCTGCCATTCCAGCATGGCCAGTTCCATGCGGTCATTGACGGCATGGCCTCCTTCCTCTGCCCAGTAGCGAGCCGAGTCCCTCAGCCGGTTGAATCCCAGCAATGATTGCCAGTTGATGGTCACAGGAGATTCCTTTCTCGAACAGCAGGGGATGGGGCCGGATTGCATGGCCATTGGCAGCGGCAATCCAGAAAGAGACAAGGGCAGACCCTCCGTTCAGGAGTGCCTGCCCTGTGGGGGGCGATCAGCGGCGTGCCAGCAGGTAGCCGATCAGTGCGCCGATGGCCACTGCCGCACCGGCGACTTGCCAAGGCTCATCGTGGGCGTACTGGTTGGCCGCATAGGCTCCTTCCTTGGCCTTGTAGGCGGCATCCTGTGCAGCGCGCACAGTGGCCTGGCGAACGTTGTACAGGCCGTCATCGAGCTTCTGGCGCAGGGCCTTGATCTGCGGAACGTCATCGAGATCGCGGCTGGAGAGCAGGCCGTGCAGATCCTGCACCAGTTTCTCCAGGTCTTCTTGTGCGCTGGAGGGGGTTTTGAATGAAGAAAATGCCATGGTGTCCTCTCTTGGTTTTTCAGGTTGGAATCGAACGGTTGTTGGGTAGCAACAGTTTTTTTATAACACATCTGCGAAAAACAAGTGCCAAGTCCATGCTGCTTCTTTTGCTGTATTCATTGCAGACATTCCCTAGGGGATGCCCTAGGGTCGGTTCGTTTGGGCCTGTTTGGGCACCACCGACAATCCGAAGCCATGGCTCTGGTGGCATGATGGTTCAGAGCGTGTCGTCATACGGTCACCCAACATGACGGCATGGTTGTGTCGGTCTTGCAGAAGGAGAAAATTGCTGATGAAAATGGCAAAAGAGTTTTTGGATTTTATCCCGATTGGTTGCGGCAGCAGGAGGACTCCCATCAGGTATCCGAGGAATGCGTGCGCTGACGCTTGACGGACATTGGTCTTCAAGTGTGTAATTTTTGCTGGTCTTTTGAGGGCCAGCATGACTACAATTAAAAGTTTTTGCACTGCAACAAAAAACAGGTTTGCCGGGGTTGCCGCAAGGGCTGCCGCGCAGATAGACATTCGCCCCACTTTTTTGAAAAGCGACAGATAACGATGACGAATGAAGAAATTCTCTCCCAGTATGGCCCGCGTGAGTTCATGGAATACGACGTGGTCGTTGTCGGTGGCGGGCCTGCGGGCCTGGCAACCGCCATCCGGCTCAAGCAGTTGGCTGCCGAGAAAGAGCAGGAGATTTCGGTAGTGGTGCTGGAGAAAGGTTCCGAGCCGGGCGCACATATTCTCTCGGGCGCGGTGATGGATCCTGTCTCGATCAGCGAACTCATCCCCGACTGGAAGGAAAAGGGCGCGCCGCTGAACCAGCCCGTCACTGCCGATGAAGTGGTGCTGATGGTGTCCGACGAGAAAAGCTACAAGACCCCATCGGCCCTGATTCCCAACAACTTCCACAACGATGGCAACTACATCATCAGCCTGGGCAACGTTGTGCGCTGGCTGGGGGCGCAGGCCGAGGAACTGGGCGTGGAAATTTTCCCTGGCTTTGCTGCCACCGAAGTCATCTACAACGAGGATGGCTCCGTCAAGGGCATTGCCACCGGTAACATGGGGCTGGGCAAGGAAGGCGAGCCGACCGGCGACTTCCAGCTTGGCATGGAACTGCACGGCAAGTACACGATCTTTGCCGAAGGCGCGCGCGGTCAGCTGGGCCGCCAGTTGCTCGCCCAATTCAATCTTCAGGCAGACTCTGCCCCGCAAAGTTTCGGTATCGGCATCAAGGAACTGTGGGAAGTGCCGCCCGAGAAGGCCAAGCCCGGGCTGGTCGTGCACACCGCTGGCTGGCCGATGGACCTGAAAACCTATGGTGGTGGCTTCCTCTACCACATGGAGGACAACAAGGTCACGCTGGGCTTTGTCGTTGGCCTCGACTACAAGAATCCGTGGCTGAGTCCCTTCGAGGAAATGCAACGCTGGAAAAAGCACCCGGAAATCCTCAAGCATATCGAAGGCGGCAAACGCCTGAGCTATGGCGCACGGGCCATCAACAACGGTGGCATTCCCAGCCTGCCCAAGACCATTTTCCCTGGTGGCGCGCTCGTGGGCTGCAATGCCGGTTTCATGAATGCCAGCCGCATCAAGGGCAGCCATGCCGCCATCAAGAGCGGCATGCTGGTGGCCGAAGCCGTTTTCGATGCCGTCACGGCAGGCCGACAGCACGATGAACTCACGGCCTACCCCGAGGCTTTCGAGAAAAGCTGGCTGTACGCGGAACTCAAGACCGCCAGCAACTTCAAGCCCTGGTTCAAGAAGGGTACGCTGGTGGGCATGCTGATGACGGGCATCGAGCACCTGGTGTTGCCCAAGCTGGGTGTCAAGACCCCGCCGTGGACACTGAGGAACCCTGCTGCTGACAATACCTTCCTGAAGCCAGCGGCTGAGTGTGCGAAGATCGACTATCCCAAGCCGGATGGCAAGATCACGTTCGATCGGCTCTCCAGCGTGTTCATCAGCAACACCAACCACGCAGAAAACCAGCCTGCCCACCTGACGCTGAAGAATCAAGGCGTACCGGTGGAGATCAACCTGAAGAAGTTTGGCGGCCCCGAAGCGCGCTACTGTCCGGCCGGGGTGTATGAATTCGTCGATGACGAAAGCAACCAGGAAGGCAAGCGATTGCAGATCAACGCGCAGAACTGCGTGCACTGCAAGACCTGCGACATCAAGGACCCGACGCAGAACATCGTCTGGGTGGCCCCGGAAGGCGGCGGCGGCCCGAACTACGTCGATATGTGACGAGTGCCAACGATGCGGCGGGGTGGCATGCCCCCGCCTGAAGTCTGCGCGCCGATGACATCGGCAACGACAACACCGGCTCTGGCCGGTGTTTTGCATGGTGGGGTGGGGGTTTGCGGATGGGCATCGTCTGGGCGCGCGCAATTGCCGGTATGCTGGGGAAGGTCTGCAAAACCCTTGCGGTAAGCCCGCGCCCGCTAATGGGATGCAGCGCAAGGCGGCTTTTGCAGACCTTCCCTGGGGTATCTGTTTTCCCATGCCATGCGCTGAGGTCATCGTGACCGTGCCCGTGGTTTTCTTTTTCCTGAATGTTCGCCATGTCTTCCTCTGCCGATTTCAACCCTGACACCACTGCGCTCAGCACCCAACTGATTCACCACCCCTACCAGCCGCCATCGGGTTTTGCCTCGCTGCAACCGGCGGTGCAGAAGGCTTCGACGGTGTTTTTCCCCAGCATGGCGGCAGTGCGCAACCGCGACTGGGCGTTCAAGACCACCTACACCTACGGCCTGCATGGCACGCCCACCAGCTTTGTTCTGGAAGAACGGCTTGCCACGCTGGAAGGCGCAAAGCACTGCCTGCTGGCTCCCAGCGGTCTGGCGGCGATTGCCAATGTGAATCTGGCCTTGCTGGGGCAGGGCGACCATGTGCTGGTGCCCGACAACGTCTATGGCCCCAACCAGTCGCTGCTGCGGGGCGATCTGGCCCGCTACGGCATTGCGCACGGCGTGTACGATCCGCTGGACGTGGACGATCTGGCGCGCAGAATCACGCCGCAAACGCGCCTGGTCTGGCTGGAGGCGGCCGGTTCGGTGAGCATGGAGTTCCCTGATCTGCCCGCGCTGGTGCGCCTGTGCCGCCAGCATGGCGTGGCCGTCGCGCTGGATAACACCTGGGGCGCGGGGCTGGCCTTCGCGCCTTTCGATCTGGAGGATGCGGGGGGTGAACATCCGCTGGGCGTGGATGTGTCCGTCCACGCTCTGACCAAGTACCCCAGCGGCGGCGGTGATGTGCTGATGGGCAGCATCAGCACCCGCGACGACACGCTGCACAAGCGCATCAAGGCCTGCCACATGCGGCTGGGGCTGGGCGTGGGCATGAACGATGTCGAGAGTGTGCTGCGCAGTCTGCCCAGCATGGAGCTGCGCTACCGTGCGCAGGATCGCACGGCCCGGCATCTGGCGCAGTTTCTGGCACGGCAGCCACAGGTGGCCAAGGTGCTGCACCCGGCCTTGCCCGATGCGCCCGGCCATGCACATTGGCAGCAACTGTGTGGGGCGCGTTATGGCGGTGAGGGAGCCTGCGCCGGTATCTTCAGCTTTGTGCCACAGCCGGGCTACACACAGACGCAGATCGATGCGTTCTGCGAGCACTTGCAGCACTTTCGCATCGGCTATAGCTGGGGTGGCTCCACCAGTCTGGTGATGGCCTACGATTTGGCGGGCGACCGAAGCCTGCCGCAGTCGCTGCAACGTCTGGGGGGGCACCGGCTGGTGCGCCTGTGCATCGGGCTGGAAGATGCACAGACCCTGGAACGCGACCTGGCGCAGGCACTGGCCAGCACGTTCTGAGCGCGCAAACACGTTCTGGCACATGACAACGCCATGACGTTGCGCCCCGGCGACAACCGCTGAAACAGGATACGGCGGTGTAACGGCACTGTCATGCCCTCCCAGTCCAATGCCCCCTGTCGCCTGCATTGATCGCCGCGCAAGCGGTGGCGCAGGTCGCAAGCAATTCACAACCTGACTGGGAGCATACGATGAAGAAGAATTTGTTGGCCGCTGCTGCTGTGGCCGCCATGAGCACCGGCGTACTTGCACAAAGCAATGTCACCCTCTACGGTGAGCTGGACGCGGGCGTGGGTCAGCGTTACACGATGGAAGATACCGGTGTCATCAGCAACTACGACGGCACTTCCCGCTGGGGTCTGCGTGGTTCCGAAGATCTGGGCAATGGTCTGAAGGCCAGCTTCCAGTTCGAGTCTGGCGCGATTGATCTGACCAACGGCAACATTGGTGGCAACGGTGGCTTCAACCGCCAGGCCTGGGTGGGCGTTTCCGGTGGCTTTGGTAACATTCTGGTGGGCCGCACCACCACCCCGCAGAACCGCCTGCTGGGCACGTTTGACCTGAACGGCACGGCCGATGGCTCCTCTGCTCTGAAAGCCTTGGGTCTGGAGGCCAATGGCAACCTGGGTGGTTCGCGCCAGAATGCCCAAATCCAGTACGCCACGCCCAAGCTGGGTGGCTTCGAGGCCCGCATCGCCTATGGCTTTGAAGACCAGCGCAAGTCCTTCAACAGCACCACCGGTGTCTGGGCGAATGACAAGGACTTCGTGCAGGCTGCCGCCAGCTACAAGGTCGGTGGTCTGACGGTGGGTGCTGCGGTGCAGGGCAAGCTGTCTTCTGCCGCCAATCAGCGCACTGGCTACGCTGCCGGTATCAAGTACGACTTCAAGGCACTGGAAGTCAGCGGTTACTACACCCGTGACGAAACCAAGGACTTCAGCACTTCCACCAGCGGTGGCGAAGGCTTCGGTCTGGGCGTGGCGGTGCCGTTCGGTGCCCTCACCGTGGGGGTGCAGGCCGCGTACCTGGACCACGAGAACAATGCCGTCGATGGCGCAACCGCTTACGAAGTATTCGGCGACTACCAGTTCTCCAAGCGCACCAGCGTGTACCTGAACGTGGGCCAGGTGAACGACGAAGCCCAATTGCGCGGTGGCTTCGCTGACGATGTGACCTGGGGCTTCGGTCTGGTACACAAGTTCTGAGGCATGGGCAGCGCATGACACTGGCCGAGCCTGCATCCCACGCTGTTTCCGGCGTGGCCTTGACCCTGCGTGGGGTGCGGCGTGACTATGCGGGTGTCCGCGCCCTGCAACAGGTGGATTTGCGGCTGGAGCCGGGTGCCGTGCTGGCCTTGCTGGGGCCATCGGGCTGCGGCAAGTCCACGCTGCTGAAGCTGCTGGCCGGGCTGGAAGCCCCCAGCGATGGGGAAATCTGGTTCGGTGAGCGTTTGGTGGCGACTGCCCACGAGCAGCAGCCACCCCAGAGACGGCAACTGGGCATGGTCTTTCAGGACTATGCCCTTTGGCCGCATTTGAGCGTGTTCGCCAATGTGGCTTTTCCGCTGCAAATGCAGAAGGTTCCCAGGGGTGAGCTGGTGCAGCGGGTACAGCAGGCTTTGCAGAGCGTAGGGCTGGAGCATCTGGCACAGCGTGCACCGGCCGCGCTGTCTGGTGGCCAGCAGCAGCGTGTGGCACTGGCACGCGCACTGGTGGCCCGGCCTTCGCTGCTGCTGTTCGATGAGCCGCTGTCCAACCTTGACCGCGACTTGCGCGAAAGCCTCTCCGAAGACATTGCCCGCCTGTTGCGCGAGTTGGGAACCACCGCCATTTACGTCACACACGACCACGAGGAAGCCTGTGCTGTGGCCGATCAGGTCGCCGTCATGCGCCAGGGGCAGGTGGAGCAGATTGCCTCTCCGCGCGATCTGTGGAATGCCCCGGCTTCTGCCTGGGTGGCGCGTTTTCTCAAGCTGGGTGCGGTGTTGCCTGCCCGGCGCAATGGGCAGGGCGTGTGGCTGGGCGAGGGCCTGCCCTGTCTGGCAGTGCCCGGCAACAGCGCGGGTTCTGGCGACATGGATACCGGCGAGCTGCTGGTGCCCGACAGCGCGATTGTCCTGTGTGCTCCCGATGGCAGCGCGTGGCAGGCACGGGTACACGGCCAGCAATACCGCAGTGGCAGCTATCGCACCACCCTGCACCTTCCCAATGGAGCCGTACTGCACACCGACACCCGCCAGCGACTGGCCGCGCGGCAGGCCGTCGGACTGCACATCGATGCCGCGCAACTGCGCTGGTTTGCCGCGTCGGATCACACTGCCACGTCCGGTGGTTGAGTGCATTGACAGGCCGTTTTTCTTTTCATTGTTGGTTGTTTTTTCAGGAAATTTCCCATGACGATCTTCTCGCATTCCACGCTGTGGCGTGGCCTTGGGGTGGCTGCCCTGGTGTGTGCCACCGGTTCTGCTTCGGCACTGACGGTCTATACCGCCGGGCCAGGCGACCTCATCAACGAACTCGCCAGTGGCTTCGAGGCCGAGACTGGCATCAAGGCCGAGGTGTTTCAGGCCAATACCGGCAAGGTGATGGCGCGTCTGGAAGCCGAAGCCGCCAATCCGCGTGCCGATGTGGTCATTTCCGCCTCGTGGGACAGCGCGCTGGACCTGCAACAGCGCGGTTGGCTGCTGGACTACCAAAGCCCGCACGCTGCCAAGGTGCCGCAACTCTACAAAGGCCCCGGCTATGTGGCCCAGGGCCTGTCGGCACTGGCGATTGCCTGGAATCCCGCATCCGGCACGCCCCGTCCTGCCGACTGGAAAGACCTGGCCCAGCCCGCCTTTGCAGGCAAGGTGAACATGCCCGACCCCAGCCAGTCCGGCACGGCACTGGAACTGCTCTCCGGTTTGCAGGCCGCCCAGGGTGAAGAAGCCGTCTGGGCCTTGTTCGGCCAGTTCAAGGACAACGGCATGGCAGTGGCAGGAGCCAACGCCCAGGCACTCAACCCCGTGTTGCAGGGAGCCAAGGCTGCCGTGTTCGGGGCCGTGGACTATGTGACCTATGCGGCACAGGCCAAGGGCGAGAAGGTGGAAATCATTTTCCCCTCCAGTGCCACCGTGGTGGCGGCGCGTCCGGTCATGATTCTCAAGAGCAGCAAAGTACCCGATGAGGCCCGCAAGTTCGTGGATTACATCCTCTCCGACAAAGGGCAGGCTGCCGTGGCCAAGGCCTATCTGATTCCGGCGCGCACCGATGTGGCCGCCCAGCGTCCCGGTCTGTCGGACATCCAGGCACTGCCGCCAGCGGGTGATGCTGAACGGGCAGGACGCGAAGCCCTGTTGCAGCGTTTCTCTGAACTGTTCGCGCGTCCCTAAGAGGTTGCATCCACCGTGTCTGCCGCACCCGTGACCCGTCCCGTGCCCGCCCAGCGGGTGCTGCGCCTGCTGTGCATGGCCGCATTGGCGGTGCTGGTTTTCGTGCCGCTGCTGTTCGTGCTGTTGCAGGCGGTGTTTCCGCAACTGGCACAAGGCTCGCTGGCACAGCCGCTGGGGCACTGGCGCACGGTGCTGCAAGACCCCGCCATCCTCACCCTGACAGGCAACACCCTGCGGCTGGGGCTGGCGGTGGTGGCGGTATCGGCCCTGCTGGGTGTGCCGCTGGGGGTGCTGCGCGGACTCTTTGATGTGCCGGGTGCCAAGGCATGGGATTTGCTGTTCCTCGTGCCTTTCATGATTCCGCCCTATATCGCGGCAATGGGCTGGATTCTGCTGCTGCAACCGGCAGGCTATCTGCAACAGCTCAGTGGACTGCATGTGGCGGGTCTGCTGTTCTCGTTCCAGGGCGTGGTGCTGGTCATGGCCCTGAACCTGTTTCCGGCTGTGTACTTTGCGGTATCGCGCTCGGTGCAGGTCACCGGGGCGCGGCTGGGGGATGTGGCGGCCATTTTCGGAGCCAGCCCGTGGCGGGCATTTGCGCGGGTGACATTCCCGCTGGCCTTGCCTGCGTTGGCCGCCAGCCTGCTGCTGGTATTTGCCGCTGCCATTGAAGAATACGGAACCCCGGCGGTGCTGGCTTCCAATGCTGGTTTCTTCGTGCTGGTGACGGGCATCGAGCGGCGGTTTTCCGACTGGCCGATTGACCTGCCCGGCGCGGCCAGCCTTTCCGTCATCCTGATGCTGCTGGCACTGGGGGCGTATCTGGCCCAGCGTTGGGTGACGGCCGGACGCGACTATGCCACCCAGACCGGCAAGCCCACCGTGGCGCAACCTCGGCCATTGGGCCGCTGGCAGGTGCCGGTGCTGCTGATGTTTGTGGCAGTGGCGACGTTGGCTACGTTCGCGCCGCTGTTTGCCATTGCTGCCACTGCGCTGACGGGCACACTGTCGGGTGGCTTGAGCCTGGACAACTTCTCGCTGCGGCACTTCGAGGCGTTGTTTGCCGATGGCTCGGCGGCACTGGTGGCCTTGCGCACAAGCTTTGCACTGGCCATCGGCGCGGCCCTGCTCACCGGCACCGTGGGGCTGATGCTGGCCTATGTGGTGGTGCGCGTGCCAGGCCGGGCCTCGACCCTGCTCGATGGCATGAGCATCCTGCCCAATGCCATGCCCGGCATCGTGGTGGCCGTCGGGCTGATTCTGGCCTGGAACCAGCCCTGGTTGCCCGTGACACCGTACAACACCTGGGTCATCCTGTTGCTGGCCTATGCCTGTCTGCTGCTGCCGTACCCGGTGCGTTATGCCCATGCCGCACTGCGCCAGCTCAGCCCGCATCTGGAAACCAGTGCCTGGGTGCACGGTGCGCCGTTCCGTGTGGCCCTGTGGCGCATTGTGTTGCCGCTGCTCGCTCCCAGTGTGGGCGCGGCCATGCTGCTGGTGTTTGCGATGGCCTCGCGCGAACTGGTGGCCTCGTTGCTGCTGGCCCCCACCGGCATGCAGACCGTGTCGCTGTTCATCTGGCGGCAGTTCGACCAGGGCGCAGTGGGGCAGGGCATGGCCATGAGCCTGGTGGCCATTGCGCTGACCTGCCTGCTGGTGGGGCTGGCCAACTGGCTGCAAATACGCTATGGCCGCCGCAGCGGGTAAACATAAGCAGCCGCGGGCCAAGGGAAGGTCTGCCAAACCCATTGCGCCGCCCGCATCCCGCCACTGGGCGCATCGCCGCCTTGCGCTGCATCCCACTGGCGGGCGCGGGCTTACCGCAAGAGTTTTGCAGACCTTCCCAGGCGTGTGATTAGAAATTATGAATTTCAGCGCGTGAACGCAGGGCGACGGTAGAATCGCCCCGTTGTTGGTGCTCGCAATGCCATTCCGGCAAAGCGGTTAAACGGGAAGCAGGAGGAGGGCGCGACCAGGGTTGCCGCACCCCCCGGCCTGCGCTGCCCCCGCAACGGTCAGCGGAACAGCGGGCAGATGCCCGCGCTCCCCATGCACATGCCACTGGAACCATCGGGTCTCGGGAAGGCTTTGGGGTCATTGTCCGCCAGCCCGGATACCGGCCAGCAAAGTGACCGCCTGAATGCTGTGCATCCAGGCGGTCGTGCAGCCCATGGCATGACGGGGAGGTCGGCCCGGGCGTTTTGACAGGTTTTCCCATCATGATGAAATTCCCCTCTCTGGCTTCGCGTCCCGATGCGCAGCCCTTTGCCATCGCTGCATGGCACTCTGCCGCTCCTGCCCATTCCACCTTGCGTCCGCTGGCTCTGGCCTCGGCCCTTGCACTGTGTGCGGGCCTTGCCGGTCAGGCACAGGCGCAACAGGGCCAGCAGCCGACGGCCCAGGTTCTGGAAGAAGTCGTCGTCACTGCCACCCGCACCGAGCAGCCGTTGTCCGATCTGGTGGCCGATGTCTCCATCATCGACCGCGACACCATCGAGAAAAGCGGAGCCACCGGCGTGGCCGATGTGCTGGCCCGTTTGCCGGGCATAGAGCTGGCCCGCGATGGCGGCGTTGGCACCAGCACCAGCGTGTACATCCGTGGTGCGGAGGCGCGCTATACCGCCGTGTTCATCGACGGCGTGCGGCTGGATTCGCAATCCACCGGAGGCGCGACCTGGGAAAGCATTCCGCTGGCATTGATCGATCGCATCGAAGTCGTGCGCGGTGCGGCTGCCGCAGTCTATGGCTCCGATGCCGTGGCCGGTGTGATACAGATTTTCACCCGCAAGGGCGAGGCCGGCATTCATCCCTATGTGTCTGTGGGGCTGGGCAACCAGGGCACGCGCGATGTCAGCGCAGGCATCAGCGGAGCGCAGGGGCTGTGGGACTACGCCGTCAGTGCCGCGTATGAGGAAAGCGACGGATTCAACGTCCTGAACAACCCGAACGCCTGGGGCTACAACCCCGACAAGGACGGCTATGACCGCCGTTCGTTCCAGGCACGGCTGGGCTTGCAGGTGCATCGGCAGCACCGTCTGGAAGGAAGCTGGCTGGGCAGCCGCCTCGATTCCGGCTACGACAGCAGTGCCACTGAGGATGATCGCAACAAGCACCGGATGCAGGCCCTGAACCTGGGGCTGCACTCCGAATGGAGCGAGCGGTATCGAACCCGCCTGAGCGTGGGCGACTCCCGCTCCCGCTACGAAACCACGCCCAGCGTCTATCTGACCGAAACGAATGTGCGCAGCTACCTGTTCCACAACGAATACCGGGTGGGCATCCACCAGTTCACCGCTGCACTGGAACGCCGCGAAGACCAGTTGGAAAACACCCCGATCGACCGTGACCACCACCAGAACGCACTGGCACTGGGCTATGGCCTGAGGGCTGGTGCGCATACCCTGCAGGCCAATGTACGCCGCGATGACGACAGCGAATTTGGCGGCAAGAGCACCGGCAGCCTGGCCTATGCTTTCGCATTCACGCCGCAATGGCGAGCCAGTGCCTCGGTGGGCACGGCATTCCGTGCCCCGACCCTGTACCAGCGATTCAGCGATTCAGGCAATGCCAGCCTGAAGCCCGAAACCAGCCGCAACGTGGAACTGGGATTGCGCTGGGCACAAGGCTCCAGCAGCCTGGGAGTGACCGCCTACCAGAACCGCGTGAAGAACCAGATCACCTACGTTTCCGGTGCCGGTGGCTGTGCCTCCAGTTGGGGATGCTACGAGAACCTTGACAAGGCACGCTACAAGGGCGTGACACTGGAGGGCACACTGTATGCCGCAGGTGTGCAATGGCGTGGTTCGATGGACTTCCAGAAGCCAGAGAACCAGACCACGGGGCTTTTGCTGGCCCGCCGTGCCAAACGCCATGCCACATTCGGGGCCGATGCCCACTTGGCGGGCTGGGACCTGGGGGCCGAAGTGCAGGCATCTGGTCGCCGCTGGAGTGATCCTGCCAACACCCAACTGCTGGGCGGCTATACCCTGTTCAATCTCTACGCCAGCCGCAACCTCGGGCATGACCTGAGCCTGACCGCACGGGTGGACAACGTGGGCGACAAGAACTACGAGTTCGCACGCAACTACGCCACCGCAGGCCGCACCTTCCATGTGGGCCTGAAATGGGCACCCCAGTGAGCCTTGGTGTGATCCAGCAGCACATGCGATTGTCATGCACGAGTTGATTCTCGGCGGCCAGAAAAGCGGCAAGTCGCGCCGGGCGGAAAGCCTGGCGCAGCAGTGGTTGCAGCAGTCGCCCAGCCATCGGGCACTGCTGCTGGCCACTGCGCAGGCGCACGATGCGCAAATGCAGCAGCGCATCGACCGCCACCGTGTGCAGCGGCAGCAGAGTGTGCCGGGGCTGCAAACGCTGGAAGAGCCGCTGGCACTGGCCGACGCGATTGCGCGGCACAGCAACCCACAGACCCTGCTGGTGGTCGATTGCCTCACGCTCTGGCTCACCAACTGGCTGATGCCCGCACAGCCACTGGGCGGCGACGGTGAGGGGGATAATGCCGGTGCCTTCGCTCGCCAGCAACAGCAGTTGCTGGATGCACTGGCGCAGGCGCGGGGTGAAGTGGTGCTGGTCAGCAACGAAATCGGCTGGGGCGTGATTCCGCTGGGAGAAGCCGTGCGCGATTTCGTCGATCAGCTCGGCAGCCTGAACCAGCAGATCGCCCAGGCTTGCAGCCGCGTTACCCTGATGGCTGCGGGCCTGCCGCTGGTGCTGAAGAATGAAAGTGAGTACTGAATGTCAAAATTAAGCGTCGATCAGAAAACAATCTATTCTTTATTGTCTGATAAAAAAATCAGTTTTTTGATTCCAGATTATCAGCGTCCTTATGCTTGGGATGAAGAACAGTGCCAGACGCTTTGGGATGATATTTTTTTGTTTTCATTTCCCAATAATAATTATGAGGCTTTTGATGAGAATGAAGAATATTTTTTGGGATCGATTGTTACCTATAAAAACCAAGATGGGAAGTCGGAGGTCATCGACGGCCAGCAACGTTTGACCACGTTGCTGCTGATTCTGCGGGCTTTCTATGATAAGTTTTCTAATATGCAGGATCAGAATTCCAAGCTGACCAGGGAGCGCATCGAACAGTGTATCTGGAAGACCGATACTTTTGGAGCGGCCGATAAGTCCATGCTGAAGATCAATTCGGAAGTGGCTACGGACGATGACAAGCAAGAGTTTCTTGATTTATTGAAAACGGGGCAAGCGAAGCCGGATAGCAAAAGCCGTTATGTCAATAATTATAGATTTATCCAGAAGAAAATTGATGAATTTTTACATGGATTTGCCAGTTACTTTCCTTACCTGCCGGCGAGAATACTGGGGAATTGCATTATTTTGCCCATCGAGGCGGAATCACAGGATACTGCGCTGCGCATTTTTTCGACATTGAACGATCGCGGCCTTCCATTGTCAGATGCGGATATATTCAAGGCCCAGTTTTATAAGTATTATGGAGATTTGGGAGAAAAGAAGGATTTTATTGAGAGATGGAAAGAGCTGGAGGAGGTGGCTCGCCTGACTTTTCCATCTGGCAATGCCAGCCCGATGGATGAATTGTTTGCTCGCTATATGTATTTCTTGCGTGCGAAGGAAGGCAATAGAAGTACGACAACAGAGGCATTGAGAAAATTTTATGAGCGTGATAAATATAAATATTTAAAGCAGCCTGGTGCGATGGATGTTCTGAAAGCATTGGCATTGTTCTGGAAAAGTGTACGTCACCAGGATAAGGACAGGTTTTCTGATGATGTGCGGAAAAGGCTTTTTGTATTGAATTATGCGCCCAATGGAATGTGGCAAAATATCACCTCTGTATATTTTTTGCAAAACAGAAAAGAATCGGATCTGCTGGATGATGGTGCATTTGTTGAATTTTTGAATAAAATAACGGCTTTTATTTTTGCTTACGCGATTTTCAGCCCTGGAGTCAATGCACTGCGAAATCCTGTTTATGATGAAATGGTCAATATTGTGAATGGTGTTGAAGTTGGATTTTCAAAATATAAATTCAATGAATTTCAGTTGCGTTCGTCTTTTGAAAATTATCAGTTCAGTAATCAAAGAAATGTTACCCGCTCCATGCTGACATGGTATGCCTATACCTTTCCAGAGCAGCAGCTCCTTGCTGTGGATGAGGTTTTTAATATAGAGCATATTTATGCCAAGAAGCGACAGGAAGTCGAGGGTGGTTTGCAGAATGATGCCAGTCTGGAGCTGTTGGGTAATAAGGTGCTGCTGGAGGAAAGTATCAACATTCGGGCATCGGATTACCGGTTTGTGGATAAAAAGAATATATATTGCGGAAAGCAGCGTCGAGGAAAAAACAAGGATGCCAGTAAAATATTTGAAATAAATAAAATTGCGAATTATGATGTTTTCAATGAAGACGAAATTGTTGGGCGAAATAAATTGATTTTCGATGGTTTTTTCAGTTTCTTGCGCAATGAGAAATTGCTGGTCATTTCGGAATGATATGTTCGGTCAATCAGCCCTTTTGTCCATGAAAACGCGCGCCGCGCAGACCTTCCCCAGGCTGACCATCGCTGGCCTGGCCGTTGCCCTGTGGCTGGGGGCATCCGGCCTATCGTCTGCACATGCTGCCGACGCAGCGGTGGAGGCCGCAGAGCCTGCCGCATCCACTGTCACCATTGAGGATGCGCGTGGCCGTTCCGTGACCTTGTCGCAGCCGCCCCAACGCATCGTGAGCCTGTTGCCATCGCTGACGGAAAGCGTCTGCGCACTGGGGGCGTGTGAGCGACTGGTGGGCGTGGATCGCTATTCCCGCTACCCGGAGACAGTGGCACAACTGCCGGAGGTGGGCGGCGGGATAGACCCCAACATCGAGGCGATTGCGCGTCTGCGCCCGGATGTGGTGCTGGCGGCCACTTCGTCCCGCGCGGCCTTCCGGCTGGAGTCGCTGGGCATAGCGGTGGTCGCGCTGGAGCCGCAGACCGAGGCCGATGTGCAGCATGTGCTGGGGGTGCTGGCGCGGTTGCTGCAATTGCCGGATGCGCGGGCCGAACAGGTCTGGCGCGACATCGACGCGGGCGTGAACGCGGCGGCACAGGCCATGCCCGCTTCCATGCGGGGAGCGCGTGTGTATTTCGAGGTCAGCAGCGGCCCGTTCGCGGCGGGCGAGGCATCGTTCATTGGCCAGATGTTGCAGCGGTTGGGGCTGGGCAATATCGTGGCGGCAGACATGGGGCCGTTTCCCAAGCTGAACCCGGAATTCGTGTTGCGCGCCGACCCCGATCTCATCATGGTGGGCGATCGCAGCATGCAGGCCAGCCCCAGCTACCCCGGCTGGCAGAACATGCGCGCCATCCGGCAGGGGCGGGTGTGCCGGTTCAATGATGCGCAGGCCGATATTCTGGTGCGCCCCGGCCCGCGCATGGCCGAGGCCGCACAGTTGATGTTGCGCTGTGCGCAGGACAAGGCCAGCGCACCATGATGCCGGGCGGATTGCCGCTGCGTGCACGGCAGTTGCTGGTCGCGTTGCTGGGGCTGGCCGTGCTGGTGGTGTTGTTGGGCATGGCCGTGGGCAGCGGCGGACTGGAGAGCCTGGCGCAGATTCGTGGCGACCCGCTGGCCATGCAGGTGGTGCGCGCTATTCGCCTGCCCCGCACCTTGGGCGCACTGCTGGCCGGCGCACTGCTGGGGCTGGCCGGTTGCGTGGCGCAGGGGCTGTTTCGCAATCCGCTGGCCGACCCTTATCTGCTGGGCAGTTCATCGGGCGCGGCATTGGGCGTGGCACTGGCGTTTGTCTTCATGGGCGGAACCTCGTCGGCCTTTCCGTGGCTGGGGCAGATGGGGATCACCGGTGCGGCCTTTCTGGGGGCAATGCTGGCGGTGCTGCTCACCCTGCTGCTGGCCCGAGGGGTGAGCGGGAGCGTGCGCCTGCTGCTGGCCGGGGTGATCGTGGGTGTGGTGCTGGGAGCCTTTAGCCATATTCTGCAACTGCTCAACCCGTCGATTCTGCAAGGCCTGCTGTCGTTCTCGATGGGTACGACGGGGTTTGTCGATTGGTATTCCTGTGCCCTGATGGCGGTCAGCCTGCTGCTGTGCCTTGCGGTGGCGTGGAGTCTGGCGCGGGTGCTCGATGGCCTGGTGCTGGGCGAGGCCACGGCGCGTACCCTGGGCTTGCCGCTGGGGGTGATGCAGGCGGCTCTGGTGGCGGTGATGGCACTGGCCACAGGGGCGGCAGTGGCGCAGACGGGCCTGCTGGCCTTCGTGGGGCTGGCCGCGCCGCATCTGGTGCGCAGCATCGTCAAGCTGCGCCACCAGTGGCTGCTGTTGCTCTCCAGCCTGATGGGGGCGGTGCTGCTGGGGCTGGCCGATCTGCTGGCGCGGGGCCTGCTGGCTCCGCAGGAGTTGCCGGTGGGCGTGCTGACCGCGCTGCTGGGCGGCGGCTATCTGCTGTGGCTGATGCACCGCAGTCCGACCTTCCGTGCCGGCAGGGGTGGCACATGAACGCCGCACAGACTGCCGCCGCCTTCCAGACGCGGCAACTTGGTCTGCTGCTGGGCGCACGGACGGTGCTGCACGGGCTGGATTTGCGCATTCCCGCCGGACGCTGGAGTGCCATTGTCGGCCCGAATGGCGCGGGAAAATCCAGCCTGCTGAAGCTGCTGGCCGGGCTGCTGCCGGGGCAGGGCGATGTGGCCTTGCTGGGAAAGCCCCTGCATACCTACAGCAGCCGCGAGCGTGCCAGAACACTCGCCTGGCTGGGGCAGAACGAAGGCACGCTGGACGAACTGACCGTGTACGACGTGGTGATGCTGGGGCGTATGCCGCACCAGGGCTGGCTGGGTGCGGCCAGTGCCCATGACCATGCGGTGGTGACAGAAATGCTGCACCGCACCGAGACATGGGATTACCGCCAGCGCAGCCTGGGCGAAATTTCCGGCGGCGAACGCCAGCGTGTGCTGCTGGCACGGGTGCTGGCGGTGCAGGCCCCGGTCATCCTGATGGACGAGCCGCTGGCCAATCTGGACCCACCGCACCAGACGCAATGGCTGCTGGATGTTCGCGCTTTGGTGCGACAGGGCGTGAGCGTGGTCAGCGTGCTGCACGAATTGCCGGTGGCCTTGCATGCCGACGAACTCATCGTGATGCAGCAGGGCCGCATCGTCCACCAGGGAGCCAGCGGCGATGCGAGCTGCCACCGCGCGCTGGAGCAGGTGTTCCAGCAGCGCATCCGCATCTGCCGGGTTGGTACGCAGTGGACGGCGATTCCTGCACTGGAGGGCTGAAGAATCCTTGGGAGGGGTCTGCGAAGCCCGCTCCAGGCTGTCAGAATACCACCCATGTTTTCTTTCGTTCTCAAACGCCTGTTCACCCTGGGGCTGGGCCTGCTGGGGGTTTCGCTGCTGGTGATGCTGGTGCTGGAGGTGCTGCCCGGCAATGCCGCACAGGTGATGCTGGGGCCGGATGCCGACCCGGACGCGGTGCTGGCCCTGCAAGCGCAACTGGGGCTGGATGTGCCCTGGCCCTGGCGTTACGCGCAGTGGCTGCAAGGCTTGGCGGTGGGCGATCTGGGCATCAGCCACGCCTACGATGCCCCCGTGGCCGATCTGCTGCTCGAGCGGCTGGCATTGACCATTCCGCTGGCCTTGCTGGCCATGCTGCTGACTGTGGTGCTGGCCCTGGCCGTGGGGGTGTTTGCCGCCCTGCGCCACAACCGCATGGGCGACGTGGCGGCCATGGGTGTGGCGCAACTGGGCATGGCCGTGCCCAATTTCTGGTTTGCCATTGTGCTGGTACTGGTGTTTTCCGTGCAGTTGCAGTGGTTTTCGGCGGGCGGTTTTCCGGGCTGGAGTGCCGAAATGGGCGGCGGCTTCTGGCCTGCATGGCGGGCACTGGTGTTGCCCGCCGTCGCGCTGGCTGTGGTGCAGGCGGCGATTCTGGCGCGCATCACCCGCTCGGCCGTGCTCGACGAGATGCGCCAGGACTATGTGCGCACAGCCTTGAGCAAGGGCCTGTCGCGCCGCGCGGTGGTCTATCGCCATGTGCTGCGCAATGCCCTGGTGCCAGTGGTGACGGTGGCGGGTTTGCAGTTCGCCAACCTGCTGGCCGGGGCCATCGTGGTGGAAAACGTGTTTTACCTGCCGGGGCTGGGGCGGCTGATTTTTCAGGCGATTGCCAACCGCGATACCGTGGTCATCCGCAATGCCGTGCTGCTGCTGGCGGTGATGGTGATGGTGGTGAACTTTGTGGTGGATCTGCTCTATGCGTGGATCGACCCGCGCGTCAAGGCGATATGAAGGTGCAGACCATTTCCCATTTTTCTGGAAGCCGTTTCCTGTTTTGACTGATCGATTTCTTTCTTCTTCCGATCTGCCTGTGGCCCTGCCGGTGCGCCGTGGCTTCTGGCAGCGGGCCTGGCGCAGTCGCAGTCTGGTGCTGGGTGCCCTGCTCACGCTGACGGTGCTGGCCGTGGCGGTGCTGGCCTGGTTCTGGACTCCGCATCCTCCTGCACAGATGGACGTTCTGCGCAAACTCCAGCCGCCCGGTGCGTCGCACTGGCTGGGCACGGACGTGTATGGGCACGATGTTGCCTCGCAATTGATGGTCGGGGCGCAAAGCTCCATTCTGGTCGGGCTGATTGCGGTGGGCATCGGCTTGCTGGGCGGGGTCACACTGGGCCTGCTGGCGGCCACCTGCAAGGGCTGGGTGGATGAGCTGGTGATGCGTCTGGCCGATGTCGCATTCGCGTTTCCGGCATTGCTGCTGGCCATTCTGTTCACTGCGGTGTATGGCTCGGGCGTGGGCGTGTCGATGCTGGCCATCGGCATGGCGGGCATCCCGGTGTTCGCCCGCATCAGCCGCGCATCGGCACAGGTGCTGTGGACACGCGAGTTCGTGCTGGCCGCGCGCGCCTGTGGCAAGGGACGCTGGCGCATCACCCGCGACCACATACTGCCGAATCTGGCCCCGCTGCTGCTGGTGCAGGCCACCGTGCAGTTCGCCATAGCCATTCTGGCCGAAGCGGCCCTGTCCTATTTGGGGCTGGGCACACAGTACCCCACGCCATCCTGGGGGCGAATGCTCAGCGAAGCACAGTCGCTGATGTTCCAGGCCCCGCTGCTGGCCGTGTATCCGGGTGTGGCCATTGCCCTGTCGGTACTCGGACTGAACCTGCTGGGCGACGGCCTGCGGGATGTGCTCGACCCGCGTGGTTGATGGGTGGCGCAACGTCGCCTATGCGGTAGGCCGGGCAACTTTGCCCGCTTGCCAGAGCCGATAGCCCGTGGCGCGCAATTCACAGGCTGGGCAGGAGCCGCAGCCATAGCCCCAGTCGTGCAGGGTATCGCGCTGGCCCAGATAGCAGGTGTGTGACTGGGTGCGCAGCAGTTCCACCAGGCCCGTGCCGCCGAGTGCGTGCGCGAGTGCCCAGGTCTGTGCCTTGTCGCGCCACATCAGCGGCGTTTCCAGTCGCAATGGGCGGTCGATGCCCAGGCTCAGGGCCACCTGCAAGGCCTTGAGGGTGTTGTCGCGGCAGTCCGGGTAGCCGGAATAGTCGGTTTCCGACATGCCGCCCACCAGCACCGTCAGATCGCGCCGGTAGGCCATTGCTGCCGCCAGCGTGAAGAACAGCAGATTTCGCCCCGGCACAAAGGTGTTGGGCAGACCATCAGCCTGCATCTGGATGGCAATGTCGTCCGTCATGGCCGTGCTGCCGACGGCGGCCAGCACCTCCACCGGCAACACATGGTCTGCGCCCAGACGCTCGGCCCAGGCCGGTTGCAATGCCAGCATGCCTTCGCGCAGGCGGTGACGGCATTCCAGTTCCACCCGGTGCCGCTGGCCGTAGTCAAAACCCAGCGTTTCCACATGGGCATAGCGGTGCAAGGCCCAGGCCAGGCAGGTGGCAGAATCCTGCCCGCCGGAAAACAGCACCAGCGTGCGCGGCGCACGACAGGGGGAGGGCGACATGGCGATCTCCCTCAGGCAGTGCGGGCGGCGGTGGCCGGTGCTTTCATGTAGCGGATGACGGCGGCCAGCAGCGCGCCATACAGCGGCACGAACAGCAGCAGGCTCACGCCCAGCTTGATGGCGTAATCCACCAGTGCGATTTCCACCCAGTGCTCCGCCATGAACGGGTTGCTGCTGCGCCAGAAGGCAATCGAGAAAAACGCCGCAGTGTCCAGGGCCTGCCCCACGACCGAGGAGGCCGCCGGGGCAACCCACCACTGCACATGCTGGCGGCGCATGCGGTCAAACACCTGCACGTCCAGCAACTGCCCCAGCGCGTAGGCGGCAAAGCTGGCAAAGGCAATGCGGAACACAAAACTGTTGAAGCTGGCCAGGGATTCAAGCCCCCGGAAGGCCCCTTCCTGAAACAGCACCGACACCACATACGAGGCCACCAGCGCAGGCAGCATGGTGCGGGTGATGACGCGCCGCGCCTGCTCCTTGCCAATCAGCCGCACCGTCAGGTCGGTGGCCAGGAAAATGAATGGGAAACTGAACGCGCCCCAGGTGCTGTGCAGCCCGAACAGATCGATGGGCAGTTGCACCAGGTAATTGCTGGCCATGATGATGGCAATGTGAAAGGCCACCAGCAGGCCCAGATAGAACGAAACCCGCGACGGCGGGGCAGACACGCTGTGCATGACAATCCTTTTTGGTGAATGGGGGCGAGGGAACCCATGTGGACGAAGAAACGGAACGCGATTGTACGCTGCGAATCGCATTGCACAGCAGCAGATAATTGATTTACAATTGCCGGTTTTGCACGCCACGACGATTTCCAGTTGTGGCGCAAGTCATCAACGGGCACCATGCCCATAAGGAAAAAAATGATCGCATCATCCATCAAGGCCGAAGTCATCAAGGACAACGCCCGCGCTGCCAACGACACCGGCAGCCCCGAAGTGCAAGTGGCCTTGCTGACCGCCCGCATCAATGAGCTGACCCCCCACTTCAAGCAACACGCCAAGGATCACCACGGTCGCCGTGGCCTGCTGCGCTTGGTGAGCCGTCGCCGCAAGCTGCTCGACTATCTGAAGAAAAAAGATGCCGAGCGTTATACTGCGCTGATTGCCAAGCTGGGTCTGCGCAAGTAATTGCCGCTTTTGCATGAACGCCTGGGTTTGCTTTTCCGCGCTCAGGCGTTTTGTTTTTTCCGGGGCTGATACAGAGCGAAGCTGTGTCATTCCGGCACCGATCTGCCATAGGGGCGGGCGGTGCCGGAATGGCATCGTGTTCTGAGGCAGTTCCATCCATTGCAGGCAGAGGCCCTGGGCATTCTGCCTGCGTCTGCATCGAGAGGAATCCATGTCCATTTTCAACAAAGTCGTCAAAGAATTTCAATGGGGTGAGCACAAGGTCGTGCTGGAGACGGGTGAAATCGCCCGCCAGGCCAGTGGCTCCGTGCTGGTCAATATCGAGGACACCGTCGTGCTGGCCACGGTGGTTGCCAGCAAGGAAGCCAAGCCCGGCCAGGACTTCTTCCCGCTGACCGTCGATTACATCGAGAAGGCCTATGCTGCGGGCAAGATTCCCGGCAGCTTCTTCAAGCGCGAAGCCAAGCCCAGCGAACTGGAAACCCTCACCAGCCGCCTGATCGACCGCCCGATCCGCCCGCTGTTCCCCGAAGGCTTCTACAACGAAGTGCATGTGGTGGTGCATACCATCTCCCTGAACCCCGAAGTGGATGCCGACATCGCCGCGCTGGTGGGCGTGAGTGCCGCGCTGGCTATTTCCGGCATTCCGTTCAACGGCCCGATTGGTGCGGCGCGCGTGGGCTACGTCAATGGCCAGTATGTGCTCAACCCCGGCAAGACTGTGCGCAAGAACAGCAAGCTGGACCTGGTGGTGGCCGGTACGGAAACCGCCGTGCTGATGGTCGAATCCGAAGCCGATCAGCTCAGCGAAGACATCATGCTGGGTGCGGTGGTGTTCGGCCACGATCAGGGCAAGGTCGCCATCGAGGCCATCCACGAACTGGTGCGCGACGCTGGCAAACCCGTCTGGGACTGGCAAGCCGCTGAAAAAGATCAGGACTTTGTCGCCAGGATCAAGGAACTGGGCGACGCAGAACTGCGCGCCGCCTACCAGATTCGCTCCAAGCAGGCCCGCACCCAGGCCACCCGCGCCGTCTATGCCAAGGTCAAGCAAGGGCTGGCAGAGCAGGGTGTGGAGTTCGACCCCATCAAGGTGGACAACGAACTGTTCGACATCGAGGCCGCCATCGTGCGGGGCCAGATTCTGGCGGGCGAGCCTCGCATCGACGGCCGCGACACCCGCACCGTGCGCCCGATTGAAATCCGCAACGGCGTGCTGCCCCGCACCCACGGTTCCTCCCTCTTTACCCGTGGCGAAACCCAGGCACTGGTGCTGACCACGCTGGGAACCGAGCGCGATGCCCAGCGCATTGACGCGCTGGCAGGCGAGTACGAAGAACGCTTCATGTTGCACTACAACATGCCTCCCTTCGCAACGGGTGAAGTGGGACGCATGGGCTCCACCAAACGCCGCGAAATCGGCCACGGTCGTCTGGCCAAGCGCGCTCTCGAAGCCGTGCTGCCTTCGCGCGACGAATTCCCCTACGTCATGCGCGTGGTCTCGGAAATCACCGAATCCAACGGCTCGTCCTCGATGGCTTCCGTCTGCGGCGGCTGCCTGTCACTGATGGATGCCGGCGTGCCGCTGAAGGCACATGTGGCCGGCATTGCCATGGGCCTTATCAAGGAAGACAACCGCTTTGCCGTGCTGACCGACATCCTCGGCGATGAAGACCACCTGGGCGACATGGACTTCAAGGTGGCCGGAACCACCACCGGCATCACCGCCTTGCAGATGGACATCAAGATTCAGGGCATCACCCGCGAAATCATGCAGGTCGCACTGGCCCAGGCACAGGAAGCACGTCTGCACATTCTCGGCAAGATGCAGGAATCGCTGGGCGAGGCCAAGACCGAAGTCTCCAACTTCGCGCCCAAGCTCTACACCATCAAGATCAACCCCGAGAAAATCCGTGACCTGATCGGCAAGGGTGGTGCCACCATCCGCCAGCTCACCGAGGAAACCGGCACACAGATCGACATTGCCGAAGATGGCACCGTCACCGTCGCCGCCGTCGATACCGCTAAGGCCGACGAAGCCAAACGCCGCATCGAGGAAATCACAGCCGAAGCCGAAGTCGGCAAGGTCTATGAAGGCCCGGTGGTCAAGCTGCTGGACTTTGGCGCGCTGGTCAATATCCTGCCCGGCAAGGATGGCCTGCTGCACATCAGCCAGATCGCCCACGAGCGCGTCGAAAAAGTCAGCGACTATCTGCAAGAAGGCCAGGTCATCCAGGTCAAGGTGCTGGAAACCGACGAAAAAGGCCGCATCAAGCTCTCGCGCAAGGCACTGCTGGAGCGTCCCGACAACGGTGATCGCGCTCCCCGTGGCGACCGTAGGCCACAGCGGCAGGCTGAAGTGGCCGAACAGGCCGAGGGTGGGTATGTGACCGACAACCAGCCAGGCGAAAGCGAAGCCGCAGTGGAGCCGCAGCCCCAGTCCGGGCAATGACACCCCACGCACCGGCCAAGGCCACACACCAACAGGAGAACATGACATGGCACGCAAGCTGATTGTGGGCAACTGGAAGATGAACGGATCACGGCAAGCCAATCAGGCCTTGCTGGAGGGACTGCGGGCCGGTTGGGCAGAACTGCCCACCGCATCGGCTGCCGATGCGGTGGCCGTCGCAGTGGCTCCTCCTGCCGTGTATCTGGAACAGGTGGGTGGCCTGCTGGATGCGTCGGAAATTGCACTGGCCGCACAGGACGTGGCAGTTGCCGATACCGGTGCCTACACCGGGGACATTTCTGCCCCGATGTTGCGGGAGCTGAAGGTGCGCTATGCCATCGTCGGACATTCCGAGCGGCGCAAATACCAGGGCGAAACCGATGCCATCGTGGCAGAAAAAGCCGCAGCGGCACTGCGCCACGGCCTGACACCGATTGTCTGCGTCGGCGAAACGCTGCAAGAGCGCGATGCCGGTCAGGCACTTGCGATCGTGCAGGCACAATTGCAGGCCGTGCTGGCGCACAATGCGGCACAGCTTGCCGATCTGGTGGTGGCCTATGAACCCGTCTGGGCGATCGGAACCGGCAGAACGGCCACGCCCGAACAGGCACAGGAAGTCCACGCGGCACTGCGGGTTCTGTTGCAGGAAGCGGGCGTTGCGCATGTGCCTGTACTGTACGGTGGCAGCATGAATGCGGCCAATGCCGCAGAGCTGCTGGCCCAGCCCGATATCGATGGTGGCCTGATTGGCGGAGCGGCACTCAAGGCTGCGGATTTTCTGGCCATCATTGCCGCCGCCCGGCGGCTGGCCTGAGGGATTTGGCTGTTTGCCCGAATGAACCCGCAGTACCGTGCAGCATCAGCAGGAATGCGGGAAAATCAGGGCAGGTGGTAAATACAATCAATTAGAGGAAGAAAACGATGTTGATCAACATTGTGGTGGCCATTCAGATTCTGGCTGCCTTGGTCATGGCCGGTTTGGTCTTGGTGCAGCACGGCAAAGGGGCTGACATGGGGGCGGCATTCGGCAGCGGAAGCTCCGGCAGCCTGTTTGGAGCGAGTGGCAGTGCCAACTTCCTCTCGCGCATGACGGCAGTTGCCGCCACCGTGTTCTTTGCCAGCACACTTTCATTGGCATTCCTGGCCAGCGAAGGCATCCGGCAACCCGCCACAGGGGGCAGCAGCGTGCTGGAAAGTGCCGTGCCGTTTGCTCCGGCAGTGCCGGAAAGTGGTGCAGTTTCGGCCATTCCCGGTATTGGCGATGTACCGCCTGCTCCAGTGCCTGCCGTGCCCGAAGCCAGCGCGCCGTCTTCTGATGCGCTGACAGCACCTGAGGATGGCACCGCTGTACCCCCAGCCGATCTAACTGAGGCGGCCCCAACGGTAGAGAATGCAGTTCAGGGCAGTGATGCGAACCCTCCTGCATCGGATGCTGTCGAAACAGAGTCGGTGGATAGTCGGCAATCCGGTGAAATTCCGGGCTCTGGTTCCTGAAGAAGAATGCCCGCAGACAAGGTTCGTTATGCTGGATTCAATCCGGCATAACGTATCGTTTGGATAATCAAGAAGATCGAGAGGGCTTCAAGTACGTGAAAGTGCGATTGCGCAGGCGATCTGCATCGGCATCACTGCTGTGTCTCTCACAAAGCCTGGCTTGATGAGGACCTGAATCTGTACAATCGTGCAGATTCACAGGTCATTTTTTTGTGTGTAGGCATGCAGACAATAAAAAAGGCCAAAACAAGAAGTTTTTGGCCTTTTTTTGCGATTCTGGAGCGGGAAACCGGGTTCGAACCGGCGACCTCAACCTTGGCAAGGTTGCGCTCTACCAACTGAGCTATTCCCGCATTTGTTGAATTGGTGTTTGCATCAACAAGACCAGCATTATGGCAGAAAATTTTTCTCTTTTGGAGAAAATGAAGTTGTTTTTTCTATTTTGTGCAGGCATGTCCTGGAGACTTGTTTCTGGCGCGGCCATGCGCAACGGGAATCGGTGACACAATACCGCCATGGCACGTCCCCGTTTTCTTCCCGACAATTTCACGCTGACGCTGATTGCGACGGTTTTGCTGGCCACGTTTCTGCCGGTGCATGGTGCAGGGGCTGTGGCGTTTTCATGGGTCACGCATCTGGCGATTGGTCTGCTGTTCTTCATGCACGGGGCGAAGCTGTCGCCCCAGCAGATCGTGGCGGGCATGGGGCACTGGCGGCTGCATGTGTTGGTGTTTGCCTGTACGTTCGCCCTGTTTCCGCTGCTGGGTTGGCTGGCGCGACCGTGGCTTGCATCCATTTTGGGGCAGGAACTGGCATTGGGCATGTTGTATCTGTGTGCCTTGCCTGCCACGGTGCAGTCGGCGATTGCCTTCACTTCGCTGGCACGGGGCAATATTCCGGCGGCGATTTGCAGTGCGGCAGCTTCCAGCTTGCTGGGGATTTTCATCACACCGTTTCTGGTACTGTGGCTGATGGGAGTGCAGGGCGAGACATCCACGCTGGAGGCCATTCAGAAGATCGTGTTGCAATTGCTGGTGCCATTTGTAGCCGGGCAGTTGGCGCGTCGCTGGATTGGCGGCTGGGTCAATCGCAACAAGGGCTGGCTGAAGAATGTGGATCAGACTTCCATTTTGCTGGTGGTGTACACGGCGTTCAGTCAGGCGGTGTCCGAAGGGCTGTGGCGCAATGTTCCGGTGGGCCATTTGCTGGCCTTGGTGCTGGTGTGTTCGCTGTTGCTGGTGGTGGTGCTGGGGATGGTGTGGTGGTTGGGCAAGTTGTGGGGTTTCCCGCTGGAAGACCGCATTACCATTCTGTTCTGTGGCTCGAAGAAGAGTCTGGCCACGGGTGTGCCGATGGCACAGGTGCTGTTTGCCGGGGGAGCCATTGGGGTGATGATTCTGCCGATCATGGTGTTCCACCAGATTCAGTTGATGGTCTGTGCTGTGCTGGCACAGCGTTTCGCCCAGCGGCCCGAAGAAACACAGACTTGAATTTCTCCGCCTGCACCCCGAACTGTATTTCCGTACCTTTTTCTCTGTTTTGATGAATTGCCATGCCCAACCCGTTGCTGAATATTACCGATCTTCCCGCCTTTGACCAGATTCGCGCCGAACACATTGGCCCGGCCATCGACGCTTTGCTGAGCGAGGCTGCCACGGCACTGGAGACGGTGACGCAGCCCGATTTCCCCGCCAGTTGGGAGGAAACCACCCAGGTGCTGGATGTGGCCACCGAGCGTTTCGGCAAGGCCTGGGGCGTGGTGGGGCATTTGAGCGGAGTGGCCGACAGCCCGGAAATCCGCGCCGCCTACAACGAGGCCCTGCCCAAGGTAACGGAGTTCTTTACCCGTCTGGGGGCCGATGAGCGTTTGTATGCCAAGTACAAGGCGATTGATCCGGTGACGCTGAATGCGGAGCAAAAGCGTGCCCACGCGCTGGCCTTGCGTGGTTTTGTGCTTTCGGGTGCGGAGCTTCAGGGGCAGGCGCGTGAGCGTTTTGCGCAGATTCAGGAGCGGCTGGCGGCCTTGCAGCAGAAGTTCAGCGAGAACGTGCTCGATGCCACCGATACCTATGCCTATTTCGCCAGTGCGGATGAGGTGCAAGGCTTGCCCGATGATGTATTGCAGGCCACTGCGCAGGCTGCCCATGCCGATGGCAAGCCGGGGCAATACAAGCTGTCGCTGAAGATGCCGGTGTATCTGCCGGTGCTGCAATATGCCGAGAACCGTGCCTTGCGTGAGCGGCTGTTCCATGCGAATGCGATTCGGGCCTCCGATCTGGCCCCACAAGAGCAGCAGGCTTTCGACAATACGGCGGTGATTGCCGAGATTCTGGCCCTGCGCCGCGAGGAAGCACTACTGCTGGGCTTCCAGAATTACGCTGAACTGTCGCTGGCCCCGAAGATGGCCGATTCGCCCGAGCAGGTGGTGGCGTTCCTGCACGATCTGGCCCAACGTGCCCGCCTCTATGCCGAAAAGGATGTGGCCGATCTGCGCAGCTTTGCCAAGGACGAACTGGGGCTGGATGATCCCCAGCCCTGGGACTGGACGTTCGTCTCCGAGAAGCTCAAGCAGGCACGCTACAGCTTCAGCGATCAGGAGGTGAAACGCTACTTCCCCGCACCCAAGGTGTTGCAGGGCTTGTTCGACATCATCGAGCAGTTGTTTGATGTGGCGATTCGTGCGGATGAAGGTGCCGTCTGGAACCCCGCCGTGACGCTGTACCGGCTGGAGCGGCAAGGGCAACTGGTGGGGCAGTTCTACCTGGATCAGCCCGCGCGTGCAGGCAAGCGTGGCGGGGCCTGGATGGACGATATGCGCGGCCGCTGGCTGCGCCCCGACACCCGCCAGTTGCAGACACCGGTCGCATATCTGGTCTGCAACTTTGCCGAAGGCACGGCCGAGCAGCCTGCCTTGCTGACCCACGATGACGTGACCACACTGTTCCATGAATTCGGCCACGGCCTGCACCACCTGCTCACCCAGGTGAACGAGCGCGATGTCTCGGGCATCAGCGGTGTGGAATGGGATGCGGTGGAACTGCCCAGCCAGTTCATGGAGAATTTCTGCTGGGAGTGGCCGGTGTTGCAGAACATGACGGCGCACACCGAAACCGGCGAGCCACTGCCGCGTGCCCTCTACGACAAGATGCTGGCAGCCAAAAATTTCCAGAGTGGCATGCAGACCCTGCGTCAGGTGGAGTTCGCCCTGTTCGACATGCTGCTGCACATGGCCGAACAACCCGACGCACTGCAAGTGCTGCGCACCGTGCGCGAGGAGGTATCGGTACTGCCTGCCGCACCCTACAGCCGCACTCCCCATGCCTTCAGCCATATTTTTGCCGGAGGCTATGCGGCTGGTTACTACAGCTACAAATGGGCGGAAGTGCTCAGTGCCGATGTTTATGCGGCCTTCGAGGAGGAGGCACTGCCCGATGGCACGGCGTCACCAGCCACCGGTCAACGCTATCTGCACAGCATTCTGGAAGCGGGCGGCAGCCGTCCGGCACTGGAGTCGTTCAAGGCATTCCGGGGGCGTGAGCCACAGATTGATGCCCTGTTGCGGCACCAGGGCATGGCGGCCTGAACATAGGCCGATTTTCTGCACCATTGGTTGCGATCCAGGCCATGCACGCTTTTCAGATGACCACTTCGCTGCTGGGGCTGGGTCTGGCGGTGCTGATCGTATGGCTGATCCGCCGCGATGACCTGTACATCCGCCATGCCCTGTTCTGGCTGTTCGTGGCCGTGCTGGCAGCGGTGCTGGGGCTGTGGCCCGGCAGCATCGACTGGATGGGCGATCTGGTGGGCATCCGTTACTCGCCTGCGCTGATCTTGTTGTGTGCGGTGCTGGTGCTGTTCGTCAAGACCTTGCATGCCGACGTGGTGAATACACGGCTGGAGATGGAGTTGCGGCACCTGAAGCAGTCGGTGGCCTTGCTGGAGGCCGAGCGTGCGGGGCTGCGTGTGGGGGCACAGGATGGCGTTGTGCAAGAGTCGGGGCAAGGGCTTTCGGCCGACGATGCCAGCAATGACACACCCAAGGCCTCGGGTTCAGCCTGACCGCGAATCATCGGATGGGCGGCCACGCCATGTGGCCAGATACATCACGGCGGCTTCCAGCAGAAAATGGCTGCGGCGCAACAGATGCACGGCCTTCGGTGCGGCAGTGGCGGGTGGGCGGTCCAGTGAGGGCAAACGGATGGTTTGGGTACGCAGACCGGCCTGGCGCATCAGCACCGGAATGCCCAGTTCCGGTACATCCAGCATCGATGCAGGGGCATGGAGCAGTTGCACCATGGCAGCACGGTGGCACAGTTGCAGGCTGTGGGCAAGATGGGTGTGAGGGCACAGTCCGGTGAGCCGCTGAATCCAGCGCACAGTCACTCTGGGCCGGTGCGGAGCCTGGTGGGCGGGCACTCCCACCAGCCAGTCCACTTCGTCGTGGCTGGCGGCAATCAGTTGTTCCAGCGCAGTGGGCAACGATGCCCGGTTGGATGCGCAGGCCAGTGTCCCTGCAGGCAGTTGCAGGCACTGGCGATAGCCGCCGCGCAATGCCCACCGAACCCCGGTTTGAATGGTGTGCAGGGCGTCGCCCTCGCCGGGCAGGTGAATCACGACCATGCCTGCCTGTGCAGCCTGTCGCTTCAGCAGGGCCTGGAATGCCGGTGCATTGCCCACCTCGTTTACCAGTACCACATCGCCCCATTGCTGGAGTGTGCGCAGCCACTCGAGTGCCTTGTGCAGCGCGTTTGCTTCCAGTGGATGGTGCAGGGGAACGACCAGCAGGCGTTGCTGCGATGCCTGGCGGTTTTCGGGCAGCATGGCGCGGTACAGGGAGTGCACTTGCAGACTGCTGGAGTCGATGGAGAACAAGCGTCGTGCTGCCTGTTGGCCAGCCAGCCCGAGTGTGTGCCGCAGCTTGGGGTGTTGCTGCAAGTGTTGCAAGCCCATCCGCCATGCCTGAATGTCCCCCAGTGGAATGCACAGCCCTGCGCCCGACTGGCGAATCAGCCAGGGCATGCCCGAGCCTGGCAGGTCGGATACCACGCAGGGTTTGCCGAATTGCATGGCTTCCACCAGTGCCAGCCCGAAGGCTTCGGTGCGCTCCAGCGAGGCCAGAGCGAATACCTCGCAACTTTCCAGCAAGGCAAACTTTTGTGCTTCGGTCACATTCCCCAGCAGTTGCACGGGCGCGGCGGGGCCAGTGTGGGGCTGCAATTCGTCGATCAGGGTTTGCAGACGTGGTTGCAGATCGCCGCCGCCGACAATCAGCAACTGCACCTGCTCCATGCCGCACACAGCACGAATCAGAGTCTCGAAACCTTTGTAATAGGTCAGACGGCCAATCGACAGCACACGCAAATGGCCTGTCTTCCAGGGCAGGGGGGGCGTGGCTGCCGGGTTGTCGATGGTTTCGGGGGTGTGCTCGTCAGGCTCATGCAGCCCCAGGGGAATGGCGACACATTTGTCACGCCATGGGCGCAGCGTGGCACTCGCTTGCAGGTAGGGGGGGGAGGTGGCGATCACATAGCGTGCCTGCGCCAGAATGCCGGTCTCGAATGGCCGGTAGAGCCGATAGGCCAGGGCGAGGGTGCGTTGCTGGTCTGATACCACCACATCGGAATGCCAGTGCACCACCCACGGTACGCGCCGCGCCGCTGGAATCAGCAGCAGCCAGAACACCGCGACATTGGGCATGTGCAGGTGCAGCACGTCCGGCCTGAAGCTTCGGAGGTGGCGCACGATGGCCCACGGAAAGCCCAGCGCAATCGGCGTGAAGATCATGTGAATCTGCACCTTCAGGCGGGTCAGCCAGGGAGGGTCTTCCGGCAGCGGCGTGCCATGCACCAGGGCGCGGGCATCCATGCCGCTGGCGCGTTGCTGCCGCAACAGATCGGCCAGGTAGGTTTCCATGCCGCCTCGATAGGGCGGGTGGAACTTGCCGATGTGCAGAATGCGGTGCGGGGTGCTGGCCGCACGATGGGGGGGCAGACGCTGCATGCCGTGGTTGCCGTAGCGTCAGGGTTGTGCTGGCACAGTGGCAGGCAGGCTGCGAAGCAACTGCGCCTGGGTGGCACGGAACAGCGCGTTCTGTGGGGCCAGTGCCACTGCCTGCTCCACGTCCCGCACGGCCTCGGCCATCTGGCCTTGCTGCTGGTGCATGAGCGCGCGCCCGTAGTAGGCACTGGCATCGGGCCGCAAGGCAATGGCTTTGTCGAAGGTCTGCCGGGCATTGGCAAAGTCTCTCTGCCCGGATTGCGACAATGCCAGTCCGACCAGGTATTTGCCATGGTCTGGGGCCTGTTCCAGCAGTACGCGGTAGCTCTGGCCTGCCAGATCGAAGCGGCGCAGTGCCAGTGCCGTTTCCGCCTGCGCGAGCCACACATGTTCGCGATTGGCTGGAGTGTCATCGGCCTTCAGTGACGAGGTGAACGATGTCAGAGCTTCGGCCAGCATGCCACTGGCGCGTTGTGATACCCCGGTCTGGTAGTCAATGTCCGGCCCATCGAAGCCCTGCTGCCGCGCTGTCTCGAAGGCTTGCAGGGCCAGGGCATGGCGGTTTTGCACCGACAGTGTCATGCCACGGCTGAACTGCGCACTGCCCAATGGTTCACCCAGCGCGATGGCCTGATCGAAGTCCCGCAACGCGGCATCCAGATTGTGGTGCTCCAGGTAAAAGGTGCCCCGGTTCTGAAATGCCCGCCAGCGGCCGAAGGCCGAATCGGGAGCCTGAAGGTTGGTCTTGCGGGCGGCATCGTCCCACAGCGTGAAGCTGCTCTGGAAAGAGCCCACACGCTCGAAGGCCAGTGCCGCCAGCACCAAACCCACCAGCAGCCCCAGCGTGTAGATGACCGGGCGCGACCAGCGCGACAGCACCCATGCCAGCACCACGGGCAGCGGCAAGGCCCACAAGTAGCTGCGATAAAGCACGAAAGGGTCCTGAATCCAGGTGGTCAGAAATTCGGTACCGAACAAAGCCATGGCGCACAGCACTGCCAGGGCCAGCAGGCTCCAGCCATCGCGCCGCTTCCACAAGGCCCAGGTGCTGGCGATCAGCACGGCCACAAAACCCAGCGCACCTGCCCATTGGGCGGGATTCGTCCAGCCCAATGGAAATGCCGGGCGCATGTCCACCGACATGGCCGATACATTGGGCACCAGCCAGAAGCCCAGGTAGCGAAAAAACAGTCCCATCTGCTGGAATATGCTCAGGCCAAACACCTGCTCTGCTGCTCCGGGACGCAGCAGGTCGAGCTGGCGCACATAGGCGGCCGAAGTGGCATCGAATGAGGCTGCACCCAGCAGGTTACCCAGGCGGCTCCAGAGCATGGCAGCGAGCACGGCCACCACGGCCACGGCTGCCAGCAGCACCCACAGCAACTGGCGCAGAGAGGGCCGCTTCACGAACACATACAAGGGCACGGCCAGCAATGGCACCAGCACGGCATGCTCCTTGCTCAGAAAGGCCAGCATGGCTCCCAGTCCCGCCAGCACCGCCCACTGCCAGCGTGGAGCCTGTGCCTTGGCTTGCAGGCTGTGCACGAACGCCCAACATGCAAGGGCGGTGAACAAGGTGGCCATCAGGATGGAACGCTGAATCAGATACCCGGTGGCATACACCGCAACCGGGTGCAGGGCGAACCACCCGGCAGCCACCAGTGTCGCGGCATGGCGACGAGCGGCCTGCTCTGCGGGGGAGGGGGCATCATCGTCGTCATGCGCAAGGCGTGGGCGCAGGGCAGCGGTGCGCGACTGCACGGCCAGCAATTCGCGCACCAGCAGACCGATGAAACCGGCGGTGAGCAGATGCAGCCATACATTCACACCGCGTTGCACGGCCCAGTTGTCCGTGCCGAACAGATCGGCCACCCAGACGAAACTGCCATAGGACAGCAATCGTTGTTTCCATTGCAGCAGGCTGCCGTAGTGGTCGAACACCGTGCCATCGAGCAGGCGCAGATCGTCGAACAACAACTCGTTGGAAAAGCCGTGGCCATAAATACCCAGACAGGCCAGCGTGACCAAAAGACAGGCCATCAGGGTTGCGGCAAACCCGCTGCGCCATGGAGAAGGATGATTCGGTGGGGTTTTCGTCATAGGCGAAGATGCCATCGGGGCACTTCCTGGAATGAAGTAGGTTGCGAAAAAAGCCTATGTTGCGCAGGCAGAGCCTCGCGGTGGGGAACATTGTTGCAAGATTGTAAGGTTCGCCATTCTGTGCAGTGTAACGGTGCTGGACGGTGCCAGGTGCCGCTCGCTAATTGGTGCAGTCGAAATGACAGGGTCACATTCGTGTGCAACTCATGGTTTTACCCATTGTGCAGGGTCTGGGTGACTCATAAAATTGTGCGCACAATTTTCAAGATTCATGATCTCCCCCACAAAAATAAGCAATGGAGACAAGCCATGGAGCTCGTATTTGGCAAAACCCCCAAGGGGCAAGCCGAGATCAACGACAAACTCAGAGGACTGACACCGCGTTTGCGCAGAATCCTGATTTTCGTCGATGGCAAACGAACAGTAGATGATCTGCGCAGTGTGCTGCCGTCCGACGATCTGGAGCAAACCCTCAGCCATCTGGAAGAAGAGGGTCACATCGAGGTGGTCAAGGCCAGGCATGATGCAGCATCTGCAACCGCGCCCGCTGTGACCGAGAGTGTGGCACTGAGCACCCCGTTCCGGGTCCTGCCGACAGTACCGGATCCCCAGCACCAACAGCAGGCGCGCAACTTCATGATCAATACCTTGAGAACCTTTGTAGGTCCTGTTGGCATCAGTTCCCTGCTGGAGCGAATCGATGAAGCACGGGGGCACGAAGAACTGCGTGCACTCTATGATGAATGGTACAGGACGCTGTTGAATTCGCGCGATGGACGGCGTGAGGTGGACGGGCTGAGCAGCAAGTTGCTATTGATCATTTGAAGCGCAGGTCATGCGCCATCCGGTGCGACCTATCCTGGCTGTGGCAGCAATGTCCGCCCAGTAGAATACGCGGCCATGAATGAAGATCAGAATACCCTGTTGCCTGTCGGCAGTGCAGCCATGCAGATGAGCGACGATGGGCAGGCACTGGCAGCCTATGCCCGGCGTGCCTATCTGGAGTACGCGCTTTCGGTGGTCAAAGGCCGCGCCCTGCCCGATGTGGTTGATGGCCAGAAGCCTGTGCAGCGACGCATCCTGTTCACCATGGCGCAAATGGGGCTGGGCTACAGCGGCAACACTGGAGCCAAGCCTGTCAAGTGTGCGCGGGTGGTCGGCGATGTGCTGGGCAAATACCATCCGCACGGCGACAGTGCCGCCTATGACGCATTGGTGCGCATGGCACAGGACTTTGCCCAGCGGTATCCATTGATCGATGGTCAGGGCAATTTTGGCAGCCGCGATGGCGACGGTGCAGCCGCCATGCGTTATACCGAGGCGCGGCTGGCCAAGATCACCCGGCTGCTGTTGCAGGAGCTGGAGCAGGGCACGGTGGATTTTGTGGGCAACTACGATGGCTCCTTCGAGGAGCCATCTCAGTTGCCCGCCCGTCTGCCTTTCATGCTGCTCAATGGGGCCAGCGGCATTGCCGTGGGCATGGCCACCGAAATCCCAAGCCACAATCTGCGCGAGGTGGCCGATGCTGCCGTCGCCTTGCTGAAGAACCCGCAACTGACCGAGGCCGATTTGCTGGCCTTGCTGCCAGGGCCGGATTTCCCCGGCGGTGGGCAGATCATCAGCCCGGCCAGCGATATTGCCGCAGCGTACCGCAGTGGGCGTGGGTCGCTGAAAGTGCGGGCCTGCTGGGAGCGTGAAGAACTGGCACGGGGCCAGTGGCAGATCGTGGTGACGCAACTGCCGCCCAATGTCAGCAGCCGCAAGGTGCTGGAGGAAATTGAGGAGCTGACCAACCCGAAAATCCGTAGCGGCAAAAAATCCCTGACACAGGAGCAAACCCAGACCAAGGCCACGGTGCTGGCCGTGCTGGATGGCGTGCGTGACGAATCCAACAAGAATGCCCCGGTGCGGCTGGTGCTGGAGCCGCGCTCCAGTCGCATCGACCCACAGGAATTGATGCACACGCTGCTGGCGCACACCAGCCTGGAGACTTCCCACTCCATCAACCTGACCATGATCGGGCTGGATGGCCGTCCGGCGCAGAAATCAATGCGGCAGATTTTGCTGGAATGGCTGGAATTCCGCCAGCACACCATCACACGCCGCAGCCAGCACCGGCTGGAGAAAGTGCGCGATCGCCTGCATATTCTGGAAGGTCGCCAACTGGTGTTGCTGAACATTGACGAGGTGATTGCCATCATCCGCGCCAGCGACGACCCCAAGGCCGACCTGATGGCGCGTTTTACACTCAGCACCCGGCAGGCCGACGACATCCTGGAAATCCGTCTGCGCCAACTGGCGCGGCTGGAAGCCATCCAGATCGAGAAGGAACTGGCGGCCTTGCACGAGGAAGCTGGCAAGCTGGAAGACATTCTGGGCAACCCCACCACACTGCGTCGCCTGATGGTGCGCGAGATCGAAGCCGATGCCAGGGAATTCGGCGATGCCCGCCGAACGCTGATTCAGGAAGAAAAGCGCAGCGTGGCCGAAGTGAAGGTGCTGGACGAACCCGTGACGGTGGTGGTCTCGCAGAAGGGCTGGGTGCGCAGTCGCAGCGGGCATGGCCACGATGCGCAGGGCTTTGCCTTCAAGGCGGGCGATGGGCTGTATGGCACATTCGAGTGCCGCACGGTGGATACGCTGCTGGCCTTTGGCAGCAATGGCCGCGTGTATTCCGTGCCGGTGGCATCCCTGCCGGGCGCGCGCGGCGATGGCCAGCCGCTCACCAGCCTGATCGAACTGGAGAAGGGCACCGAGTTGCTGCACTACTTTGCCGGGCCGGCGCATGCCCAGCTTCTGCTGGCGCACAGCGGTGGTTATGGCTTTCTGGCCAGCGTGGCGAATATGGTCTCGCGCCAGAAGGCGGGCAAGGCTTTCGTCAGCCTGACCGAAGGCGAGCGGCTGCTGCCACCTTCGCATGCGAAGGGCAGTTCGGCAGCGACCGAACTGCCTGCAGCCACCCAGGTTTGTGCCGTGTCGGCGGCCGGGCTGATACTCACGTTCGAGATCGGTCAGCTCAAATCACTGGAAAAAGGCGGCAAGGGGTTGCAATTGATGGCCTTGGCGGAAGGCGACGCGCTGGCGGGCGTGGCGGCCTGTGTGCGCAGTGTGTGCGTCAGTGGCGTGGCGGCACGCAGCGGCAAGGCGCATGAAGAAGTGCTGGAATCCCGGGTGCTGCAAAATGCCGCTGGTGCACGAGGTCGCAAGGGCAAGCCACGCACCTGGGGCTTTCGCCCGCTGGCAGTGGAACGGGTGGAATGATGGCGTGAGGCCGTCGGCGGTGACTGCCTCGCTGTGCGCACCGAGATCGTAAATACGTTCTCAGTGCCAGCCTTTGGCTTGCAATGCACTGCGCACGGCATCGGCCATCAGTTCATGGCCCCGTGGTGTGGGGTGGAAATCGTCCGCGAAGGCGTAGCGGTTCCACCAGCCAGCGGCAAGCTGTTGGGCAGGGGCCAGGGCATCCAGTGCCGTATCGGTGCATTGGCGCACGTCATATACCGGCAATGGATTTTGTGCGCTGGGGGCCTGCACCGGGGGGCAGACCGCTGTGGTGGCATTGTCCAGACCGTATTGGGCCGGATTGGCTTCCCACTGTCCCAATTGCTCAAAAATATCTGCCACTGCCACCTGCGGATGGTCGGCAAAGTTCGCTTTCAGCTCGTGGTTGAACGCCAGTACCCAGTTCTGGAACAGGGTTTGCAGACTGGCCGCCTGCTGCTGTGCCTGCAAGGCACTGGCTCCTGCTGTCACCTGACCGGCCACCAGTGCCTGCAAGATGGTGCGCAGACGCGGCGTGCGGCTGAGATCCGGCACAGTGACCACCACCACATGCTGTGCCCCGGCATTCAGCACCTGGGTCTGGATGTCTGCTGTCAAACGCTGTGCCAATGCCTGCATGTAGCTGATTGCAGCCGCTTCGGCACCACCGGGTTGAGCCAGGGCCTGAAGCTGCTGAGGGGCCAGTACCGCATCGCCCAGCACCGGAGCCAGGAACTGCGCATAGGCATAGACCCCGGCTGCACCCTGTCCCACCAGAGTCGACTGCGCAAGCTGGAGATAAGCCGCGATCAGATCGCCACCGTCATTGCCACCGCCATTGATGAGCACCAATGCGTGCGCATCAAACCCGGCCTGGCCCACTTGTGCCCGCAGATCGGCCAATTGCTGTGGGATGGACAGGGCCGTACCCTGGGCAGGGTGCTGGATGCGTCCCCCGGCCACTGCATGGTTGCCACAGCCAGGCAGGGTGTTGAATTGCGTCAGGGCCGTGGCCTGGTAGAAATTGCAGAGCGGCACTTGCGTGGTGTCGTTGGCGATGAGATCGACCCACAGCGGATAAGGCGTGCCGGTGCTGGATTGAACCGTATTGCGCAAGCCGTAGGCACCGGTGTCAGAAAGGCTGTCGCCCACAATCTTCACGCTGGTGAACGCAGCAGAGGGCGCGTCGTTGCCGCCGCAGGCGACCAGCAGCATGGCGGCACAGGCAGAGGCCAACAGGGTTTTGAATGAGGTGGACATGGGGTGCTCCGGGTGACAGAAAAAGGAATGAAATGCTGTGCCTGTCGGTCAATCGCCTCATTTGCGCCGCACCAGTGCCGTTTGCAGCAGCTTGCGCACTTCAGGCGAGGCTTTCAACTGGCCGTTTTCGGCATAGTGGCGATGATTGTCGTCGATCTCGTCCAGTTGGTAGAGGTAATTCACCATCAGGCCGCAAGACTGGCGCAGGCCATTGGCCGATGTGTCGGCCAGCCAGTTGATGCGGTGCAGGCTGGCCCCGTTGGAGAAGTGAAAGCGAGCCACCGCATCCAGCGGATGTTGCTGGCGTTTCTCGTGCAGCAGATACCACGCGCACTCGCCTTGCAGCCACTCTTGCAGGGCCGCCAGAGCGTGCCTGGCAATCGGAGCCTGAGGCTGTAGCCACTGCTGGATGGCCTTGGTGGCCTCTGGTACGGTGGTATCGGCCAGCAGCTTCTGTATCGCCTTGGGTTGGCTGGCACGGTATTCCGGTTCATTCCACCGGCCTTGCAGCCAGCGATTGAAGCCCGGCACCGGAGAGAGCGTGGCAAAGGTTTGCAGTTGGGGAAACTCGTGCATGAGTTGCTCCACCACCCGTTTGATGAGGAACTCGCCCATGCTTACACCGCGCAAGCCCTGTTGCGCGTTCGAGATGGAATAGAAAATGGCAGTGGTGGCGGTGCCAGGGTCTTGCGTGGGTTCGGCCTCGTCCAGCAGGGTCTGGACGCTGGCGGCCACCTGCTGAACCAGAGCCACTTCCACGAAAATCAGCGGCTCCTCCGGCATGCGCCCGTGAAAGAACGCATAGCAACGCCGATCCGAATCCAGCCGATTGCGCAAATCGTTCCACGACTTGATCTCGTGCACTGCTTCGTAGCGGATGACTTTTTCCAGCAGTGAGGCAGGCGAGCCCCAGCCGATGCGGCTCAGCTCCAGAAACCCTGCATCGAACCACAGGCTGAACAGGCGAAACAGATCCTGATCCACTCCCGGCCAGCCAGCGGATGCCACATTCTTGCCCTCCTTGCCTGCACCGCTGCTGGGGGTGCTGGTCAGTTGCAGCAGATCGGCGCGCATCCGCACCAGACTGTCGATGCCGTGGGGCACCAGGTTGAATTGCCGCAAAATGTGCCAACGGGGTGATTCCAGACTCTGATCCAGTGCCATTTCCGCCTTGCGCTGTGCCGCTGCATCGGAAGCCTCCAGATATTGCCGGATGCACTCGCGCACCTTGGCATCGTCGGTGCGGTACTCATCTTCCAGAACCTGAAAGAATTGCCGTTTGTCCGCATCGTGGGCCTGCTGATAGAAGGCCAGCAACTGTGCAACCCGCTCACGCGCAGCCGTTTCACCTCCAGCCTGTGCGGCACTGGCCTGCAAGCACTGGCGAATGTTCTTCCAGGTCTTGCTGCTGGCCAGAGCCGGCTCCGGTTCGGCATGCAGAGAACCCGGACTGTCGGTTGAACCCAGCAAACGCCGCCACAGCCGCAAAACCCGACTATGGCTGGGAACTGGCACAGAAGAAGACGAAGGGTGGAGTGTGGACATGGTGCGATTCCTTCGGAAGTGTGGCTTTGCAGCAGATAATCCGCTTCTCACAGGGGGATGCTGGGCCAAATACGATCAAAGTGTTTGACTGTTTTGAGAATTTGCAGATTAAGCGGTATTTTGCACGCAATTGAAGTTATTTTGAGCGCAAAAGACCGCATGTGTGCAAATTCTTCAGAACTTGAATGCTTCTTGATGGCTTGATGAAAGCTTCCTTGTGATAATTCCGTTGTCAAACTTCTCAATCTGGGTCAATTCCATGAACATTCGCCTCTTACCCATCATCCTGCTGGCGGCTGCCCTGGGGGGCATCTCATTTCTGAACTGGAACGCGCTGGTCGCCGCCTCGGATGTGTCGCTGGGCATTACCACCGTGCAGGCCCCGCTGGGTCTGGTATTGCTCGTGCTGGCCGTGCTGTTGTCGCTGCTCTTTCTGGCCTACATCCTGTGGTTGCAGGGCACAGTGCTGGTAGAAAACCGCCGCCACAACAAAGAGATGCACGCCCAGCGGGAACTGGCCGACAAGGCAGAAGCCTCCCGCTTCACCGAATTGCGCGAATTCCTGGTGCAGCAGCATGCCGATGGACAGGCCCAGGTGCAGGCCGAGTTGCAGGCACTGGAGCAACGCCTGCTGGCACGCATTGACGAGGCCGACAACAGCAACGCGGCCTATTGGGGCCAGTTGGAACACCAGTTGCGCACCGGCAGCAGTTCCCAGCCACCGGTGCAGCAGCCTGCGCCACCTGCCACGTTCTCCGCGCTGGATTGACCTCCCTGTTTTGCACACCCTGTAAAAAAACGAGATAGTTTTTGTATGAGTTACTCCACTGACAATCCCTGGTTCTATGCCGTTGCGGACGAACGCCGAGGGCCAGTAGGCTTTGCCGATTTGCAGGCCCTGGTAAGCACTGGCGAAATCACGGCCAATACCCTGGTCTGGAGCCAGGGCATGGCGGACTGGACATTGGCTTCGAACATCCCCGAACTGTTGCCATCCGTGGGCCTGTCCGTGGCCACAGAAATACCAGCACCGGCCCAGTTGCCTTCTGTGCAAAGGCCACCTGTCACCACCCCCAGCCGTCGCTTGCGCACGGTCAAGCCCGCCAGCTTTGGCCTCTGGCTGGGCTTGAGCATCACCGCCGTATTTTTCTACACCCTGGGAATTGCAGGCGCGACCATGAACGAGGAGGTCAGCGCCCAGAGCAGCGTCTGGATTGCCCTGGGTGCGGTCGGGCTGATTGCATCCACCGTGGTTGGCTCCATCTACATCTACCGGGCATGGCTGGCCATCCAGGACGACGACATCCCATCCAGAACCACGCCGGGCAAGGCGGTGGGCTTCCTGTTCATTCCCTTGTTCAGCCTGTACTGGATGTTTGTGGCCCTGCATGGCTGGAGCCAGGACTACAACCGGCTGGTCTCGGTATACGAATACCGCGATGCCCCCAAAATGCCCGAAGGCCTGTTTCTGGCATTCCCCATTCTGGCACTGGTCAGCATCGTGCCTGTGGTGGGGGTCATCGCCTCACTGGCCATGATCGTGGTAGGCCCAATGGTCTTCTTCCATATCTGCAAAGCCGTCAATTACTTCGCAGCCAAGGCAGGGCGGCAGGGGTATTGAGGCAATCCAAGGCGAGCGATGAATTGGTAACTCAGTCGCTGGTGCAGGCGTATGGTGAAGTTCCGTACATGGTGCTGTGTCGGCAAGACTGCTGCGGACAATGAGTTTTGCTTACCATCGTAGAAGGTTGAGCGCACATTCCATACCTTCTGTGGCTTCTTTACACTTCGTGTCTAATCATATTTTCTTTCGATCAGACACTGAGCAGGACGCGCTCGCGATGCCACTGTAAATAATGCCGGTGCTCGCTGGCCAGCCAGCGCAACGTCATTCCCGAATGAATGCCAAGCCCAGGTAGATCGCTTTGGGACAGGCGGGTGCTGGTCAGCAGATGCCCGGCATCGTCGAAGCTGATCAGAAAGCGATCGAACAGCGCATCGAGATTGGCCACCAGCAGAAAGCCGTTGAAGGCATCCAACCGCTCGGCATCGTCGGCACATTCGGCCCAGGGTTTGGCATGGCTGGCACGCAGCGCTTCAGTCACAGCGACGCCGGTCACTGCGCAGGCACCACCCCAGTAGGTCAGCAAGGCATCGCGGTAACGCTCCTGCCCCACGCGCTGACGTACCAAGCGTTCGACTTCCGTGCCCCTGGCTTCGGCAGATATCGTCTCGACAGCTTGCGCCACGGCCGTGTGGTAGTCGCGCACTGCCTGATTCGGCAAGGCCTGCGACAGACTGGCCGTGCGGCGCAGGAGAGCCGCCAAATCGGGCAGGGTCGGCACAAAATACACGTCATCGGCTCCGGCCCAAGGTTGGAAACTGCGCAACAGTTCCGGCAGCAGCGCGGGCGTGGCAGGTTGAAAGCGCACCTCGAAGCCTCCGACCAATGCTGTCACCGCCGCCTGGCTTCGATGACGAGCCGAAGCCAGTATGACCGCATCGCCAGAGGATGACAGCACGTGCTCGAAGCCGTTGTCGTGGCCGGCTTTTTCGATGATGGTGCGTTGCAGAGGATTCATGTCCGCGTCCAATCTACCCGGTTCCACTCGATGGCGCGCTTGCGCCAGCCCTCTTTCACAATGGTATGGTTCCAATGTTTTTCTTCAGTAGGGCCTGCGTGCGTGGTCTCCCTGCTGCTGATGTTTCGAAACCTAATCCAGACCGATAGATTTCGGGTAGAAACAATCGCTCCTCTCCGAGATTTCCATCTGTATCTTCATAGATTACACCGATCTCTTGCAGCGCATTTAACAAGGCTGCATCCAGCCCCGCCTGTGCTGCGCTGAATGGGACTTTCACGCTGCGAATCTGTTGCTGAGTCATCTGCTCAGACCATCTCCTGAGTGGCGCAATCTCGGCTTTGGCCTCTGCCACTTTTTCTTCACTGCACCGGGGGATGGCTTTGCGCATGGATTCAGGTGCCAACAAGCGATCTGGCCATGTTTGCCCTACACGTGTCGACTCTTCGTCGGCAGAAAACTTAAGGAAGCGTACCAAGTCACGTGCCTGCACATTGCCTTTTAGATCACATAAGGCGGTATATACCCATCTTGCCGAGTGCGCCTCCTTGGATTTTTCGTTGCCCAGTTTTTTTCCCCACAGTCGCTCCAGTTCGGTTCTCAACTCTTCGAGATGTAGAGATTCTGGCGGTTTGGGTGATGGGTGTATCCCTGCCTGACAGCTCAACATGTAAGCGAGTCGTAGGAAACTTTCAGGATTCCAGTGCAAGCGGAATGGCTGAAAGCGTTGCAGCCATTGGCCCACGTTTTGACGAATTGCAGCCTGCACATAGTCGATACGCACAAACACGAGTACGCCCAAGTGAGGGTTGGGTAGCTCGCTGACTCGATTGGTCAGGCGCAGTAGTGCTTGAATGGCTTCACGCGCTTGGGGGTCATCGGCATTGCCAAAAGCATCTTCAATACCATCGAAGACCAGGATTGTGCGTGCGGATTTTCCAATCAAAATATCGTTAACTGCTGGAAGCCCGCCTTGACTAATACCAAACTGAACTGCAATGAGCTCATCCCAAAAATCATCCCAATGATCGGGGGGGGTCATAAGCGCTTTCGCAAGCCGCTTGCGTAGATCAGTACCATTGAGAAGCTTGGTTTTGTCACCGTTGACCAAGTCAAGTGCATGACCCTGAGCTTTTTTTATTTCACCATCCGGGGTATCCTGAAGATTGTCAGACCACAGCATTGGGAGGATGGCAGCGTCAGTAGTTTTAGATGAATCAAAACCCAGCCTTCCCAGAAAGGCTTGCCATGAGCAGGCTTGTACAATCTGACGGAAGGTAAAGGTTTTGCCGGCCCCCTTGGCGCCGATCATCAGTACATTAGGAAGATCGTTGGCAAAGTGCTTGCCAAGATTGAGCAAAGGTTCGGTAGCGAGGATTGGGCTGGTCTGGCTACTGTCTGCAAACTCAGCCACTTTGCACACTTCATGCAATTTTTTGGCTGACTCTTGCCTTGATGATGTGCTGGTTTGGCCGTCAACTGCGACCGATACCTCCTGATCAGGCTGGGAGTACAGTGCCTGCGCCCATTCCGTGGCACTGGCATACAAGCGTTGGGATTGAGGCAGGTTTTCCAATGCCTCACGTACTGAGCCAATGGACATCAACGGACTCAAGAATTCGGCATCCAACCATTGTACGGATGGCGTCAGTGGATCCTCTACGGGATAGGAAGAGCCCAAGACTTTCAAAGCATTTTCGTAGTGCCCAGCCTCGCGTAGTTCTTTCGTCAAAAGGCTTAGTACAACGGTAGGGCGATCTGTTTTTTTCCAATCCCCGGACAACTGGTGATTGCTGGTGTACAAGCGGCGAAGTACCTCTGCCATGCCCAAAACAGATTGACGGGCAACGGTACTAACAAAGAAGTGATCAATGCGCGGGTCAAACAGGATCGGGCTGGCCAACTCACTCAAACCCGCTCGCAGGTCAATGAATACCGCGTCAGCTCCAAGGCGCTTCCCCAGGGCATGCAAATGGTCGCTCAGCTGCCATGGATTATCCGGGTTTCGCGCCAAGTGCTCTGGAGTAACAGGCATGTCTTGAATCTCGGCTAGATCCAATGCAGCAGGCAACACGAACAGCTCGCGCTGCAATCCTCCCAGGCTCAGTGACGTCTTACGCAACTCATCGGCAAAAAAATCCAAGCTTGCATCGACACCATCAGGAGGGTAGTGCAAGGCTTCGAGAAACTGTACAAAAGAGACGGTAGGGCGATTACTGTCATCCAGCCAGAAACTGATGCCAGGGGCTTCCAGATCAGCATCGACCACGAGGATTTTCCTGACATCTGGGCCAGTATCACGCAAGCATGCTGCCACATAAGTCATCAACGTAGTGGTACGCCCCACGCCACCCTTGAATGAATGAAATGACACCAGTTCTGGGCCACCATTAAAACGTGCAGGCATTCGAGATTCAGGGGCACCTAATGTTTGAGGCTCACCAGGCGGGGTTTCACCATCCCCTCTATCTGTGGGTAAGTAAGTAACATCGCGCCAAAGTGGATAAGTTTGCCCCACAGTTGGCAAATTTGCTCCCTGCTCCTCCAGCAAATCCATGGGATAGGCAGTGTTGCCAATCCGCAACTGAATGGCTCGCGGATCACGCCGGTAGGCGCGGCCGAAAACCTTATCTAACCATGCATCCACATCATGGGCTGACCCAGGTGTGTGACGTATTTCCATGCCATCAGCGAAGCAATCCACTCCCACTATGCATTGAGGGAATCGTGTCCACAGCGCCGTGTATTTTTTGAGAAGGCGCTCCACGTCCAACCATGTCAAAAGATGCCCAGCCATTGAAATGTGATCGGTCATTTGAGTTCTCCTTGAATCCAGTCCAGCACCTTTTGCAGTTGCTGTTCGCAATCATGGTCGGTAGGTGCTTCGCATTTTCCACCGTAGCGCCATACCTGGTGCAAATCGCCAAACTTGCCGTTACGGGGAAGTTGCGCTTGGCCACGAAGAGCATTCGGCAATCGAAAGCTTTCCGGGAGGGAAAGGGCTGACCCCACGTTCAGATCCTTGAGAACTCCACGCAAATCGTGGCCGGTTCGGTTAATGTCCTCGCTGTCAAACAAGGTACGCCCCTTTCGCTTGAGCCAAACCGCTTTCAATCCACACTCCACCGCATAAAACAACAATAAGCGATGTGGGTTCTGTCGATCGCCTGCCACCGCAGGCGTTGCAACAACTGATAGTTCGCGCAATGCTCGCGTCAGTTCTCGATCCGTAAAAGGCAACGCGCTCACACCAAACCTCCTGTTTCCAATTTATCCCACGCTTCCAGCACCAGCCGTTGAGTGCGGTATTCGCCGAACTCTTTCAGCTCCTTGTTTTTGAGCACACGGAAGGTTTCGCTGGGGTAGTCGTCGCCCATGACGTCGGTGGGGTCGAGGATGTAGCGGAGTTCTTCGCGGGTGAGGCCGTAGAGTTTGGCGTACCAGGCGTCGAGTTCGGCGCGCAGGGTGGCGCGGCGGTCGGGGTCGAAGGCGAAGGGCGGGCCTTCGTAGCCCAGATCCTTGGCCCAGGCGGCGAGGTCATGGGCGGTGTAGGTCAGTTCCATTACGCGTGGGACGATGAACGCGAGGTCAGCTTGGATGTAGCGATCTGGCGGAAAAATCGGAAGTTGCTTTGTGATGAAGTCCGCTAGATGCGTACCACCAATTTTCTGCCGAGCAACAAAATCAAGCACCAAAGCATTCAAATTTGATACCAAGCAGGCATAAAACACCGCCAGCCAGGGAGAACCGCCAACGTTTATACGGATAGTGAAATCGGTTCCTAACAACGGCATTACCGATGCAATCACAGTGCGTTCATCTGTAGCACGGCAGATGTCTCTCCACCCGATCAACCAGCCATGTTGCCAGCCTTTATCGTTGAGGCGTTCTTCTACTTCTCTGCGGTTGGTCCAGTAGCGCGGGATGACAGTGAAGTCTGGTGCTTGTTTTTCGGCAATAGCCACATCGCGGCCACGGCCATCGCTGTCGTAGGTGGCCCAGCGGTGGTCGAATTGATGGATGAGTTTGGCTTCATACATCGGGGAAAATCCAGCCATTGGCTGTCGAACACAACTTCCGACGACCTCGGCTTTCGCCATGTCGAATGCTCTGCGAATTTGGATGTGCCACGGGTTCTGCACGGGGTTTACTACCTTGGCCTGCTGACCCGCACCTGCAATGACAGCATCGCGCATCAGCACCGGGGCGGCGCGGTAGAGCTTCTTGGTCAGTTCCGCGTCGCGCTCGCTGCGGAACACTGGGCAGGTGAGCGTGTTGGGGTTGATGAGGCGGAATTCCTCGGGCGTGAGGGTGAAACGGCGGCGCGGGTCGGCCAGTTGGCTGACCTGGGTGGCGAAGCAGACGAATTCGGCCTGGTCCGCTGCGCCCAGGGTGAGCAGGCAGAACTTCATGCGGCTATCGACGGCGGGGAACAGCTTTTCGCGGTTCTCGATGTCGTACAGGCTGACCAGCCGCCGGTTCTGGGTGATGTGCCCGAAGTAGGCTTTGGTGCTGTCGTCGGTGGCGATTCCGGTGGGCACGATGAATCCGGCGCGGCCGCTGTCGGCATGGATTTGCAGGATGGTTTCGGCAAACAGCGCGTAGGTGTTCACGTCGCCCACGCCGGTGAGTGGATAGCGGCCGCCGTCGGTGCCTTTCACATGGGCGAACACGCTGGCTGCCTCCGCCGTACGGCGGGCGGTGACGAATTCGCGGTAGAGGCGTTTTTCGGCCTCGTCCTCATGCACCTCGTGGGCCAGGTCGGGGTACAGGTGGCGTGCCAGCATGCCTTCGCTGAGCCACTGGATGCGCTGGGCGCGTTCGGCCTTATTGCGGGCTTGCGCCACGTCGCGGTGGCGGGTGGCGAAGAATTCTTCTTCTTGCAGCTTGATGCGTTCCCACGGCGGATTACCCAGCACACAGTCGAAACCACCCTGCGCAAACACCTGCGGGAAGGCCAGCGGCCAGTGGAACACGCGGGCCTGTTCGCAGGCCGCGCGTGCGGCGGCGATGGGCGCGGCGTGCTCGGTCTGGGCGCGTTGCGGGTCGGTCAGCAGCGCATGCAGGGTGATGCTGGTGGGCACAGTTTCTGCCGTGTCCTCCGTCTTGGGCAGCAGGTAGGCGCCCACCAGCGCATCGGCGGCGTGGGCCAGCGGGCTGTGGGCGGAGTCTTCCAGAAAGCGGCGCCAGGCCTGTTCCTTGGCGGCCACCTGCTCCGGGGTGTCAGCGGGCAGGGTTTCGATGGCGCGCAGGGCATCGAGGCCGCTGCAGTTGTCCACGCTCAGCAGCATCTGCCTACCTTGCAGGTCCCTGGCAATCTGCTTGAGACCGGCGGCGTTGGCCTTGGCCAGTACCTTGCAGACATTCTTGTCGTCGCCGCTCAAGGGCTTGTAGGCGTCCTTGGCGATGCCTTGTTCCAGCGCGTTCAGGTCGGTCAGGCCCAGCAGGGCGTCGCCCACCTGCAGGTGGTGGTCGAGAAAGCCCAGCGGGCGGCCTTCCTCGTAGCCTTCCAGCCACAGCGCCATGCGCGCCAGTTCGATGGCCATGGGGTTGCGGTCCACCCCGTAGATGCAGCAAGTCACCACTTCGCGCAGGGCGTGGCGGTAGTCCTGCGGCTGGATGGCGCCCTCCTGTCCACCTTCCAGGCTGCGCAACTGGGCCAGTTTTTCCGCCAGCCGGCGGGCGGCGGCGAGCAGGAAGTGGCCGCTGCCACAGGCCGGGTCGATGACGCGGATGGCCAGCAGCGCTTCGGTGGGGTTAGCCGGGTTAGCGGACAGACGCTGTTCGATGACGGGGTCGAGCGCGCTCTTGATCAGCTCCTGCACCAGGCTGTCGGGGGTGTAGTAGCTGCCGGTGAGTTTGCGGGCGTTGCCGGCGGTGCTGCCTTCCTCGGTGCGGCCGACGAAACCGAAGGTGCGTGCGGGCAGGTCGATGGCGGGCACCAGTTCCAGCAGGCTTTCGTAGACGCTGCCCAGCTCTTCCGGGCCCATGTTGCGGTAGTCCACCGGCACCAGGCTTTGCGCACCGGCTGGCTTGGCCCAGCGCAGGTGTTGCATGGCTGCAAGCAGGTGGGCGTTGTCCAGGCTGGCGGCATCCAGATCGGGGCATTGCCCGAAGGCGAACAGGCCGCCCAGGGCGGGCAAGGCCAAGCGCGACTCGCCTTGTGCCAGGCTACGGAAGACGATGCGAATGGCCTGCCACTGGTCGTCGTGCCGGGTGCGGGCGCGGCGTTTGAGGCACAGCTCGCGCAGGCGGGCCAGGGCATAGCCTTCGGCATAGGCGCGGCGGGCGGCCAGTGCTTCGGCGCTGTCGTCCTGCGGGTGCAGCACGCCGCGCTCTTCCACGGTGAAAACGAAGATGAGCCGGTAGATCAGGCGCAGCAGTTGTTGGAAATAGTCATCCTTGCTGAGCGTGCCGTCGTTCAGGGCGGCGCGTAGGGCGTGGTTGGCAGGGTGTTGCAGGAAACCTGCGCCGAAGGTCAGCAGGGCCTGCTCGACGCCGTTGCGTAGGCCATCGCGCACCCGAGTGCCTTCCTGCTGGCCTTCGCTGCGCCATTGTTCCCAGATGCACGCCGTAGCGCCCTGGCCGGGGCGGGATGCGCGGCTGGCGTGCAGTAGACGCCAGACGTTGGCGAATTCGGCATAGCGCTGGCCGCCGAGCAGATCGGCCAGATCGACTTCGAGAAAGCTGGGACGGGTGAGCGAGGCAGCGTCGCGCAGCAGCCGCAGCTGTCTGCCGTTGCTGACGATGCCCCATTGCAGCGGTTCGCTGGCGTTGAGCAATTCCTGCATGGCCTGGAACGGGGCTTTCTTGCGGTTGCCGCCGCCTTGCACGGCAAACCGCGCGTCAGCCTCGTCCAGGCCCAGAGAGTGTGGTGCCACCAAGACGGGCAAGGTACCAGCCATGAGGCTGACCGGGTAACGCAGTTCACCCACTTGCTGTGCTGCCGCGGCTTGCGAGGTGGCGTAGCCAAAGGCATCGCGCAGCAGTTCGTGGACGAAGGCGGTGGTGAGCTGCGCGGCATCGACGTCGGCGCGTTCCATCTGCGCGGCGAAGTGCTGCCATTGGGCGCAGGCGATCTGGAAAGCGCGGCTGTATTCGTCCTTGAGCTTGACGCCCTTGGGGGTACCGTAGTCGGCCTCGCTCTGGGCGCTGGCGCGGCCCTGAGCGGCTTTTTCCAGTTGATCGGGCAGGAATAGCCCGCCTTCGAGCTTGAGGGTGGGAAGGTTCAGCGTGGTCTGGGCCTTGCGGATGCGTTTCATGGTTGTTCTTCTCCAGGCCGAGGCTTATAGCGAGTCAGGCAGCAGCACGTACACGCCCATCACATCCACCGGCAGGCAGGGGCTGACGCTGTACTGGCCGACGTCACGGGTGGCCTCGCGCACGCGCTGATGGTCGGCCAGCAGGGCATCAGCCCGCTGTTGGGCCACCGCTTGCAGTTGCTGCGGGTGCGCGGCGAGGAAGTCGAGCGCGGTGCGGATTTCGCGCTGTACCGCCTCTGGCGGCAGGTTGCCGCTGGGTGTGCATTCGAGCAGGCGACTCACGCCATCGTCGGCCAGCCATTGGGGAGCGTTGCGGCCCTGCACCGCAAGGGCAACGGTTTCCTCCGCCATCATTTGGAAGGGTTCGCGACGGCGTACGTAGCTGAGCTGGTGGCGCAGGCGCAGAAGATAGAGGGTGGTGATGACCTCCACGTCATTGGTAAGAGTGGCAGCACAACGGGCGGCCAGCGGACGTTCGCCTCCAAGTGCGTCTTCCAACAGGTGCTGGGCCAGCAGGCCAACCAGCGGGTGACTGCGATGCAGTTCGCTGAAGTCGATGAGCTGGAGTTTGTCGATGCCCTCGTCGGCCAAGCGTTGGCGCAGGGCTTCGGGGAGGTGCTGCGGCAAGAAGCGTGCAGTCTGCTTGCGACCGATTTCCAGTGGTGACCCTAATCGCACGCAAGCGCTTTGCAGGAAACGCTGCACGTCAGCCTGGATGCCCAGAGCCTGCTGCTGTTTGTGCCATTCGGGCAGCACCTCGTCTGGCTTGATGCGACGCTGGGCGAACACGGTGCGATTGGCCTTGGCTTTTTCCAGCGCGTCGCGCCATTGGGCTTGCAGAGGAGCGAGCAATTGCTCCGACTCACCGAAGTCGAATGCGACCTGCGGCGATGTGGTGCGACTGTCGCTGCGTTTCATCAATGCCGCCTTGACCAGGGCCTGATTGATGCGGGCTTCGTCCTCGGGCATGGGAACGAGCACGCCGAGCTCCTTCTGAATGGCCTCGCCCTTCTTGAGGATGACGTTGAGCACGAAGCCATCCACCGGGTTGTCTTGCCCGTAGAGCATGGTGCAGCGCACTTCATCGGCCTGCTGACCGAAACGATCGACGCGGCCTTCGCGCTGTTCGTGGCGAGTGGGGTTCCAGGCCAGGTCGTAGTGGACGACAGCGGTGAACAGATGTTGCAGGTTGATGCCTTCGGAGAGGCAGTCGGTGGCGACCAGGATGCGTTGCTCGGCATCCTCCATGTCGTCCACGCGCTCGCGGCGTTCTTCGGGGGTGAGTTCGCCGGTGACGGCATCGACGGTGGCTTTGGGGAAAGCGGCCTTGAGGTGTTCGGCCACGTAATGGGCGGTGGCGATGTAGCGGCAGAACACCACCGGGTGGTAGCCATCCTTCACCAGGAGGCCAATATGCCGGATGAGCGCAGCCAGCTTTGGATCACCGGCCTTGCCGGAAAGACGTTGCGCGTCGGCGATCAGGGCTTGCAGGCGCGGCGCGGCGTCCTGCACCTGGGCAGGCGGCTCCAGATCACTGCCGGAGAGGTCATCGGCCTCGCCATCATGCAAGCGTTCATCGCTGAGGAGGGGGGCGTCAGGCAGGGTTCCTTCCAGCCTCGTGGTCAGAGCCTTGACAGCGGCAGCGGGCGACGACGCCACGCAGCGCAGCAATGCCAGGGTGGCGTACCAGATGAGGCGGGCGCCGCCTTGCTGTTCTTTCTGCTCGACGGTTTCAGCCAGTTCGCGGCAGTAATCCTGCACGGCGTCGAAGAACGCGCCCCATTCGCCGCTGAGCTGGTAGGTGAGCTCGGTTTTCATGCGACGGGGAAAACCTCGTCCGTCATGGGTCTCGGCCTGCCATTCAACGATATCCTTGCGACGGCGCTGGACGAAGTGGCGGGCCAGTTCCTGACGCAGCGGGTCGGAGGCCGTCATGCGGCCTTGCAAGGCCGCAAAGCGCGGATCGAGCAGCGACAGCAAGTTGTAGAAGGCGGTTTCGTCACCGGAGTGAGGGGTGGCGGTCAGCAGGATCAGGTGTCGCTGCGCGTCACGGGCAAGGCGTTGCAGCAACTCGAAGCGCAATTGCTTGCCTGCGCCGCTGCTGGCGCAGGTGTGAGCCTCGTCAACGATGATGCATTCGGGGGCGGTGGCGAGAAACTGTTCGCGGTGGCGTTCGCTCTTGATGTAATCCAGGCTGACGACCACCACGGGATGATGGTCGAACAGGCGCACACCATGCGGAAGATCACGTTCGATGCGGGAGGCCGAAGCCGAAGTCAACGCCACGGCCTGAAGGTTGAAGCGGGTTTCCAACTCACTTTGCCATTGCTCGACAAGGTGTGGCGGGCAGAGGATGGCCAGGCGGGCGATTTCGCCACGGTCCATGAGCTCGCGTGCGATCAGGCCGGCCTCGATGGTCTTGCCGATGCCTACGTCATCAGCAATCAGTAGGCGCACAGTGGACAGGCGCAGCGCCATCAGCAGCGGCACAAGCTGATAGCCGCGAGGCTCCACGGCGATATTGCCAAAAGAGCGGAACGGGCCGGCGCCGGCGCGCAGGGTCAGGCGCAAGGCATCGCGTAGCAACAGCGCGGCGGCGTGGTTGCCGGCGCGCGCGGGATCGGGCCAGTCGAAGGTGGCAGGTTCGACGGGATGCAGTTCCAACTCGGGGATCAGGGCAATGCTTTCGTCATCGGCACCGCTCAATGGGCGCAGGCGCAGCCAGTCGCGGCGGGAGTCGCTTTGCACCACCCATTCGCGGCCTCGGGCGCGCACCAGGTTGCCGGGCAGAAAGTCGTGTTCGAGGATCGTCATGCGCCTTTATTCCTTGGAACCGAACACATCGGCGTGCGCGGCGAATTGTTGTGGCCAGCGTGAAGCGTCCGAAAAATCGAGCACCTGCCAGCCTTTGTCCTGCAATACGCTGGTGGTCTGCTCATCCACCGCTGACAGAAACACCAAAGCACGAGATGCCTTGTACTGGGCCGCTGCGGTGGCTGCGCCATTGTTGACGGACACGTTGACCGCATCAGGTTGTATAGCCCCCGCCTGGCGGAGCGCGGACAGCCAAGCATCAAGTGGCTCGTCAGCTGAAGTCGTCGAGGCAACGGTGACCGGGCTGCTCGTTACGGGCTGTACCTGGGCATTGGCCAGCGCGACCAGCAGCTTGAGCGCATCCGCATTGCGGCGGTTGATGTGTTCGTGGTCCGGCTGGTTGAAGTAGGACAGCAGGCACTGGTAGCAGCCGGCTTCACACTGATGATTGCCAAGCACATCGGTCTGTTCCAGTGACGGCAGATCGTCCAGCGTCCAAATGCCGCTCTGCGGTAAGCGATAGTGAATCAGTTGCAGGGCATTACTAGCTACGAGTGCAAGGTCGTCGCGATTGTTTGCCAGGCGAGTGAGCACACCCGCACCGCCTTCGGTCGCTTCGTAAAACAGCAAGGCGCGGCGCTCGTCGGACTTTGGCAGTGGCTCGACCACCAGTTCGGATTCCTCGATCTGGAAGGTCATTTCGATGCCGCGCTTGAGTGCGGCCTGCAACGTCGCCATGGCCTCCAGAGACAGGGCATGTATGGGAGCGAAGATCAACAGATTGCGATGATCTTCCACAAAGGGAACGATGCGCTGGTTGGGCACCTTCTCCAGCAAAGCATCGTCGCCGCCCTTGTCCTCTTCCGCATCCGGTGCGTCCTGCTTGCTCCAGGTGCCCGTGATGGGGTTGATGTAGAAGCCCAGTTGCTCCTTGTCCTTGCGCCTGCGCCAGCCGCGGTTGATGCGCCAGATTTGCGCAGCGGGCGCGTAGGTGAGTTCGCCCAGCACGTCCTCGCCTTGTTGGATCGTGGCCTTCTGCTGCTGGATACGACCATCGGGCCCGGGCAGGAAGCGGTAGGTAGTTTGCAGTTCGAAGCCCTGACGCTGGCGCTCCTCGTCGTTGATGGAGATGCGCTCGGTGGCCACGGTCTCCACGGTTTCGATGCGGTAGAGCTCGCGCACCCAATCGTGCTCGGTGAGCAAGGCGTCGCAGTTCTCGCAGCGATTGACCAGCGGCTGTTCGCCGCCAGGCTCGCCGAGATGGCCGTAGCCGCACTGGCTGCACACCAGCGAGGCAATGGTGGCCAACTGGCTGTTGCCGGAAATGTGGTCTGTATTCCCTACGTTGAGTTTGGCACGCACCACGCGGTACATGCGGCCCTGGTGATAAATGAGGCTGCGGGGGCCGAATTCGGACAGGGCCAGGAAGCGTGGCCGGCTGACCATGCTGCCTTCGTCATCCTTGCCATTGACGGCCTGGCCGCCACGGGCGGGAATCCAGGCCATCAGCGGCAGGCGCGGGAAGTTGTAGCCGGGCAGGAAGCCTTGGCTGGCCAAGTAGCGATAGGTGTAGAAGTCGTTGTTCTGGCCGTTGCCGGACTTGAGCAACACGGCGTACTGGCGCGCGGCGTCGCCGTAACGGCGCTGGGCATTTTGGCGCTCAGTGTGCGAGGCGGTATGGCTCTTGACGATGCGATCAGCCATATCCATCTGTTGGCGGGTGGCATCGAACAGCACGCGCCAGCGCTCCAGCGCCCCAGAGAACGCTTGCGCCGCGTTGTCGATGACCTGGCGCACATAGTCAGGCGTGAACCAGGCGCTGCCTTCAAGCTCGCCCTCAAGCTGGTTGATGACCCGGTCGGCACTGGCCAAGGCCCGGTGCTGTACAGCCTGCGCCCGCAGTGCTTCGTGCAAGGGCTGTTTCAGTGGTTTTTCGGGTTGGTCGAGATCCAGCATGGGCGCAATGCTGTCGTCCAGCGGCACCTGGGTGCTGGCCAGCCAGACCGCTTGCAGATGGCTGTCGATGAGATCGCGATTGCTCAGGTCGAGGGTTGGCGCACGCACTACGCCATGCACCATTTGCTCGGCATTGTGGAAGAACCACTGGTCATGCGGACTGAGCGCCGCGCAATAGGTGATGACCAGCGCCTGCTGACCCGAGCGACCGGCACGGCCGCTGCGCTGAGCGTAGTTGGCGGGGGTCGGCGGCACATTACGCAGGTACACGGTGTTGAGCGCGGAGATATCCACGCCCAGCTCCATCGTGGGGGAGCAGAATATCACCGGTAGCCGCTCCAGTGGCGTTTCGTGGGCTGGGTTCTGCGCCCAATCCTGCCTGTCCTTTTCGGTGTAGCGAAAACGCTGCTCCAGCAGTTGCCGGCGTGGTGCATCTACCTGGGCGGTATGTTCCTGGGCCTCGAAGTCGAACAGCGGATGCGAGGGTCGACGCAGCAGGTCGGCGATGCTGAGATATAGGGCTCGGAAGTACTGGTTGATGCGATTGCTTTCTGCCTGCTGTTCATCGGCAATCAGGCACCAGTCGAGGGCTGCCGCGTTTAAACGCCAGCCTGCAAGCTGGGAGTCAACGGCGTGTTTTTGCACGTAACCATAGTTCCCGGCTGCTTTAAGCAGCTCTTCGATCAGCTCGGCCCACTCGGCATCTTTCCACTGCGCGATCTCGCCAGCGCAGGCGCTGTCGCGCCAGAATTTTGCGGTCTTGATGTCCCGTAACAGGCGGGAGCGCGGGCCGCCCGGCACTAGGTCGGTACGCGGCTTGCCCTTGTATTCCGGGCGCTTACCGAAGATGAGATAGCGGCCGGTATCGAGCTTCTCATCGGCAGCGAAGGCCCAGCGTTCATTGAGGTAGGTATGGGCGCTGGTGCGTGCCTTGTCCTGCTCGACCGGATCGAGGTAACGACTTTCCAGGCACAGGTGGCGGCGCAGGGCGTCGAACAACAACTCGTACAGACCGGCCCGTTGTGCTGCCGTCAACTTGTTCAAGGTGCCGCTGGCAGCAAAGATGCTGGCGTCGGCGCAGAAGGCATCCAAATCTCGATACCGAATCTGCAACAGGCCGAGTTGATCCAGATTCGGGTTGTTGAAACGCCAGCCACGCCGCAGATCACGCAGCAGTCGGTAGGCGATGATGAAGCGCAATGTGCGTTGCGCCTCTTGTCGGGCCAGTCCCATGAGCTTGGGGGTGCGCAGATACTCCACCAAGGTCGCTTCATCGACCCCTTGAAAGCCGAGGGCCTTGAAGACGCTTTCAGCCAAGTGTTCTTCATCGAGTTGGCCGCCGCTGCCCTGTAGTGCGCCGATCAAGCCGGCACGCAGCGTCAGCAGGAAAATGAAGTCATTGAAATGCCCCGCCTGCAGAGCGGCATCCTGGCGGTTGTCGGTAAACCCAAGCAACTTGCGTGGGTCAGGCTGCCCTGGCGCAGGTTCGGAAAATGCGAACAATTGCTGCAAGGCCGCCAGGGCAATCATGGTGGTGGCCGAGGAGCGGCCTTCGCCGGACAGGCTGGAGAGGCGGTTGGCATCCTTGCCGTGGGCTTCGTGTGTCGTGCCGCAGTTCAGGCAGAAGCGGAACTTGCCTGGGATGAACCAGAACTCGGCCCCTGAGCCCGTTTTTCCCTCGGCATCGACCGTGACCACATAGGGGACGGCATTTTTGTAGGCTTGCTTGACTTTGGGTTCACTACGGCTGAGGTCGATCCAGGTCTCCGGCAGGTCTTCGAGCAGACCACCGTATTGCTGACCAGATACCAAGGGGCACAGAAAGCCATAGCTGGCGTCGTCTTCCGCTGCGATGTCGTCGATTTCACGCGAACTGAAGCTGACAGGTTTCTGTGTGTGCCAGACAGGCAGGTATTCCTGGCCACAATCGCGGCAGAAATGCGTGGGGTAAAGCAGCACATTCTCTTGCTGTCGCCCTGGCGCGAAACGCTGGGCATCGAGCGTGACATGGCGCTTACCTCGCGCCTCCAGCGTGGTGAGTACCTTGCCGGGACCGCTGATGAACTGGTGCAGCTTGAACGCGAAAGGCGGCCTGCCCTGGGGCGTGCGCACATCATGGGCAGCCACTAGGAAGCGCTGCAGGGCGGTGCGGGCGGCTTCAGGCTGGCAACCCGCGTCTTCGGCGAGACAGCGGCTGGCCTCTTCCAACATCATGGGTCTCGCCCGCCTGGGAGGCTCGTCGGCAGGTAGTTCGATACCCAGGTTCAATTCCACCCAGATGGATAACGGATCATTGCGAAAGGCGTCGAAGTCAGCCCAGATATCCTGCTTTCGCGTAATGGCCTCCGGTAGTTCCGTGCGGATGGCGTTGACGTCCTTGAGCGGGTTGGTGACGCGCTCCAAGGTCTCGCCGATGACGTCATGCTCGCTGATCCGGGTACCAAAAAGTTTGCTGGCCACATCGGCCACCACGCGGTTGCGGTCGGCTTGGCTACCTGTGCTGGACATGGTGGCCGACGTGCCGATGCAGACCAGTTGCTCGGCTTTCAAGCGTTCTCGCAGACGCCGCACCAGCAAGGCAACGTCCGCCCCTTGACGGCCACGATAGGTATGCAACTCATCCAGCACCAGAAACTCAAGCCCCTCGCAATGCTCCACCACGCGCCGATCCACTTCGTCGAAGCGCGTGAGGATGTACTCCAGCATCATGAAGTTGGTCAGCAGGATGTCGGGGGGGGCATCTGCGATGGCGCTGCGTTCCGCCCGGCTTTCCTGGCCGGTGTAGCGCTTGACGGTGAAGGGACGATGCTCTGGCGCATAGCCATGCAGAAACTTGTCAAGTTCTTCCAGCTGGCTGTTGGCCAGAGCATTCATCGGATAGATGACAATGGCCCTGGTACGCGCTTTGCCATCAGATTGCTTGGCCTTGAGAATGCGGTCGATGATCGGGATGAAAAAGGACAGGGACTTCCCCGACCCCGTTCCGGTCGTGACCACATAGCTTTGGCGTTCCTGGCCTTTGGCCAAGGCTTCCATCTGGTGCTTGTAAAGATGCAGGGGTTCTGGCGAACCTTCAGACTTCCCGACCTGGAAGATCTCTGCGCAGGCAGCGTGTAAGACCCCCTGCGCCGCCAGGTTCTGCACCGTGCCCTGGCGTTGGTAATTCGGGTTGATCTGCACCAGCGGCTCAGGCCAATAGCGGCCTTGCGCATATTGGTGTTCGACCTCGGCTTGGATATCAGGCGCAGCGATACGAACGAAACTGCGGGAAAAGCTTCCGTATCGTTCGATGAGCTGGTCGCGGAATTGGAAAACGTTATCCATGGAGAGTCCTCACTGATCCATCTTGTGGCCAATCGCCAGAACCGCTGTACTACCGGAGGTGCCTGCTGTAATGCGCTTCCATTTCGCCCCTCGCCCCTCGCCCCTTGCCCGTTGATTCGATCAACCCCTCTGATTTCATCGCCCGCAGCACTAGCCGCATCATGTCCCTGCTCACGCCTGGGCAGGCCTCTTCAATCTCGGAAATCGCGAACGGCAGGGTGCGCCCCAGAACTTCCGTCCGCACCCGGTCGCCCTTGCTGCCACGGCCACGCTCAATGGTGCCGACACGCTCCTCGAACTCACGGTAGGCCCGTAGCAAGGCGCCCCAGAAGTAGTCGAGCCAGGGCTTTACGTCGTGCTGCCCCTGGTGCCAGCCCTGCGAGCTTGCTTCAAAAGCGTTTCGTGAGCCTTCCTTGGTATCTTCGAAGATGCGCTCCAGGCTGATGTAGCGACCCACGGCATAGTCGAAGTGGTAGAGCAGCAGCAAGGTCAGCAAGCGGGACATGCGGCCGTTGCCGTCGGGAAACGGGTGGATGCACAGGAAGTCGAGCATCGCCAGCGGTGCCAACACCAGAGGGTCGGCCAGATGCTGGTCCAGTGCGGTGGCGTAGTGCCCGGTCAGATCGGCCATTGCCATGGGCGTGAGGTGCGCAGCGACTGGCTGGAAGCGCAGACGCGAAGTGCCGTCTGAGTGACGCTCGATGATGTCGTTGTTCGTAGCCTTCCAGCGCCCGCCCGCCTGCGGCATATAGCGGTACAGCAGGGTGTGCAGTTGCAGCACTACGCCTTCGCTGAAGGGCATGTGCGCGGCCGATTCGTGGATCAGCGCCAGGGCGTCACGGTAGCCGGCGATCTCCTGTTCGGAACGGCTCTTTGGCGTTGCATTGCGGATGACCAGAGACTTCAGCCGCGAGGGTGCGACGACAACGCCTTCCAGGCGGTTGGATGACTCGGTGGATTCGACTACCGCGATCTGGCGTAGCCCTTTGAGGGCTTCGGGCGACTGCGCGGCGTAGAGTTGCTGCTTACCCTGATACTCGCCCAGTGTGCGCAACGTGGCAGCCTGAATGCCATCGAAGCGAAGCGCGGCAAGGTAATCGAGTGTGAGCGAGTGCATGGTAATGTAAGTAAAAGCTATCTAAATGAGGTAATAATAGCTTTTAAATAGGGAATTTTTTCTCAAAATACCTCATTAATGGGACATTTCTACCCCATTTTTTGAACATAGAACCAATTGCAATGAGCCAGAATGAGCGGCTCTAAACGCCACCGAGATCCAACAAAATTCGTCACACGTTGAACAGGAAGTTCAATACGTCGCCATCCTTGACCACGTATTCTTTGCCTTCGGCGCGCATCTTGCCTGCTTCCTTGGCTCCCTGTTCGCCCTTGTACTGGATGAAGTCGTCGAAGGCGATGGTTTGGGCGCGGATGAAGCCGCGTTCAAAATCGCCGTGGATCACGCCGGCTGCTTGCGGGGCGGTGTCGCCTTTTTTGATGGTCCAGGCGCGCACTTCCTTCACGCCAGCGGTGAAGTAGGTTTGCAGGCCCAGCAATTGGTAGGCGGCGCGGATGAGGCGGTTCAGGCCGGGTTCGCTCTGGCCGAGTTCTTCGAGGAAGAGGGCGCGGTCGTCGGGTTCCATGCCGGCCAGTTCGGCTTCGATTCTGGCCGAGATGGCGACCACCGGGGCGTTCTGGCTGTCGGCGTAGGCTTGCAGGCGTTCGAGCAGCGGGTTGTTCTCGAAGCCGTCTTCGCTGACGTTGCCCACGAACATGGCCGGTTTGGCGGTGATGAGCGAGAGGGGCTTGAGCAGGGCCAGTTCGTCGGCGGTCAATTCCAGTGTACGGATGGGGCGAGCCTCGTTCAGTGCGGGCTGGATGCGTTGCAGCAGCGCGAGTATCTTGGCGGCTTCCTTGTCGTTGCCGGATTTGGCGATCTTGCCGTAACGCTGGATGGATTTGTCCACGGTGCCCAGGTCGGCCAGGCACAGCTCGGTCTGGATGACTTCGATGTCGGCAATGGGATCGACCTTGCCTGCGACGTGGATGACGTTGGCATCTTCAAAGCAGCGCACGACGTTGATGATGGCATTGGTTTCGCGGATGTGGGCGAGGAACTGGTTGCCCAGTCCTTCGCCTTTGCTGGCTCCGGCGACCAGTCCGGCGATATCGACGAATTCCACCACGGCAGGCAGGACGCGCTCGGGCTTGACGATGTCGGCCAGTTGCAGCAGGCGCGGATCGGGCACTTCAACCACGCCTTCATTGGGTTCGATGGTGCAGAACGGGTAGTTTTCGGCGGCGATTCCGGCGTTGGTCAGGGCGTTGAACAGGGTGGACTTGCCGACGTTGGGCAGTCCCACGATGCCGCATTGCAGGCTCATGGCGTGTCTTTCTTCTTTCGGAGGGGGAAATGGAGTGTGAACCCGCCATTCTAAGAGCTTCACGGTGCTGGCCGGGGCAGGGGTTGCTTCCCCTACAATGGGCAGCCATGAATTCAACCTTTGCTTTTGATGTGTGTATTCGCGGTGCGGGCATTGTCGGCAAGACGCTGGCACTGACGCTGGCGCGGGAGAAACTGCGCGTGGCCCTGGTGGCAGCCCCCCCCGCAGTGGCCACCCAGGCGGGCCAGGAACCGGCACGCGAGCGTGATGTGCGGGCCTACGCGCTCAACCATGCCTCGCACCAGTTGTTGCAGAGTTTGCGCTGCTGGCCTGCGGCGGCCGTGACGCCGGTGCAGGGCATGCGCATCTGGGGCGATGGTGCCGGTATGGTGGCGTTTGCCGCAGAGGCTCTGGCCGATGCAGCCGGTACGGCACCGCAGGCCCACGCGCCCCTGAACTGGATTGTGGATGTGCCCGCGCTGGAGGATGTGCTCGACAGTGCCGTGCATTTCCAGCCATCCATCGAGTGGGTGGATGCCCCGGTGCCTGCTGCACTGACGGCGATTTGCGAAGGCCGCCAGAGTGCGACCCGCACCGCGCTGGGCGTGGAGTACGAGACGCTGGCCTATGCGCAACATGCGGTGGCGACGCGGGTGCGCGCCCGTGTGCCGCACCAGGGCGTGGCACGCCAGTGGTTCCAGGGCGACGACATTCTGGCACTGTTGCCCTTGGGGGGCACGGACGGGCATGAGTATGCGGTTGTCTGGTCCACCACGCCTGAGCATGCGCGCCAGTTGCTGCTGGTGGAGGAAGATGAGTTTGTGACGCAGTTGCAGGCGATAGTGCAGCATGGCCATGCCGGCGAGGCAGATGAGGGCAATGCCTCTGAAGCGGGTGCGGATGAACTGGGCTTCACCCTGACGGCTTCCCGGCACCGCTGGCCGCTGCGCCTGTCGCGTGCGCAGCACTGGACGGGGGCCATGCCTGCCGCATGGGCCGGGGCCTATACCGCAGGCGTTGCGCAGAATTGGGTGCTGCTGGGCGATGCGGCCCACACGGTGCATCCGCTGTCGGGTTCCGGGCTGAATCTGGGACTGGGCGATGTGCGGGAGCTGGCGCAGCAGATTGCCCAGCGGCCCCTGTGGCGTTCGGCAGGCGACAGGCGGCTGTTGCGGAACTACGAGCGTGCACGCAAGTCTGCCTTGGTGCCTTTCGTGCTGGCCACCGATGGCTTGCAGCAATTGTTCGCGCACCATGAAGGCGCGGTGCATGCACTGCGCAACTGGGGCATGAACCAGTTCGATCGTTCGGCTGGCCTCAAATCCTGGCTGGTGCGTCAGGCCAGCGGTCTGTAGCTGGCTGCCATTCTCCCGCCTTGTTTCGGTTTTCGATCATCACTTCAGAATGGAACGACGGGCTGCCTGGCCCAGTCGTTTTCTGACTCACCATTCACATACACCATGACCTTTCGCGCTTTTTCCTCTACCGCTGCCCGCACCTGGGTTCCATTGCTTGTTGCAGGTGTTCTCTCGGTGGGCCTGCCCGCACACGCCGCCAAGACCGATGATGCCCAGTCTGCCAAGATTCGCCAGGCATTGACCGAGCGCATTCCCCAGCTCAGCGACATTGAGGAGATCCGCGCCACGCCCATGAAAGGGCTGTACGAGGTGCGCATGGGCACCGATGTGTTCTATACCGATGCCACGGGGGATTTTCTGATTCAGGGTGAGCTGTTCGATACCAAGGCCAAGCACAACCTGACCGAAGAGCGCATCAACCAACTGACGCAGATCGATTTTGCCAGCCTGCGTTTTGACGATGCCTTCAAGCTGGTGCGTGGCGACGGCAGCCGCCAGATTGCCGTGTTTGAAGACCCCAACTGTGGTTACTGCAAACGCTTCGAGCGCGATATGCGCGAGCTGGACAACGTGACCGTGCATATCTTCCTCTACCCGATTCTCAGCCCGGATTCCTTCGAGAAGTCGCGTGACATCTGGTGTGCTGCCAATCCCGAGAAGGCCTGGAACGACTGGATGTTGAACGACAAAAAACCTGCCACCAAGGAGTGCGAAACCATCGACGCGCTGCAACGCAATCTGGCATTTGGCAAGCAGTACAAGATCACCGGAACGCCTACCATTGTTTTTGAGGATGGCACGCGCGTGCCCGGTGCCGTGCCGCGCCAGCAGGTCGAGAAAAAACTCGCCTCGCTGCAAGCCAAGTCCTGATTTTTCCACACCCACCGTCCGCCATGCAGAGCCTGCCCGCACCCACCCTTGCTGCTCCCGCAGCGGTGAGCTACACGATCACCGCCGCCCATCTGCACGCCCACCTCTATCAGGTGGAACTGCGCATTCCCGCACCGGTAGTGGGGCAGACCTTGTCGTTGCCGGTGTGGATTCCGGGCAGTTATCTGGTGCGGGAATTCTCCCGCCATCTGCAAAACGTGCAGGCCTGGCAGCATGGTCTGCCTGTGGCCGTGCAGGCACGCAATAAAAACACCTGGCAGATCGACAGCGAAGCCGGTGCCTGCCTGACCGTGCAATACCAGGTCTATGCTTTCGACAACTCGGTGCGCACGGCCTGGCTGGATGGGGCGCGAGGCTTCTTCAACCCCACCAGCCTGTGTCTGCGGGTGCATGGCCAGACCGGGCAGACCCACACGCTGCATATTCCTGCCGACCCATGGCCGAGCGACTGGCAACTGGCCACGGCCTTGCAGGCTGACCCATCGGCCTCGCCGGATGCGCGTGGCTTTGGCAGCTACCGTGCCGATGACTACGATGCACTGGCCGACGCTCCGGTGGAAATGGGCGCGTTCTGGAGCGGAGCCTTTGAGGCAGGCGGCATACCGCACCGTTTCGTGGTGGCTGGCGCGACGGCCACGTTCGATGGCGAACGCCTGCTGGCCGATACGCAGAAGATCGTCGAGGCACAACTGCACTTCTGGCACCCCGATGGTTCCCGCGCCCCGCACGACCGCTATGTGTTCCTGCTCAACGCCGTGGGCAATGGCTACGGCGGGCTGGAGCATCGCTACAGCACGGCCCTGATCTGCAACCGCAGCGACCTGCCGCGCCTGGACAGCCCCCAGCAGCCCGAAGGCTACAACACCCTGTTGGGGCTGATCAGCCACGAATATTTCCACACCTGGAACGTCAAGCGGATGCGCCCGGCCGAGTTCGCCCGCTACGACTACGGGCAGGAAAACTACACGGAACTGCTGTGGTTTTTTGAAGGCTTCACCAGCTATTACGACGATCTGCTGCTGTACCGTGCCGGTTTGCTCAGTCAGGAGCAATACCTCAAGGCACTGGCCAAAACCATCGAGCAGGTGCAGGCCACACCGGGGCGGTTGCTGCAAACCGTGGCACAGGCCAGCTTCGATGCCTGGGTCAAATACTACCGCCAGGATGAGAACACCGCCAACGCCACCGTCAGCTACTACACCAAGGGCGCATTGGTGGCACTGTGCCTGGACCTGACCCTGCGCCACGAAGGGCAGGGCGATCCGCAGCGCAATCTCGATGCCCTGATGCGCCAGCTCTGGCAGCACAGTGCCGCTGGCCCGATGGATCAACAGGACGTGCTGGATGCGCTGGAGCGGGTCGGCGGGCGTTCCTTCCAGCCGGAAATCGACACCTGGGTGCACAGCACCCAGCCGCTGCCATTGCAGCCCTTGCTGACCCAGCATGGCGTGGAATTGGGCGGCAAAGAGCCAAGCTGGGCACAACGCCTGGGTCTGCTGGTGACCGAACAGCCCGGTGCGGGCATCAGCATCCGGCGCATTCTGCGCGGTGGCCTTGCCGAAGCGGCGGGTCTGGCGGTACACGACGAATGGCTGGGCATTGAAGTGGCCGGGCAGGGCTGGCGCATCCGCAAGCTCGACGAACTCGGGCTGTACCTGTCAGCACAGGCAGCAGAGTTTGCGGCCCTGGTGGCACGGGATGGGCGCATGTTGCGCATTCCTGTCCTGCTGGGCCAATCCACAGAAACCGCCCAAAGCGGCGAAGCGCAGTGCCTGATTCGGGAGCAGGATGCCCTGAATGCGTGGCTAGGGCGTGTCGCTCAAGCGTGACAGTTTGGTTTATAGTGCGGTGCGCACAATTGTTGCGCGGCCAGTCATTGCCGCCGGGCAACGCGCCGATTCATCAAACCCTGAAAGGAAATCTTCTGATGGCATACGAAAACATCATCGTCAGCACCGAAGCCGAAAAAGTGGGCATCATCACCCTCAACCGTCCCAAGCAGCTCAACGCGCTCAACGAGGAACTGATGGTGGAGCTGGGGCAGGCCTTGCGTGCTTTCGATGCCGATGAAAAGATTGGCTGCATCATCATCACCGGCAGCGAAAAAGCCTTTGCCGCTGGTGCCGACATTGCCGCCATGGCCGAGTACACGTTCAACGAGGTGTACAAGAACGAATACATCACCCGCAGCTGGGAGACCATCCGCTCCATCCGCAAGCCGGTGATTGCCGCAGTCAGTGGCTTTGCACTGGGCGGTGGCTGTGAACTGGCGATGATGTGTGACTTCATCATCGCCGCCGACAACGCCAAGTTTGGCCAGCCCGAAATCAAGCTGGGCGTGATTCCCGGTGCGGGCGGAACCCAGCGTCTGCCGCGTGCCGTGGGCAAGGCCAAGGCCATGGACCTGGTGCTGACAGGCCGCTTCATCGATGCCGCCGAAGCCGAGCGCGTCGGTCTGGTCAGCCGTGTCGTGCCCCTGGACAAGCTCAAGGACGAAGTCCTGGCCGCTGCCCTGACGATTGCCGGATACTCCCAGATCACGGTGATTGCCGCCAAGGAATCGGTGAACCAGTCCTTTGAAACCTCGCTGGCCGAAGGCGTGCACTTTGAGCGTCGCATCTTCCACGCGCTGTTCGCCACCGAAGACCAGAAGGAAGGCATGAAGGCTTTCCTGGAAAAACGCGCTCCAGAATTCAAGAACCGTTGATCCAGCGGCCTGCTGTGTCAGGCAAAGCCTGAAATTGAAAAGGGAGATGCCTTGATGGAATCTCCCTTTTTTGTCTGCTCCTTCCGGCAGAGCATGGGCATGCTCTGCTTCAGGGGGATGGTGTGTTTCAGCCGTTGCGCTGTGGCACTTCGATGCGGGTGTCGCCGTCCAGGCCAAAGGCGGTGTGCAGGCTGCGCACGGCCAGTTCCACATACTTCTCATCGATCACGACAGAGGTCTTGATTTCCGAGGTGGTAATCATCTGGATGTTCACGTTTTCCTGGCTCAGGGTGCGGAACATGGTGCTGGCCACGCCGGAATGGCTGCGCATGCCGATGCCGACGATGCTGACCTTGCTGATGTTCGGGTTGCCCACGACCTTGGTGCCTTCGCCCAGCTTGGGCACGACCTTGTCTTGCAGCAGTTGCAGGGTGCGCTCGTAATCGCCGCGTGTGACGGTGAAGCTCAGGTCGGTCTTGCCATCCTTGCTCAGGTTCTGGATGATGACATCGACTTCGATGTTGGCATCTGCCACTGCGCCCAGAATCTGGTAGGCGATGCCGGGGGTGTCGGGCACGCCCAGTACGGAGATTTTGGCTTCATCGCGGGTAAAGGCGATACCGGACACAACGGCTTTTTCCATTTTTTCGTCTTCCTCGAAAGTGATGAGTGTTCCTGAACGGGCTTCTTCGGCCAGATCGATGTCCCAGGGGGTGAAGCTGGAGAGCACGCGCAGTGGCACGCGGTACTTGCCGGCGAACTCCACGGAGCGGATTTGCAGCACCTTGGAACCCAGCGAGGCCAGTTCCAGCATTTCCTCGAAGCTGATGCTCTTGAGGCGTTTGGCATTGGCCACCACGCGCGGGTCGGTGGTGTACACGCCATCCACGTCCGTGTAGATCAGGCATTCGTCGGCTTGCAGGGCAGCGGCAATGGCCACGGCGGAGGTGTCGGAGCCACCGCGTCCCAGTGTGGTGATGTTGTGATCGGCATCGATGCCCTGGAAGCCGGTAACGATGACCACCTTGCCCTGTTGCAGTTGCTGGCGGATGTTCTCGCCGTCGATGGATTCGATGCGGGCCTTGGTGTAGGAGCTGTCGGTGCGCACCGGCACTTGCCAGCCGGTGAAGCTGATGGAACCCAGCCCTTCGGCTTGCAGCGCGATGGCCAGCAGCGCGGAGGATGCCTGTTCGCCAGTGGCTGCCAGTGCATCGAGTTCACGGCGAATGCCGTCGGTGCGCTGGGCGGGTTCCAGTTCGGCGGCGAGGGCCAGCAGGCGGTTGGTTTCGCCGCTCATGGCACTGGGAACCACGACGATCTGGTGTCCGGCCTTGACCCATTTGGCCACGCGCCGGGCGACGTTGCGAATGCGTTCGGTGGATCCCATCGAGGTTCCGCCGTATTTGTGAACAATTAATGCCATGCTGGACTGTGCGCGACCGCAGCCGCTCTCCTTTGGGTGGTTGTCGGAAAAGGCATGGACTGTGTCGCTCGGGACGACGCTGTATCAGCGTCGCCTCCATCCTGCTGGGGCAGGGGTTTCGACAAGCCAAGCCGATTATTTTACCTGATTGCCCTGAAAGCCCCGTCGTTCACAGCCTGCCCCGTACTGGATACGGGGATGGAGATGCAGAGCGCGGAACCCGAAGGGTTCCATGTTGGTCAATGGATAACGCATTGAGAATACACCCTCTCTGTTAAAGTCAGCACCATGCCGACCGTGGTCAAAACCCTGAAGCTTCGCGTGAAGGACAAGCACGCGCCGCTGCTGTTGCAGATGGCGCGGCAGGTCAATTTCGTCTGGAATTTCATCAATGCGCTCTCCAGCCGCTCGATTCGGGAGCGTGGCAAGTGGCTGTCCGCCTACGACATCCAAAAGTACACCGATGGAGCGTCCAAGGAATTGGGCTTGCACAGCCAAACAGTGCAACGGGTTTCTGTGGAATATGTCACGCGCCGCCGTCAATTCAAACGCACCCGCCTGAACTGGCGCAAATCCACCGGCAGCAAACGTAGCCTGGGCTGGATACCGATAAACACCGGTGCGGCCAGTTGGAAGAATGGGCAGGTCTATCACAACGGCCACTATTTCGGCGTATGGGATTCCTACGGCTTGAGCCAGTACAAATTCAAAACTGCCAGCTTCAACGAAGATGCACGCGGTCGCTGGTATTTCAACGTGGCAGTACAGGTTGAAGTCCAAGCGGGTGAAGGTACGGCCTCGGTCGGCATCGACCTGGGCCTGAAAGACTGCGCCACCACCAGCACGGGCCAGAAGCTGCATGGCCGCTGGTATCGGGAACTGGAGCCACAGCTTGTCATTGCACAACGGGCACGCAAGAAAAAGCGTGTCAGGGCGATTCACGCAAAAATAGCCAACCGCCGAAAAGACGAAATTCACAAATTCACGACGAACCTTGTAAAGAACAACGCCGCCATCTTCGTGGGCGACGTGGCCAGCGCGAAGCTGGTCAAAACCAGGATAGCCAAGTCCACGCTGGACGCGGGCTGGTCATCGCTGAAAACTGCTTTGGAATACAAGTGCCATCAGGCCGGAGTGGTTTTTGAGGAAGTGAACGAAGCGTATTCAACCCAGACCTGTTCGGCTTGTGGCGCGTTGGCACAGTCGAGGCCGAAAGGTATCGCAGGTCTTGGAATAAGAGAATGGACGTGCAGCGAATGCGGGGCGGTACACGAGCGCGACGTGAACGCAGCACGGAACATTCTCGCGGCAGGGCATTGCCGTCTCGCAGGAGGAATCCCCTGTCTTTAGGCAGGGGAGGATGTCAACCAATGCAGCCAGGCGTTGTGCCGTTGCACATGGCCGTTTGCAATCTTGAGGTGGATTTGGTGGCCGCGTGTGGTACAGGCCATGATTTGCCGTTGCAGCTCCTGCATCTGGCGGTGCTGGGCGGCGATGCCGTGGTGCTGTTTGAGCCAGTGGCGCAGCACGTTGGCCTGACGTGGTGCAGAGAGGGCTTGCAGTGCCCGGATGCTGGGGGGCACGCCGACCACGGCCAGATCGGCCTGGGCGACTTCTTCGAGAATCTGCTGGGCCTGCTGGGCGTGCGCACTGCTGCGGGCCAGGGTCTGGCGAAAGGCCGGGAATGCCTGCTCCAGCACAGGCACGATACGGTGGCGGATGCGGTTGCGGGTGTAGTGCAGGTCGAGGTTGCTGGGGTCTTCTACCCAGTTTTGCCCCTGCTGTTGCAGCCAGTGGCGCAATTGTGGGCCGGGCACGGTCAGCCAGGGGCGCAGCCAGAGCAGGCCGTTGCGTTCCCACTGGCGGGGCATGGCCGCCAGACCGGGCAGGCCCGCGCCGCGCGAGAGGGCCAGCAGCAGGGTTTCGACCTGGTCGTCGGCGTGCTGTGCCAGGGCAATGCTGGCAATCGGCTGTGGCAGGGTCTGGGCTTGGTTCAGTGCCTGTACGCCGCGTGCCAGGGCGGCATAGCGGGCCTTGCGGGCCGCGTCTTCCGGGCTTTCGCCGCTGGCGTGCCGGGCATGGGGATATTCGATGTGCAGCGGAATGCCGCGAGCGGTGCAGAACTGGCGGGCAAAGGCTTCAAAGCCGGCGGCCGCCTCTTGCAGGCCGTGATTGACGTGAATGGCCGCCACCTGTTGTGGCCAGCGTTGCCAGCACGCCAGCAGCAGCGCGGTGGAGTCTGCGCCCCCGCTGAATGCCACGGCCAGCGGCAGGTGCGGTGCAAGGCCGTGCAGGGCTTCGTTCAATGCACGGGGCAGTGTGGACATGCCGGTGGCAGGTTCTAAGAACGTATTTACGCGCTGGCGGCCTTGGTGTCGGTGAATTTGCCGTAGCTCAGCAGGCGTTGGTAGCGTTGCTCCACCAGATCGGCGGTTTTCAGCTCTTGCAGGCCATGCAGCGATTCTTCGAGTGCGCGGCGCAGGTGCACGGCCATCTGGGCGTGGTCGCGGTGCGCGCCACCGGTGGGTTCGGTCACCACTTTGTCCACCAGCCCCAGGGTCTTGAGGCGCGGGGCGGTGATGCCCAGGGCCTGGGCGGCTTCTTCGGCCTTGTCGCTGGTTTTCCAGAGGATGGAGGCGCAGCCTTCCGGGCTGATGACGGAATAGACCGAGTATTGCAGCATGACGACCACATCGGCAACGCTGATGGCCAGCGCGCCGCCGGAGCCACCTTCGCCGATGATGGTGCTGATGATGGGGGTTTGCAGTTGCGCCATCTCGAAGATGTTGCGGCCAATCGCCTCGGACTGGTTGCGCTCCTCGGCATCGATGCCGGGATAGGCTCCGGGGGTATCGACGAAGGTGAAGACGGGCAGCCTGAACTTCTCGGCCAGCTTCATCAGTCGCAGGGCCTTGCGGTAGCCTTCGGGCTTGCTCATGCCGAAGTTGCGGCGTGCGCGTTCCTTGGTGTCGCGGCCTTTCTGGTGGCCCAGCACCACGCAGGCCGTGCCGTCAAAGCGCGCCAGCCCGCCGATGATGGAGGCATCGTCGGCAATGTGGCGGTCGCCGTGCAGTTCGGTGAAGTCGGTGAACAGGGCGTTCACATAGTCCATCGTGTAGGGGCGTTCGGCATGGCGTGCCACCTTGGTGATCTGCCAGGGGGTGAGGTTCTTGTAGATGTCCTTGGTGAGCTGCTGGCTTTTCTTTTGCAACTGCTCGATTTCGGCACCGATATTGACCCCCGGTGTGCCGTTCTGCATGGCCTGAAGTTCTTCGATCTTCAGTTCCAGTTCGGCGATGGGCTGTTCAAAATCCAGGAATGTTCGTTTTGCCATAGGGTGTGCTTGGGGTTCGGGGCCAGCACAGGCTGGCGGAAACCGGGGTTGGAGCGGACAGGGCGATTGTACTGTGCCGGGTCTGTCGCCCGAAAACGCCGGCAGGGCGAAGGGTTTGCGGGAGCAGGGGGCGGTCAGTAGTTCTGCGGTTGTGGGGCCAGCGACCGCCAGATGTACCAGGTGGCAACGCTGCGCCAGGGCTTCCAGGCTTGTGCGACTTCGCGCGCATCGATGCGGCTGACCGGCTCCCCGGAGAAGTAATTGCGGCTGATGCCCTGAATCAGCCCGGCATCGTCCAGCGGCAACACATTGGGGCGCAGCAGGTGGAACATCAGGAACATTTCTGCTGTCCAGCGGCCAATGCCACGCACGGCGATCAATTCCTTGATGATGGCCTCGTCGGGCCACGCCGCCCACTCCTGCACATGCAGGCTGCCATCTTCAAAGTGCGTGCAGAGGCTTTGCAGGTATTCGACCTTGCGGCCGGACAGCCCGGCCGCGCGCATGGCATCGGCGGGCAGTTCCTGAATGCTGGCCGGGCTGGGGCTGGCATTGCCGGGCAGGGCGATGAAACGCTTCCAGACGGTTTGTGCGGCACTGGTGGAAATCTGCTGACCGACGATGCTGCGTGCCAGGGTGCCGAAGGCATCCCCGCGCGATTGCAGGAACAGCCCTGGATGTTCGGGAATGATGCGCCGCAGGATGCGGTCCTTGCGCATCAGGTGGCGGCAGGCTTCGTCCCAGTAGGGCGGGGCCATGCTCTCGGTCGCTGGCTCGGTGGCTTCAGAGGGCGTACCGTCCGTGCTGCTGCTGTTCATACCCGGGCCGCCATTTCCCATGTCGTGCCTTGCGGGGAGTCCTTGAGCGTGATGCCCTGAGCCAGCAGGTCGGCGCGAATCTGGTCGGCGCGGGCAAAGTCGCGGGCGGCCTTGGCAGCGGCGCGTTCGGCGATTTGCCGTTCGATGGCCGCTGCATCCACCTGCGCCCCGGCTTGCAGGAATGCGCTGGCCGGGCGTTGCAGAATGCCCAGCGTGCCACCCAGTGCCTGCAACATCTGCGACAGGGCCGGGTTGTGGCTGCGGTTGATTTCTCCGGCCAGCTCGAACAGCACGGCAATGGCCTCGGGCGTGCCGAAGTCCTCGTTCATGGCGGCCTGGAAACGGGCCGCATGGGGCTGGCTCCAGTCGATGGCTGCGGGGGGCGTGGTGGTTGCCGGTGGTGGCACCAGTTCCAGCGCGGTGTAGAGCCGCTTGAGCGCGGCGTGTGCATCCTTCAGGTGCACGTCGCTGTAGTTCAGCGGGCTGCGGTAGTGGCTGCGCAGGATGAAGAAACGCACGGTTTCGGCATCGAAGCTCTGGAGCACGTCGCGAATGGTGAAGAAGTTGCCCAGGCTCTTGGACATTTTTTCGTTGTCCACGTTGATGAAGCCGTTGTGCATCCAGAACCGCGCGAATTCTGTGCCATTGGCCCCTTCGCTCTGGGCGATCTCGTTTTCGTGGTGTGGAAAGGTCAGATCGGCCCCGCCGCCGTGAATGTCGAAGGTCTGGCCCAGCAGCGTGCAGCCCATGGCCGAGCATTCAATGTGCCAGCCGGGGCGGCCCTCGCCGAACGGGCCTTGCCAGCGCACGTCGGCGGGTTCGTCGGGCTTGGCACTTTTCCAGAGCACGAAGTCCAGCGGGTCCTGTTTGCCGTCCAGCACGGCCACGCGTTCACCGGCCTGCAATTCGTCCAGCGACTTGCCCGAGAGCCTGCCGTAACCGGGGAACTTGCGCACGGCATAGTTCATGTCGCCATTGCTGCTGCGATAGGCCAGGCCCTTGCGCTCCAGCGTCTCGATCATGCCCAGCATCTGCGGCACATATTCGGTGGCGCGTGGCTCGTGGGTGGGGCGTTCGATGCCCAGCGCGTCGGCATCTTCGTGCAGCGCGGCGATCATGCGGTCGGTGAGGCTGCGGATGGTTTCGCCATTTTCCAGCGCGCGCCGGATGATCTTGTCGTCGATGTCGGTGATGTTGCGCACAAAGGTCACGCGGTAGCCCTGCACCTTCAGCCAGCGTTGCACCACGTCGAATGCCACCATCGAACGGGCATGGCCCAGGTGGCTGAGGTCGTACACCGTCATGCCGCAAACGTACATGCGCACATGCCCTGGCTCCAGCGGCTCGAAAGGCTGGAGGGTGCGCGCCATCGTGTTGTAGATTTTCAGACTCATGGAGGGGAGAGAAACAGGGGAAAATGGCCGGGGCGGCAGTTCGGGTGCGGGGGCTGGTCGAAGCCGGAAGGTTCGCGTGCCGCGCCATCGGTCAGTGGGCAAAGCGGCAATTGTTTCACAACTTGGCCTGCTGCATGACCATGCGCGGCATGGAATCTGTGTGGCCGCCAGCTTCAGCTGTGGCGGCCATAGCCGGTGAGTCGCTGCCGTGGAGCGGCTGATTCTGCGGCATTTGTGCGACACTGTGGCGGTCAAGACAAGCATCAATGTATTCAGGAGCAGCATGAGTCAGGTTGTTTTCATTACGGGAGCCACATCGGGGTTTGGGCGGGCTGCGGCACGCCGTTTTGCGCAGGCAGGCTGGTCGCTGGTGCTGACCGGACGGCGCAGTGACCGGCTTCAGGCCTTGCAGCAGGAGCTGGGGGCGCAGGTGCCCGTGCACATTGCCACGCTGGACGTGCGCGATGCCCAGGCCGTGCAGGCCGTGGTGCAGAACCTGCCTGCTGGTTTCCACCCGGTCAAGGCCCTCATCAACAATGCCGGGCTGGCTCTGGCCCCTGGGCCTGCCCAGCAGACCGACTTGCAGGACTGGCACACCATGATCGATACCAACATCACTGGGCTGGTGAACGTCACCCACGCGCTGTTGCCGCAGTTGATCGAGGTGGGGCAGGGGGCCAGCATCGTCAATCTGGGATCGGTGGCAGGGCAGTGGCCGTATCCCGGCAGCCACGTCTATGGCGCGAGCAAGGCGTTTGTGCAGCAGTTTTCCTACAACCTGCGCTGCGACCTGATTCGCACCGGCGTGCGCGTCACCGACATTGCCCCTGGCATGGCCGAGACCGAGTTCACGCTGGTACGCACCAAGGGCGATCAGACCGCATCCGACAAGCTCTATCGTGGCACCACACCGCTGAGTGCCGAGGACATTGCCGAGCAGATTTTCTACGTCGCCACCCTGCCGCCGCACATCAACATCAACCGGCTGGAGATCATGCCCACCCGTCAGGCATGGAATCCGTTTGCGGTGGACCGGGACGACTGAAGGTACTCGCGCAGACGCTGGAGTGCATGCTGCGTGGCGGCCTGCCGTACTTCGGCGCGGTTGCCGCTGAAAACCTGCTGCTCGGTGCGAATGCCATCGGGCAGTCCCCAGCCAAACCACACCAGCCCCACCGGCTTGCTGGCACTGCCGCCCGTCGGCCCGGCAATGCCGGTGGTGGCCACGCTCACCTGCACACCTGCCTGTTGCTGTGCACCTGCGGCCATGGCGTGGGCCACGGGCTGACTGACGGCTCCGTGGGCGGCAATAAGGGAGGCATCCACGCCCAGCATCTGTGTCTTGGCGGCATTCGAGTAGGTGACAAAGCCCCGCTCGAACCACTGGCTGGAGCCGGCCAGATCGGTGCAGGCGGCTGCCACCATGCCACCCGTGCAACTTTCGGCAGTGGCCAGCAGCCAGTGCTGCTCCAGCAGCAGCGCGGCCACGTCCTGCACCAGTGCATCGGTCGAAGGGGACAAGAGGGTGTTTTGTGGGTCGGGTGCGGCAGAGATCATGGTGTGTTCCATTGATTAAACGATGATGCGCCACAGCGCAAACACCAGCAGGGTGCAGAATGCCGCGACCAGGTCGTCCCACAGAATCCCCAGGCCGCCGCGCCAGCCAAAGCCCTTGAACAGTCCGTCTGCCCAGGCCACCGGGCCGGGCTTGGCCGCATCGAAGTAACGGAACAGCGCGAAGGCCAGTGCCTGTTGCCAGAAGCCCGCAGGCTCCAGCAGCCACAGCACCAGCCAGAATGCCAGCACCTCGTCCCAGACGATGCTGCCGGGGTCGGCCACGTCCATGTGCCGCGCCGTCAGCGTGCAGGCCCACCAGCCGAGCACAAACGCGGCGGGCATCAGCCAGAACATCAGCGCGTCGGAACAGTGCGTCAGCACCAGCGCATACGTCAGCCAGGCCCACAGCGTTCCGGCGGTGCCCGGAGCCACCCGGCTGAGGCCGCTGCCAAAGCCCAGCGCGATCCAGTGTGCTGGATGCGACTGCATGAACTGCCACGATGGGCGGCGGGCGGGGAGCGGGGGAGGCGTGGAGGGCGTGCGCAAGGTCATGCGCGCGATTGTATCGGGCCGGGTGCTGGCCCGTGAATCGCCCGTTCAGGCTGTGCTGGAGATGGACGGCTGAATGGGCGGTACATGCAGCGCAATGGTCACCGGCCCGTCATTGACCAGATGCACTTTCATTTCTGCGCCGAAGATGCCGCATGCCACATCCGGCATGGCGGCACGCGCCCGTGCCACCACATAGTCGTACCATTTGCGTCCTTCGTCGGGTGCGGCCGCGCGGGAGAAGCCGGGGCGGTTGCCACTGGCCAGATCGGCTGCCAGTGTGAACTGGCTCACCAGCAGCAGCGCGCCCTGTACATCCTGCACACTGCGGTTCATGCGTCCCTGGGCATCGGCAAAAATGCGCAGCTTGAGGATTTTGTCCAGCATCTTGTCGGCCTGTGCCTTCCCATCACCGCGTTCGGCGCACAGCAGCACCAGCAGACCGGTGCCAATCTGCCCAATGGTCTGCCCTGCCACCACGACATGGGCAGATTCCACCCGTTGAATCAAGGCCAGCATGGATGACACGCCCTGGCAATCAGAAGCTGCCGGTCAGGCTGACGAAGAACGAGCGTCCATGCTCGTTGTAGGTGCGCGCGCCTGCACCGCGCACGTTGGCAACGTTCACCGTGTTGTGCATGCCGCTGTTCAGGCCGGTGCGGTAGATTTTCTTGTCGAACAGGTTGTTCACGCCCACACGCAGTTGCAGGTGCTGGTTGATTTTGTAACCTGCATTGAGGCCTGCCAGCGCGTAGGCTCCCAGGGCACCACCGGAATCGGCAATCTCCTGCTCGATGCGGGTGTCATAGGTGGCAGGTTCCTGTTGTCCATAGAGCGTGGCCGAAGCCTGCAACGACAGGGCGTTGCTGACCTGCCAGTCCAGCGTGGTGTTGATCGTGTATTCGGGGATGATGCTCAGCGGCTGGTGGTAGGTCTTGTCCTTGGAGTCGATCATGTAGGTCAGGTTGGTGTTCCAGTCCAGGCTTTCGCTCAGGGCGACGAACAGATTGCCTTCCAGGCCGGATACCACGGCTTTCGGGGTGTTCGTCCAGCGCACCACATCGGCGGAGCGGCCCGCGTATTGCGTCTGGGCGACCGGGTTCACGCCAGCGACGATCTTGTTGCGGTAGTCGTTGTGGAAATAGGCAAAGCTGCCACGCAACCGGCCACCGGCATCGTAGGCAATGCCGATTTCCTTGTTGATGCTGGTTTCGCTCTTGAGATCGGCATCGCCTTGCAGGTAGCAGGGGGTGCCACTGCGGCAGCCGCCGCCCAGGCTGAAGAGCAGGTAGTTCGGATTGGACTGGTAGAGGCTGGGGGTTTTGTAGGCGCGTGCCACACCGCCCTTGAGCGTCCAAGCCGAATCCAGCGCGTAGGAGGCCGAGATTCCGGGGCTGGCATTGAAGCCGAATTCCTCATGCTGGTTCAGGCGCAGGGCCGGGGTGAGTATCAGGGCATCGCCCAGGGCGATGTTGTTCTCGACAAAGACGGCCATGCTGGTGTAGGAGAGCTTGCTGTTGCCATCGTCTCCAGGCAGATTGGCCGGGTCCAGGCTGATGCCTGTGCTGGGGTGAACCAGGTTGCGGGTGCTGCCTGCATCGTCCAGCGATTCGTGTGTGACCTCACCCCCCACCGTCAGCAACTGGCTGACGCCGAACCAGCGCAGTGGCAGGTTCACTTCGCCATCCAGCCGCGCTTCCTTCAGGTCGGCGGTGTAGCGGGTGGGCTGGCCCTTGGTGCCCGATTCCGAGAGGAATGCCCCTTCGGGGCCGCCGAACAGCCCTTCGGTGGCGCGGGAGTTGCGGGTGTCGGCATAGGACAGGCCCACGCGCGACGTGCCCCAGTCCCAGTCGCCCCGGTGCGTCAGGGCCACGTCGGAGCGATGCACCACGGTGGTTTCGCTGCCATACAGGTCGAGTACCGAGTCGAATGCCGCAGAACTGACCGATTCGCCTGCCACCAGATTCTGGGTGTCGCCGGAATACAGATCGCTCTTGCGGTTGTAGCCCAGCGACAGATCCAGCTTCTGCTGTGGAGTCACGTCCAGCGTCAGCAGGGCGTTGATGAACTTGTTGCGGTTGCCGGTCTTGCCCGAGGCCGCTGCCACGCCATTGACCACATGGGAATGCTCGGCATTGATGTTCAGCGCGTCTGGCTGGGTTCTGGCATAGCCGCCATAGACGCGAAAGCCCAGCCGGTCGCCTGCCGGGCCTGCCAGATTGAAGGTGGTGCGGTAGCTGTCGCCTTCGTCCGAATCTTGCTGGAAGTTGCCGTAGTAGGTGACGGAGCCGCTCAACTGCTCTGCCGGTCGCTTGGTGATGATATTCACCACGCCGCCCATTGCCCCCGAGCCGTAGCGGGCGGCAGAAGGGCCGCGCAGCACTTCGACCCGCTCGATGGCTTCGGGAGGAATCCAGCCGGTGTCGCCATCGGTATCGCGCTCGCCCGTCCAGCCCTGGCGCGAGGCATTGCGCGAACGTGCCGGGCGACCGTCGATCAGTACCAGCGTGTTGTCCGGCCCCATGCCGCGCAGGTCGATCTGGCGGCGGTTGCCGCGCATGCCGGAATTGGCACTGCCGGTCAAATTGACACCGGGTTCGCGCCGCAGCACTTCTGCCAGATCGGTAGCCGGAGGGTTCTTTTCCAGGTCTTCGGCGGTGATGACCGATACGCCCAGGGAACGCTTGTTTTCTTCTTCGGCCGTGGCCGTCACCACCACTTCAGGCAGCGTCTGGCTGTCACTGTTCTGGGCCAGGCCCCATGGACTGAAAAACAGCGCAGACACCGCAACAGCGATGCGACTGAGCGCGAACGAGGATGGTTGAACCGGCATGGGCCACTCCAATATATGTTATTAAGTATCATTATTATATATACTGCTTTTTTGCTTTTCGTTCTGTGAGCCATTGAAAAACATCCCAAGCACCATGAAAAAAATACCAGCCATTCTTGCCAGCGCACTGGTGGCATGCGCCATTGCAGGCTGTGCCCAAAAGCCTCTCGCTCCCACGGTCGATGGGGCGCAACTGGTACCGGCCATGCAGCGTGCCGCCCTGGCCCCCAGCGTGTACGAACTGGTGTACAGCGCAAGGCAGCAGGCGGTGTTCGTGGCCGCACCCGATGTCACACCGGATGACGCGAAGTGCGGTGTCTCGAAGCTGTTGCGCCTGCATCCCCGCACGCTGGCCGTGCAGGCCGAGGTCGTGTTGCCGCACCGGGGCTTTGGTCTGGCTCTGGACGAGGACGCTGGCCGTGTCTATGTGGGGCATGGTTTCGATGGCGCAGTCAGTGCCGTGGACATCGCGAGCAACCAGGTGATTGCCACGATTGCGGTGGTGCCGAAAATTGACGGTTCCACCGCGCCACGCCCCTATGCGCACAGCCTGCGCCAGTTGCTGTTCGACCCGGTTCATCACCGCCTGTACCTGCCCGCGCTGGCCAACGGTGGCAAGTCCGACAGCCTGCTGTATGTGATCGATACCACCACGTTCACGCTGGAGAAGACCGTTGCGGGCCTGGGCTTCGAGTCCACCGGCATTGCACTGGACACCGCTGGCCAGCGGCTGTTCGTTTCCAATTTGCAGGCGCAGTTGATGACCATCGACACGCAGACCCTGAACCTGACACACACTGCCGAAATCGAGGTCGATCAGCCCATCAATCTGGCCTACGATGCCGAGGGGCAGCGCATCTTTGCCACCGATCAGGGCATCGGCTTTCGCCCGATCTGGCGCAACAAGGGATTGGGGCGGCACATGCAGCCGCGCAGCAAGGGCCATCAGGTCGTGGTGCTGGATGCCGCATCGGGCCGCAGTCTTGCACGCATTCCCACCGACCGCAATCCGCTGGGCGTGTTGCTCGATGCAAAACGCCAACGTCTTTATGTCACCAATTTCAATGGCATCCGGGTGGCCGAAGGACAGGGTTCGCTGACGGTGTTCGACAGCCAAACCCATGCGTTGCTGCATGTCGTGCCATTGCCGCCACACCCCAACAGCATGGCCCTGGATGCCGATGCCAATGTGCTCTACGTTTCGGTGAAGAATGATGAGAACGGCAGCAAGGCAGGTACACCCGAGAGCGTGGTGCGCATTGATCTGAATGCTCTGGATTGACGGGGCGTTGCCCCGCCAAGCCCTGCCGCTGTGCTCAGGGCTTGGTGTACTGCACGAAGATTTCGTTGGGCTTGATCATGCCCAGTTCCTGGCGGGCGATTTCTTCCATCTTGTCCTGGCCTTCGCGCAGGTCGGCAATGTCGGAGGCCAGCCGCTCGTTGTCCTGGCGCATCAGTTCATTGGAGGCCTTTTGCACCTGGATTTCCTCGCGCATGGTCTGGACATTGAGCAGGTTGCCCCGCCCGAACCAGATCTGGTACTGAAACCAGCCGATCAGTGCCAGCAGCATGAGCGCGGCAATGTGCCGCCAGCGTATCCGCAGCCTGGTGCCAGACCGCCGGGGCCGGGATTGGGACGACGGCTCCTGCGTACCAGCGGCCGAGGCATCGTCGAGAGAGGCTTGCGAGAGCAGGGTCAAGGGAGGGCCGTTCTGTGCGTCGGGTGGAAGAAATGGTGGGCAGTGAATCCATCGGCAGCGGCAGGCGACGGGTGCCATCGCCATGCCGCAGGGTTGTGCCGCCGGAATCAGCGCAGATTGTAGAAGGCGTTCAGGCCGGGGTAGTAGGCCACTTCGCCCAGGTCTTCCTCGATGCGCAGCAACTGGTTGTATTTGGCCATGCGGTCGGAGCGCGAGAGCGAGCCGGTCTTGATCTGGCCCGCGTTCGTGCCCACGGCAATGTCGGCAATCGTGCTGTCTTCGGTCTCGCCGGAGCGGTGGCTGATGACGGCGGTGTAGCCGGCGCGCTTGGCCATTTCGATGGCGGCAAAGGTTTCCGTCAGCGTACCGATCTGGTTGATCTTGATGAGGATGGAGTTGCCGATGCCCTTGTCGATGCCTTCCTTGAGGATGGCGGTGTTGGTGACGAACAGGTCGTCGCCGACCAGTTGCACCTTCTTGCCCAGGCGTTCGGTGAGGACTTTCCAGCCATCCCAGTCGCCTTCGGCCATGCCGTCCTCGATGCTGATGATCGGGTATTTGTCACACCAGGCTTCCAGCATGTCGGTCCATTGGGCAGCCGACAGTTGCAGGCCACCCTCGCCGTGCAGCGTGTAGATGCCATCCTTGAAGAATTCGCTGGAAGCACAGTCCAGACCCAGTGCGATCTGCGTGCCCGCCGTGTAGCCCGCTGCTTCAATCGCTTGCAGGATGAGCTGGATGGCTGCTTCGTGGTTTTCCACGCTGGGCGCGAAACCGCCTTCGTCTCCCACGGCGGTGCTCATGCCTTGGTCGTGGATGATTTTCTTCAGGGCATGGAATACTTCCGCACCCCAGCGCAGGGCTTCGCGGAAAGTGGGCGCGCCCACCGGAATAATCATGAACTCCTGCAAGTCCAGGCTGTTGTTGGCGTGCGCGCCACCGTTGATGACGTTCATCATCGGCACGGGCAGGGTCACGCCACCCATGCCACCGAAGTAGCGGTACAGCGGCAGGCCGGATTCCTCGGCAGCAGCGCGTGCCACCGCCATCGACACAGCCAGCAGTGCGTTCGCGCCCAGGCGGGATTTGTTGTCGGTGCCGTCCAGCTCGATCAAGGTGCGATCCAGCAGGGCCTGCTCCGAGGCATCCAGCCCCAGCACGGTTTCGGCGATTTCGGTGTTGATATGCTCCACGGCCTTCAGCACGCCCTTGCCCAGGTAACGGCTCTTGTCGCCGTCGCGCAGCTCGATGGCCTCGCGCACGCCGGTGGATGCGCCAGAGGGCACGGCCGCACGGCCCATCACGCCCGATTCCAGCAGGACATCACATTCCACAGTGGGGTTGCCACGGCTGTCCAGCACTTCGCGGCCCACGATATCGACGATTGCACTCATTGGTTTTTTCCTTTCGTTTTTTCAGAATCAGTACGGTTGCCCGTTGAGTTCGATTTTCTGCACCCGGTAGCTCTCGGTCTCTCCGGTGAGGGCTTTGAGCACGGCTCCCCGGTAGACCCACTCGGTGCGCTCATTGATGGTGAACTTGCAGGCAGTGAATTCGCCTGCCGGAACCGAGATTTTCTCGTCGCCCAGGTAGCGGGCGGTGACTTTGCTCTCGATATGCCGGTCGTATTCATAGGGGGAGACATTCTGCTGGATGTGCACGTTGCCGGTCTGGGTGTACTCCAGCGTTTCATCCTTTTTCAGCAGCCGCAGGCTATCCCGATAAGCCGGTGTATAGACCGTGGTGCTGCGCGACCAAGCCAGTGCCTGGCCACTTTCATAGGTACTGCCATACACGGTATGGGATTGATCTTCGTGAGGGCGCATGAACAGATGGCGCGTGTAGTTGCCCCATCCCATGGTAAAGAAGGCTTGGCGAACGACTTTTTCCTCGATTTGCTTCAAGCCCGTTTCCCCGGCGAATTCGGCATTGTCGCTGAGGGTCTGGATGGTTTTCGTGAAGACGTTCACGGAAGCGTCCTGCTGGGGGTCTTGGTAGGTCACCACCAGAGTGTTGCCCGGCGTGTGCAGCGCATCGTCGAAACAGTGTGCGGCAGTGTCGTCCAGTGCCGGCGCGTCATTGCCGCCGCAGCCAGCCAGAGCAGCCACGGCCAGCAGGAACAGGCAGGAGAGTCGGATGGGGGATGGAATCGAAGTTTTCATGGCATTGCCTTTCATGCAGGGGTTGAAACACCATGATACTTTTGTTTCCATCGGGCGCGAAATAGGACTGGCAGTATTTTGCAGCGTTTCCCTAAGGCTTTCTGTTTCAGAAGGCACGGAACTGGTCTTCCAGAAAGCCATTTTTCTTCGTCACGCGATCGAGTTCCAGCAGGCTCTCCAGCAGTGCCCGCATGTGGTGCAGCGGCACGGCATTGGGGCCATCGGACAGGGCATTTTTAGGGTCTGGGTGGGTTTCCATGAACAGGCCTGCCACGCCCACCGCCACGGCGGCGCGTGCCAGCACCGGCACCATCTCGCGCTGGCCACCGCTGCTGGTGCCTTGGCCGCCGGGCAGTTGCACGGAGTGGGTGGCATCGAAGACCACGGGGGCCTGGGTTTCGCGCAGGATGGCCAGGCTGCGCATGTCGCTAACCAGGTTGTTGTAACCAAAGCTGGCACCGCGTTCGCAGGCCATGAAGCGGTCTTCCGACAGGCCCGCCTCGCGTGCAGCGGCACGGGCCTTGTCGATGACGTTCTTCATGTCATGCGGAGCGAGAAACTGGCCTTTCTTGATGTTCACGGGTTTGCCCGACTGCGCTACGGCGCGGATGAAGTCGGTCTGGCGGCACAGAAATGCAGGGGTTTGCAGCACATCGACCACCGCAGCGACCTGGGGAATTTCCGCCTCGGTGTGGACATCGGTGAGCAGCGGAACCTGCAAGGTCTGGCCGACCTTGGCCAGAATTTCCAGCCCCTTGTCCATGCCCGGCCCCCGGAAGCTGCTGCCCGAGGAGCGGTTGGCCTTGTCGTAGCTGCTCTTGAAGATGAACGGAATGCCCAGCGTGCGGGTGATTTCCTGAAGCTGACCGGCCACGTCCATCTGCAACTGTTCGGACTCGACCACGCAAGGGCCTGCAATCAGGAAGAAGGGCCTGTCCAGGCCAATGTCGAATCCACAGAGTTTCATGAAGCGGCCTTCGCAGTGCGGGAGGTTTTGGAGGCAGGAGCGGCCTGCCGGTGCTTTTGCAGGGCGGCCTCGATGAAGGCGTTGAACAGCGGATGCCCGGCCCAGGGGGTGGACTTGAACTCGGGGTGGAACTGCACGCCGATGAACCATGGATGGACTTCCTGCGGCAGCTCGACGATTTCGGTGAGCTGTTCGCGCTGTGTCAGTGCGGAGATGACCAGACCGGCTTCGCGCAGTTGATCGAGGTAGCGCACATTGGCCTCGTAGCGGTGGCGGTGGCGTTCGGTCACAGTGTCGCCGTAGATGCGGTGTGCCAGCGTGCCGGGCTGCACGTCGGAGGTCTGCGCCCCCAGGCGCATGGTGCCGCCCAGGTCGGACTGCGCATCGCGCGTCTGGATGGTGCCGTCGGCATCCTTCCATTCGTCGATCAGCGCGATCACGGGTTCCGGCGTGGCCGGATCGAACTCGGTGCTGTTGGCGTGCGGCAGGTTGGCAACGTGGCGGGCGTATTCGATAGTCGCCACCTGCATGCCCAGGCAAATGCCCAGGTACGGGGTTTTCTGCTCCCGCGCAAAACGCGCCGCACAAATCTTGCCTTCCACGCCGCGCGAACCAAAGCCGCCGGGCACCAGAATGCCATCGTACTGCGCCAGCGTGGCCAGCACGGCACGGTCGCTGAGGGTTTCCGAGTCGATGTAGGTGATGTTCACCTGCACATGATTGACCAGCCCGGCATGGCGCAGGGCTTCGTTCACCGATTTGTAGCTGTCGGACAGTTCCACGTACTTGCCGACCATCGCGATGTTCACCTCGCCTTGCGGGTGCTCGGTGCGCCAGACCAGATCGTCCCAGCGTTTCAGGCGTGCCGGAGGAGTGTTCAGGCGCAGCTTGTCGCAGATCAGCCCGTCCAGCCCCTGCTCGTGCAGCAGGCGCGGCACCTTGTAGATGCTGTCCACGTCGGGCATGGAAATCACGCCCCATTCGGGCACGTTGGTGAACAGCGAAATCTTCGCTTTCTCGTCGGCTGGAATCACGCGGTCGGCACGGCACAGCAGCGCGTCGGGCTGGATGCCAATCTCGCGCAGCTTCTGCACCGTGTGCTGGGTGGGCTTGGTCTTGAGTTCACCGGCCGCACCAATCCACGGCACATAGGTCAGGTGCACGAATGCGGTGTTGTTCGGCCCGGCGCGCAGGCTGAACTGGCGCACGGCTTCCAGGAAGGGCAGGGACTCGATATCGCCCACCGTGCCACCGACTTCGGCAATCGCCACGTCCACCGCATCATCGGTGCCGATGCCTGCGCCGCGCTTGATGTATTCCTGAATCTCGTTGGTGATGTGGGGAATCACCTGCACAGTCTTGCCCAGGTAATCGCCGCGCCGCTCCTTCTCCAGCACCGACTGATAGATGCGGCCCGTGGTGAAGTTGTTGGACTGCTTCATGCGCGTTTCAATGAAACGCTCATAGTGCCCCAGGTCCAGGTCGGTTTCTGCCCCATCATCGGTGACGAACACCTCGCCGTGCTGGAACGGTGACATGGTGCCGGGATCGACGTTGATATACGGATCGAGCTTGATGAGGGTGACTTTGAGGCCGCGCGATTCCAGAATTGCGGCCAGGGAGGCGGCAGCAATGCCCTTGCCCAGGGACGAAACCACACCGCCAGTAACGAAGACAAATTTGGTCATGCCATTTTGTGAAATGGGTGAAGAGGAAACCGCCTGCCAGGGGAGGGTGGCGATCCTCTGAAATCCAGACATTTCCAGACTTGCCGTCACCACCTCGGCACAGGCCGTACGGCATGGCCCCGACAGGCAAGCCCCGCTGGATGAAAGCACGCGATTTTACCCCGACATTCCATGCGCCGGTACCGCTGCCCGGTGAACGCGCGCGGCGATTGTGTGGCAATAGGTTGCCCGGCTTCAGTTTCAGCCCAGTGCCCGTGCCAGTCGGCTCACGCCTTCGATGATCCTGTCTTCCGCCACGGTGGCATAGCTCATGCGGAAGGTGGCGGTATCGGGTGCGCTGGCGTAGAACGGCGTGCCGGGCACGACCGCCACGCCTTGCGCAATGGCGCGCTGCACGAAGGCGGCAGCATCCGTGCTGGTGCCGTTGGCTCCGGTCAGGCGTGCCCAGATGAACATGCCCCCCTGGGGCTGGGTGAAGGCCAGCGCGTTGCCCAGTTCACGGCGCAGGCATTCGCCCATCAGCGTGGCGCGGCGGGCGTAGGTCTGCTGCACCTGGCGCAGGGTTGCGGTCTGCCGTCCCGTTTGCCAATACTCGCTGGTGCTCACCTGTGCCAGCATGCTGGAGTTGGCATCGCTGAATTGCTTGCACATCACGGCATTGGCCAGCAATGCAGCGGGAGCGACCAGCCAGCCCAGGCGCAGGCCGGGCGAAAGGGTCTTGCTGAAGCTGCCGCAATAAGCCAGGTAATCGCGGCTTCCGGCCACTTCGGTACTCAAGGCCAGCAGGCTGGGCGGCGGCGGGGCATCGAAGTACAGTTCGCCATAGGGATTGTCTTCCACCACCAGCACCTGGTGCGCGGCGGCCAGTTCCAGCACCTTGCGCCGCCGCTCCAGCGGCAACAAGGCCCCGCTGGGGTTGCCGAAGGTGGGAATCAGATAGACCAGCCGGGGCTGGTGCTCCACGATGAGCCGCTCCAGCGCGTCGGTCTGCACACCATGCTCGTCGATGGGCACGGAAATCACCTCCGCGCCATACAGGCGGAAACACTGGATGGTGGCCAGGAACGTCGGGCCTTCCACCAGCACCTTGTCACCGGGCGAAAGCATGATCTTGCCCAGCAGATCGAGTGCCTGCTGGCTGCCGGTGGTGACGATCAAATCCTGCGGCTGCACCTGTGCCCCTTCGGTCTGCATGTGGCGGGCGATCTGTTCGCGCAGTGGCTGGTAGCCTTCGGTCGGGCCGTATTGCAGGGCGGCTGCCGGGTGTTGCTCGATGGCGCGACGCGTGGCTTGGGCAATGCCGGTGGCATCGAACAGGCTGGCATCGGGAAATCCGCCCGCAAAGCTGATGATGCCAGGGCGGCCCAGCAGCTTGAAGATTTCACGAATGGCAGAGGTTTCGACATTTTGCAGGCGTTGTGCAAATTGCATGGCAGTTCCTTGAAGCAGGGGTGGGGCGGAGACACAAAGCCTGCCAGTTTAATCAATATGGCATGCCCCAGGGCGTGTCTCGTCCATCAAATTAGCAGGGCGATCGCACTATGTCAGAAGCATCCGATACGCACCTATTTCTGCCAAACGCAAACGCCACTACCCCGTCATGCCGCGTTGAGCACGGCATGACGCTGTGAGTGGGCTTCACCATCACACAATCCGACTAACGAATGGAACCCCTTGTGCGCGTCTTTCATCAGGGTTTGCAGCCAGCAAACGAAGGCTGCGTCAATGACCGTTTGTAGTCACGCCGTCCACAGCCCTTTACCGAGACATCATTGACCCAGGCCCCAAACAGGGTATGGGTGGAAATGAGAGACAGGCAAGTCCGCTTGAGCGCAGGCGGCGAACACTGCGCGAGCTACAAAGCATATGATCGGCGTGTCCGGTAGGCGTCACTGCACGATACCAAGGTGCGCCAGAACGCGGGCGCGCTGTTCCCTTGGCAGGCAGTAGCCCATTGTGGCGTCATACAGCGCAAGCAGAGGTAGGAGCGCTTGCAATAAAGCTGCCTCGGTCGCCGAGTGGCCGAACTCGCATTGGATGGAGAATGTGTTCTCGTTGTCAATTTCGTTCTCGTAGTATAGGGACAGCTTTTCGAAAGCTGTGGCCTTCCGTGCCCGATCGACGTTGTCGAACACACAAGACGTGGAGAACGTACCTTTCGAAGCGAGAACAAGTTGCTCTACCAGGTAGCGATGCTCCCTGAGCAGGTCGTGGAAACGAGTACGCTCAAATTCACCCCAAATCTGAAAATCGATCGACAGGAGTGGTCGCCGAACAAACTGGCTCGCGGGGTAGCCGCGACACAAGGTGATCGATACCTCCAAGCCTGTAGCATCTGTCCCCTTCGGGTCTTCTGGACGGGGCGGACGGCGACGCATCTTTGTGAAGTAACCAGACTGTGGCCGAAAGCGAAACTCGGCGACAGTCGTCGTAGGTTGCCTGGTGACCAAGTACTCTTGCTTCGACTCCTTGAAGATGCGCTTCGGGATAGCAATGGAAGCCGTTGCGAGAAGTGCTTCAACGACGCTGCATAGCTCTATACTGAACTGGTGGGTCAGTTCCGGCCAGGTGGCGGAGTCGGCATGTAGCAACTCCGGCGGGAATGCTTGTTCGAGTTGAATAAGAAGGGCTTTGAGCATCGGTCGAGTTGCGCAGTGATGTTTGTGACACTTAACGAATGAAAGGGCCCTCCCCATCCCAAGCGATACAAGCAACAGTATCGCAAAAGCACCATCATCGTGTCCAGCCGGGGAGTACATGCACACAGGGCAATCGGGTGAAGATTTCCGTCATTCCGGGCTTGACCCGGAATCCAGTTATGCCGCATCCAATGGCAGCAACGGCCTATACAGGAACGGCCCCGCCACCTGGATTGCCGCCTGCGCGGGAATGACGGCTCTGGAGTGAAAAGGGCCAAAGCGTCCTCCAGACACGAAATCATGCGTTCATGACCTTATGCCCGAGAAGGGGGGCATTCACCCGATTGCCCTGTACACGCACTCACCCGATTCACTTTGCAGCAGGAGGGGGAAAGAAAATGGCAATTATCACCGTAGGAATCGACCTGGCCAAGAACATCTTTGCCGTGCATGGCATCAATGCCGCAGGCAAATCCGAATTGGTACGCCCCAGCGTCAGTCGCGCCAAACTGCTCGACCTTCTTGCCAGCCTGCCACCTTGCCTGGTTGGCATGGAGGCATGTTCCGGTGCCCATCAAGAGCGAAGAACAGCAAGGCCAGCTCACGGTGCATCGCGCACGGTAAGCCGTAAGATCACAGTTCTAGGCTGTTGGAAATCGTGATTCGACCAGCCTCTTGCCAACGCATGGCCAGTGGTACAGTGCGCCTTTGCTTTTGCTTGGGGAGCCATCAGGATGAATATGTTTGTGGGTTTGCTGGCCCTGTTGCTGGGGTTTCACTGGGTGCGCAGCCAGTACCAGAAGCAACACATGGCTTTGCTGGGCGGGCATCTGGGTCGCTTTCAGGTGGAAAAGCACATGCAGACCCTGCACGAGGGGTATCTGCGGGCACTGCGCGAAGACAGCGAGGTGCGTCGCCAGCAAATCTGGGAGCTGTTCGCCGCTACCGAGCACGCGCTGGCTGCGCAGTTTCGCCAGGTGGCCGATGGACTGGCCAAGGAAGCCGAGGCAAACACCCGCATCAGCAAGCTGCCGCTGTGTGTGCCGTATCTGGAGCGTTTCCTGCCCGCTGCCACGCGCGACTTTCGGGAACTGATGCAGATTCATGCTGCTGGGTTTGACACCGTGGTGCGCAACACCGCCCAGTTGAATCCACAGGAGCGCGCCTACCAGCTTTCCGCCGAGCTGTTGCTGATGCAGCACAGTTGCCACTGGTTCTGCAAATCGCGCAACCTTGCCAACGCCCGCCTGATGGCCCGCCACAAGGTCACGCACGAGAAGGTGCTGGAATCCGTTTCACCGCAAACCCGCCAGAAATATCGGGCGTGGTTGCAGGGCTGAGACGCGGGCCAGCCTATGCCGCCGCATTCAACCCGGCATGGATGGCCTTGAGGGTTTCTTCCGGGGCTTCGGTCATCAGGTTGTGGCCGACGTTCAGTTGCTCCACGCGCACGCTCAGGCCTGCATCCTGGGCGATGCGCGCCAATGCCTGACCGGACTTGGCCGGAGTCATCTGGTCGTGTGTGCCGAGGATGAACAGCACGGGGGCTTTCACCTGGGTGATGGCGGTGGCGGCGTTGCTGTAGCGGTCGCAGGCCGTGAAGCCCTTGTGGAAGACGTTTTCGTGCGGATTGCTGCGCAGTACGCGGCGGTTCAGGGCCATGCCCAGCCCATACACCCAGGTGCCGGGGCCAAGGCCAGAGGGCGGGGCGGCCAGGGTGTTGCGCGAGAACACGTTCACCAGGTGCATGGCTTTTTCCGGGGCGTTCTGTGACATCTCCAGCAGGGCTGGCGAGACTTTCATGGGCGCGGCAGTGCCGATCAGGATGAGGTGGCTCACGCGCGTGCCCAGACGGGAGGCCGCTTCCAGTGCGATCAGTGAGCCCCAACTGTGCCCGGCCAGCGCGGCGCGTTCGATGCCCAGTGCAGCCAGCAGGGCGATGATGGCTTCGGCGGCTTCTTCCACGCTGGCCGGGGCCGTGCCCTTGCTGCGGCTGTGGCCGGGCAGGTCGATGGCCAGCACGTTCCAGCCGTGGTTGGCCAGGTGGCGGCTCTGCAAGGCCCAGACGCTGTGGTCGTTGAGGACACCATGAATCAGCACGATGGTGGGCTGTGCCGAGTTGAAGGGCTTGCCGCCGGTGTAGGCGTACAGTTCGTGCCCGTGGACGGAAACTTGCATCATGCACCTGCCTTTCCTGCGGCTTTTTCGGCGGCCTTGAGTGCGCGCTTGAGGTCGTCGATCAGATCATCGGCATCTTCCAGGCCAATGGACAGGCGGATGGTGCCCTGCCCGATGCCTGCTCCGGCCAGGGCTTCGTCGCTCATGCGGAAGTGGGTGGTGCTGGCGGGATGGATGACCAGGCTGCGGCAGTCGCCCACGTTGGCCAGGTGGCTGAAGATTTTCAGGGCTTCGATGAATGCCTTGCCCTGGGCGCGGTTGCCCTTGATGTCGAAGCTGAACACCGAGGCAACGCCGCGTGGCAGCAGCTTTTGTGCCAGTTGGTGGCTGGGGTGCGACTCCAGCAGCGGGTGGCCAACGCAGCTGACCAGTGGGTGGCTGGCGAGGAATTCCACCACTTTCTCGGTGTTGCGAATGTGCTGCTGCATGCGCAGTGGCAGGGTTTCGATGCCTTGCAGAATCAGCCAGGCACTGTGCGGACTCAGGCACGCGCCAAAGTCGCGCAGTCCTTCGCGGCGGGCGCGCAGCAGGAAGGCCCCGGCGGTGGCTTCCTCGCTGAAGACCATGTTGTGAAAACCGTCGTAGGGTTGGCTGAGTTCGGCGAATTTCCCGCTGGCATCCCAGTCGAAGCTGCCGCCATCGACCACCACGCCGCCAATGACCGTGCCGTGGCCGGAGAGGAACTTGGTGGCGGAGTGGTAAACGATGTCTGCACCCAGCGACAGCGGCTGCATCAGGTAGGGTGTGGTGAAGGTGGAATCGACCAGCAGCGGCACACCGGCATCGTGGGCGATTTGCGCCACGGTGGGAATGTCCAGCACGTCCAGACCGGGGTTGCCGACGGTCTCGCCAAACAGCAGCCTGGTGTTGGGGCGGATGGCGTTGCGCCAGCCGTCGATGTCGCCGGGATGCACGAAGGTGGTGTCGATGCCGAAACGCCGCATCGTGTAGTGCAGCAGGTTCTGCGAGCCGCCGTAGATGGCGGTGCTGGCGACGATGTGCGAACCCGCTCCCATCAGCGTGGCAATGCTCAGGTGCAGCGCGGCCTGGCCGCTGGCGGTGGCAATGGCTCCCACGCCGCCTTCCAGCGCGGCCATGCGCTGCTCGAACACGGCGTTGGTGGGGTTGCTGATGCGGGAATAGACGTGGCCACCGCGTTCCAGGTTGAACAGCGAGGCAGCCTGATCCGAGGATTCGAAGACGAACGAGGTTGTCAGGTGAATCGGAACGGCGCGCGCGCCGGTGGCCGGGTCGGGGGCTGCACCGGCGTGCAGCGCGAGGGTGTCGAAGCCGGGGTCTGAATGGCCGGGCATGGTGAAAATCTCCTTGAATCGGTGCAAATCCGGGTGATTGCGCGTGGTGTGGCGCGCATTGTCGGCTATATTTTGCACGGATTGTCACCCGGCCCCGCCGACGGCGCGGCACAGAACCATACAGGAGAGCCACCGATGAAAGTCAGCGATATTCTCAGAATCAAGGGCAACACCCTCTACACCGTCCACGCCGATCAGCCCCTGCTGGAAGCCGTCACCGCCATGGCCGAGAAAGACATCGGCTCCCTGATCGTGGTGGAGTTTGGCGAGGTTGTCGGCATCCTGACCTTTCGGGAGGTCATTCAGGCGATTGTGCAGGCAGGCGGCCAACTGGAAAACGTCAGTTCCGTGCGCTCGGTGATGGATCGGGAGCCGATGAGCTGCACGCCCGAAACCTCGCTGGACGAGGTGCGCCGCATGATGCTGGAGAAACACGCCCGCTACCTGCCGGTGCTGGAAAACAAGATTCTGATGGGCGTCATCAGCTTCTACGATGTCGCCAAGACCGTGGTGGACAGCCAGAACCTGGAAAACAAGCTGCTCAAGGCCTACATCCGCGACTGGCCCGAAGAAGGCACGGCCCCCTGACACGGCAGGCATCCGCAGCAGATAACCGGCACAGCCCATGAGGGTTTTTCGGCCTGCCTGTGGGGCTGCCGGTGAAATACACGACAATCAATCGTGCCTTCCGTCCTGTGGTATGTTGCATGAAACTGCACATGCCACCATCCGGCAGGCATTGCAGAATTCTCTTTGTCCAACCCACCATCGAACTCCAAAGGAAAAAAATGAGCTACACACTGCCCGCATTGCCTTATGCCTACGATGCCCTGGAGCCGCATATCGATGCGCAAACCATGGAAATCCACCACACCAAGCACCACCAGACCTACATCAACAATCTGGTGGCCGCAGTCAAGGGAACCGAGTTTGACGGCAAGGCAGCCGAGGAGCTGATCGTCGATCTGAACCAACTGCCCGAGAACATCCGCACTGCCGTGCGCAACAACGGCGGTGGCCACGCCAACCATAGCCTGTTCTGGACGGTGCTGGCTCCTGCCGGTCAAGGTGGCGGTGGTCTGCCTGAGGGCGACCTGGCCGCTGCCATTGAGCGCGACCTGGGCGGCTTTGAGCAATTCAAGGACGCCTTCACCAAGGCGGCACTGACGCGCTTTGGCAGCGGCTGGGCCTGGCTGTCCACCGACAAGAGCGGCAAGCTGCTGGTGGAAAGCTCCGCCAACCAGGACAGCCCGCTGAACCAGGGCATCGGCTCCGGCAATGCCCCGATCCTGGGTCTGGACGTGTGGGAACACGCCTACTACCTGAAATACCAGAACCGTCGCCCCGAGTACATCGGCGCGTTCTTCAATGTGGTGAACTGGGCCGAAGTGGCCCGCCGCTACCAGGAAGCCACTGGCAAGTAATCCGAACCGCGCACCGGGAATGCGGCCACAGCATTCCCTTGTGATCGAAAAGCCGCATTTCCTTTCGAGGAATGCGGCTTTTTCTTTTCATTCGGCCTGTTCGATGGCTCCCTGAATGTTGTCCACGGTGACGGGGGTGTGGGCGAAGAAGATTTCGGGTGCGGCTCCATATTTCTCGGTGACGGTGGCACGCCATTCGTCGGTGTAGCAGGCATCGGCATCCGCTCTGGATTGCCAGAAGTAAATGCCGCCGGCCCGACGGCCATCTTCGGCGATGTAGTAATGCTTGCGCAGCAGTCCGGGTCTGTGCAGGTATTTGGGGGCGGTGGACTCGAACACGGCTTGCGCCTGCGCGACGCTCCAGGGTTGGGTGAGTGAGAAGGTGACGATGCTGACCAGCATGGAATGGCCTTTCTGAAGCAACAGGAAGAATGAATACGGCTGTGCGTGGCCATGCTGCATGGGGAAATGCAGCATGGCCACGCAGGCATTGCCGGGTGGATGACAGGATTATCCGACGGTCTGGCCGACGCGGGCCATGATACCGCCCGCCGTCATGTGGCTGTGGCGCAAGGCTTGCCAGTGGTCGAGGGCGTTCTGGCAGGCCTGTCTCTGGGATGGCGTCAGGATATTGCCGTTGTCCCAGATGCCCACCTGCAAGGCGCGCTGGAAGTGTTGCACCACGGCCGTGGGCAGTTCATGGATGCGTTGCTGGTAGCGTGTCGGGCGATGCCTGCCGCACAGAGGTCGAGCGGTGGATGATGCCGGGTGTGTCATGCGGCTTTCTTTCCGGTGATGGATGTGATGCGCCCTGTGTCGGAGTGCTGCTGGAGCAGCGGGCTGGCGAAACGCTCATCCAGCGGGTTGCGCAAGCCTACGGCCTCGCTGATGGTGTTCAGGCCATCTTTCTTCAGGTACTTCACCAACCCCTGGTTGATTTCGGCCATCACCTGCGGGCCATCGAAGATCATGCCGGTAATCATCTGGCACAGGTGTGCGCCTGAGGTGATTTTCTCGTAGGCATCGCGGGCGGTGAAGATGCCGCCGACGGCAATCAGGGTGATTTTGCCCTGGGCACGCTGGTGGATGTGGCGCACGAGGTTGGTGGCGATTTTCTGCAGCGGCAGGCCGCTCATGGCTCCCTTCGGGTAGGGCACTTCATCCTTGAACACTTCCGGGTTGTCGCGTGGCTTGGTCAGGTTGGCCAGCACCATGCCGTCGATTTTGTAGCGCAACACGGTATCGACGATGCTGTTCACTTCGTCGATGCTCATGTCGGCGGCAATCTTGACGTACACCGGTTTGTTGGGCACCCGTTCGCGGTTGATGGCCTCGAAGAGCTTGCCGAGGTTGTCGGGATCGGCAAAGGGTTCGCCGTCCTGCGTGTTGGGGCAGGAGATGTTGATCGTGTAGTAATCGCCAATGTCGCGGAAGGCGCGGTAGGTGGTCATGTAGTCGGCAATCGAGCGGTCGATGTCGAAGCAGTCGGTGTTGTTGGTCTTGGCCGCCGAGATGCCAATGGGCAGTTTGAATCGGGCCTTGGCCAGACGCTGGGCAATGCGCTCGGCTCCCTGGTTGTTCAGGCCGTACCAGACCAGGATGGATTTGGACTTTTTCAGCCGCCACAGCCGCCGTCCGGGGTTGCCAGGGCAGACCTGGCCGGTGAAGGAGCCGAGTTCCGCAAAACCGAAGCTGATGCAGGGGTACATCTTGGTGAGTTCGCCATCCTTGTCGAAACCGGCAGACAGTCCAATCGGGTTGTCGTACTGGATGCCATCGACCACGGTGTTCAGACGCTGGTTCCGGTAGCTGAACAGCAGGCGGGAGATGCCTCGGAACAGGAAGTTGGACGACATGAATTTACCCAGGCTCTTGAGCTTGTCGTGCGCGTCTTCCGGCTCCCACAGGAAGACCAATGGCTTGGCAATGAAGCGGTAGGACAGGCGCAGGACGAAGTTGCGTGTGCTGTAGATGATGTTCATGATTGTGTTCTTTCTTGGATTGGCAGGCCGCAGCCTGCAAGGGAGTGGATGCACAGGGCGGGATGAATGGCATTTCCTACGGCGGAACAGGACTGCCCCGGCTGTGGCGCGCAATGGTCTCGGGCGTGCGCACCTGTGCGCGGTGCCGGGCCAGACTCTGGCGACACAGGGCGGCTTGCTCCAGACAGGCTGGCGGGGCTGGCCGTGACAGCTCCTGTGACTCGCCCAGCAGGCCCAGCAGCCATGTTTCGTGCTGTGTCAGCCGTGGGTGATCCAGCAGGTGGGCAGCCATGACATGGTCGGCTCCGCATGCCCGGAAAAACCGGAACAGGTGCGCCAGAAGTTCCAGCAGCCGGTCGTGGTGCAGCAGTCCGGCCAGCCGGTGTTCGGCCAGCACAGGGGCAGTAGGGTCGAATTGCCAGCAGCGGAATGCCCAGAGGATGAAAGCTTCGTCATCGTTCAAGTCCTGAAAGCCCAGGCCGCTCCACTGTGCCTGCGGCTGGACATGGCCCCGCAAGGCATTTGCGGCAGGCAGGTGGGAGCCATCGGGCAAAGCGGGGCGGTTCATGGGAAAAGATTGGGGCGTGCCCGCATCATTCACGGTGGGTGGTGATGCGCCCGAAGGTGCTCTTGGTGCCCCAGATGCCACGGCGCAGGCATTCGAGCTGCACGATCTGGCTGTGATCGACGAACAGGTTCACATCGATGCCGTAGTTCTTGATGTACCACTGGAACACCTGCGGATCGGCGGCCTCGAACATGACGTTTTCCATGCCCACCTGCTTCATGATCTTGGCGGCCACGTCGGTGCGCCACGGATCGGCGTTTTCGGTGATGCCTTCGGATTCGATCATGATGATGCTGGCTCCGGCATTCAGGCACTCATTGGCGGTGTCGATCAGAATCTGTGGGTCGCGCGTGCCTTCGGCTTCCAGCTCGGCCTTGCTGGTGTCGCCGCCCGCGCCGAACTGGATGCCGATCTCGGGCTTGGGCTTCAGGCCCGCTTTCTTCACTTTTTCGATCAGACGCAGCAGATCGGGGACGGGTAACTGGATGAAGCCGGTGGAGAGTTCGATCATGTCGAATTCCAGGCTCTTGACTTCGGCGATGTAGTCGTCAATGTGTCCGGGGGCACGCGAGAGCAGATTCTCGATCCAGCCGCCGGTGGAGACATACACGCCGTGGTCGTGACAGATGCGGTTGAGTTTTCGGACGTAGTCCGCAGGCATCAGGGAAAAGGAGCCACCCGCATACTTGAAACCATCGACATGTTCGCCCACGCCTTCGAGCAGTTCCCTGGTGTAGGTGGGTGTGACCATCGCATAGTAGGGGCCACGGATTTCGGTGATGGATTTGTCGCGCGGCTTGTGGTCGCGCTCGTTCATCGGTACATAGGGGAAGGAGCGGTTTTTCCAGATTTCCGATTTTTCCTTGCTCATGCTGATCTCCTTGGAGGAAAGGCGAGTCGGACGAGCACACCCGACCCGCTGCATGCCGTGGCATGCGGGTGAAAAAACAGGGGAAGCAATCCGGGCAGCGGCGCAGGTACTGCCGGGAGGGTGATGTCAGGCCTTCAGGTCGGCCAGGATGGCGGTGAGTTCGCTCACCCGGATATGCTCCAGGTTGCGCACCGCATCGACGATCTGGTCGCGTACCTTCTCGCTGGTGAAGGGCGTGGCCAGGCCGGTGAACTTGGCAATCACCGTCTCCCAGCCCATCGGTCGGGTGTGGAAGCCCTCGTAGTCGGTTTTGGTGATCCGGTGCTGCGAGCCGTCCTTGAGCGTAAAGGTCAGCGTGGTGACGACTTCGCCGGGGAAGCGGTCGGTGTATTCCTGCTTCGGCCTGACCTTCACGCGGTGCAGCAAATCCTGCACGTCGGCGCGGACAATGCGTTCCTGCTCGTACTGCGCGGGCAGCACGTTGCCATCCAGCAGGGCCACGGCCACCATGTATTGCAGCGAGTGGTCGGCTTCTTCCTTGTTGCGGATGATGGTTTTGTCGCCTTCCTCGCCGCCGCCGATGATGTGGTAGGCCACATCGAAAATCTCGATGTCCAGACGTTCGATGTCACTGCCGTTGAACCCTTTTGCGGCCTGCAACTCGATCGCGCCCTCGATGCTGGACTGGGAGTGAATCTCGGCGTTGTAGCGTTTGATGATGGACTTGCGCACGTTCTCCAGGTCTTCCTTGCGCCAGTCGATCTCGAACGGCCCGGCAATCGCCTCCTTGAAACCCTTGTTGCCCTCGAACACTTCAGCCGGGCCGGTGATGCCACGGTAGGCCAGGAATGCGGCATGTGTGCCAATGAACGCGGTGTGCGGGTAGGCCAGCCCCTTCCAGTGTGACAGCGCGCCGGTGCGGGTGACACGCAGCGCATTGTTGCTGGTGCCGGAGATGGCGATGGCATTGGCGGTCTTGACGGCATCCAGCCCCAGTGCACGGGCCACGCCTGCCGCTACGGCATAGGCTCCCTGCACGGTGTGGTCGAAGCCCTTGGCACGCACGGGGGCTACGTCGCACAGCCGCCCCTGCACCTGATAGGCCACGGCCAGTGCGGAGAGAAGCACATCACCGTCCTGGTTCGCATATTCGGCAGCGGCCAGCACCGCGCCCAGGTTGTCGCTCTGGTGGCAGGTCTCGCCTTTGGCGAGGTAGCTGTCCATGAAGTCGAGGTAGCGCACCAGTGCGCCGTTGTAGAAGGCGGCACGATCCGGTGCGGTCTTGCCGCCACCAATCAGCGTACACAGCGGGTTACCGCCAAAATCCTCCTGATGGGTGCGGATGTAGCCAATCGGCTTCCCATCCAGCGCGCCGATGGCGACACCGATGCTGTCGAGAATGCGCTTTTTGAGTTCTTCGCGTGCGGCATCCGACATGTTGCGATGGTCGGCGGATGCGACGAATTCGGCGAGTTGGGCAACTTCGGTTGCCTGGTGAGCGGGAGCGGCATGTGCCATGAACGAACCTCCTGAGAAGGGGTGGAAAAAACCGTGTTCAATGGCTGGATGCGCACGCCGCGCATTGGCTGTCTAGTCGGGATGATCTGGTTCGTGGGAAAAATTATGTATCGGGCGAGGCAGATCATACCTCTGCATTAATAATAATTCTCAACATCAACGAAGAGGATATGGTTACTGCCATCGAGATGGTAGCACTCGCCAAACCGGATGGCTTTTACAGCATCTGCCGCAGGAATGCCTGACTGCGCGGGTGGCGCGGGTTGGCAAAGAACTCGTGTGAAGGGGCCTGCTCCACCAACTGGCCTTCATCCATGAACACGACGCGGCTGGCCACTTCGCGTGCGAAGCCCATTTCGTGCGTCACCACCAGCATGGTCATGTGCTCCTGTGCCAGCTCGCGCATGGTGCGCAGCACCTCCACCGTCAGCTCTGGGTCGAGGGCCGAAGTGGGTTCATCGAACAGCATGATGTCCGGCTCCATCGCCAGTGCCCGGGCAATCGCCACGCGCTGTTTCTGTCCACCAGAGAGGCGGGCCGGGTAGTTGTCGCGCTTGTTCAGCAGCCCGACCTTGCGCAGCAGGGTTTCTGCTTTGGCGGTGGCCGCTTCACGGGCAACGCCTTGCACCTGCACCGGGGCTTCGATGATGTTTTGCAGCACCGTCATGTGCGGGAACAGGTTGAAGGACTGGAACACCATGCCCATGTGGCGGCAGATGCGGCGCGCTTCGCGCTCGGGTGCATAGACACTGTGCCCACCGGCCTGCGCCGTGGCCAGCATCTCACCACAGATGGCGATGCTGCCTTCGTCGATGGTTTCCAAATGGTTGAGACAGCGCAGGAAGGTGCTTTTGCCGGAGCCGGATGGGCCGATCACGGCCACCACTTCGCCCTTGTGCAATTGCAGCGATACATTGCGCAGCACGCGCTGGGAGCCGAAGCTCTTGCCAATGCCTTGTGCATCGATCACCACTGTGGCTGCATGGGCGGGTTGCGGCTCATTCGTCGTAGCGGGCATAGTGTTTCTCCACGCGCTGGAAGCCCCAGGTCAGGATCAGGGTCATGATGAGGTAGAAGCCGGCGGCCACGATGAATGGTGTGGTGCTGAAATCGCGTTGCACGATGCCTCGCGCGGCACGCAGCAGGTCATTGAGGGCCAGCACATAGATCAGCGAGGTGTCTTTCACCAGCGTGATGGTTTCGTTGCTCATGGGCGGCAGAATGCGGCGCACCATCTGCGGCAGCACGATGCGCCGCATGGTCTGCGGGTAGCTCATGCCCAGCACCTTCGCACCTTCGTACTGGCCCCGGTCGATGGACTGGATACCTGCGCGAAAGATTTCGGCAAAGTAGGCCGCGTAGTTGAGGGCAAATGCCACGACCGCCGCCGGAAAATCCGGCAGCCGTACACCGATGACGGGCACGAAGGGCAGGGCGAAGTAGATGAACAGCATTTGCAGCATCAGCGGCGTGCCGCGCATCAGCCAGATGTAGCCATTGACCAGCCCGCTTAGCCAGCCCCAGCGCGAAAGCCGCCCCAGGGCCAGCAGCAGCCCCAATGGAATGGCCAGCACCAGTGTGATGGCAAACAGCCGCAGCGTGACTTGCGCCCCTTGCCACAAGGGAGGAAGAATGGAGAGAACGTAATCCATGCAGTCGGTTCTGCCTGTGAGGACGGCAGATGGCGTGATTGCAACAAAAAAACCAGCGGATTCATGACACCGCTGGTTTCACAGAACTGCCATTTTAGAACATCTTCGATCCCGATGGGCTTTCGGGTCGGAGCACTTGAGCGTTCCTGAGACACAGAGAAGGTCGCTGTGTGATGGGCAAAAAAAAAGCGCGTACGCGCTTTTTTTCCGTTTTTGATTGTTGAACGAACCGCTTTGTCTCCTTACCTTCCCGAACCGGGGCATTGGCATGCCCCGATCAAGTGTCAAAAGTATAAAGGGAATTGATCAGATACAAACCCGTGAATACCCTTATGCTGTAGAAGCATAATCATCAGCGTTTGTCAAACACGGAGTCATCTTCGGTGCGCTCCCGCGCACAGGAAATCGACATCAGCACCCCCAGGGCCAGTCCCAGCGTAATCATGGCGGTGCCGCCATAGCTGATGAAGGGCAGGGGTACTCCCACCACGGGCAGGATGCCTATCACCATGCCGATGTTCACAAAACTGTAGGTGAAGAAGATCATGCCCACCGCCGCTGCCATCAGTCGGTTGAAATGGGTCTGTGCCTGTGCTGCAATGATGAAGGATCGGTAGATGAGCAGCAGGAATCCCAGCAGCAGGGCCAGATTGCCCACCAGTCCGAATTCTTCGGAATAGGCTGCAAAAATGAAATCGGTGGTGCGTTCGGGGATGAATTCCAGGTGGGTCTGGGTGCCTGCCATGAAGCCTTTGCCCCACAGCCCGCCCGCACCAATCGCAATCATGCCCTGAATGATGTGAAAGCCGCTTCCCAGCGGATCCCTGTGCGGGTCCAGCAGGGTGCAGACGCGGGTTTTCTGGTAGTCATGCAGGACTACCCAGTCCACGCCATCCACGCACAGGCGCGGCTCGAACATGACGATCAGCACGATTCCGATGCCTGCCGCCAGTACCGGGGGCAGTATCAGTGCCCACGACAGTCCCGCAAAGAACAGCACCGACAAACCGGCAGCCAGCACCAGCAGCGAGGTCCCCAGATCGGGCTGGCGCAGAATCAGGGCCACGGGGATGGCCAGAATCGCCCCTGCAACCACAAAGTCCAGTGCCCGTATCTGGCCGGCGCGTTTCTCGAACCACCAGGCCAGCATCAGCGGCATGGCAATCTTCATCAGTTCGCTGGGCTGGATCACCATGCCCACGTTCAGCCAGCGTTGTGCGCCCTTGCGGGTAATGCCGACAAACTCCACGCCCAGCAGCAGCACCACACCCAGCACATACAGGGGCACGGCCAGTGCCATCAGCAGCCGGGGGGGCACCTGTGTCACTATCCACATGACCAATGCGGCCAGCAGCATATTGCGCCCGTGCATGGCAAAACGGCTGCCGTGGTCGAACCCGGCGGAATACATGGCCACCAGGCCCAGCCCTGCCATGAACAGCACGATGAGCAATAGCCAGCCATCGAAGCGCAACAGCAATGGCAGGGCCTGCGTGTACCAGGGGGGTCTGTTGAAGTCGAGCGGTGCGGCCATGAATGGGGGCAGGGACGGGCAAAAAGGTGAGCGAGAAGCTGTATTCAAACTGAAACAGCCGGTCAGTATAAAGGCAGGACTATCCCACCCTGCCATCGCCTGCCTTTCACCCAAAAGAACGTCCCATGAAAAAAACCTGTCATTTTCTCGCCCTGTTTTCTGCGGCGGCCGTCCTGACGGCCTGTAATGGTTCCGACGAAAACCCTGCTTTTCCCACGCTTACCGGTGAGCCGCCCTTGGTCATTGGACACCGGGGAGCCAGTGGCTACCTGCCCGACCACACGCTGGAGAGCTACCGCAGGGCCATCGAAATGGGGGCTGACTTCATCGAGCCGGATCTGGTGGTGACGCGCGATGGCCATCTGGTCAGCCGCCACGAACCCAATATCACCACCACCACCGATGTGGCCAGCCGTGCCGAATTTGCCAGCCGCAAGCGCAAGGCGATGGTGGACGGCGTGGAAGAAGAGGGCTGGTTCGCATCGGACTTCACACTTGCGGAAATACAGAAATTGCGTGCCGTGCAACCCATGTCGCAACGCGACCAGTCCCACAACGGACGCTACCAGATTCCCACCTTGCAGCAGGTGCTGGAGCTGGCACAGGAGGAGGGCCGCAAGCAGGGCCGCCAGATTGGTGTGTACATCGAAACCAAGCACCCCACCTACCATGTCAATCTGGGCCTGCGCATCGAAGACCGCCTGATTGCCGTGCTGCAACAGTATGGCTATACGCAGAAAAACCATCCGATCATTCTCCAGTCGTTCGAGGTGGGCAACCTCCAGTATCTGCGCACCCAAACCCAACTGCGGCTGGTGCAGTTGATGGATGGCAGCGACCAGAATCCCGATGGCAGCATCGACATGTCCCCGCCCTGGGGACAGCCCTATGACTTCGCCGTGGCAGGCGATTCCCGCAGTTATGTGGACATGCTCGCCCCGGCCCAGTTGCAGCAGATTCGCACCTATGCCGATGGCATCGGCCCCTGGAAAGCCCATATTGTCAGCAGCCGTCTGGTCGATCGCAACAACGATGGCCAGTGGGACGACCTGAATGGCGATGGCAAGATCGACCAGCGCGACCGCGTACTGTTGCCCGCCAGCACCGTGGTGCAGGATGCCCATGCCGCTGGCTTGTTCGTACACCCCTACACGTTCCGCAGCGATGCCCAGTATCTGGCATCCGATTTTGCTGGAGACCCTGCCAAGGAATACCAGTTGTTTTATGAACTGGGGGTGGATGCCGTGTTCAGCGACTTCCCCAACCATGCGATTGCGGCACGGCAGGCATTGACGCATTGACATCCTCTCCTGCCTAAAGGCAGGAGATTCCTCCAGCGAGACGGCAATGCCCTGCCGCGAGAATGTTGCGTGCTGCGTTCACGTCACGGTCGTGTGCCGCTCCACATTCGCTGCATGTCCATTCCCTTATTCCAAGACCTGCGATACCTTTGGGCCTCGACTGTGGCAACGCGCCACAAGCCGAACAGGTCTGGGTTGAATACGCTTCGTTCACTTCCTCAAAAACCACTCCGGCCTGATGGCACTTGTATTCCAAAGCGGTTTTCAGCGATGACCAGCCCGCGTCCAGCGTGGACTTGGCCATCCTGGTTTTGACCAGCTTCG
>NZ_FQUZ01000015.1 GCF_900129055.1 Lampropedia hyalina DSM 16112
TGTCGATACGGGCAAGGTGGGCAACGACGAGTGGCCTGCCGGGGCGCGCTGGCCCGAAGGGTTGGGCCCAAAAAAGCCGTGCGCGGCGTTGCAAAGCCTCGCAAGGCAATAAAGCCTTGCTGTGTTTTGCGCCTTGCTCACAGCCTTTTTGGACTCCAACGCGGGGGCGAATCTAATGAATGACACGCCCTAGGGGCATTTTTTGTTTCCGGCCTGTTTGTGCCTGCACCTTTCAACACACCACCATGACACACCCCTGCGGTGACGTATCCGCTCACCCTCACGCGCCCCGTTTCGCTTTCTATTCCCACGACACGATGGGGCTGGGGCATATCCGCCGCAATATGCTGCTGACGCAGGCGGTGTTTCAAGCGCGTCCGGATGCCGAGGTGCTGCTGATTTCCGGTGTGCGCGAGGCTGGCACGTTCGCCTTGCCCAGGGGGGCGGACAGCGTGACGCTGCCTACCTACTTCAAGACCTCCGATGGGCGTTATGTGCCGCGTTCGCTGGGGCAGGATGTGCAGCGGCTGGTGAATGTGCGCTCGCGCATCATCCATGCGTCACTGGAGGCGTTCGAGCCGGATGTGGTGGTGATCGACAATGTGCCACGCGGGGCCATGAACGAGCTGGACAGCATCCTGCCAGTGCTGGCGAAAAAGGGCATCCGCATCGTGCTGGGTCTGCGCGACATCATCGACGAGCCGGACGTGGTGCAGCGGCAGTGGGAGAAGCTGCGCAATTTCGAGGTGATCCGCGATTACTTCACGACCATCTGGGTGTATGGCGATCCACACCTGTACGACCTGACCGAGGAATATGGCTTTGATGCCGCCACGCGCGCCAAGACCTTTTTCATGGGCTATCTGGACCAGACTCAACGCCTGCGCCACAAGGGGCTGGACACTCTGCCGGATGTGAACCGGCCCTATGCCCTGTGTGTGGTGGGGGGCGGGCAGGATGGCTTTCGGCTGGCGCAGGCATTCGTCCATGCGCGTTTGCCTGAAGGGTACAGCGGTGTGCTGGTGACCGGGGCCATGATGCCGGTGGCCGAGCGCGAACGCCTGCGCCAGTGGGCGGCGCAGCGCAGCGACATGGTGGTGGTGGACTTCGTGGCCGAGCCGCTGGAGCTGATGCAGGGCGCGAGCTGCATTGTGTCGATGGGCGGCTACAACACGACCACCGAGATTCTGTCGTTCCACAAGAAGGCCCTGATCGTGCCGCGCGTCAGGCCCCGCCTGGAGCAGTGGATTCGTGCCAGCCGTCTCGACCAACTGGGGCTGGTGCGCTGCCTGCACCCCGATGCCCTCACGCCCCTGGCTCTGGAGGACTGGATGGCCGAGAGCCACGAGCCTCCCGATCCGCGCCAGCGGCTGCGCTTCGATGGACTGGACCGCGTGGCCGAACGGATTCGCACGGTGTTGAGCCTGAACCGGCAGATTCAGCCGGTGGCCAGCGCGCCGCCATATCCATGATGCCGCTGCGGTGGCTTTTTTTCCCCTTCACTGAAAATTTTCCGATGATTCCTCCCCTGGTCAGCCCAGCCCCGTCTGTGGCCTCTGCCTGCCCGTCTGCGCTGTATGTGGGCTATGTGCTCAAACGCTACCCGCGTTTTTCCGAGACTTTTGTGGTCAATGAGATTCTGGCGCACGAGCGCGAGGGCATGAAGATCGACATCTTCGCGCTGGGGCCGGTCAGCGAGGCGCATTTCCAGGATGGCATTTCGCAGGTGCGCGCGCCGGTGACGCGCTATTCCGACAAGCAGCGCAACCCGGAATCCTTCTGGCAGATCGTGCGCCAGGCCGAGCAGCAACTGCCGGGGCTGGCCCAGCATCTGCCTGAAGCCCTGCGGGGCAGCGTGCACGAATGTGCCCAGGCCCTGCTGCTGGCCATGGCGGTGCGCGAGCGCGGCATCCAGCATCTGCACGCACACTTTGGCACGCAGGCCACCACGGTGGCGCGGCTGGCGGCCTTGTTCAGCGGCGTGGGCTACACGTTCACGGCCCATGCCAAGGACATCTACTACCAGTACGAGGAATCCACCGCGCTGGACCAGAAAATGCGCGACGCGGCCAGCACCATCACGGTCTCCGACTACAACCTGGCCTATCTGCGCCAGCAGTACGGTGCGGATGCGGCGCGTGCCGTGCGCATCTACAACGGCATGGATTTGCGCAAGTTCCCTGCCAGTGATCCGGCGCAGGTGGCCCAACGCGCGCCGCATGTGCTGGCGGTGGGGCGGCTGGTTCCGAAGAAGGGCTTCGAGGTGCTGGTCGATGCCGTGCGGCTGCTCAAGGAGCGCGGCGTGGCCTTTCACTGCACGCTGGTGGGCGAGGGCGATCTGCGCGAGGCACTGGCTGCCCGCATGGCCGAGCAGGGCGTGCAGGACTGCATGACCCTCACCGGAGCCATGCCCCAGCCGGACATCATCCGGCTGCTGCGCCAGGCAGCGGTGATGGTGGCCCCCTGCGTCATCAGTGCCGATGGCGACCGCGACGGCCTGCCCACGGTGCTGCTGGAAGCCATGGCACTGGGCACGCCGGTGATTTCCACCCAGGTGGCGGGCATCCCGGAACTGGTGGTGGATGGCGAAACCGGGCTGTGCATTCCCCCGCAAGACCCGGCGTTGCTGGCGCAGGCCATCGAGAGCCTGCTGGCCGATGCCCAGCGGCGCAGTCGCTTCTCGCACCAGGCGCGTGCGTTGATCGAGCGCGATTACGACATCGACCGCAATGCCGCCGTGCAGCGGCAGGTGTTCCGCCGCGCCGTCGAATCCCACACGGCCCAGACTGCCGCAAGGAGCTGAACGATGCGCATGGCCTATGTCTGTGCCGACCCCGGCATTCCGGTATTTGGTTGCAAGGGTGCGTCCGTGCATGTGCAGGAGGTGCTGCGCGGCCTGCTGAAACAAGGGGTGGACGTGACGCTGATTGCGCAACGCTTCGATGGCGAGCCACCCGCCGGTCTGGAGGGGTTGAAGTGCCTCGCCTTGCCGCCCTTGCCACGCGGCAGCGCGTTGGAGCGGGCGCAGGGCGCATTGACGGCAGGCCATGCCGCGCTGCGCTCGGCCTTGCAAAGCCTTGCACCGCTGGACTGGGTGTACGAACGCTATTCACTCTGGAGCGACGCGGGCATGGCCTATGCGCGCGAACAGGGCATTCCCGGCCTGCTGGAGGTCAATGCCCCGCTGATCGAGGAGCAGCGCACCCACCGCGAACTGCCGCTGGAGCACGAGGCGCGGCGGGTGGCGCAGTCGGTCTTTGCCGATGCCACCGCCATGATCGCCGTCTCGCCCGGCGTGAAGCAGTACCTGCAAGCGCAGGGGGCCGAGCCGCAGCGCGTGCAGGTGGTGGCCAATGGCGTGGACCCGGCCCGCTTTGCCACTGCGGCCGCCGGTCGCGCTGGGCGCATGGCGCGTCGGGCGCATGATTCAGGGGCCGAACCTGCTGTGATCGGTTTTCTGGGCACGCTCAAGCCCTGGCACGGTCTGCCCACACTGGTGCAGGCATTCGAGCGGCTGCATCGCCAGTATCCGCACACGCGCCTGCTGGTGGTGGGCGACGGGCCGGAGCAGGCGGCCATTCGGGCCGATCTGGTGGCTCGCGGGCTGGAGGCGCACGTCCGGTTTGCCGGAGCGGTGGAGCCGGCACAGGTTCCCGGCTGGCTGGCGCAGATGGATGTGGCCGTCGCGCCTTATCCGCAACTGGCCGAATTTTATTTTTCGCCCCTGAAGATTTACGAATACATGGCGGCGGGCCTGCCGGTGGTGGCCACCCGCGTGGGGCATCTGGAATCGGTGGTGCTGCATGGCGAAACCGGCCTGCTGGTGCCACCACAGCAGCCCGAGCAGATGGCCGAGGCCATCGCCCAGTTGCTCAACGACCCCGCCCAGCAGGCACGCATGGGGCACAACGGGCGCAGACTGGCCGAGCAGGAGCGCAGTTGGGATGCCGTGGTGCAGCGGATTGTGCACACCATGCGCACCACGCCCTTGCAGCCACCGAGGCCGCTGGCATGAGCCGCAGCCCGCGTGCGAATGCGCAGCCCAGCCCCTGGCGGCTGATGGCGCGGCGGTTCGCGCCCTATATGCGCCCGCAGCGTGCCCTCATCGGTGGCTCGCTGCTGGCACTGGTGCTGTCCACCGCCATGCGCCTGCTGGAGCCGTGGCCGCTGGCCTTCGTCATCGATCATGTGCTCTCGGGCAGCGGACAGGCCAGCGGGCTGCTGGGCGATCTGGCCGCAGGGCGCGATACCGTGCACCTGCTCTGGCTCTGCGCCGGGGCGGTGGTGGCGATTGCCGCCCTCAAGGCGGTGATGAACTTCAGCAGCACCGTGGGGCTGGCCCTGGCGGGCAGCCGCGTGCTCAGTGCCGTGCGCCTGGACTTGTTCGCACACCTGCAACGGCTGTCACTGGCGTTTCATGGCCGCTCCCGCACGGGCGATCTGACCATGCGCCTCATCAACGACATCGGCATGTTGCGCGAGGCCACCGTGACGGCACTGATGCCGATGCTGGCGAACATCTTCATTCTGGGCGGCATGTTCGCCATCATGCTGGTGCTGAACTGGAAGCTCACGCTGGTGGCCCTGTTGCCCATGCCGCTGCTGCTGTGGAGCACCCGCCGCGCCAGCCGCCAGATTCACGAAGTCAGCCGCGCCCAGCGCAAGCGCGAAGGCTCGCTGGCGGCCAAGGCGGCGGAATTCATGGCCGCGATCCGCACCGTGCAATCGCTCTCGCTGGAGCGCGCCACCATGCGCAGTTTCGGCGGCGACGATGCGCAAAGCAGCCAGCAGAACGTCAAGTCCAAACGCCTCTCCGCCGGGTTGGAGCGCAAGGTCGATCTGATCGTCGCCCTGGCCACCGCACTGGTGCTGTTGCAGGGAGCCTATGCCGTCATTGGCGGCAGCATGTCGCCGGGCGATCTGCTCATCTTCATCTCCTACCTGAAAAGCGCGTTCCGGCCCGTGCGCGAGTACGCCAAGTACACCGGGCGGCTCTCCAAGGCACTGGCTGCGGGCGAGCGCGTGGTGGACTTGCTCGACGAGCAGCCGGACATTCAGGATCGCCCCGATGCCCAGCCCTTGCAGGTGCTGCGCGGTGACGTGCGCTTTGCCGATGTCGGCTTTGGCTATCGCAGTGACGATGGCAGCGTGCGCCCGCTGTTCGAGCATCTGGCCTTCACGATTGCCGCCGGGCAGGCGGTGGCCATCACCGGGCCGTCGGGTGCGGGCAAGTCCAGCATCACCAGCCTGTTGCTGCGCCTGTACGACCCCGATCAGGGGCAGGTGCTGATTGACGGACAGAACATCCGCGACTGCACCCTGCAAAGCCTGCGCCAGCAAATCAGCCTGGTGCCGCAGGAAAGCCTGCTGTTTGGCGTGAGCGTGCGCGAGAACATTGCACTGGCCGCGCTGGGCGATGTCACCGAGGCGCAGATCGTCGCCGCTGCACAACTGGCGAATGCGCACGAATTCATCCAGCAACTGCCACAGGGCTACGACACGGTGCTGGGCGAGCGCGGCAGCTCGCTCTCGGGCGGGCAACGCCAGCGCATGGCCATTGCCCGCGCCGCCATCCGCAACAGCCCGCTGCTGATTCTGGACGAACCCACCGTGGGGCTGGACAGCGAGAACGAACACCAGGTTACCCAGGCCCTGCTGCGCCTGATGCGCGGGCGCACCAGCATCCTCGTCACCCACGATCTGGCTTTTGCCGCGCAGGCCGACCGGATTGTGTTCATCGAAAACGGCCAGATTCGGGAGCAGGGCAGCCATGCCGAACTGCTGGGCCAGCAAGGCCGCTACGCCGAACTCTGGCGGTTGCAACACCCGGCCACATGATGATTCTTGCAAGGAAACCCCGCCATGCTTTCCCCCGATGATGCCCGCCTCGCCGCCGGGGATGCCGCCCTGCCGGGGCTGCACCTGCTGCTGGACGAGGCGGCCCTGCTGCACCGCTTGCGGCAGACCGACCGCTTCGCGCAGGCTTGCGCCGTGCAGGTTCAGTATCTGCGCTACAAACCCGGCAACAGTGCCACGGCAGGGCTGCGGGTGCAATGGGACGATGGCCGGGTCTGGCACGGTTGCGCCAAGGTGCTGACGGCCACGCGCTTCGCCCAGTCGTGGACGCATCCCCAACGCCAGAAACTGGTGCAGGCCGGGCATCCGCGTGCCCCGCTGGGGCTGGCCGATGCGGGCATGATGGTGTTCGACATGGCGCACGACCGCGCCATCCGCCACTGGCTCTGGCTGGACGATGGCGCGGCTGGCCGCCAGCGCGAAGCCCTGCTGCGCCAGTGGCTTGCCTTTGTGCCAGCCGACCAGCCCTTGCAGATGCAGGTGCTGCGCTACAAGCCCGAACGCCGCGTGGTGGTGCGCGTGGATGCAGCCGGGCAGCCGGTGGCCGTGCTGCGCTGTGCCAATGCCAGCGAGTTTGGCGAAATGCTCAACGGCGTTTCGATGGGCGCGGCATTGGGGCAACTGGTGTGGCTGGGCGTGTCGGCCGAGCACCGCCTGCTGGCCACGCGCTGGCAGCCGGGGCACAGCCTCTGCCCGGAAGAAGGCCAGGGCTTGTCGCTCGAACTCATGCCCGCACTGGGGCAGGCACTGGCGCGGGTGCACCGCACGGACGTGGTACACCCGCTGCGCCGCACCGCCCACGACGAGGTGCGGGCACTCTGGAGCGTGCACGACACCTTGCAGGCGATAGCCACACCCCAGGCGCAGCAGTTTCACGCTCTGGCCACCCGCGTGGCACAGGCCCTGCTGGCCGAGCAGGGCGACAGCACGTTGATTCACGGCGATTTTTCTGCCGATCAGGTCATCCGCCCGCTGGCCGCAGAGGGCTTGCAGATCATCGACTGGGATCGCGCCGCGCAGGGCCATCCCCTCACCGATCTGGCCTCCTTGCAGGCGCGCTTCGAGTTGCAGGTCATTGAAGGCGTGATGGCCCCCGCCCAGTGCGAACAGGCCATGCAGCAGGTGCTGGCGGGCTACCAGCAGCCAGTGCCCCGGTCGCGCCAGCCCCTGCCGGACGTGCAGCCGCTGCGCTGGCATGTGGCCACCGCGCTGTTGCGGCTGGCCACCGAGCCGTTTCGCAAACGTTCCGCACAGTGGCTGCGCGATACCGATGCCGTGTTGCAACGGGTGCAGCAACTGCTGGATGCTCCCGCCGCCACCATTGCCCCGGCCACCGCCGAGGCCGACACGCTGGCCACCCTCACCGACGTGGCGCAAATGGCTGCACCATTGCGCCAGGCTCTGGACTGGCCGCAAGGCACGCGGCTGCACGCGGCCCGACTGCTGCGCCACAAGCCGGGTCGGCGTGCGGTGGTGGAATACCGCCTGCAACGCCCCGATGCCCCCGAGCCGGACGTGATACTGGGCAAATACCGCCACAAGGGCGCAGATCGCACCTCGTTTTCCGTGCAGCAGGCTCTGTGGAACCAGGGTTTCGATGAACAGGCCGATGTTTCCGTGCCCGAGCCGCTGGGGATATGGCCCGAACACCGCCTGTGGCTGCAACGGCGTGTGGCGGGAGCCGATGTCATGCACCTGTTGCGCCGCGATACGCCACAGGCACAACTGTTGCTGTACGGTCAGCGCGTGGCCCAGGCTCTGCTGGCCTTGCATGGCAGTGGTGTGGCCGATGTGTCCACCCCGCCCCGACACTGGACGCTGGCCGATGAAATGGCGGTGTTGCGTCGTCGCCTGACCGAAGCAGCGGCATTGCGCCCGCAGTGGGCCGATGCCATGACCCAGGTGCTGGCGCAGTGTGAGCAGTTGCAGGCCCTCGTCGATGCCCCACAGCGCAAGCAGCCGCGCGCCAGCCTGCACCGCGATTTCTATCCCGACCAGGTGCTGCTGCGCGAAGGCCAGCCCGAGCGCGTGGTGTTGCTTGATCTCGATCTGGTCTGCTGGGGGCATCCTGCACTGGATGCCGGCAACTACCTTGCCCATGTGCAGGAACTGGGACTGCGCCTGCACGGCACGCCCGAGCACTACCGGCAGCATGCCCGCGCATTCGCACACACCTTCGTGACCGGCAGCGAGGGCGTGACCGCGCAGGACGTGGCCGCTTTCACCGTGCTGTCGTTGGCACGGCACATTTACCTCAGCACCCAGTTTGCCGACCGCCAGCACACCACGCCTGCCTTGATTGACCTTTGCATCCAACAGCTTGCCCTATGCCTTTCCTGAATTCCTTGCTTCGCCCGTCGCTGGCCTGTTTCTGCCTGTGGAGTGCCACTGTCGCCGCCGAGCCGCTGGTGGAGTGGAGCGGTCGCGCCATTGCCGAAGCCGAAGCCTTGCGCAACACCGAGCTGCGGCGCGGCAGCAAGCGCATCAATGAACTGGCCATCGAGCCGACGTTGCGCCTGAACGCCCACATCCGCCGCGATGCGGCCCTCTCCGGTTTCGTCGAGACCGAACTCAGCCGCGAGATCGAGCGCGAAACCGGCGAAACACCCCAGAAAGCCAACAAACTCAGCCTGAACCAGGCGTATGTCACGCTCAAGCCAGACACCGCATGGGCACAGACCCGCGTTCGGCTGGGCCGCTGGCAACTGCGCGACGAGCGCGAATGGCTGTTCGACGAAAACATCGACGGACTGTTGCTGGAGGCCACGCGAGGCCGCTGGAGCGTGCAGGCACTGGGCGGGCGCGTCAATCACTGGCAGCGGGACTTGCTGGACAGCAGCACCAAGGGCAACCCGGTCAATACCACCGCCGTGCTGGCGCGTTACCGGCTGGACAAGGACTGGCAACTTGGAACCTACGCCGTGGCCCAGCGCGATCTGAGTACCGACCGCGACCGTCTGCTGCACCTGGGTCTGCGCTCCCACGCCGACCCCGACAAACGCCTGCGCCACTGGCTGGAAGTGGCCACCGTGCGTGGCCGCGAAGAGGGCGAATCGCTGCGCGGCCATGCACTGGATGCCGGGGGAACCTATGTATTCCACAAAGCGGCGTTGCGCCCGCGCCTGACGCTGGGCTATGCCTGGGGCAGCGGCGACGGCAATGCCAGCGATGGCCGACGCAGGCATTACCGCCAGAGCGGGCTGCAATCCAACGAAGCCGACTTCGGTGGCCTGACCAAATACCAGGTCTATGGCGTGGCACTCAACCCCGAACTGCGCAATCTGCACATTCTCACGGCAGGCGTGGGGCTGAATCTGGCCCCCCAACTGACGCTGGACATGGTGTACCACCGCTACACCCAGCACCACCTCGCCACCCTGACCCGGCGCAGCACCGAACTCAATCCCGATACCGACATCCTCAGCACCCGCCGTCTGGGGTCCGGGCTGGATGTGGTGCTGGGCTGGCGGCCCCGCCGCGACATCAAGCTGGAAGCTGCCGTGGGCTGGTTCGACCCGTCGGCACGCTTTCGCAACGGCAGCAGCGCGCAGGCACAGCAATCCTCCAGTGCCTATGCCGCCTGGGTGGAACTGGGGCTGGGGTTCTGAAGACCTATAGATATTTTTCTTATTAGCTGATGGAAAACAATTCGTTCTGGATTGAACGGATTTTTCCTACAGTGCCTGCTTTTCGGACGGATTCAACACAGGGAAGGGCAGCGTATGACGGTCAAATCAGGTGCGCGGGAATGGTTCTGGCAAACGGGCACGCGGCATTTGCGCCGTCGGGCCGTGGCATGGCTGGCGGCCAGCAGTCTGTTCAGTGCCGCCATGCTGGCTCCTGTGGTGGCACAGGCCGAGGGCAGCATCCGCATTGCCCAGCAGTTTGGCATTGTCTATTTGCTGCTGAACGTGGCGCAGGATCAACAACTGATCGAGAAACACGGCAAGGCCGAAGGGCTGGACATCGACGTGAAGTTCGTGCGCCTGTCGGGGGGCGCGGCCATCAATGATGCCTTGTTGTCCAACTCGATTGACGTGGCCGGGGCCGGTGTAGGGCCGCTGTTCACCATCTGGGATCGCACCAAGGGGCGGCAGAACGTCAAGGCCGTGGCCTCGCTGGGCAACTTTCCCTACTATCTGGTGAGCACCAATCCCAAGGTCAAGACCATTGCCGATTTCGGCGATGCCGACCGCATTGCCCTGCCTGCCGTGACGGTGTCGGTGCAGTCGCGCATTCTGCAACTGGCTTCGGCCAAGGAGTGGGGCGATGCACAGTTCAACAAGCTGGATCGCTTGCAGGTGCAACTGCCGCACCCCGATGCCACGGCCGCGCTCATCAGCGGCGGCACAGAAGTGAATGCGCATTTTGGCAATCCGCCGTTTTCCGAGCAGATTCTGGCCAGCAACCCGAATGCGCACATTGTGCTCAATTCCTACGACGTACTGGGCGGCCCGGCTTCGGCCACCGTGCTGTATGCCACCGAGAAGTTCCGCCAGGACAATCCCAAGACCTATCGCGCCTTCGTGAACGCGCTCAACGAGGCCGCATCCTTCATCACCGACCACCCGGAGCAGGCCGCCGATATTTTTCTGCGCGTGACGCAGTCCAATACCAGCCGCGATCTGGTCTTGCAGGTGCTGCGCAACCCGCAAGTGCGCTTCACCACCACGCTGCACAATACCCTGCCGCTGGGGCAGTTCCTGCACCGCGTGGGAGCCATTCGCAACAAGCCCGAGTCGGTGCGCGATTATGTATTTGAGCAGCCCGGCATTGCCGACGGAAGCTGATGGCGATGGTGCCTGAACAGACGGCCACAGTGGCCCACCCGGCATCGGCATGGCCAGACGCGCTGTTGCGTGTGCAGGGCGTGACGCTGGAGTACCAGACCCCGCAGCATGTGGTGCGGGCCACGCACCAGGTCAGCTTCAGCGTCTGCGAGGCCGACCGCTATGTGGTGCTGGGGCCGTCGGGCTGTGGCAAATCCACGCTGCTCAAGGCGATTGCGGGTTTCATTGCACCCACCGAGGGCGAGATTCTGCTCGATGGCCAGTTGGTGCGCCAGCCGGGGGCCGACCGCATCGTGGTGTTTCAGGAATTCGACCAGCTCGCGCCGTGGAAAACCGTGTTGCAGAACGTGATGTTCTCGCTGCTGGCTTCGCGCACCCTGCCCAGGGCCGAGGCCACGGAGCGCGCCCTGTACTGTCTGGAGCGGGTGGGGTTGAGCCAGTTTGCCCATGCCTACCCGCACACTCTGTCGGGCGGCATGAAGCAGCGCGTGGCCATTGCCCGCGCGCTGGCCATGCAGCCGCGCATTCTGCTGATGGACGAGCCATTCGCGGCATTGGACGCATTGACGCGCCGCCGCATGCAGGAGGAGTTGCTGGCTCTGTGGCAGGAGGTGCGCTTCACGCTGGTGTTCATCACCCATTCGATTGAAGAAGCCCTGGTGCTGGGCAGCCGCATTCTGCTGCTCTCGCCCCATCCGGGCCGGGTGCGTGCCGAGATCAACAGCCACCAGTTCGACCTGCACAGCGCGGGCAGTGTGGCATTCCAGCGCACCGCCCGGCGCATCCACCGCCTGCTGTTCGAGGATGCCAGCAACCCCGACCTGGAAGCCGAAGGCCGCCAGGACGACAACATCTTCTGGCTGCGCCCCAACGAGGCGGGCTACTTCAATATTTCCGTATGAGTGCTGATTTTCGCTCCCATGCCACACTGACAGTCGCACCGGTGCGACCCGAGTACGAATGCACGCTGGAGCCATTCACCGCCGCACCTGTGGCACGCCAGCGCGGGCTGCGCAGTCGCCTGTGGCAGCAGGCATGGCTGCGCAAGGCGGTGATTCTGCTGTGGCTGATGCTGCTGTGGGAAGTCACCGGGCGGCTGGTGGACAACGATCTGCTCGTGCCCACTTTCACGCAGACTGCGGTGGCATTTTGGCAGGGGCTGGCCAGCGGCGAGTTGCTGCTGCGAGCTGCCGTCTCGGTCAAGGTGCTGTTGCAGGGCTACGCGCTGGGCGTGGTGGCCGCTTTTGGTTTGACTTCGCTGGCCGTCTCCACCCAGTTCGGGCGTGATCTGCTCTCCACGCTCACTTCCATGCTCAACCCCCTGCCTGCCATTGCATTGCTGCCGCTGGCACTGCTGTGGTTCGGGCTGGGAGACAACAGCCTGATTTTCGTGCTGGTGCATTCGGTGCTCTGGCCACTGGCATTGAGCACCTACAGCGGCTTTCTGGCCGTGCCCGAAACCCTGCGCATGGCCGGGCGCAACTACGGATTGCGGGGCGTGCGCTATATCTTCCAGATTCTGGTTCCGGCGGCACTGCCTTCCATCCTGTCGGGCCTGCGCCTGAGCTGGGCGTTTGCATGGCGCACCCTGATTGCCGCCGAACTGGTGTTCGGCACGACCTCCGGCCAGGGCGGGCTGGGCTGGTACATCTTCCAGAACCGCAACGAACTGTACACCGACCGGGTGTTCGCCGGGCTGGCCCTGGTCATCCTCCTGGGGCTGCTGGTGGAGAACCTGCTGTTCAACACACTGGAGCGCGTGACGGTGCGACGCTGGGGCATGCAGAAGTAGTGCCGTGGGCCATCCGGGCCTGCGATTCTGCCGGTTTTCGCCGACCATGCCTGCCGCATCGGCACCGATTTGGTGATAGTATGGCCTCCCTGCACCGGCAGGGGCGGCCATCGTCGGGAAGCTGAACTGCCATCCACCAGTCGCATCCGTTGGGGCGGCGTGACTGCATTTTCATTCGTTGATTTTTCTCCTTTCATCATGACCAAGACATCCCTGGACAAAAACAAGATCAAGATCCTGCTGCTGGAAGGCATTCACCCTTCCGCAGTCGAGGTGCTGAAGCAGGCGGGCTATACCAACGTCGAAACCGTCGCTGGCGCGTTGCCCGCAGAGGAACTGAAGGCGCGTGTCGCCGACGTGCACTTTCTGGGCATCCGCTCGCGCACCCAATTGACCGAAGAAGTTTTCGAGGCCGCCCACAAGCTGGTGGCCGTGGGCGCATTCTGCATCGGCACCAACCAGATCGACCTGAATGCGGCCCGCGCCCGTGCCGTGGCCGTGTTCAATGCACCGTACTCCAACACCCGCTCCGTGGCCGAACTGGTGCTGGCCGAAGCTATCCTGCTGCTGCGTGGCATTCCTGAAAAGAACATCGTGGCCCACCGGGGCGGCTGGCTCAAGTCGGCCAGCAACTCCTACGAGATTCGCGGCAAGACCCTGGGCATCGTTGGCTACGGCTCGATTGGCTCGCAGCTGTCGGTGCTGGCCGAGTCGTTGGGCATGCACGTCATTTTTTACGATGTCATCACCAAGCTGCCGCTGGGCAACGCCCACCAGGTGCACAGCCTGAACGAATTGCTGGCGCAAAGCGACATCGTCAGCCTGCATGTACCGGAACTCGCTTCCACCAAGTGGATGATCGGCGCGAAGGAAATCGCAGCCATGAAGGAAGGCTCCATCCTCATCAATGCCTCGCGTGGCACAGTGGTGGAGATTGAGCCGCTGGCCGAAGCCATCAAGTCCAAGAAGCTGCTGGGGGCTGCCATCGACGTGTTCCCCGTCGAGCCACGCACCAACAAGGATGAATTCATCTCGCCTTTGCGAGGCCTGGACAACGTCATCCTGACCCCGCACATTGGTGGCTCCACGATGGAGGCACAGGCCAACATTGGGCTGGAAGTGGCCGAAAAACTCGCCAAGTACAGCGACAACGGCACGACCACCACATCGGTAAACTTCCCCGAAGCGGCTCTGCCCGCCCACCCTGGCCGGGATCGCATCCTGCACATTCACCGCAATGTGCCGGGGGTCATGACCGCCATCAACCAGATTTTCTCCGAAGCGAAAATCAACATTGCCGCCCAGTACCTGCAAACCGACGACAGCATTGGCTATGTGGTGATAGACGTGGAAGCCGGCACGGCCGACAAGGTCAAGGACGCACTCAAGGAAGTGCCCGGTACCGTGCGCACCCGCGTATTGTTCTGAGAACGTGTTTACGATCCCGGCACGAAGCTGTATGGCTACGCCATACCCTGTGGGTTGCACCCCAAGAACTGCATCTGCGGCGTTGAAAATCCTCGCCGGGCCACCAGCCCGTCTGCGGTTTTCGCCTTGCAGCTACGGTTCTTGAGGCACAACAGCACTCGCGCCGAGATCGTAAACACGTTCTGACCGGAACGGGCCGCAATTGCCATTCGCCATTCGGTGTGTGGCAGCCTGAAGCGGTCTTCAGCGCAAGGAAAAGCCGCATTCCTTTCGTGGAGTGCGGCTTTTTCGTGGAGGCGGTGGGCTAAGTTGCTGGATCAGTCGATGTCCAGTGTCAGTTTCAGGTTCTGCACGGCCGCGCCACTGGCACCCTTGCCAAGGTTGTCCAGACGTGCCACCAGCACGGCATGGCGGTGGGCTTCGTTGCCAAAGACGCGCAGTTCCAGTTGATTGGTGTTGTTCAGGGCCAGTGCGTCCAGCTTGCCGCTGGCATCGGCGGGCAGCACCTGCACAAATTGCTCTGGTGTGTTGGTCAGGGCATAGTGGCTGTGCAGGGCATCGTGCAGGTCGGTGGCGGTGGGCTGGCCGGGCAGCAGATCCAAATGTAGCGGCAGTTGCACCAGCATCCCCTGTGCAAAATTGCCCACCGAAGGGGTGAACAACGGGCAGCGTTGCAGGCCCGTGTAGGCCATGATTTCGGGAATGTGCTTGTGCTGCAAGCCCAGCGCGTACAACTCGAACGCCGGGGCCTGTCCGGCCTCATAGGCTTCGATCATGGTGCGACCGCCCCCTGAGTAGCCGCTCACCGAGGGCAGGGCCACGGCAAAATCAGCCGGCAGCAGCCCGGCATCGATCAGCGGACGCAGCAGCGCAATCGCTCCGGTGGCATAGCAGCCCGGATTGGCGATGCGGCTGGCCTGGCGGATGGCATCGGCCTGACCCTGGGCCAGTTCCGGGAAGCCATAGACCCAACCGGGAGCGACGCGGTGTGCCGTGGACGCATCGATGATCTTGATGTCGCGCCCGATCTCTGCCTCGACCTCCTCCACCAGAGCCACCGTTTCGCGGGCGGCATCGTCGTGCAGGCACAGCACCACCAGATCGACATCGGCGATCAGGGCGCGCTTGGCGGCTGAGTCCTTGCGTTGCTCGGGGGCGATGCTGACGATTTCCACGGCATCGAGCAATTCCAGGCGATCGCGAATCTGCAAGCCAGTCGTGCCTGCTTCGCCGTCAATGAAAACTTTGGACATAGGGGTTGAGGCTGAAGAAAAGAAGAAAGAAACGCATGAAAGCGCGACCTGCCAGCGTGTGCCAGCATCTTGCCAAGCGCAACATCATGCCCGAAATGGGGCTGGGGAAAACCCTGGAATGGGCGGTTTCATAGGGAAAAGTTTTCGTGAAAAGCACCAATTCGATGCGAAATCACCCCATACCAAGACTGTGCCCATGATACATTACCTCGCTGTAATTACGGTGCTGTGGCCGTGGAGCGACCGGGCACGATTACAACGTCCTTTTAATTCCTCCTGAGAGACTCCTCATGAAGATTCACGAATACCAAGGCAAGGAAATCTTGCGCAAGTTCGGGGTGCCCGTGCCCCGTGGAATCCCCGCATTCACCGTTCAGGAAGCCGTGGAAGCCGCCCAGAAGCTCGGTGGTCCGGTCTGGGTGGTCAAGGCGCAAATCCATGCAGGTGGCCGCGGCAAGGGCGGTGGCGTGAAAGTGGCCAAGAGCATCGACGATGTCAAGGCACTGGCCGAACAGATTCTGGGCATGCAGCTCGTCACGCACCAGACCGGCCCGGAAGGACAGAAAGTGCGTCGCCTCTACATCGAGGACGGAGCCGACATCCAGAAGGAATACTATGTGTCCGTGGTGACCGACCGCGCCAGCCAGAAGGTGGCGTTCATCGCTTCCAGCGAAGGCGGCATGGACATCGAGGAAGTGGCGCACAGCCACCCCGAGAAAATCATCAAGGTGTTTGCCGATCCGCTGGTCGGTCTGACCGATGAGCAGGCCGGCGAACTGGCCGATGGCATCGGCATCCCTGCCGACTCCAAGGCACAGGCCGTGGACGTGTTCAAGAAGCTCTACGAGACCTATCAGGAAACCGATGCGTCGCTGGTGGAAATCAACCCGCTGAACCGCGACGGCAAGGGCAACATCATTGCACTGGACGCGAAGTTCAACTTCGACTCCAACGCCTTGTACCGTCACCCCGAAATCGTGGCACTGCGCGATCTGGACGAGGAAGACCCAGCCGAAGTGGAAGCCTCCAAGTTCGATCTGGCCTACATCAGCCTCGATGGCAACATCGGCTGTCTGGTCAATGGAGCTGGCCTGGCCATGTCCACGATGGACACCATCAAGCTGTTCGGCGGGGAGCCGGCCAACTTCCTGGACGTGGGCGGCGGTGCGACCCCCGAGAAGGTCACCGAAGCCTTCAAGATCATGCTGCAAAACCCCAAGGTCGAAGCCATTCTGGTGAACATCTTCGGCGGCATCATGAAGTGCGACACCATTGCCACTGGTGTGATTACCGCCAGCCGCGCCGTGAACCTGAAAGTGCCGCTGGTCGTGCGCATGAAGGGCACCAACGAGGAACTGGGCAAGAAGCTGCTGGCAGAATCCGGCCTGCCCATCATCAGTGCCGACACCATGGCCGAAGCCGCTGAAAAAGTGGTGGCTGCCGTCAAGAAGTAAGGAATTGCCATGTCTATCTACATCAACAAAGACACCAAAGTCATCACCCAGGGCATCACCGGCAAGACCGGCCAGTTCCACACCGAAAAGTGTCAGGAATACGCCAACGGCAAAGCAGCATTCGTGGCCGGTGTGAACCCGAAAAAAGCGGGTGAATCCATCTTCAACATCCCGATTTACGCATCGGTGAAAGAAGCTGCCACTCAAACCGGCGCGACTGTTTCCGTGATCTACGTTCCGCCTGCTGGCGCAGCCGCTGCCATCTGGGAGGCCGTCGAGGCCGATCTGGATCTGGCCATCTGCATCACTGAAGGCATTCCAGTCAAGGACATGCTGGAAGTGCGCAACAGGATGAAAGCCAAGGAAGCGGCTGGTGGCAAGCGCACCCTGCTGCTGGGCCCCAACTGCCCTGGTTTGATTACGCCCGATGAAATCAAGATCGGCATCATGCCCGGCCACATCCACAAGAAGGGCCGCGTCGGTGTCGTATCCCGTTCCGGTACGCTGACCTATGAAGCTGTGGCACAACTGACCGAACTGGGCATTGGCCAGTCGTCCGCCGTGGGCATTGGTGGCGACCCCATCAACGGTCTCAAGCACATCGATGTGATGAAGGCGTTCAATGACGACCCCGATACCGATGCCGTCATCATGATTGGTGAAATCGGTGGCCCGGACGAAGCCGAAGCCGCTCGCTGGTGCAAGGACAATTTCAAGAAGCCCGTGGTGGGCTTCATTGCGGGCGTGACTGCACCTGCTGGCAAGCGCATGGGCCATGCCGGCGCGTTGATCTCCGGTGGCGAAGACACTGCCGATGCCAAGCTGGCCATCCTGGAAGAGTGCGGTTTCACCGTGACACGCAACCCATCTGAAATGGGTCGCTTGCTCAAGGGTCTGCTGTAATATTGACTTGCTACAGTAGCATGCTTGGAAAAAACCCACATTCTGGCAATGTGGGTTTTTTCATGTCTGTGCCGAAACTGAGCGGCGCGGAATGATCGGCCTTGATGGGACCTTTTCTATTTTCCGGCAGACATGGGATAATTTCCAGGTCATGGGCAGGATGGTGGCGTACCCACCAATGGAGCAATCATGGGATACAAACTCACTGTCATCAAAGACGGGAATGTTCTGAAGGAGTATGTGCTGGACAGGCCGGAGACTCGCATTGGTCGGCGACTTTCCAATGATCTGGTGCTGGAAGATCTGACGGTGAGCGGGCATCATGCGCTGGTGCATTGGCATGAGGGTGTGGTGGAGATCGAGGATCTGGACAGTACCAATGGTACTTTTCTCGATGGCAAGCGCATTGTTCGTCATGCGTGGCTGCCCACACAACAGGTGATGCTGGGCTCTTGTGTGATTGCCTTGAGTCGTCCGGTCTCTCCCAAGCCACGATCCTCTTTTGCCACCGCTTTTGCGGATACCAATATTGCGCTCCCCGAGCAGATGGGCTCCAGCCGCCAAGCCTATCTGGAAGTGCGCACAGGGCCTGCTGCAGGTCGGCAATTGGTGTTGGACAAACCCGTGGTAACGCTCGGGACACCGGGGGTGGCGGTGGTTTCCGTGAATTGCCAGCGTACATTGAACCGTTATACCCTTCAACGACAGCCTGGTGGCACGGGCACTGTGCTCTGGAATGGGATTGCGCTGGGGAACGATCCAGTCCGCTTGACAGAGAATGATCGTATTCAGTTGGCCGATGTACAGATGGTTTTCGGTCTGAAGAATTGACGCATAGCCATGTTTGCTGAAAAAACCACTCAGGGGGAGGGTGTTTCCTGCGGTTTGGCAGAGATGGTCGCATCTTCCGGTGTCTCCGCAGGGCGGTCACTCAATGGCGCGGCGTCGGTGCCGTGACTGGAGTCTTGTACCGATTTCTGTGGGGCCACGATTTTCAGCATATTGACACTGGCAGGGACATCCTCGCCCCGCTGGCGTGAGCGGAACAGGGCTGCACGCATCAGGAAAATGGTGGTGACGGGGGTGGTGACGGAGATGAACAGCCCGATCAACAGGGTATTGATCGGCACTTTGCCATAGTAGGCGGTGAAAAAAATCAGCGTCGCCAGCAGAATGCACCAGATGCCCACGGTGGTGACCAGGGCTGGAGCATGAACGCGGGCGAAGAAGGAGTTCAGGCGCAATACGCCGCTGGCTGCCAGCAGGGCCACGAATGCCCCCGCCAGCACGAAGAAGGCCGTGATGGCTTCCACCCACAGGGGGATATTGGGATCAGTCATTATTCAATCACCTCCCCACGCAGCAGGAATTTGGCCATGGCGGTGGTGCTGGCAAAACCCAGCAGGGAAATCAGCAATGCCGCTTCAAAATAGGCATCGCTCTCATAGTAGATCGACAGCGTGAGCATGATGAACATGGCAATCGCATAGATGTTGTCCAGGGCCATGATGCGGTCTTGGGCCGAGGGGCCGACCAGCAGGCGCAGGGCGGCCATCAGCACGGCAAGGGCCAGCATGGCCAGGGCGACGGGCAGGGCGATGGCGAGGATTTGTCCGTTCATCATTGTTCAAAGATCTCCATGAGAGGACGCTCGTAGCGTTCCTTGACGGTCTCGATGACTTTTTCGGGAATGACCTTGCCATCGAGCACATGCAGCAGCAGGATGCTGCGGTCCATGGAGAGTTCCGCCCAGGCATTGCCTGGGGTGATGCAGGTGATGATGGCCAGTACGGCCAGGCCGTTGGGGTCGCGCATTTCCAGCGGTACGCGCACGAACTCCGAGGTGTCCTCATTGCCCACGGGGCGCAGCAGAATCTTGATGACCGCCCACGCCGACAGCCAGGCATCCATGGTCACGACAAAGAACAGCTTGAACACGATCCAGGGGCGGCGTACCTTGACATGCCGGGGTCGCAGGGTGGCACTGAAGATGGGAATGAAGAAGCCCAGCAGGGTGGCAAATACCAGCGTGCCGACAGCCACGCTCTGGGTCAGCATGACCCAGGTGCCGATCAGCATCAACGAGATCAGCGGGGCAGGGAAGATGCGGCGCAACCATTTCTTCATGGTGTTTCCTCTTCACTGGTTGCGGAAGGTGTGGAGGGCAGCAGGTCTTGCGCTTTCTGGCTGGGGTAGGGCTTGGAACGCGCGCCCAGAACGGTTTGAATGTAGTCGTCCGGGGCGTAAAGGGTGTTGGCCGTGCTTTGCATGTAGCGCATGACGTTGTCGGCTTTCACGGTCATCAGCACGCAACTGCCCAGCAGGATGGCCAGCGGAATGCCTTCCACCACGCGCAGCAGTGGAGCCTTGCGGCCATGTGAGGCCCAGAAATGGCGGATGCCTGCGCGGGAGAATGCCACCAGCGCGAACAAACCCGAGACGATCAGGATGCCGAGCAGTATCCAGCCGTCGGTTCCCAGGGTCTGCCCCGCCGAAGCCCCCATGCCCAGCGGATTGAGCAAGGCTGTGAGCATGGCGAATTTGCCGATGAAGCCTGACAAGGGGGGCAATCCTGCAATCAGCAATGTACAGGCCATGAAGGCCAGGCCCATCAGGGCCGCTGCGGCGGGCATGGCGCGCCCCACGATGGCCTCCTCGCGTTCGTCCAGGTTGAGTTCCTTCAGGTTGCTGCTCAGGTCGGGAGAGAGGAAAGGGGCGAGGTCTTCTTCTTCATAGGGGGCGTAGTCGGCACCATCGTTGCGCCAGCGATCCATCAGGTCGGCCAGCAGAAAGCAGGCGGCGACGGCCAGCGTGGAACTGACCATGTAGTACAGCAGCCCGGCGGTCAGCAGGTTCTGGCCGAAGCCCATGGTGGCCAGCAGCGTGCCGGACGAGACGATGGCACTGTAACCGGCCAGATTGCCGAGCTTCTGGCTGCTCATGACCCCCACGGTGCCGACGGCAATGGTGGCCATGCCCGCGTAGGTGATCCACTGACCGCCATACTGGCTGGACAGGCCCGCATCGTAGCCGAATACCAGTGTCCAGATGCGCAGGATGATGTAGATGCCGACCTTGGTCATGATGGCGAAAATCATCCCCACTGGCGCGGTGGCTGCACTGTATGCGGGCACGAGCCAGAAATTCAGTGGCCATACCGCAGCCTTGATGAGGATGGCCACACCCAGCACGCCTGCGGCCACATGCAGCAGGGCACGGTCGTCATCGGCCACATTGGGCACCAGTTGTGCCAGATCGGCTAGATTGAGGGTGCCGGTGATGCCATAGAACATCGAGATGCCGATGAGCAGCAGCGACGATGCCGCCAGATTGATGGCAATGTAGTGCAGGCCCGCCTGTACCCGGTGGCGGCCCGAGCCGTGCAGCAGCAGGCCGTAGGAAGCGGCCAGCAGAATCTCGATGAATACGAACAGGTTGAACAGGTCGCCAGTCAGGAATACGCCGTTGAGTCCCATGAGCTGCAACTGGAACAGGGCGTGGAAATTCACGCCTGCACGGTGCCAGTGCGCCGAGGAGTACAGGGCGGCCGCCACTCCCAGAATGGCGGTGAGTGTCAGCATCAGCCCGGAGAGTCGGTCCAGGGCCAGCACGATACCAAAAGGGGCGGGCCAGTTGCTGGTCAGGTACACGGTCATGGCCGTGGGCGAACTCTGCTGGTGCGACCATTGCATCAGGAATACCGCCACCACCAGTGCGATCACGGTGGCGCAGATGTTGATGAGCAGCTTGGCTCGCTGCTTTTCTTCCTTGAGCAGCAGCATGAGTGCGGCCGACACCATCGGCACCAGAATCGGTGCCAGAATCAGGTGGGGCATCCAGGATGACAGCAATTCCCTCATGAGGCCTCATTCTTTTCTGCGGCGAGACTGCCATCGACGTGGTCGGTTCCTGCCATGCCACGCAAGGCCAGCAATACCACGAGGAACAGTGCCGTGGTGGCAAAGCCAATGACGATGGCCGTGAGCACCAGTGCCTGTGGCAGGGGGTCGGCGTAGTTCAACAGATCCTGCGGAACGCCGGGGCGCAGCACGGGTTCCTTATCGATGGCCAGCCCGAGCCGTCCCATGGAAAAGATGAACAGATTGACGGCGTAGCCCAGCAGTGACAGGCCGATGATGACCTGAAAGGTGCGCGGCCGCAGCAGCAGCCAGACACCTGCGCCAGTCAGTACGCCAATCGCAACGGCCATGACTATTTCCATGGGTGTGCTCCCGGGCGGTGGTGGGGGTTGGTGTTGTACTGGGCCACCGCAGCAAAGGCGGCGCGTGCCCTAGCGTAGTGTGCCGCAGCGGCTTCCTTGGCTTCGGCTTCTTCTTCCAGCTTGCGGGCATGGTAGCGATGGCCGCGCACCGACTGGTGGGCGATGGCCGTAAGAATCAGCATGGTCGCACCGACCACCACGGTGAAGACCCCCAGATCGAAGAACAGCGCACTGGCGACATGAATGTCACCAATGTAGGGCAGGGTCAGATGCGCGGTGTGCGTGGTCATGAACGGGTAGCCCCAGTGCAGCGAACCCAGTCCAGTGGCTATGGCGCACAGCATGCCGAAGGCAATCCAGCGGCGTGGGTAGATGGACAGGTGCGACTCCACCCACTGGGTTCCCGAGACGATGAATTGCAGCAGCAGGCCCAACGAGAACACCAGGCCCGCCACAAAACCGCCACCGGGCTGGTTGTGGCCACGCATGAACAGGTACACGGCAATCAGCGTGGTAAAGGGCAGCAGCCAGCGCACCAGCACGGCGGGCACGGTCAGGTAGCCAATGGCGGTGTCCTTGGCCATGCGCGGGTTGAACAGGTCGGTAATCAGGTCGCCGGGCAGCACCCGTTGCTGCATGGGCAGATCCATGGTTTCCCCGGCAGGGCGGAAGCGTCGCAGCAGGGCATAAACGGTCAGTGCGACAATGCCCAGCACGACGATTTCGCCAAAGGTATCGAAGGCACGGAAGTCCACCAGCATCACGTTCACCACGTTGGTGCCGCCCCCCTCGGTATAGGCGCGCTCCAGGAAGAAGGTGGAGGTGCTTTCAGGAAATGGGCGCGTGAGCATGGCCAGCGTCAGCAATGCAATGCCACTGCCTGCAACCAGTGCGATGATGATGTCGCGTGCGCGCCGTGCCTGCGCCATGCCCTGATCGAGCGACCAGGAAGGCTGGCGCAGGTTCTTGTCGCGCTGGGGCAGCCAGCGCAGGCCCAGCAGCAGCAGGATGGTGGTGACGACTTCCACGGCCAGTTGCGTCAGGCCCAGATCGGGTGCGGAGAACCACAGGAAGGTGATGCAGACGCACAGCCCGGTGGCTCCCAGCATGACCATGGCGGCCAGCCGGTGGTACTTGGCTTGCCAGGCAGCGGCAATCGCGCAGATGCAGCCCATGACCCACAGGCCGACGAAGGCAGGGGAGGCCGGTTGTGTGGCACGACTGCCGATGTTCAGTCCGCCCAGCCACAGCGGCAGGGCCACGGCAGTGAATGTGACGGTGACGAGCCAGAACATTTGCCATTGCAGCCGCCGCGTGGTGAACGCCAGACGCAGAAAGCGGGATTGGCGACTGAAGAAGGTTAGCGTCCATTCAAAGATGCGCTGTCCGTTCAGCCCCCATACAAAGCTGTAGTCTTCCAGGTAGCCCTTGGTGCGCAGCGTTCGCGATACGACATACAACAGTGAACCCACTCCCAGTGCCACCATGCTCATGATGAGCGGTTCATTGATGCCATGCCAGATCGCCAGGCTGTATTGCGGCAGTACGCCCCCTACCACGGGCGTGGCGGCCAGAGCCAATGTAGGGCCGATGACCAGAGCGGGCAGAATGCCCACCGCAATGCAGACGATGACGAGCAGCCCCACTGGCACGATCATCCAGATGGGCGGATCGTGCGGGTTTTTCTTGGGTAGATCGATGGCCTTGGGGCCGAAGAACACGTCTGCGGTGAAGCGCAGCGAATACACCGCGCTGAACACCCCGAACACCGTGGCAAGAATCGGCAGACCGGCCTGAACGTAGCTGGGGGCGTGCACCAGCACGGTTTCCGAGAAGAACATCTCCTTGGAAAGGAAACCGTTCAGGAAGGGCACACCCGCCATGGCCGCTGCGGCCACCAGTGCCAAGGTGCCGGTAATCGGCATGAGCTTGAGCAGGCCGGAAAGGCGGCGGATGTCGCGCGTGCCGGTTTCATGATCGACAATGCCCACGGCCATGAACAGCGAAGCCTTGAACGTGGCATGGTTGATGATGTGGAACACGGCAGCCACGGCGGCCAGTTCGCGGTTCAGCCCCAGCAGCAGGGTAATCAGCCCCAGGTGCGAGATGGTGGAGTAGGCCAGCAGCCCCTTGAGATCCTTCTGGAACATGGCCGTGTAGGCCGCGAAAATCAGCGTGGTTGCTCCCACGGTGCTGACGATCCAGAACCACTCCTGTGTGCCGCTGAGTACCGGCCAAAAGCGTGCCAGCAGGAATACCCCGGCTTTCACCATCGTGGCTGAGTGCAGATAGGCGGATACCGGAGTGGGTGCCGCCATCGCATTCGGCAGCCAGAAGTGGAAGGGAAATTGTGCGCTCTTGGTGAATGCCCCCAGCAGAATCAGTACCAGTGCGGGCAGATACAGCGTGTGGTTGCGAATCTGTGAGCCTGCGGCCAGCACATTGTCGAGTTCATAACTGCCGACGATGTTGCCCAGAATCAGCACACCGGCCAGCAGGCACAGCCCGCCCGTGCCGGTGATGGTCAGGGCCATGCGCGCGCCCCGGCGTGCATCCTTGCGGTGGTGCCAGTAGCCGATCAGCAGGAAGGAGAATACGCTGGTCAGCTCCCAGAAAAACACCATCTGGATGATGTTGCCCGACAGCACGACACCCGCCATCGAACCCATGAAAGCCAGCAGAAAGGCGAAAAAGCGCGGTACCGGGTCTTGCGGGGACATGTAGTAGCGTGCGTACAACACCACCAGCGCACCGATGCCGAATACCAGCAGGGCAAACATCCAGGCAAAACCGTCCATGCGCAAGGACAGGTTCAGGCCATAGCTTTGCAGCCATACGAAACGCTCGTCGATCACATCGCCCGCCTGGATCTGCGGGAAGTACAGCACCACCTGAACCAGACAGAACAGGGCAATCAGACCGGCCAGCAAGGACTCCAGGTTGCGGGCATTCGACGGCAGGATGGCCGCAATGGCACTGCCGATGAATGGCAGCAGAATGATGAGACTGATTGCGGCAGGTTCCATAGGCCGGATATTCTACGGCACAAATCCGATTGATGATGTAAATCAACGCTTTAAGGGGGATTTTTTGCGTGTATTGCCGTTAATTGCTGCTAAGTTGCAGTCATGCTGCGGTCTGGTTTGTTGCATGATCGGCGCAATTTGCCAGCGTCTTGCCGGTTTCTGGGCGAAGATGAATGCAATATGCCGTAGCGTTTTCGTTGCCATTCGCCGGGGGAAATGCGTTCACAATGCCTGCATATGCTGTGCAAGAAGGAGTGCCTGATGGAATTGCTCACCCCCACCCAAATGTCCCGGGCCGATGCGCTGGCCGCTGTGGCAGGCGTGCCCGGTACGGTGCTGATGGAGCGTGCGGGTGCGGCGGTGGCATGGGCCATTCTGCGACGCTGGCAACCGTGCCGGGTGCTGGTGGTGTGCGGTGCGGGCAACAACGGCGGAGATGGTCTGGTGGCGGCAAGGCTGCTGCGCGAGCGTGGCTGGACGGTGCAGGTCGCCGCCTCGGTGGCCCCTGGTGCGTGGCGTGGTGATGCCGCACTGGCCTGTGATGCCTGGCTGCGCAGTGGTGGCACGGTGGTACAGGAGTGGGAGACGGTGGATTGGTCTGCCTGTGATCTGGTGGTCGATGCCTTGCTGGGTGCAGGGCTGGATCGCCCGCTGCAAGGTCGGCTGTTGGAGTGGGTGGAGACGATCCATCGCAAGGGTTTGCCTGTCTGTGCGGTGGACGTTCCCAGTGGAGTGGATGGCGTGACAGGGGCTGTGCGTGGTGCGGCGGTGCAGGCCGATCTGACCGTGACTTTTTTTCGCAAGAAGCCGGGGCATCTGCTCTATCCGGGGCGGGGGCTGTGCGGCACCTTGGAGTTGGTGGACATTGGCATTCCCGTGCATTGCCTCTCCGAGTTGGGCATCGATACCTGGGAGAACCTCCCCCAGGCGTGGGCGTTGCCGCACACAAACCAGCCTGCCGATGCGCAGGCGCACAAATACCACAAGGGGTTTGTGCTGGTCTGGGGCGGTGCGACCTTGCCGGGTGCGGCCATGCTGGCTGCGCAGGCAGCGCAGAAAGTGGGGGCGGGTCTGGTGACGATTGCCAGCCCGGTGCAGGCGCACACCATCTATGCCCATGCCATGCAGAGCATCATGGTGCGGCCGGTTGCCAGCGCGCAGGACTTTGCCTGCTTGCTGGGCGATGCAAAACGCCGTGTCTGTGTGATCGGGCCGGGTGCAGGGCTGGAGACTGCGACCCGCGAAGCGGTGCTGCTGGCATTGCAGGCGGCCCAATCGCTGGTGCTGGATGCCGATGCGCTGACGGTGTTTCAAGACGACCCGAACCTGCTTTTCAGTCACATCCACGCACACCAGGCGGCAGGTGCTGCGCCAGGAGTTGTTTTAACGCCACATGAAGGGGAGTTTGCACGGCTGTTCCCCCATCTGGATGGGGACAGGCTCAGTCGTGCCCGTGCCGCCGCCCGGCTGTCTGGTGCCGTGGTGTTGCTCAAAGGGGCCGACACGGTGGTGGTGGCTCCCGATGGCCGGGCCTTTGTCAATGCCTGTGCCCCTGCCAGCCTGGCCAGTGCCGGTACGGGGGATGTGCTCGCAGGGTTGGTGGCGGGTTTGCTGGCCCAGGGCATCGCTGCACTGGACGCGGCTGCCATGGCGGTGTGGTTGCACTCACAGGCGGCTCAGGTCGTGGGGGTGGGCCTGATTGCAGAAGACTTATTGCATGGTCTGCCTGTTGTTTTACAGCGGCTTGCTGCGGGCGGCGGCGGGTCTGGTCGGCAGTAAATAGGTTGCCATCAGGCACAAATACAGTACAATCCGCCTTCGATTTTCGTCCAGACCCCAGTGCATTTTTGTCCAAAGTGCGTGGTGCGGCTCTGGTAACCGTCGCAAGTGCCTTGGTTCATCATCAGGGACATGCGACGGCAGGCTTGAGAAGATGGCAGTGTCGTTTTCTCGCCGACCGGTTTGGTTTTGACAGGGTCTGGTGCCCTGAAACTTTCAACCCGAGGTGATCCGAAGCCTGCGGGTTTTTGTATTTTTGGTGTTGAATAATTTTTGAGACAGGCGAGTACACAGCGTGGCATTGCAGCAACTGATTGAGCAGACCGTACATGGACTTGGTTACGACCTGGTGGAGATTGAACGCTCTGGCGGTGGTCTGTTGCGCGTCACCATTGATGTGCCCTGGCAGCCGCAGGCGGTTGCGTCGGCCTCTGGCGACGGTGCCAGTGAACTGCCTTCGGAGATTTCGCCCGCTTTGGTGTCTGCCACGCCACAGAACATCACGGTGGAAGATTGCGAGAAGGTGACGCGCCAGCTTCAGTTCACGCTGGAAGTCGAGGGCGTGGATTACTCCCGTCTGGAGGTGTCCTCTCCCGGCATCGACCGGCTGCTGCGCAATGCCACGGATATGCAGCGTTTCACCGGTGAGCTGGTCGATGTGCTGCTGCTGGCCCCCATTGGCGCGGCAGCACAGGGGCAGGTCAGTGCCAACCGCAAACGGTTCCGGGGCATTCTGCATCCTGGTGAGGGGGAGGGCTGGCAGGTGGTGTGGCGCGACGAGCCAGAGCGCAAGCCGGGCCAGAAGGTGAGCAAGAAGCGTGCAGAGGCTCCCTTGCAGTCCCTGGGGTTCACCCTCGATGAAGTCAAGGAAGTGCGTCTGGCACCGGTCGTCAATTTCAAGGGGCGTTCCGTCTGAACGTGAGCGGTGTCTCGGGTCTGCGCTGCAAGGCGAAGTCAAGGGGTAGAAAACCGATTGTGATAGCTGATAGCAAATGAATTGCAGGAGTATCGTTGCATGAATCGCGAATTGTTGATGCTGGTGGATGCGATTTCGCTGGAAAAGAGTGTGGACCGCGACGTGGTGTTTGGTGCCATCGAATCGGCACTGGCGCAGGCCACCAAGAAGCTGTACGAAGAAGATGTGGATATTCGCGTCATCATTGATCGGGACAGTGGCGACTACGAAACCGTGCGCCGCTGGCTGGTCGTGCCCGACGATGCCGGATTGCAGAATCCCGATGCCGAAGAGTTGCTGATGGATGCGCAGGATCGTGTGACCGGAATTGAAGTGGGCGACTACATCGAGGAGCCGGTCGAGTCCATCCCGATTGGCCGCATCGGGGCCATGGCGGCCAAACAGGTGATCTTGCAGAAGATCCGCGAAGCCGAGCGCGAGATGCTGCTCAATGACTTCCTGTCGCGCGGCGACAAGATTTTCATGGGAACCATCAAGCGCATCGACAAGGGCGGTGATGCCATCGTCGAGAGTGGCCGGGTCGAAGGCCGTCTGCGCCGTTCCGAGATGATCCCCAAGGAAAACCTGCGCAATGGCGACCGCGTGCGTGCCGTCATCACCGAAGTCGATGCGACCCTGCGCGGCGCACCCATCCTGCTCTCGCGCACCGCGCCGGAATTCATGATCGAGCTGTTCCGCAACGAAGTGCCCGAGATCGAGCAGGGGCTGCTGGAGATCAAGTCCTGTGCCCGTTCGCCTGGCTCCCGCGCCAAGATTGCCGTCGTCTCGCACGACAAGCGCATCGACCCGATTGGAACCTGTGTCGGCGTGCGTGGCACGCGCGTCAATGCCGTCACCAATGAACTGGCCGGTGAGCGCGTGGACATCGTGCTGTGGTCGGAAGACCCGGCACAGTTCGTCATCGGCGCGCTGGCTCCTGCCAACGTCGAGTCCATCTTCGTCGATGAAGAAAAACATGCCATGGACGTGGTCGTGGACGAGGAAAACCTTGCCAAGGCGATTGGGGCAGGCGGGCAGAACGTGCGTCTGGCTTCCGATCTGACCGGCTGGCGCATTAACATCATGGATGCCAATGAGTCGGCCCAGAAGCAGGCCAGCGAAGACCAGCTCATCCGCACCCTGTTCGTGCAGCGGCTGGATGTGGACGAGGAAATTGCCGACATCCTGATTGCCGAAGGGTTCACCAGCCTCGAAGAGATCGCCTATGTGCCCTTGCAGGAAATGCTGGAAATCGAGAATCTGGACGAGGAAACCGTCAATGAATTGCGTGTGCGTGCCAAGGATGCCCTGCTGACCCAGGAAATCGCCCGCGAACAAACCGTCGGGCAGGTGGCCGATGACCTCAAGGATCTCGATGGCGTGACCCCGGAAATGCTGGTGCAATTGGCCGCCGGCTCCATCTTCACCCGCGACGATCTGGCGGATCTGTCCACCGACGAATTGGTGGGCATTACCGGCCAGACTGAGGAAGAGGCCAATGCCCTCATCCTCAAGGCTCGTGAACACTGGTTCGACAACCAGGCAGACAGTCAGGGAGAGCAGTAAACCGTTATGTCCAATAACACCGTTGCCGAGTTCGCCGCAGAACTCAAACAATCACCCCAAGCCGTTCTTCAGCAGCTCAAGTCTGCCGGGGTCGCCAAGAGTGCCGTGTCCGACACGCTGACCGAAGCCGACAAACAGCAGTTTCTGGTGCATTTGCAGAACGTGCATGGCAAGGCCGATGCGCAGGGTGAGCGGCGCAAGATCACCCTGACCAAGCGTTCGACCAGCGAAATCAAGCAGGCCGATGCCACCGGCAAGGCGCGCACCATCAATGTGGTCACGCGCAAGACCCGTACCTTCGTCAAGCGCGAAGACCCTGCCGAAAACGCGGCGGCACAGGCCAATCTGGCCGCTGCGGCCCAGCAGGAGCAGGAACTGGCACGGCGCGAGCAAGAAGCCCTGCGCCACGCACAGTCCATCCGCGAGCAGGAAGAAGTCTTGGCGCGGGAACGCCTTCAGCACGCCGAGCAGGAGCAGGAACGCCTGGAGCGCGAACGCAAGGAGCGCGAGGCCGAAGAGCGCGCGGCAGCCTATGCGGCCCAGGAGGCGGCCAAGGCCGCACGGGCACAGCAGCAGAAGAAGCAGGCCGTGGAAGAAATGAAGGCCGAAGCCGAGCAGCGTGCCAAGGCCCAGGATGAAGCCCGTCGCCGCCAGGAAGAAGTGGCCCAGGCACAGGCTCAGGAAGAAGCCCGTCGCGCATCCGATCTGGAAGAGCGTCGGCGCAAGGCCGAGGCCGAAGCTGCGGCCATTCGTTCCATGATGTCGGCCCCGCGCAAGGTACTGGTGGCCAAGAAGCCGGAAGTGGCCGAAAAGGCACCGGAAAAAATCGCTGAAGCAGCCAAGACCACGGCCGCCAAGACCGCCGCCGACAAGAAGAAGCCAGCCACTCCCGCCGCAGGTGCGGCCGCTGGTGCAGGGGCACGCAAATCCAAGGAACTGCGTTCCGCCGATCTGTCGTCCAGCTGGACGCCCGACGATGGCAAGCGCAAGGAAATCAAGACCCGTGGGGCCGATGCCGGTGCTGCGGCTGGTCGTGGCAACGGTTGGAAGTCTGCTGGAAAGAGCGGTGGCAAGCGTGGTCAGGACAAACGCCAGCAGCGTGGCGGCTTCGCACACGAAGCTGCGCCTGCCGAAGCCCGCGTGCTGGACGTGCATGTGCCTGAAACCATCACCGTGGCCGAGTTGGCGCACAAGATGGCCATCAAGGCATCCGAGGTCATCAAGGCACTGATGAAGATGGGCCAGATGGTCACCATCAACCAGCCGCTGGATCAGGACACCGCGATGATCATCGTGGAAGAAATGGGCCACAAGGCCATCCAGGCCACCCTGGACGACCCGGAAGCCTTCAGCGAAGAAGAGGCCACCAAGTACCAGGCCGAATTGCTGCCACGGGCACCGGTGGTCACGGTCATGGGTCACGTCGATCACGGCAAGACCTCGCTGCTGGACTACATTCGTCGCTCCAAGGTGGCGGTGGGAGAAGCCGGTGGCATCACCCAGCACATTGGTGCCTACCATGTGCAAACACCGCGCGGCATTGTCTCCTTCCTCGATACCCCCGGTCACGAAGCCTTCACGGCCATGCGCGCCCGTGGTGCGCAGGCCACCGACATCGTGATTCTGGTCGTCGCTGCCGATGATGGCGTGATGCCACAGACCCGCGAGGCCATCAAGCACGCCAAAGCGGCCAAGGTGCCCATCGTCGTGGCCATCACCAAGGCCGACAAGCCCGATGCCAACCCGGATCGCGTCAAGCAGGAACTGGTGGGCGAGGAAGTCGTGCCGGAAGAATACGGCGGAGATTCGCCTTTCATTGCCGTCTCTTCCAAGACCGGCATGGGCATCGATGAACTGCTGGAGAACGTGCTGCTGCAAGCCGAAGTGCTGGAACTGAAAGCACCGGTGGATGCCATGGCCAAGGGTTTGGTCATCGAGGCCCAGCTCGACAAGGGGCGCGGCCCGGTGGCTACCGTGCTGGTGCAATCCGGCACGCTCAAGGTGGGCGATGTCGTGCTGGCTGGCCAGACCTATGGCCGCGTGCGCGCCATGACCGACGAAAATGGCCAGCGCACCGATGCTGCCGGGCCATCCATTCCGGTGGAAATCCAGGGTCTGACCGAAGTGCCGCAGGCGGGCGATGAATTCATGGTCATGAGCGACGAACGCCGTGCCCGCGAAATCGCCACCTACCGCGCAGGCAAATTCCGTAACACCAAGCTGGCCAAGCAGCAGGCAGCCAAGCTGGAAAATATGTTCGCCGACATGACGGCGGGCGAGGTCAAGACCCTGCCCATCCTCATCAAGGCCGATGTGCAAGGTTCGCAGGAAGCCCTGGCGCAGTCGCTGCTCAAGCTCTCGACCGACGAGGTCAAGGTGCAGGTGGTGTACTCCGGCGTGGGCGGCATCAGCGAATCCGATGTGAACCTGGCCATTGCCTCCCACGGCATCATCATCGGCTTCAACGTCCGTGCCGATGCCGGGGCGCGCAAGCTGGCCGAGGCCAACGATGTGGATCTCCGCTACTACAGCATCATCTACGATGCCGTGGATGAGCTGAAAACCGCCATGTCCGGCATGCTGGCTCCCGAGCAGCGCGAGGAAATCACCGGCACGGCCGAAATCCGCACCGTGTTCGTGGCTTCCAAGATCGGTACAGTGGCTGGTTCTTACATCACGTCCGGTTTTGTCACCCGCAGTTCGCATTTCCGCCTGCTGCGCGACAACGTCGTCATCTACACGGGCGACGTGGAATCGCTGCGCCGCATGAAGGACGATGTCAAGGAAGTGCGCGAAGGCTACGAGTGCGGTATCAAGCTGCGCAACTACAGCGACATCCGGGAAGGCGATCAGCTCGAATTCTTCGACATCAAGGAAATCGCCCGTACCCTGTAAACGCTGCATCCAGAAGGCACGACAACGCACATGGCAACCCGACGCAAGAACCCCACCATCAACCGAGGCTACCGTGTGGCCGACCAGATCCAGCGCGATCTGAGCGAACTGATCGCACGGGAGCTGAAGGACCCACGCATTGGCATGGTCACCATCCAGAGCGTGGAAGTCACGCCCGACTACGCCCATGCCAAAGTCTGGTTCAGCGTGCTGGTGGGGGATGTGCAGGAAACCACCGACGCGCTCAACCAGGCCGCTGGCTTTCTGCGCAACGGCCTGTTCAAACGCCTGCACATTCATACCGTGCCGACCCTGCATTTCCTGTTCGACCGCACACCGGAACGTGCCGCCGACATGAACGCCCTGATCGCCAAGGCGGTGGATTCGCGCGGCAAGGAAGAACAGGAGTAAGCCCATGACTGCACCAACCCGTGCCAGGGTGCAGCGTCGCCCCGTGCATGGGGTGTTGCTGCTCGACAAACCGCTGGGCCTTTCCAGCAACCAGGCCTTGCAGAAAGCCAAATGGCTGCTGCGCGCCGAAAAGGCCGGACACACCGGAACCCTCGACCCCCTTGCCAGCGGCATCCTGCCGCTGTGCTTTGGTGCGGCCACCAAATTCAGCCAGTTGCAACTGGAAGCCGACAAAACCTATGAGACCATCGTGCGTCTGGGTGTACAGACCAGCACCGCCGATGCCGAAGGCGACGTGCTGCGCGAGCGGCCCGTGTGCTGCACACCAGGGCAGGTGGTGCAGGTGCTGGACAACTTCACCGGAGTCATCCAGCAGATTCCTCCCATGCACAGTGCCCTCAAGAAAGACGGCAAGGCACTGTATGAATACGCCCGTGAAGGCCACACCGTGGTGCGCGAGCCGCGCCAGGTCTGCATCCGCGACCTCGAACTGCTGGACATGCAACTGGATGGCGATGCCCCCTTCCTGCATCTGCGGGTGCAGTGCAGCAAGGGAACCTACATCCGCACTCTGGGCGAAGACATTGGTGAGGCCCTGGGCTGTGGCGGGCATCTGGTGCTGTTGCGCCGCGTGGAAACCGGCGGTTTGCAGCTTGGCCAGGCCATCACGCTGGAGCAACTGGAAGCCCTGGAGGACAATGCCCGGCTGGCGGCACTTCATCCGGTTGAAACCTTGTTGCCCCATCATCGATCCCTTGTGCTTTCACCCGAAGAGTCCGGAAAATTCCTCAGCGGCATGCGCAGGCGCGGCGATTGGCCCAATGCCGATGCAGTTGCTGTCTTCGGCAGCCAGCCCCATGCCTTGCTGGGCGTGGCACAGGTGCGCAGTGGCGAATTGATCCCGGAACGCCTGCTCAGCCCGGTGGAAATTCAGCAGATTCTGCTTCAGTCTGCCGCGTTGCCTGCTTTGGTACCTCTCTCCGACAATCCGATTTCCCCATCTTGAAACCCCTCCAGCGTTTTCAATCACATGACCAAACAAATCCGCAACATTGCCATCATCGCCCACGTGGACCACGGCAAGACCACCATGGTGGACCAGCTTCTGCGCCAGTCCGGCACCTTCGCCGAGCATGAAAAAGTCGTCGATACCGTCATGGACAACCATGCCATCGAACGCGAGCGCGGCATCACCATCCTGGCGAAGAACTGTGCCGTGAGCTGGAAGGGCACCCACATCAACATCCTCGACACCCCCGGCCACGCGGACTTTGGTGGTGAAGTGGAACGCGCGCTCTCGATGGTCGATGGCGTGGTGTTGTTGATCGACGCGCAGGAAGGCCCCATGCCCCAAACGCGCTTCGTCACCAAGAAAGCCCTGGCACTGGGCCTCAAGCCCATCGTCGTCGTGAACAAGGTGGACAAGCCCGGCGCGCGCCCTGACTACGTCATCAACGCAGCCTTTGACCTGTTCGACAAGCTGGGAGCCACCGACGAGCAACTGGACTTCCCCGTTGTCTATGCCTCTGGTATCAATGGCTGGTCGTCGCTGGAAGAAGGCGTGCCCGGCGAACAATGGGGAACCGACATGGCCCCGCTGTTCGACACCGTTCTCAGCCATGTGCCTTCCGTGCAAGGCGATGCTTCTGCCCCGCTGCAACTGCAAGTCTCCGCACTCGATTATTCGACCTTTGTGGGCCGTATTGGCGTGGGCCGCATCACATCAGGCACCCTCAAGCCTTCCACCGATGTGTTGGTGATGGCTGGCCCGGATGGAAAATCCTACAAGGGTCGCATCAACCAGGTGCTGACCTTCCAGGGACTGGAGCGCGTGCAGGTGGAAGAAGCTGGCCCCAGCGACATCGTGCTCATCAACGGCATCGAAAACATCAGCATTGGCGAAACCGTTACCGACCCGAGCAATCCGCTGCCGCTGCCCATGCTCAAGATCGATGAGCCGACACTGACCATGAACTTCTGCGTGAATACTTCGCCACTGGCCGGACGCGAGGGCAAGTTCGTCACCAGCCGCCAGATTTGGGATCGCCTGCAAAAGGAACTGCGCAGCAACGTGGCACTGCGCGTCAAGGAAACCGACGAAGACGGTATTTTTGAAGTCGCCGGACGTGGCGAACTGCACCTGACCATCCTGCTGGAAGAAATGCGCCGCGAAGGCTACGAGCTGGCTGTTTCCAAGCCACGCGTGGTGTTCCGCGAAATCGACGGCGAAACCTGCGAACCCATCGAACTGGTCACGGCAGACATCGAGGAAGGCCACCAGGGTGGTGTGATGCAGGCACTGGGTGAGCGCAAGGGCGAGCTGGTGAACATGGAGTCCGACGGTCGTGGCCGTGTCCGGCTGGAATACCGCATTCCCGCACGCGGACTCATTGGCTTCACCAATGAATTCCTGAACCTGACGCGCGGCACGGGCCTGATTTCCAATATCTTTGATGGCTACGAGCCACACAAGGGCGAAATCGGTGGCCGCAAGAACGGCGTGCTCATCAGCATGGACGATGGCGAAATCTTCACCTACGCGCTGGGCAAGCTGGACGACCGGGGACGCATGTTCGTCAAGGCGGGTGATCCGGTTTATGAAGGCATGCTCGTTGGTATCCACAGCCGCGACAACGATCTGGTTGTCAATGCCACCCGCACCAAGCAGCTCACCAACTTCCGCGTCAGCGGCAAGGAAGATGCCATCAAGATCACCCCCCCGATTGACCTGACACTGGAATATGCGGTGGAATTCATCGATGACGACGAACTGGTGGAAATCACCCCCACGTCCATCCGCTTGCGCAAGCGTTACCTGAAAGAGCACGAACGCAAACGCGCCAAGAACGCAGCCTTGGCTTAAGCGATTCCCCGATACACGGGGTTGTGGCGAGAAAGGGCAGCCTTGCTGGGGCTGCCCTTTTTCATATGTGTTGTGTGTGTGCTGGGCTTTCCTTCCACCAGATGATGGAGGATTAACACAGAAATTCCGTGGGACTTTTTCGGTGATGATTTATTGAGTTTACATCAAGGTAAAGGCCGCCGGAAAGGCGTGTATGGAGCCACCGAAATGTTGTGTTTAGGCCACATAAGAACATAGAGTGGGAAGCATTGAGAGATTCTTGACTTTCCATCAAGAAGCAAAAATTATTTTTAATCAATGGCTTGTGTGATATTGGTGGTGGCTGTTCCAATGGGGTTGCAAGCCCCCTGCAGAACAGTACAGAAGAATTGTTGCCAGTTGTCAGAAGCAATGGTGTCGTCTGGATTTATTGCAATAGAATTACTGCACATGCAGCGAGTGGCGGATGTCGGTGTTCGGTTTGCTTGCGCGCTGTTGTATTGGTATTTCTTACAAACGGGTGGACATATATGAACAAAGTTTATCGCATCATCTGGAGCCAGGCGCAGCAGACCTGGGTTGCAGTTTCTGAAATGACCCGCAGCCATACCGGTGGCCGCAAATCCAGCCGAACCGCTGCTGCTGCCTTGTTGGCGACCAGTTTGCTGGGCGCTGGCTCCGTGGTGGCACAGACATTGCCTGCTGCTGTAGACAATCGGAATATCACCCAGGCTTCTCAAGTTGTGACACTGCCCGGCGGTGAGCAACAGGTACAGATCGTTACAGCCATCAAGGACGATGTCACTTTCAATACCGTAGGCTTCACTGCCGATGGCGACCCTCTGGGTGATCTGATTACGACTGTTTCCAAATCTGGCTTGGTCATCAAGAATGATGATCCAAGCAAGCCCGATGTCAGCGTGAGTGGCGGTGGCATCAGTGCCGGCGACAACAAGGTTGTGAATGTGGCCGATGGCGAGATCAGCGATACCAGCACTGACGCCATCAATGGTTCGCAGCTCAATGCTACCAATGACAATATCGAAAATGTCGATAACCGCGTCACCAATGTCGATAACCGTGTGACCAATATTGCCGAAGGTCAGGATGGCATGTTCCAGGTCAGTGCTGACCGCAAGGATGACAAGCCTGAAGTGACCGGTGCCAATTCTGCTGCCGGTGGCGCAGGTGCCAAGGCAGGTGGCGACAACAGCCTGGCCGTGGGCAACGATGCAGATGCCGCAGCCGACAACAGCGTTGCCCTGGGCAATGGTTCTGTGGCCGATCGTGACAACACTGTTTCTGTGGGTGCAGATGGTGCAGAGCGTCAGATCACCAATGTGGCTGCCGGTACCGAAAATACCGACGCTGTCAATCTGGGTCAGTTGAAGGATGTGGAAACCATCGCGCAGAAGGGCTGGAACATCCAGGCCAACGGCGATGCTGCCTCCGCTGAAAATGTGGCTCCTGGCTCGAATGTGGACTTCTCCAGTGCGGACGACAACCTGACTGTGGCTGTGGAAAATGGCGGCCTGAAGCTGGAAGTCAATCAGAACCAGAATCTGACCAGCGTGACCACTGGCGACACCGTGCTGAATGACAATGGCCTGACCATCAACAATGGACCCAGCATCACCAAGGGTGGTATTGATGCCGGCGACAAGAAGATTGTCAATGTGGCCGATGGCACGATTGGTGCAGGCAGCAAGGATGCTGTGAACGGCTCCCAGTTGTTCGAGACCAATCAAAAGGTCGAGAACATTGATAACCGCGTCACCAAAGTTGAAGGTGATGTGCAGAATCTCGATAATCGCGTGACCAATGTGGAAGGCGATGTCACCAGCATCATCGAAGGTCAGAAAGGTATGTTCCAGGTTGGTGCGGATCGCAAGGACGACCAGCCTACTGTGGCCAATGGTGTGAACGCTGCTGCCGGTGGCGCAGGTGCACAGGCATCGGGCCAGAACAGCCTGGCACTGGGCAATGATGCTGCTGCGACTCATGAAGGCTCTGTGGCTCTGGGCCAAGGTGCTACTTCCAAGGCTGGCGAGCAGGTGAGCGATGGTGTCATCAAGCTGGCCGATGGTTCGGAGTTCAAGTATGAAGGCTTCGCTGGTGGTGACAAGGTCGCTGGTGCTGTGAGCGTGGGCAACGATAACCAGACTCGCCAGATCGTCAATGTGGCTGCAGGTGCCCTGACTGAGGACAGCACCGATGCCATCAATGGCAGCCAGCTCTACTCTGTGGCCAAGGGTATCAACGAGCGTATCGACGACAGTGGTTGGACTCTGACCACAGTGGATGCCAATGATCCTACGGGTGCCTCCAAGGACTTTGCCGTCAAGAACGGTGGCAAGGTGGCCATTGAGGCTGGCAAGAACGTGGACATCAAGAGTTCGTTGGATGCCAACGGCAACGTCGTGACCACCATCGCCACCAAGGATGATGTGAACTTCAACTCTGTGACCACCAATTCTGTCGTCACGAATGAGTTGAAGGCAGGCGACAAGGTTACCATCAACGACAATGGCGTGGATGTGGGTGGCACTCAGATCACCAATGTGGCTGCTGGTACCGAAAACCACCACGCAGTGAACCTTGAGCAGCTGAACAATGCGATCACCAATGTAGAGCCAGGCATGTTCCAGGTCAGCAATGACGTCAAGAATGCAGCCAAGCCCAAGGCAACAGGCACAAACTCTGTGGCAGGTGGTGCCAACTCGGTGGCCAGCGGCAACAACAGTCTGGCTGTGGGCAATGACTCCCAGGCTACCGCTGGCAACAGCGTGGCATTGGGTAATGGCTCCGTGGCTGACCGTGAAAACAGTGTGTCGGTGGGCTCTGCGGGCAATGAACGTCAGATCACCAATGTGGCCGCAGGTGTAGCAGATACCGATGCAGTCAATGTGAGCCAGTTGAAGGGTGTCAATAACAAGATTGACAATGTGGATGACAATTCTCGTGCCGGTATTGCCGGTGCGTTGGCTACCGCAGCCCTGCCGCAGTCCACCAACCCTGGCAAGAACCTGATTGCTGCCGGTGCTTCCAGCTACCGTGGTGAGTCTGCCATTGCGATTGGTCTGTCCCGTATGTCCGACAACGGCAAGACGGTGATCAAGCTCAATGGTACTGCGGACACCCAAGGCAATGGTGGTGTGGCAATCGGTGCTGGCTGGCACTGCTAATCAGCAGACCTCCTGACGTTTTTTGAAGATGTACTGGCAAAACCGATGGTTCTGCCAGTGCGGACACAAACCTTATGCGAAAGAATCAAATGAAACGTTTTTCCTTGACCGCCGTGGCCTTGAGTGCCGCTATTTTGAGTGCCTGCGCCACGCAGCCTACTGCCGCTACTGGCGAGCAGAGTGTCTCTTTCCCTGAGTTGAGCCGTACTTACCTGAAGACCGGTCACTTTGTCGAACCATCGGCACTGAAACAAATCAGCACAGGTCTGAACCGCGATCAGGTTCGCCTGCTGTTGGGTAACCCCCACTTCAATGAAGGCCTGGTTCCCAAGAGCGAGTGGAACTATGTGTTCAACCTGTACACAGGCAATGCCCGTGAATACATCACTTGCCAGTACCAGGTTCACTATGGTGTGCCTGAACAGTATCCCCAGCCTGTTTCCCACTCCGAAGCCGTTGCAACCGACAAGAGCGTAGTGCTGGCTACTTACTGGGATCGGCAAGAGTGCAAGGACTTGCTCAATCCGCCTCCCAAGGCTGAGCCGGTTCCTGTTCCTCCTCCCCCCCCACCTCCTCCCATCGTGATCCGTGACATCACATTGGATGCCGATGCCTTGTTCCCGTTTGCGCGCCATGGCCGCAACGACCTGTTCCCTGAAGGTCGCAGCAAGCTGGATGCCTTGGCCCAATCGCTGTTGAGCGAAGTCAAGGACATTCACAGTATCGAGGTGATCGGTCACACCGATCGCATCGGTTCCGATTCTGCCAACCAATTGCTGTCGGAGCGTCGTGCTCGCACAGTGGCTGACTATCTGGTGGACCGTGGTCTCAGCAGTAGCCTGATTACAGCATCTGGCCGTGGCGAGAAAGAGCCAGTCAGCCAATGCGGTACCAGCGAGCGTCAAACGCCTGCACTGATTAGCTGCTTGCAGCCTGACCGCCGTGTGGTTGTGACCGTGCGCGCGCAAGTGACAGAGTAAGTCCTGCGGCTGTTTGCTGGATGGTTTTCCGTCCAGTATCAGAGTAATGCCCGTCTTTTGACGGGCATTTTCTTTGTCCAGTGGCAGAATCTGCCCATGAATTCGACGCAATCTTCCCCGTCGTCCCAGACGACAGCCATTGGAAAGCATCCCTGTCCTGAATGCGGTGGCAATCTGGAGTGGAGTGCTGCCAAACAGGCATTGGTGTGTCCTTACTGTGGAACGATTGCCGATTGGAAGCCTTCGGATGGGGCCGGGGGAATGGGCGGGGATGCGGCCATCATCGAGCACGATCTGGAGCAGGCCCTGCGCGATCCTGCTGTGTCACGCCATTGGGGAGGGCAGCGCAAGGAGGTGAAGTGCCAGAATTGCCATGCCATCTCGGTGTTCGTGGATGGCCGTGTGGCGCAGCGGTGTGACTTCTGTGGTTCCCCGGCGATTGTGGCTCACGAGGAAATGCAGGATGCCATCACGCCGCAGAGTATCTTGCCATTCAATGTCAGTGATGGGCAGGTGCGTGATCGCATCCGCCAATGGTATGGGTCACGCTGGTTTGCACCCAATCGACTCAAGACGGCTGCCCTGACGGATACGATTCATGGCGTGTATCTGCCATATTGGACGTTCGATGCCCACGCCCATGCGCAGTGGTCTGCCGATGCCGGGCATTATTACTACACCACCGAGACGTACCGGGACAGCAATGGACAGACGAAGTCCCGGCAGGTGCGGCATGTGCGCTGGACTCCGGCTTCAGGCTCTCTGTCCCATTTCTTTGACGATACGCTGGTGCCCGGAACCAAGGGCGTGCATCCGAAGCTGTTGCGGCAGGTGGAGCCGTTCCCGACCCAGACCAGTCTGAAGCCGTATGCGCCAGAGTATGTGCGTGGCTGGACGGTGGAGCGTTACCAGGTCGATTTGCGGCGTGCGGCGCAGTTGGGGCAGAAGCAGATGAGCGAACAGCTGCACCAGATGTGCGCCCAGCAGGTTCCGGGGGATACCCATCGCAATCTACAAGTGGATGCCCGATACCAAGGGCGAACCTTCAAGCATGTGTTGGTTCCGGTGTGGCTGGTGCACTATACCTATGGCCGCACAACCTACCAGATCATTGCGAATGGCTATACGGGGCAATTGGCGGGAGAGCGGCCTTACAGTGTCGTGAAGATTGCCTTGGCTGTTTTGTTGGGTCTGGTGCTGCTGGCTTTGGTGCTGTATTACGGTCAATTGCAGTGAGTCGGGCAGGAGCATAAAAAATCGCCCGATTCCTGTACGGAATGGGCGAAAGGCTGGGGTGGAATAGGGATTTGTCCAGAGATGTTCTGGATGATTCAGGCGGTGGCCATTTCAGCCATCATGGTTTTTTTCATTTTCTTCATGGCGGCGGCTTCGATCTGGCGAATGCGTTCGGCACTCACGCCGTACTCGGCAGCCAGCTCGTGCAGGGTCATGCCGCCGCTGCCATCGTCGTTCACATTGAGCCAACGTTCCTGCACGACACGGCGGCTGCGTTCATCCAGCGCAGCCAGTGCGTTCTGGATGCCGTTGCTGGCAAGGGTGTCGCGCTCCCGGGCCTCGATGATGGCGGTGGGTTCCTGGCTGCTGTCGGCCAGATAGGCGATGGGGGCGAGGTGTGCCTTGTCGTCATCGTCGTTGGGGGATGGGTCCAGCAGTACGTCGCCACCGGCCAGCCGCGTCTCCATTTCCATGACTTCTTCGCGCTTGACATTGAGCTGGCGCGCCACCTGGTCGATCTCGTCGTCGGTCAGGGTGCTGCGGTGGGTGTCTCCGTCCAGCAGGGCAGAGTCGGCCTTGAGTTCGTTTTTCAGCGAGCGCAGATTGAAGAAGAGCTTGCGCTGTGCCTTGGTGGTGGCCACTTTGACCATGCGCCAGTTCTTGAGGATGTATTCGTGGATTTCGGCCTTGATCCAGTGCAGTGCGTAGCTGACAAGGCGCACGCCCTGATCGGGGTCGAAGCGGCGCACGGCCTTCATCAGGCCGATATTGCCTTCCTGGATCAGGTCGCCCTGGGGCAGGCCATAGCCGAGGTACTGGCGCGAGACGGCCACGACGACGCGCAGGTGAGACATTACCAGCCGACCGGCTGCTTCAACATCGTTGTGTTCACGCAGTCTTCGGGCATAACTCTGCTCTTCCTCCGGGGTGAGCATGGGCATGCGATTGACGGCAGAGATGTAGGCATCGAGATTGCCCAGCGCGGGCAGAACCGACCACGACGCTGCGTGGGCAGGCAGTGTGGTGGGGGCAGAGCGTGTGGCAATGGTCATGGGCTTGGTTCCTTTGGCAGGCACAGTGCGGATGAACAGGTGTTTTCAGTATGTCTGGTTATGTTAGCACTGCATTGGAGGGTGTGCAGGGCAATTGGTTCCGAACCCAGGGCGATCGCGCTATGTCAAAAGCATCCGGTACGCACCCATTTTTGCCAAACACAAACCCCACTTACCCCGTCATGCCGGGCTTGACCCGGCATCCAGTGGCAACGTCTGCCTTGAAAGTCCCGGTAGCCTGGGTCGCGCAATGCTTCTGGATGCCGGGTCAAGCCCGGCATGACGCCGTGAGTGAGTTTCACCATCAAGCAAATTGTGTAGGAGAAATACTATGTCACCATAGCGCGATCGCCCTGGTTCCGAACCCGGTATGGACGGTGTTTGCCAGAAAAACGAATGCCCCTCTCAACAGGGGCATTCGTTTGCGGTGAAGGATGGTTTGTAGCGTATCGGTTTATGAGATTTGTTTCTGCTGTCTGCGTTTGAGATCGTCTTCCGTCATTTCAAACCACATGGCGTTGAGGACGGCGAAAAAGGCTGCGACGGGCAGGCCGAGTAACCAGGCGAAGTACCACATGTCTGAATTCCTTTCGGGGTGTTGGGTTGGGTGTGGGGTTTGCCTGCCACCCAGGGCAAGGTGGCAGGGCGTGAACATGTTCTATACGTTCCAATAGGATGGTTGCCGATCAATAGGCGTGGCCGCGTTCGGCCTCGATTTCCTCGGGGCGTACCTTGCCGCGCATCACCGAATACACCCAGCTGGTGTAGGCCAGGATGATGGGGATGAAGATGAGGGAACCCACCAGCATGATGAACAGGATCAGGTGGCTGGACGAGGAATCCCAGACGGTCAGGCTGGCATTGGGCTGCACCGAGGACGGCAGGATGAACGGGAACATGGAAACGCCTACGCTCAGAATGATGCCGGCAATGCCCACGCCATTGGACAGCAGCGTCAGCAACTCACGCCGTTGGGTGAATCCCCAGGCGGCGACCAGCGATGCCAGCACGCCCACGGTGGGCACCAGCCACAGCACCGGGGCTGCCTGGTAGTTGGCGAACCAGAGCTGTTCCACTCCACCGGTGGCGGTTTTCATCAGCGGGTTGGAAGGGCCGGTGGTGACGACTTCACTGGTGATGCGGTAGCCATCGACGAACAGCCACATCAGGATGCCCGCCAGGATGTACAGGGCTGGGGTGAGCAGTGCCGCCACGGTGCCTGCACTGCGGCTGCGGGCCTGTACGGCACCGGTGGTTTTCAGTTGCAGCCAGGCGGCTCCGTGGGCCACCAGCATGGAGACCGACACCAGCCCGCACAGCACGGCAAAGGGATTGAGCAGGCCGAAGAAGGTGCCGTCGTAGTAGATTTGCATGTCGGGTTCGAGCCGGAAGGGCACGCCCTGCAAGACGTTGCCGATGGCCACGCCGAAGATCAGCGAGGGCACGAAGCCGCCGATGAACAGGCACCAATCCCAGGTGCTGCGCCAGGTGGGGTTGTCGATCTTGCTGCGGTACTTGAAGCCTACGGGACGCAGGATCAGCGCGAACAGGATGGCGAACATGGCCAGGTAGAAGCCCGAGAACGAGACGGCATAGAGCTGGGGCCAGGCGGCGAAAATGGCACCGCCGCCCAGAATGAGCCAGACCTGGTTGCCTTCCCAGATGGGGCCGGTGGTGTTGAGCACCACGCGGCGTTCCACATCGGTGCGGGCGACGAAGGGGCCCAGCGTGCCCACGCCCAGGTCAAAGCCGTCGGTGACGGCAAAGCCCACCAGCAGGATGCCCAGCAGCAGCCACCAGATGACGCGCAGTACGTCGTAGTTGAGAAGTTCGTGAAGAATCATGGTGTTTTTCTCCGTAATGCCAGAACGTGCCTGACTTCAGGATGCCGTGGCGGGGTTTTGGGAGGGCAGGGCATGCAGCGAGGTTTTCATTTCCTCGATGTCCTGTGCGTCCAGTTGCGGGCCTTTGCGAATGGCCTTGACCATCAGCTTCATCTCCACCACCAGCAGCACCGAGTAGATGGCAATGAACAGCAGCAGCGTGGTCAGCACCGTGCTGGCACTGAGGTTGGAGACGGCCACGGCCACTGGCAGCACGCCATCGATGGCCCAGGGCTGGCGACCGAATTCGGCCACGAACCAGCCGCATTCGGCGGCAATCCACGGCAGCGGAATGCTGAAGACGGCCACGCGCAGCAACCAGGGGTGGGCATCGAGGCGGTGCCTGGCCGAGAGCCAGAAGAACACAGCGGTCAGCAGAATGAAGAAGAAGCCCAGTCCCACCATGAGGCGGAAAGCCCAGAACAGCGGCGCGACTTGCGGCACGGTATCCCAGGCGGCTTTTTCGATCATCTCTGGTGTGGCCTGACGGGGGTCGTCCACATAGCGTTTGAGCAGCAGGGCGTGGCCCAGATCGCGGCCGTGTTCCTCGAAGCGGGCCTTAAGGTCTTCGGGCAGCGGGCTGTGGTAGCCGTGGGCGCGAATGGCTTCCAGCGCGTCATAGGCCAGCAGGCCGTTGCGGATGCGACCTTCAGCCTGCTCCACCAGATCGTGGATGCCCGGAATCACGGTGGTGAGCGAGCGCGTGCCGATCAGGCCCATGGCCCATGGGATATGGACGGCGTAGTGGGTTTCGCGCGCTTCCTGGTCGGGAAAGCCAATGGCGGTGAAGGCGGCGGGAGCCGGTTCGGTTTCCCACATGGCTTCGATGGCGGCCAGTTTCATGCTCTGGTGTTCGCCGGAGAGATAGCCGCTTTCGTCGCCCAGTACCACGGTGGAGAGCGAGGCAGCCAGCCCGAAGGAGGCCGCTACGGTCATGGAACGCTTGGCCAGATCGGTGTGCCGTCCCTTGAGCAGATACCAGGCCGAGACTCCCAGCACGAAGACGGCGGCCACCGTGTAGCCCGCCGAGACGGTGTGCACGAACTTGGCCTGCGCCACCGGGTTGAACAGCACATCGTAGAAGCTGGTGACTTCCATGCGCATGGTCTGCGGGTTGAAGGCCGAGCCGATCGGGTTCTGCATCCAGCCGTTGGCAATCAGAATCCACAGTGCCGAGAAGTTCGTGCCAATCGCCATGAACCAGGTCACCAGCAGGTGCTTGATCTTGGAGAGGCGTTCCCAGCCGAAGAAGAACAGGCCCACCAGCGTGGCTTCCATGAAGAAGGCCATCAGCCCTTCAAAGGCCAGTGGCGCGCCGAAGATGTCGCCCACATAGTGGCTGTAGTAACTCCAGTTCATGCCGAACTGGAATTCCATCACGATGCCGGTGGCCACACCCACGGCAAAGTTGATGCCGAACAGCGTGCCCCAGAACTTGGTCATCTGTCGCCAGATGGGACGCTTGGTCATCACATACACAGTCTCCATGATGGCCACCAGGATGGACAGTCCCAGCGTCAGTGGCACGAAGATGAAGTGGTACATCGCCGTCGCGGCGAATTGCAGTCGGGATATTCCGACGATATCGAGTTCCATGGCAGGAGCCTCCTTTAGGGTCAAGTGGTGATTTGAGACAAATATTTACAAAAGATTCTTTGCGGTACATCAGCAAAAATCAACAGGTATCAATCTATACCTGTCGCCATCATTTCGGGGGTTACCCTGAGCGCAATAGTCTGGTAAGTCGCTCGAAGTCGGGCTGGCCCCGTGCGGCGGATTCCGTCAGCCTTCCGTGCCGCAGGTGCAGCACGCGCTGCGCCAGTGCGGCTTCGCGTTGCAGGTGGGTGGCGATCACCAGCGTGCGGCCACTGGCGGTGGCCTGCTGGTGCAGCCGGGCGAGTACTTCCGTGGCCGTGGCGGTGTCCAGCCCTTCCGTGGGTTCGTCCAGCAGCCACAATGGCTGGGGCGAGAGGAACAGCCGTGCCAGTGCCAGACGGCGCGATTGCCCGCCCGACAGCCCCAGCCCGCCTTCGCCCAGCCAGGTGTCCAGCCCGTCGCGGCTCTGGTGGATGTCCTGGGCCAGTCCGGCCGCTTCCAGTGCCTGCCACAGGGCTGCGTCGTCCAGCGTGAGTTGGGCGAGGTTGAGGTTGCCGCGCACGCTGTCCTGAAACAGTTCGGTGCGCTGGGTCAGCCATGCGGCGGGCAGGGCTGCCAGCATGCCGTGGTGGCTTGGCAATTCACCGGCGAGCAAGGCCAGCAGCGTGGATTTGCCACAGCCACTGGGGCCAACGATGGCCAGGTGTTCGCCACGGCGAATCTCCAGGTTCAGCGGGTGCAGCGCGGGTGGCAAGGGCGTGGATTGTGGCCAGTAGCAGTATTGCAACTGCCGCGCCTGCACGGCCAGTTCGGCTGGTGGTGGTGGCAAGGCCACGGCTTCGGTGGCGGGCTGGCCGCCTGCATGGCCCAGCGGTTCGGCCAGGCGGCGTGCGGCCAGCCAGGTTTTTCCCAGCTCCAGCATACCCCGGCGCAATCCGGCAAATGGCTCCGAGGCCGCCAGGGCCAGCAGCACCAGCAGTGCGGCCACGGGCGCGCCTGCTTGGCCTGTCTGCACCAGCCAGCCTCCGGCCAGCAGGGCGGCGGCCAGCCCCACGCTTTGCGCCAGACTGAATGCCCAGATGCCGCGCACTTCGATGCGGTTGAGGGTCTGGTCGATGGTACTGACGCGCGCATCGGCCTGCAACACACGCTGGCGTTGTGCCTGCCACTGCTGCGCCATCAGCAAATCGGTCTGTCCGGCCACCAGATCGATGGTGCGGCTGCGCAGTCTCTCCAGTGCCTGCGCATGGCGGGCCGAGGGCAGGATGGACTGGCGGCCCATCCACCAAGCAATGCCCAGCCCCATGCCCGCGAGCCACAGCAGGCTGCCAATGCCCAGCAGCGGGTGCAGAAACCCGGTGAAAATGGCCAGCGCAACGGCTGTGCCCAGCGCGGCCACGGCAGGCACGAGCAGGCGCAGGTAGAGGTTTTCGAGGGTGTCCAGATCGCGGGTGAGGCGAAACAGCAGCCGTGCCGGACGCAGTTGCAGGGAACCGGCGGCTTCGGGGCGTGCCCAGCCGTGGAACAGTTTTTCGCGCAGGGCCACCAGCACGGCAAGCGTGGCATCGTGCGTCACCAGCCGTTCGGCGTAGCGCGAGGCGGTGCGCCCCAGGGCCAGCAGGCGGATGCTGGCCGATGGCGTGAAGACATCGAACATCAGGGCCGTGGCGGTGCTCAGTCCGGCAATGGCGGTGGAGGTGATGAACCAGCCCGACAGTCCCAGCAGCATGCAGCCCATCAGCGTGGTACACCAGGCCAGCAATAGGCCCAGCAGCAGTGGTTTGCGTTGCTGGGCGAAGAACTGCCGCAGCATGGCCCACCAAGGGAAGGTCTGCAAAACCCGTTGCGCCGCCCGCATCCCGCCACTGGGCGCATCGCCGCGTTGGCTTTTGCGGTCAATAGCCTCGCTATTGACCGCAAAATCCGCCTTGCGCTGCATCCCATTGGCGGGCGCGGGCTTACCGCAAGAGTTTTGCAAATCTTCCCAAGCACGGCGGCGGGCAGTGCGGTGTGACCGAACGGGAGCCGATGCGGGCTTCATGGTGTTTCTCCGGTTGAGTCTGTGGTGGTTGTGCTGGCCAATTCCAGCCGCACATGGCGCGGCAGACGTGCCATCAGCAGTGGATCATGGGTGGCCACCAGCAGGGTCTTGCCGCGTGCCAGATGCAGCAGGGTGTCGATGACCTGTGCGGCGGTTTCGCTGTCTAGGTGGGCGGTGGGTTCGTCCACCAGCAGCAGGCGTGCCTGCGGGTTGGCCGCCAGCCGTGCCAGGGCCAGCCGCGCAATCTCGCCACCAGACAGCCCGGTGCCGCCTTCGCCCAGAATCTGGCCGGGCAGGCGTTCCACCAGAGCCTGAATGCCGCTGTGTGCCAGCGTTTGGGCCACCCGTTGCGCATCCACGCGGTCGCGCTCCAGTGTCGTATTGGTGCGCATGGAGCCGGTGAAAATGTGCGGCTTTTGCCCCATCCAGGCCATTTGCTGGCGCAGCGTGCCGATGGTGCCGGCATCCAGCGGCTGGCCATCGAGGCGGATGTGGCCCTGCCGGGCTTGCAGCAACCCGGCCAGCAGGGCCAGCAATACGGTCTTGCCGCTGCCGCTGACTCCCACGATGGCAAGGTGCTCGCCAGGCTCCACGGAAAGATCAAAACCGTGCAGCACCGGCGGTTCGTCGCCATGCGCGAAATCCACCTGCTGCATCTCGATGCCCATGCCTGCCGGGGCAGAGGGAATGACTGGCTGCACGCTGTCGCCGGATGCGGTCACCACCGCCACGCCCGGTTGTTGCAGCAGGGCCAGATTGGCCAGCGCGGCCTGACCGCTGGCGCGGTCGTGCCAGGCGGCCGACAGCTCGCGCAGTGGCTCGAAGAAGGCCGGGGCCAGCATCAGCACGAACAGCCCTTGCCCCAGCGTCAGCGGCTGGCCCCAGGTGCCGAATGGCACTTCGCCCAGCAGGTGAAAGCCGATGTACACGGCCACCAGGGCCACGCCCAGCGCGGAGAACAGCTCCAGCACCGCCGACGACAGAAAGGCAATGCGCAGCACTTTCATGGTGCGCTCTTTCAGCGATTCGCCGGAGCGGCGCAATTGCGTGGCAGTGGCCTGCACCGCACCCAGTGCCCGCAGCGTGGCCAGCCCGCGCAGACGGTCCAGCAAAAAGGCATGCAGGCCGCCCAGTTCCACCATCTGCTCCTCGCTGGCAGCCTTGGCACGCCAGCCCACTATCGCCATGAACAGTGGAATCAGCGGGGCGGAACACAGCAGAATCAGGGCGGCCAGCCACGAATGCACTGCCACGGCCAGCAGGATGGCAGGCGGCACCAGCAGGGTGCGCCACTGGGCGGGCTGGTAGCGCGAATGCCAGGGCACGATGGCTTCGGCCTGCTCGGCCACCATGCTGGCGGCCAGGCCGGAAGCGGGGCGTTGCTTGTCCAGTGGCGAGCGGTTGCCGAGTGCGGCCGTGGCGTGCTCGCGCAGTTGCGTCAGGTGCTGGCGGGCCTGCATGAACACCCGTCGCTGTCCCCAGGCTTCCAGGCTGGCTTTCAGCAGCCCCAGCAGCAGCACACCCACGGCAGTGCGCACGGATACCGCCATGCCGGTGGCGGCATCGCGGGCGAGGGAGTCAATGGCCCATGCCAGCAGCGCGGCTTGCGGCAACCAGAGCAGGGTGCTTGCAGCCAGCAGGGCATGACCAAGCCACGGGGTGTGTTTCATGGGGCATGGGGACAAAGAGGGAGATGGCGGCACGGTGCATCCCCCACCCGCTAAGGGGCAAAGGAGCTGCCGTGCCCGTCCGTTCCTGGCCTTGTGGCTCTTGTGAACGGACACCCGGTGCCGGAGTCAGACCTGCCCGGCGTTCAGGCACTTATGCCTGCGGGGGTGCGCGGGGCGGGAGTGGGGGGTGGCCCCAGAGTGTGGGGCGTGCGGGAGCTTCGGATGCGATGGGGGCATCCGCAGTGCGGGCCGGTGCGTCCGGCTGGAACAGAACGGCCAGCAGGCCCCAGGCGACTTGTAGATCGATTCCGTTGTCGTCATCGTTCACCAGGCAGTACAGGCATTGCACTCCCAGGGGCATGCCATGCGGCAGCATCGGGGGCTGTTCTGCGGCAGGTGTGGCATTGGGCGCATCGGCATCCAGCCTGACGCGCTCGACCCCGCTGCTGGTGCAGACTTCCACCCATTGCGCCGCAGAGGCACGGCTCTGGGCGGATGCCGAAGCATATCGGGCCATGCCCGCATGGCCCAGCAATGGCAGTGTCACACCCAGCAGCAATACCCACAGGGCGAACCATGTGGTGAGTGGCTGGTGGGTGCGAAAGTGCTTCATGATGGATGCGAGGGCCACGAATCGTGAACAGGTTCTAAGGTGAATACCTGATGGCCAGTCTAGCAAAGTTGTGCGAATTGCCTGCGGATTATCCCAGCGGTTTTCTGCAAAACCCTTGACGACCGCAGTCGCCCGGCATAGGCATTTGCGGGAGCCGGGGCCAGTGGCTGCGCAGGATTCAGGCATGGCGGGGCTGGCGGCGTTTCTGCCAGGCCAGCCAGCCCAGCATCAGCAGTACCACTGTGACCAGCGGCAGCATCAGCGTATTGATGCGATCCCAGCCGGAAGAAGTGAGCAGACTGCCGGAACTGAACGAGGCCACGGCCACGGTGCCGAACACCAGAAAATCGTTGAGCGACTGCACTTTGGCGCGTTCGGCCGGTTCGTAGCAATCGGTCAGCATGGCGGTTGCGCCGATGAAGCCGAAGTTCCAGCCAATGCCCAGCAAAATCAGCGAACCCCAGAAATGCGACAGCTCCAGGCCCTGCAAGGCGATGAGGCCCGACAGGCCCGTCAGCACCAGCCCCAGCGCGGTGATGACGATCTTGCCGAAACGCGCAATCAGGTGGCCGGTGATGAAGCTCGGCCCGAACATGGCCAGAATGTGCCACTGAATGCCCAGGGCCGCCTGCCCCGGCGTGAAGCCACAGGAGACCATGGCCATCGGCGCGGCCGTCATGATGAAGGCCATCAACCCGTAGGACACCACCGCCGCGCTGGCCGTGACGATGAAGGCCGGGCTGCGGGCAATCTGCGCCAGTGGTCTGCCGGTGGCGGTGTTCTGGTGGTGCGACACGGCAGGAATCTTCAGCAGCAGGATCAGCGGCATCACCAGCACTGCCAGTGCAGCTTGCCCGAGGAAGCTGCCTGCGAATGGGGCGGTGACGAAGGTGTCGCGCGTCCAGATCACGATCTGTGGGCCGATGATGGCCGCCACCAGCCCACCAAGCATGATGCGCGAGATGGCTTTGGAGCGCAGCGCGGGGGGCGCGGCATCGGCGGCAGCGAACCGGTAGCTCTGCACACAGGCGGCATAAAAGCCCGCCACGCTTGTGCCCACGCAGAACGTCAGGAAACTGCCCTGGTAAATGCCCCAGGCGGCCACCAGCCCGGCCAGACAGCCCATCAGTGCGCCCAGCAGATAGGCGTAACGATGGCCCAGGCGGCGAATCAGCAGCCCGGCGGGAATGGTCGAGAGGGCCAGCCCCAGATTGAACAGGCTCACCGGCAGCGTTGCCAGTGCGGGGTTGCTGCTGAGCATTTGCCCCACCAGCCCGCCCAGCGAGATGATGATGGGCGGCGAAGCCGCTCCCAGCGACTGCGTGGCCGTGAGAACGGCCACATTCCGGCCCAGCCGATTCTCGCTTTCGGGATAATAGGCCGGTGTTGTGGTGGGATTACCGTCGCTTGTGCGGGTCATAAGGCAAAAATCATGAAAATAGCACCTTCGCTGGTGCGGATGCCGGTGTCTGGAAAAGCCACACGGTTAGGGTGAACAGGTTCTAAGACAGGCTGTGCGCCCAGAGCCATGGCAATCGTTGCTGTGGCCCTCCAACCCGATGACCCAGGCCACCCGAGTGCCCCATCTGCTCCATATTATAACCTTCTAATTTAATACATTATAATGTCTCCCAATGTATGGCTTGGAAGGTACAGCCCGCCACCCCAGTCCCATCGAGAACATGCAAGCAACCCCGGAAACCCCCACGAAACCTACCCTGCAATTCATGCAGACCGGCGCAGCCGCAGCGGCTGAGCTACTGCGTATGTTGAGCAACGAGCACCGCCTGCTAGTGCTGTGCCTGTTGCTGGAGCATGGCGAGCTGTCGGTCACCGCCATGCTGGAGGAGGTGGAACTGGGGCAATCCGCGCTGTCGCAGCATCTGGCGAAACTGCGTGCATCCGGGCTGGTGACCTACCGGCGCGATGCCCAGACCCTGTACTACCGCATCCAGAACCCGGATGTGGCGCGGCTGATCGCGGTGCTCAAGGACATCTACTGTCCCTGACGGCAGGGGTGGTCGGCGGTCATTCCTTTTCAGGCGATACCCGCTCCTGCGCGAAGTCCGTGCGGGTGCAATGGTTTTTCACACTGTCGCAATGACGAACGAAAGGAAACTTGCCATGAAATCGAATATTGGTGGAATCGACCGCATTCTGCGCATCGTGGTCGGGATTGTGCTGATCGCGCTGGCTGCCACCGGGGTGGTGGGCTGGTGGGGCTGGCTTGGGGTTGTGCCGCTGCTGACCGCGCTGGTGCGCTTCTGCCCGCTGTACCCACTGCTGGGCATCAATACCTGCCAGAAAAAAGACTGATAGCCACACGCTTCGTGCACTTACCGCGCTGCGTCATTCCGGCGAAGGCCGGAATCCAGTGACGACGTTGAAAAAACACTGATGATCGTTCCTGCGCTCCCGCGTAGGGATGCCTCCCTGCCGCTCCAGCGGCAAGCTGTGGACGCTGGGGTGTCCTGATGCTGTTCCTGCGCAGGAACGATCAAAATAGCGCAATCGCCCGGAGGTTGCGTTCAGTCTGCCGGGCGGGCGGCTTTCTCGGCCAGTCCGCTCAATCCCTCGCGCCGTGCCAGCTCATGGAGCACGGCACTGGCATCCAGATCAAAGTGTGCCAGCAGCACTAGGCTGTGGAACCACAGATCGGCCACTTCGTACACCAGTGCATCGGCTTCGCCGCGTCCGGCTTGCAGGTCTTTGGCGGCCATGACGGTTTCGGTGGCTTCCTCGCCCACTTTTTTCAGAATGGCATCGGGGGCCTTGCTGAGCAGTTTGGCCACATAGCTGGTGGCCGGGTCGCCGCCGTTGATGGGTTTGCGGCTTTCCAGCACGCGGCCCAGATGTTCCAGAATTTCTTGGTGGGACAATGACATGGTGTTCTCTCGGGAGCAAATGACTGCGTTCAGACCCCGCGTGCGCGGTCGGTGGCGAACTGCTGGCGCAAAGCGGTGAAGGTTCCGGCATCCAGCGCGTGGCGGATTTCCTGCATCAGGTTCAGGTAGTAGTGCAGGTTGTGGATGGTGGTCAGCATGGGGCCGAGCATTTCGCCGCAGCGGTCCAGGTGGTGCAGGTAGGCACGGCTGAAGCCGCCGCGTCCGCCGTTTTCCCAGCTCACGCCACTCGTGCCCGCGCAGGCATGGCAGGTGCAGGTGACATCCAGCGGCTGGTGGTCGTCACGGTGGCGGGCGTTGCGGATTTTCAGGTCGCCGTAGCGGGTGAAGATCGTGCCGTTGCGGGCATTGCGCGTGGGCATGACGCAGTCGAACATGTCCACGCCCTGGGTCACGCCTTCCACCAGGTCTTCGGGTGTGCCCACGCCCATCAGGTAGCGTGGCTTGTGGGCGGGCAGGCGGTGCGGGGTGTGCGCCATGATGCGGCGCATCTCATCCTTGGGTTCGCCCACGCTGACCCCGCCGACGGCATAGCCGGGAAAGTCCAGCTCCACCAGTTGCTCCAGCGATTCCTGCCGCAGGTGCTCGAACATGCCGCCCTGCACGATGCCGAACAGCGCGTTCGGGTTCTCCAGCCGCGCAAACTCGGCCTGGCTGCGCCTGGCCCAGCGGATGCTCATTTCCATGCTCTGGCGTGCTTCGGCCTCGGTGGTGAGGTGGCCCTTGGTTTCGTAGGGGGTGCATTCGTCGAGCTGCATGACGATGTCGGAATTGAGCACCGTCTGAATCTGCATGCTGACTTCGGGCGACATGAACAGCTTGTCGCCATTGACCGGGCTGGCGAAATGCACGCCTTCCTCGGTGATCTTGCGCATGTCGCCCAGGCTCCAGACCTGAAAGCCGCCGCTGTCGGTGAGGATGGGCTTGTGCCATTGCTCGAAGCCGTGCAGGCCGCCGAACGACTGCATCACGTCCAGACCGGGGCGCATCCACAGGTGGAAGGTATTGCCCAGGATGATCTGCGCGCCCATTTCCTCCAGGCTGCGCGGCATTACCCCCTTGACCGTGCCGTAGGTGCCCACTGGCATGAAGATGGGGGTTTGCACCACGCCGTGGTTGAGCGTGAGCTGGCCACGGCGGGCGTGGCTGGAAGGGTCGGTCTGGAGCAGGTCGAACTGAAGCATGGTGTGGGAATCAAGGCAAGGCCGCAAAGGCGGGATTATCCCGCATCCAGTTGCTGCACCACGACATCGGCGATTGCCAGACTGCTGGTGAGGCCGGGGGATTCGATGCCGAACAGGTTCACCAGCCCGGCCACGCCGTGGGTGGCAGGCCCCTGAATACCGAAGTCGGGGTCGGTATGACCGGGGCCACCGATGTTGGGCCGTACTCCGGCGTAGCCCGGTTGCAGCCGGTCTGCGGGAATGCCGGGCCAGTAGCGGCGTATTGCGGCATGGAAGCGGTTGGCATCGGCCGGGTTCACCTGCCAGTCGTCGGGGTGATCCGTCCACTGTACATCGGGGCCGAATTTGGCCTGTCCGGCCAGGTCCAGCGTCAGGTGAATGCCCCAGCCCGCCACCTGGGGTACGGGGTAGATGAGATGGCGAAACGGCACACGGCCGCTGAACGTGAAGTACTGCCCCTTGACGAACCAGGCCGTGGGTATGTGGCATGCGTCCAGTCCGTGGGTCTGCTGCGCCAGCGGGATGGCCCCGTGCCCGGCGGCATTGACCACGGTGCGTGCGGTGATTTCCGTGCCGTCCTGCGTATGAATACGGTGCGGCTGGCCGATCTGGTGTGCCAGCTCCATGGCGGTGACGGGTGTGCGCAGTACCACTGCACCACCGGCCTGCTCCAGATCGCCTTGCAGGGCCAGCATCAGGGCGTGGCTGTCCACGATGCCGGTGCTGGGCGAGTACAGCGCGGCCTCGCAGTGCAGTTCCGGCTCCAGTGCGCGGGCCTGCGCGGCATCCAGCCATTGCAGATCGTCCACGCCATTGGCCAGGGCGCGTTGCCCGATGGCGTGCAGTGCATGAATTTCGGCGGTTTCGCTGGCGACGATCAGCTTGCCCACGCGCTGGTGGGCGATGCCGTGTGCAGCGCAGTAGGCGTAGAGCCGGTCGCGGCCCTGTCGGCACAGCCGGGCCTTGTGCGAGCCGGGCGCGTAGCCAATGCCTGCGTGGATGACCTCGCTGTTGCGCGAGCTGGTCTGCGTGCCGATGGCATTGGCGGCTTCCAGCACCAGTACGTCATGGCCTTGCTGCGCGAGGGCGCGCGCCACGGCCAGCCCGATCACGCCTGCACCGATGACGATGGCGTTACGGCCACTCATTCCTGTCCATCGTCGGGGGCAGCGGGTGTGGCAGGCGGGGCGGGGCTGGCCGGTGCCGCCAGCAGTTGCCGCAGTCCTTCTTCATCCAGAATGGTCAGGCCCAGTGCCTGGGCCTTGTCGAGCTTGCTGCCTGCTTCGTTGCCTGCCACCACATAGTCGGTTTTCTTGCTGACCGAGCCGCTGACTTTCGCGCCCTGCGCTTCCAGCAGGGTCTTGGCTTCGTCGCGGCTGAGGCTGGGCAGGGTGCCGGTGAGCACGAAGGTCTTGCCGTGCAGCGGCGGCAGGGCATCGCCCTCCTGGGGCTGGCTGGCCTGGCCTGTGTGTTCTTTCCATTGCAACTTTTGGTCGTTTTTCAGTGCGGCAATCACTTCGCGGTTGTGGGGCTGCTGGAAGAAGGTGTGGATGCTCTCGGCCACAATCGGGCCGATGTCGGCAATCGCCAGCAATCGCTCGGCGGTGGCGGCGGCCTGCGGGGTGTCGCCCATCAGCGCGCCCAGGTTGTTGAAATGCTCGGCGAGTGCCTTGGCGGTGGCTTCGCCCACATGGCGGATGCCCAGCGCGTACAGAAAACGTGCCAGCGTGGTTTGTTTGGAGGCTTGCAGCGCATCGACCAGGTTCTGCGCCGATTTCTGCCCCATGCGCTCCAGCCCGGCGAGGGTTTCGACCGGGAGGCTGTACAGATCGGCCACCGTCTGGATGTACTGGCCGTCCACCAGTTGCTCCACGAGCCTGTCGCCCAGCCCTTTGATGTCCATGGCGCGGCGTTGCGCAAAGTGCAGGATGGCCTGCTTGCGCTGTGCGGCGCAATACAGGCCGCCGGTGCAGCGGTGGTCGGCTTCGCCTTCCTCGCGCACCACGTCGCTGGCGCAGATGGGGCAGTGCGTGGGCATGGTGAAGGGCGGCGGATCGCCCACGCGCCGCTCTGTCAGGCTGGAGACGACTTCGGGAATCACGTCCCCGGCGCGGCGCACCACCACGGTGTCGCCCACGCGCACGTCCTTGCGCCGGGCTTCCAGCTCATTGTGCAGTGTGGCGTTGGTGACGGTGACCCCGCCGACGAATACGGGCTGGAGCTTGGCCACTGGCGTGAGCTTGCCGGTGCGCCCCACCTGCACGTCGATGGCCTGCACGATGGTGAGTTGCTCCTGCGCCGGGTATTTGTGCGCCACGGCCCAGCGCGGTTCGCGCGAGACGAAGCCCAGGTCGCGTTGCAGGGCCAGTGCATTGACCTTGTACACCACGCCGTCGATGTCGAAGGGCAACTGGTCGCGCAGTGCGCCGATGCGGGCGTGGAAGGCGATCAGTTCCTCGGCTCCGCGTACCACACGGCGTTCGCCATTGATCGGAAACCCCCATTGGGCAAAAGCGTCCAGCATCGCGCTCTGGGTCTCGGGTAGGCCATCCCAGCCCTGAATGTCGCCCCAGCCGTAGGCGAAGAAGCTCAGGGGGCGGTCGGCGGCAATATTGGAGTTGAGCTGGCGCACGGCCCCGGCGGCGGCGTTGCGTGGGTTCACGAAGGTTTTTTCGTGGCGCAGACCGTCGGCAATGCGCTGTCGCTGGCGTTCGTTGAGGGCCTCGAAGTCGTCGCGCCGCATATAGACTTCGCCGCGCACGTCCAGCACGGCGGGTGCTTGCGCGGTGTGCAGCCGCATCGGAATCTGGCGGATGGTGCGGATGTTGTGGCTCACGTCCTCGCCGGTCTGCCCGTCGCCCCGGGTGCTGGCCTGCACCAGCAGGCCGTTTTCGTAGCGCAGGTTGATGGCCAGGCCGTCGAACTTCAGTTCGGCAAGATATTCGACCGGGCCATCGTCCGGCTCCAGCCCCAGTTCCTTGCGCACCCGGGTATCGAAGGCGCGCGCGCCTTCGGGAGAAATATCGGTTTCGGTACGGATGCTGAGCATGGGCACGCGGTGTGCCACGGTGGCAAACCCGGCCAGCACCGTGCCGCCCACCCGCTGTGTGGGCGAATCGGCCGTCACCCATTCGGGGTGCTGCGCTTCCAGCTCCTGCAAGGCGCGGTAGGCGCGGTCGAATTCGGCATCGGGCACTTCGGGTGCGTCCAGCACATAGTAAGCGTGCTCCCAGCGGCGCAGTTGCTCGCGCAACTGTTCGATGGTGGCGGCGGTGTCCGGGGGCGTGTCGTCCAGCAGGCTGGCCTGCACGGGAGGGTGGGGGGTGGTCATGGGGAGCTGGGGTTTAGCGGAACAGCACCCGCGCACTCATGCTGCCTGCCGAGAGGCCACGGGCATCGAGTGCATCCTGGATGCGGGTGATGTCGGCTTCCATCTGTTCGAGTGCCATGGGCGGAACGGCGCGGCCATCGGGGTCGGTGAGGATGCCTTCCATGTCGCGTGTCATGCCGTCGATGGCGGCACGCAGGCGGCCAAAGGGGTTTTCTTCGCGGCTGACGCTGTTCACATCGAGTGTCAGGATGAAGTTGCGGATGGGAACCTGATCGAGTTCATCGGCCAGCGCGGCATTCGGGTCGTATTCCAGCACCAGCACCGGCGGACTGCCTGCGGTGCTGGGCTGGATTTCCATCCGGCCCGGTGTGGTGGTGTTGTCGAAGCCGTAGCGGGCGGCGGTCTGGCGGATGTAGCCGGGTGTCCAGGTGGCGTGCCGGGCCAGCACCATGAAGCTGAGGGTGGCATCGTGCTGGGCGGCGAACTGGTCGAGTTCGCGCGCGCGGGCCACTTCATGCACCATGTCGGGGAAGTACGCTGCGCCACCGATGGCATCGGCAAAGCCCTGGGTCAGGATGACGTAGCGGGAGAATTCGATTTCATGGAGCGCGCCCTGCCGGTCGGCCAGTTGAATGCCGGCCTGGAACTCGCCGTACTGTGCCTGCGGCTGGGGGATTTCCCAGACGCGGGTCTGGGTGTTCAAGCCCTCGATGCGGAAATACTTGCTGCCCACGCGCTGGGTGCGCGGGTGTGCGGCCAGGGCCGCCTTGCCACTGACCGGGGCATCGAGTTGGATGGAGCCGAGGCTGAAGATCAGTGCGTCCAGCACCGCTTCGTGTGGCATTGCTGCATCGCCGGGGTGGGATGCGCTGCCGTCGCCTTCCGCTGCTTCGGCCGCTGGTGCGGTGGGAGCCGCGCCGGACGCATCGCCATCGGCTTCATCGGCGGCAAGGCGGGACAGATGGCGGCGGATCGACCAGGTGTTGTACAGGAAGACCGCCGCGATGATGCCAATGCCCAGTATGGCCAGGGTGAGGTGCATATTGCTCATGGTGAAATCGGTGGGATGCAGGTGATGCCGATTATTTCAGATTTGATTTGGTGTGATGCCCAATCAGCGTGACCGTCACCGTAACTTCAGGCATCCACCATGTCCAGCGCGTTCTGCATGTCCACGGCCACGATGCGCGATACGCCGCGCTCCTGCATGGTCACGCCGATGAGCTGCTCGGCCATTTCCATCGCAATCTTGTTGTGGCTGATGTAGAGGAACTGGGTGTGCGCGCTCATGCGGGCGACCAGCCGGGCATAGCGTTCGGTGTTGGAGTCGTCCAGCGGGGCATCGACTTCATCGAGCAGACAGAACGGGGCGGGGTTGAGCTGGAAGATGGCGAACACCAGCGCGATGGCGGTCAGGGCTTTTTCGCCGCCGGAGAGCAGGTGGATGGTCTGGTTGCGCTTGCCCGGTGGCTGTGCCATGACCTGAATGCCCGCGTGCAGGATTTCGTCGCCGGTCATGGTCAGCCGTGCCTGGCCGCCGCCGAACAGTTCCGGGAACATCTCGCCGAAGTGCCGGTTCACGGTCTCGAAGGTGTGGGTGAGCAGTTCGCGGGTTTCGGCATCGATGGTGCGAATGGCTTCTTCCAGCGTGTGCATGGCGGTGGTCAAATCCTGCACCTGCACGCTCAGGAATTCCTGCCGCTCCTGCGCCTGCTGCAATTCCTGCAAGGCGGCCAGATTGACCGGCCCCAGTGCCTGAATCTGCCGCTGGGTGCGGTCGATTTCGGCCTGCAAGCCTTCCAGTTGCACGCCGTCGCGGGCAATGCCTGCCTGCACCTGGGCCTTGTCGGCTTCGGCCTGCTGGAGCTGTTCTTCCATTTGTTGCCATGCCAGTTGCGCGGCCTGCTCTTGCAGACGTGCTTCGGTGATGGCCTGGCGCAACGGCTCCAGTGTGCGCTCCAGCCGCTGGCGGCTTTCTTCGGCCTGGCGCAGTTGCCGCCCCTGGCTGTCGTAGTCGCGGCGCACGCGCTCCAGGGTCTGTTCGTGCTGTTGCTGCTGTGCCTGGGCGGCATCCAGGTCCTGTTGGGGCTGGTGTTGGCGGTAGTGCTGCTGTTCCTGCTCGGCAGCCTGCTGCTGCTCGGCGAGGGTGTGCAATTGCTGGTGGGCGGTGTGCAGCGTGCGTTGCAGTTCGGCTCGGCGGCTGTGCAGTTGCTGTTGTTCAAAGCGTGCCTGCTGGGCCTCTCGCTCCAGTTGGCGCAGTTGTTCGCGGGCACGTTGCAGGGTCTGTTCTGCCCGCTGGTGTTCGGCCTGTTGGCTGGCCTGGGTGGATTGCAGTTCTTCCAGCTGGGCTTCGAGTTCGCTGGCGCGGGCTTCGGTGTCGAATTGCGATGCCTGCACGGATTCGAGGCTGTCGCGCAGTTCGGTCTCGTCTGCGTCGAGGCGGCTCTGGCTGGCGCGGGTCTGGCTGGCCTGCTGGTTCAGGCGCAGTACGTCCACCTGAAGCTGGTGGGCGGTTTTTTGTGCCTGGTCGGCGGCCTGCTGTTGCTGGCGCAATTGCCCACTGGCCTGCTGGTGGGCGGTGTCGGCCTGTTGCAGTTGGGCACGCTGGCTGTGCAGGGTCTGGGCGAGATCGGCGCATTGCCGCTCCAGCAGTTCGATTTCCTGGGCGCGGGCCAGCATGCCGGACTGCTCACTGTCCTGGGCGTAGAAGCTGAGGCTGCTGGCGGTGACGCTGTGGCCTTGCGGCGACAGAATCTGTTCGCCGGTTCGCAGGTGCTGGCGTTGGGCGAGGGCCTGGGCGAGGCTGTCGCTGGCATGGCAGCCGTGCAGCCAGTGCTGCACCATGCGCTGGAGTTGCGGGTCGCTGCTGCACACCTTGTCGGCCAGTGGCCGCAGAACGGGGTGGATGGGGGTTTCGGCGGTGGCATCGGTTGCTGTCGGGGCGTAGAAGGCCAGGCGCACCGGCGGGGTCTGAGGCTCGCCCCCTGCCAGTCCGGGGGCCAGCTCCAGCTGCTGCACGGGCAGGGCGGCAATGCGTTCGCGCAGCACGGCTTCCACGGCGTGCTCCCAGCCGGTATCGACTTGCAGGTGTGTCCACAGCGGTGGTGTGCCATCCAGTCCGTGGGTTTTCAGCCAGGCGGTGTGCTTGCCCTGGTGCTGCACTTTTTCTTGCAGGGCGCGCAGGGCATTGCGGCGCGCCTCCAGACGGGTGTGCTCGGCGTGGGTGTGTTGCACCTGCTGCTGGGCATCGCGGCGGGCTGCGTCCAGCTGTGGCAGTTGCTCTTGCAGTTCCTGCCAGGCGGCCTGGGCGCATTCGGCTTCCTGCTCGGCTTCGGCCAGGGCTTGTTGTTGCTGGTGCAGATGGGCTTCATCGACGGGGTGCAGGTTCTGGCGTTCCTGCCGGATTCGCTCCAGCCGCTGCTGGAGTTGCTGCTGGCTCTCCCGCGCACCACGCTGTTCGGTTTTCAGGATCTGGAGTTGCTGCTGCACCTGCTGGAGTTGCTGGCGGTGTTGTTCGCCGTGCCGCTGCTGCTGTTGCCAGTGCTGCTCCCAGTCGGGCATTTGCGCGCTGTGCTCTTCCAGTTGCGCTTCCAGCATGTCGCCCTGTGCTTCGGCCTGGGCCGAATCCTCTTCCAGTTGCTGCGCTTGTGCTTGCGCCTGTTCGGCCTGGGTGTGCCAGTGCTGCTGTTGCTGTGCCAGCCCTTGCAGGCGTTCGGCCAGTCGCTGGCGGCCTTCGGTGGCAAAGCGGATTTCAGCCTCCAGCTTGCCGACCCGCGCGGTGGTTTCGTACAGTGCCCGCTGGGCTTCGTTGAGGTTTTCGCCGGTGTGCTGGTGCTGTTCGCGCAGGTGCTCCAGCGCGGCGTGGGCCTCGTCCATCGTGGCGGTCTGCTCTTGCAGGGCCGTGATCGCCTGCTGGCCGCTGGCCTGTGCCTGCTCCAGATCGCGCTGGGCCTGGGTCTGGCGCAACAGCCAGAGCTGCTGCTGGCGGCTGTCGTGGTGTTGCTGGAGCTGGCTGTAGCGTTGCGCCACTTCGGCCTGCATCTGGAGTTTTTTCAGGCTGCTGCCCAGTTCGCCCAGAATGTCGTGCAGGCGCGTGAGGTTGTCGCGCGTGTCTTCCAGGCGGTTTTCGGTTTCGCGGCGGCGTTCCTTGTATTTGGAGACCCCGGCTGCTTCTTCGAGGAACAGGCGCAGTTCTTCGGGTTTGGATTCGATGATCTTGCTGATCGTGCCCTGACCGATGATGGCGTAGGCACGCGGCCCCAGCCCGGTGCCCATGAACACGTCCTGCACGTCCTTGCGGCGCACCTGCTGGCCATTGATGTGGTAGCTGCTGTTGCCGTCGCGGGTGAGGATGCGCTTGACGGCGATTTCGCTGTACTGCGCCCATTGTCCGCCCGCCCGCTGGCCGTCTTCGTTGTTGAAGACCAGTTCCACGCTGGCGCGGCTGGCGGGCTTGCGGCTGTGTGTGCCGCTGAAGATGACATCCTGCATCGATTCACCGCGCAACTCGCTGGCCTTGCTCTCGCCCAGCACCCAGCGCACGGCATCCATGATGTTGGATTTGCCGCAGCCATTGGGGCCGACCACGCCCACCATCTGGCCGGGCAGCAAAAAAGTGGTGGGTTCGGCAAAGGATTTGAAGCCTGCCAGCTTGATGGAATGAAGTCGCACGGGAGACGGGAAGACGGAAATGGCGTTGAACGGGACGGCGCAGGCCACACGCACGGCATGCGGGTGGCCGATGGTAAGGCAAATACCGGCCTTTGGGGAAACTGGGTACTCAGTCCCGCGCTGTGCGTTTGCGCCAGAGCCAGAAGACCACGCTGACGCACAGGGCTGCCGCCATGTTGGTGAACCAGTCATCCCAACTGGCACTGCGATACGGAAACAGCGACTGGATGGCCTCGTCCACCGCCCCGGAAACACCCACCACCAGCAGGGTGAGGGCCAGATGGTGGCGGCTCCAGGTGAGCTGCTGCACCACGGCCAGTGTGCCGTAGAACAGCGCGTGCAACAGCTTGTCGCTGCCAAAGGTCTGGCCCATCTGCGAGGCTGCCCCCGGCCAACTGCCCAGCCCGTAGAGCAACAGCAGCAGTATGCCGGTCAGCATCAGGCCATAGGGGCCACGTCCGGGAACCAGCCAGGAGGCGGCGGGCAGGGGTGGCATCACGGGGTGTTGCGCTGGCACTCAGAACGTGGTGTTCTTGCCATCGGCACTGTAGCGGTAGTTGGTATAGCGGTAGCCGTGGCTGTATTTGTAGCCATAGCTGCCGTAGTGGCGGCGGCTGGTGTCCATGGCGTTGAACACCACGCCGGTGATGCTCTTGCCGGACTGGGCAATGCGCTTGGCACTTTCCTGCACTTCTCCCAACTGCGAGACATCGGCCCGCGCCACCAGCAGAATCACTCCGGCATGGGTGGCGATGGCGTTCGCGTCGGCCGCCACCAGCACAGGAGGGGTGTCGATGATGACCATGTCGTAGCTGCTGGAGAATTGTTCCAGCAACTGGGTGAAGCTCTCGGACATCAGCAATTCGGCCGGGTTGGGTGGCAGGAAGCCGGTGGACAGGAAGTCCAGGTTCGGGACGATCTGCGAGTGGATGGCTTCTTTGCAGTTCAGGCTGCCGCTGATGAGGTCGCTGAGGCCGCGTCCGCGTGCCAGGCCGAAGTACTGGTGCAGGTAGCCTTTGCGCAGATCGGCATCCACCAGCAACACCCGTTTGCCACCGGCGGCCATGACGGCGGCAAAGTTCGACGACAGGAAACTCTTGCCCAGAAAGGGGGTAGGGCCGGTGAACATGACCCGGTTGTTGCTGCTCTCCAGCATGGAGAATTGCAAGGCGGTGCGCAGGCTGCGCAGGCTCTCGATGGCTGGGTCGCTGGGAGCCTTGTGGGTGAGCAGGTGGACTCCGGGAGCCTTGGCCAGAATCTGGTTCTGCAAGCGTTTCTGATCGGCACTCAGCGGCACACTGGCGTAGATGTTCAGGCCGGTGCGCGCTTCGATTTCGTTGGGATGGCGGATGGCACTGAAGAACATGCCGCGCCCGATGGCCAGCGCGGCACCGCCCATCAGGCCCAGAATGCCTGCAAGCGCGACGATAAGGGATTTGCGTGGCTTGACCGGTTGCGGGAAGATGGCCGCAGAATCCAGCAGCCGCACGTTGCCGGTGCGCCCTTCCTTGACCAGGCGCAGTTGCAGCGCGCTGTTGAGCATGGACTGGTACAGCTCGGTATTGACCTGGATGTCGCGCTGGAAGCGCATGGCTTCCTGCTGGATGCCCGGCATGGTCTTGATGCGTGATTCCAGCGAGGCAATCTGGCCCTTCCAGGCGCGGATCTGGCTGTCCAGCGACTGGATGTTGGGATGGTTGTCGGTGAAGCGGGCCGACAGGGCACGGCGTTGCTGTTCGGCCTCTACCAGTTTCGTCTGTACGTTCACCAGTTGGGCCAACACCAGCTTGGCTTCTTCATCGAAGGCAATGGTGCCACGCTGGTTGCGGAACTGGTTGTAGGAGGCTTCGGACGATTCCAGTTCGCGCTTGAAGTTGGGCAACTGCTCGTCCAGGAAGGACAGCGACTGGGCGGCTTCGGCCGCCTTGCGATCGATGTTCTGGCGCACGTATTGCGTGCCGATCTCGTTGAGCACTTCGCTGAGCCGGTACGGGTTCTCATGCTGCATGGACACGTTCAGAATGCCCGACTGGCGGCCTTTTTCAGAGATTTGCAGGCTTCTTTGCAGGGACTGGATGGTGCTGATGCGCGAGTGGCGTACCAAGCGGAAATGCGCACCGGGCTGGGCGTGCAATTCCGAAACCAGCAGGCTCAGGGTGCCGCCACCGGGCAGGGTCGCTTCCAGCGCAGTGCCGATCTGGCCTTGCAGGGCCGATGGCAGGTTCGGGTGCTGGAGGCTGTAGCCTGCCCCTTCTGCTGCCACCACGGTGAACGCACTGCCTTCCAGCGGCGCAGGTACGTCGAACTGTGCGACCTGAATCTGCTCCCTGCCGCTGACGCTGCCCTTGATGAAGGGCAATCCTGAAGGGCTGGAAACACCGTTTGCACGGCGTGCCAGCCAGGGGCCGATCAGAGGCAGGTACACCGGTTCTGCCTGAATGTAGTAGCGGGTGTTGTCCACCGTCTGGCCCAGGATGTTGCGCGAACGGATGATCTCCATCTCGCCACTGGCCGGGGTCTTGATGTCAAAGAAGCTGTCTGCCCCCGCAGCGAAGTTGAATGGCGAGGGGCTGCTGTCCTCGACGTGAATGAGCAGGTTCGACTCGTAGATGGGCTTGGCCAGCATGGCATAGGCCACGCCTGCGGCCAGGCATACGCCAGTGACCGATGCGATCAGCCACTTGCGGTCCACCAGGATGTCCCATATTTCGCGCAGATCGATTTCATCGTTGTCGGCCACGGCGACCGGGGCGGCCGGATAGGCTGGGTAACCGGCAGGGTGCGGGGCGGGGGAGGGAGGTGGAGTGGTCGGTGTGGTCATGGCCGGAATGGAGAAGGGCAGTGCGTGTCCGGGGCGGGTGCGGAAAAGGTCGGACACCGGGTGTCCGCCCGCCGCGCACCCGCAGCAGGCCGGGGAGTGAATGGACAGGGATGAAGCCGGGGAATGGGCGGGCGCATGGCGGTCACAGGGCGCGGATGCGCTGCGTCCAGTCCTGCACGCCCTGCTCGATCAGGGCCAGGGCATGTTCGAACGCGGCCCGCGGCTGTTGGTAGGGGTCGGGCACATCCTGCTGGATGAAGTGGCCGATGCGATAGACCTTGCCCCGAACCTGTGGGTAGCGGTTTTCCAGATGCTGGCGTTGCTGTGGGTCCATCACCAGGATCAGATCGGCCTGCTGGCACAGCAACTGGCTGACCTGGGTGGCGCGGTGGCCGCCGAGATCGAGGCCGCGTTCGTGCATCAGCTCCACGGCCATGGGGTCGGCCGGGTGGCCGACCAGTGCGGCCGTGCCAGCCGAGACAATGCGCAGATCGGGCAGTGCCTGCGCCAGCAACAGATGGGCCATCGGGCTGCGGCAGATGTTGCCGATGCAGACGGTCAGGATGGACTGGATGCTCATCGGTTGGAGATTTCGCTGCTGGTGTTCAGCACCGATGCGGTGGGCAGCACCAGGCTGATGATGCGGTTCCAGCGCACCAGTGGCACAGGGTCGATGTAGACGACATCACGCGCTTGCAGCGGGAAGTTGTCTGCCAGCGCGAGGGCCACCGGGTTCTTGGCATCCAGGTGAAATACTTCGGGTTGCAGGCTGTCCGGGCGGTTGCGGATGACATAGATCTGGCCTGGGTCTGCCGTGGTGGGATTGACGCCGCCACTCTCTCCCAGGGCCTGGGCCAGGCTGAGTTTGCCATGCTCCATGCTCAGTGCCGCAGCCTTCAGGCTTTCGCCCAGCACATAGATTTTCTTGTCGCTGCGGTTGCGTACACGCAGATTGTCACCACTGCGCAACAGGATGCGGTTGGGGTTGCTGTTGAGCTGTTGCAGGGTGTCCAGGTCAATCCGGGTGGTGTATCCATCGCGCGTGAGCAGGATTTCGGAGCGGTCGCTGTGCTCGGTCAGGCCGCCGGCACGGTTGAGTGCTTCCGGCAGGGTCATGGGCACATCGGTGAAGATCTGCATCCCCGGATTCCGAACCTCGCCTTCCACATAGACTCGCTTGCTGCGGAATGCCTGCACCCGCACGGTGACCTGTGGCTTGTGGATGTAGTGGGCCAGCTTCTGGGCAATGCGCTGTGTCGCCTGGGTGGGGGTCAGGCCTGCCACTGCGACCTTGCCGATGTAGGGGAAGATAATGAAACCGTCCGCGTCCACGATGAAACCAGGTGAGGCCGTGATGCCTGCGGGGTCGGTGGCTGCCGCACTGGCACCGGCAGTGGCCAGCAATTCCGGGTGATCGTGCACGACGATGCCGATGACGTCGCTGGCTCCGATGGTGTACGGGCTCGGTTCGGCGTAGAGATTGAGCAGTCCGGTGGGGAGATCAGGACGATGGGCCTGGGCAATATGGCGCAGCAGCTCGGCATTGATGGGGCGGATGGCTGTCTGTGCCGGGGTGGCGGCTTCGGTGCCATCGGCCACTCCGGGGGTGAGGCTGACACTGCTGCGCTGGCTGGTCTGGGAGAAATCAAAGCCCGGACTGGTGACGACGGCGCAGCCGGACAACATGATGGATGCGCAGCAGGCCGTCACTGCCCACATGGACTTTCGGGTGGATGCAAACATGCCCATGGCAGGCCGACAAGTCGAATGAGGAGTAGGGATGGGCATGTGGGCGTTGATGGAGTATGTACAGGAATCGAGAGTTTGCAGAGTCTGCTCTCAATGTATCAAATAATTACACAGTTTATCTTCATTGTGAACGACGCAATTGCTGTGCCACCTGTCTGATGCGGTAAATATTGTCTTCATAGTACAACAGGCTGGCCCGATCGCTGTTGAAGTGGCTGTCGAGCCTGGGGGTGTCTGGCCTGGCTCCGTAACCGGACAGGATGTCGTTGCTGCTGTTGCCCACGAGGGTCTGAATGCTGTGTGCCCAGCGCGGCACGCTCTGCACCTGAATGTGTCGGCCAGGCATCATGCTTTTGCGTGGCCCCAGGGGCAGCGAGACATTCATGCCGGCAAAGCGGCGGGATGGGAGGCTGGTCTCGGGGCTGGTCTGCTGCATGTAGAAGCTGATGGCCACGTCGCCGAACCATTGTTTCAGTTCGGCGCGCACCCCGCGATCCGCATTCATGAACTGGCCGCCTTCCAGTTCCAGATAGGTGCGGGTGCTGGCATGGTTGTAGCGATAGCCCAGCAGGGCCGGTTGTGCATAGCGGTCGAAGGTCATTTGCCTGCCGATGCGGGGCGTGTCGTCTTCCTTGCGCAAATAGCCCCCCAGGACGCTGATGCGGTGCTGGCCTTCGCCCGGTTCCCAGCGCAACTCTCCCACGGTGCCGGTGTAGTCGGCATCCACCCGGCCCAGCGCGACCTGGCCGGTGACGTTGGTCAGGCCCCAGGGCTGCATGGCTGGTTGCGCCAGTGATGGCATCCACTGCTCCAGTGGCAGGCGGGCGGTCTGCACCAGAATGGCGCGATCGAGTTCATTCTGGATGCGGGCACTGCCGAATGCCGAGCCATTCTGGAAGTCGTCCGATTCGTCCAGTGGGATGTTCTGGCGGATGTCGATCCAGGCACCCGACCAGAGCGGCTGTTCGATGCCCAGCTGCACGCCCAGTGAGTAGTCCAGCACGCCGTATTCCGTGGCCACCCGCGATTGCAGCAGGGGATTGAGCGTCAGGCGGGTGGTCTTCCAGCTGGCGGCCTGTTGTTCCACCAGCCACTGGGCACCATCGAACCACTGCGCCAGCGCGGCCGATCCAGCCGAGAACAGCTGGCCTGCGTTGCAGGACGGAGTCGTGTTCTGGAGCCACTGTTCCAGGCAGTCGGTGCGCCCTGCCACACCGGCAATCGGGAGCTGCCGCTGGTGCAGCACCAACTGGTAGTCGCGTGGCACGGTTCCCAGTGTCTGGGCCAGTGCCGCCAGTGAAGCACCGATGGCATCCACCGCATTCCAGGCGTAAGTGGCATTGTTGATGGATACCAGCAGCTTGCCCTGTGGTGTGTGGCCGATCGATATGTCTTCCAGCCCCTGGGTCTCCAGGGCGGCAGCGAGTTGCTGTGCCTGCTCCAGTGTCAGCGGCAGGGTGGGCTGTGGGATGAAGGACGAGGCTGTCTGTTGCGCCTGTGCGGGAGCCAGAGCGGGAATTGCCGCCTGCCGGTACGCTTGCTCATGGGCGTTCAGGCGGGTGACGATGTCCCTGCCTGGGGTATCGACGGTGTCATCCGGGGGCAATGCGCTGACAGAGCTGTGGCCTGGAAACGGAACCACGCCCAGCAGAGGCAGACGCTGGAAGGAATGGCGCGGGGCTTCGGGGAAGGGCTGTGGCGCAGGGCTTGGGGCAGCCTGTGTGCTAACGATGTTTTCCACCGATGCTGACGGCGTAGCAATGGGCGAGGTGGCCCTGACTGTGGGTGTGGTGGTCAGTGCAGCGGTTTGCGCCTTTGCACCCGCATCAATGGAAGGCACACGATACAGGGGAATGCTCAGGCCGATGTTCCACCATGCCTGATCGGTGGTGTCGTTGCGGTTCAGCCGGGTGCTGACGCCGACGTGGGCGCGCCAGTCCTGCGGCAGCCATTGCGCCGGGGCCAGCAGATGGGCGTTGGCCCAGGCATCGCCGTCGGTGTATTCGATGCCTGCCCTTGCCCACGAGAGAGGCTGGTAGGCGAGATGGGCGAAGGGGCCGTGGAGCGGGCTGGCCCCCTGCCGGTTGCGGCTGCTCTGGCGTTGCGCCACTCCCAGGCTGGCCAGCCAGCGATTGTCGATATAAGAGAGTACACCAAAGTAGGAGCGGAAATTGGTGGCCTGTCCTCCCAGATCGGTGGCACCGGCTGCCAGATGGTAGCGGCCTGCGGCATCCAGTGGAATGCCGACCTTGAAGTTGGCGGAGAGGTCGCGTATGCCACAGCCTTCGGTGTAGCAGTTGCCATGCATGTTGTTGCTGGCCAGCCGACCCGAGACTTCCAGGTTGGGCAGCAGGCCAAAGCCCAGAATGATGTTGTGCCCGTCGGTGCCGCCGAAGCGGTTGGGAGCCAGACCCGGAATCTGCCGGTCATAGCGCAATTCCATCCGGCCCCAGTCGGTGATCTGCGCCGAGGGAGTCAGCGTGGCACCGGAAAGCCCGCTGCTTCCCATCAGCGGGGAGAGCGCGAAGGGGTGCGGGGCCGATGCAGCGGCTTCTTCTGCGCGGGCCGCCGGGGCAAGACACAGCAGTGCGAGACACACCAGGGTACCGGCGTGCAGGGCATGGGGGGGCGGGCAGGGACGGTGCATCGGCAGGAATTCTGGAGGGGGTTACACGGCAGTTCCAGGGCACCGGCAGGCCACATCCAGGGGGTGTGGCAAAGGGGTGGGCTGGCAGTGGCGTTCCATTTTAGCGTCCATGGTGACATTTTCCGGTCAGCGGAGGCAGGAGCACGCCTCCACAGTTCGGGCGCACAGCACTGCTTCGCCCCTACAGTCAGGCAGAGGCAGCCGTGAATTCCAGATTGTCGATCAGCCGGGTGCTGCCCAGCCGGGCTGCGCCCAGGGCGACCAGTGGGGGCAGGGGCTGGCTGTCAGAGGGGAATGTGGGGGGCTGGAGGTTGTCCTGACGGCGTACGGTCAGGTAGTCGGGCTCCCAGCCTTGCTGGGTGAGGGCTTGCATGGCCTGTGTTTCCAGGGCATCCCAGTCCCGCCTGCCGGACTGCACGGCAGTGGCCAGTTGTTGCAGGGCGTGTGACAGCGCGGTGGCGGCCTGGCGGGCAGGGGCATCCAGGTAACTGTTGCGTGAGGACAACGCCAGTCCATCGGCCGCACGTTGCGTGGCCACGCCTACGACTTCGATGGGCAGGGCGAACTGCTGCACCATGTGGCGCAGAATCAGCAGTTGCTGGTAGTCCTTCTGGCCAAAAACGGCCACCTGTGGTTGCACGGCGCACAGCAGCTTCATCACCACGGTACACACGCCGGTGAAGAAGCCAGGGCGAAAATGCCCTTCCAGAATGTCGGCCAGTGCCGGGTCGGGCTGGACGCGGAAGGTTTGAGGTTGAGGGTACAGCTCTTGCTCACTGGGGGCGAAGACGATGATCTGTCCGCCGGTGCTGCGCAGTTTCTCGCTGTCGGCCTGCAAGGTGCGCGGGTAGGTGTCGAAGTCCTCATGGGGCAGGAATTGCAGCCGGTTCACGAAGATGCTGACCACCGTGGCATCGCCCAGCGTGTGGGCCTTGCGCACCAGCGCGAGGTGGCCGTCGTGCAGGTTGCCCATGGTGGGCACCAGCACTCGGCGTTGGAAAGGGGCCAGTGCCTGGTGCAGTTCGGTGAGGGTGTGGACGATTTGCATGGGGAGTGCGTGGTTGAGAATGGAAATTCGATGGTCGGCGGTGGGTCACCAGCCATGCACGGCATCTTCGGGAAACTGCCCCTGCTTGACGGCCTGCACATAGGCGGCCATCGCGGCCTGGATGCTGTTCTGCCCTTCCATGAAATTGCGCACGAAGCGTGGCATCCGCCCCAGGTTCATGCCCAGCATGTCGTGCAGCACCAGCACCTGGCCGGCCGTGCCTTGCCCGGCCCCGATGCCGATGGTGGCGCAGTGCGGCATTTCGCCGGTGAGCTGTCGTGCCAGTGTGGCGGGCACCATTTCCAGCACCAGCAGCGTGGCTCCGGCATCGGCCAGTTCGAGGGCTTCCTGGCGCAGGCGTTGCGCATCGGCTTCGGCACGGCCCTGTACCCGGTAGCCGCCCAGGGCGTGGACGGTTTGTGGGGTCAGGCCCAGGTGCCCGCAGACGGGAATGCCGCGTGCCACCAGAAACTCGACGGTCGGGGCCGTCCAGCCACCGCCTTCGAGCTTGACCATGTGCGCGCCCGCTTCCATCAGCACGGTGGCATTGCGCAGGGCCTGCTCGCGCGATTCCTGGTAGCTGCCGAAGGGCAGATCGGCCACCACCCAGGCCGTGCCCTGCACGCGGCGCACGCCCCGTGCCACGCATTCGGTGTGGTAGCGCATGTGCTCCAGCGATACGCCCACGGTGCTGTGCCGTCCCTGGCAGACCATGCCCAGCGAGTCGCCCACCAGAATGGTGTCCACGCCTGCCTGGTCGGCCACGGCGGCGAACGTGGCATCGTAGGCGGTGAGCATGGTGATTTTCTCGCCGCGTGCGTGCATGTCGGCCAGACGCGGCAGGCTCACCGGTTTGCGCTGGGCGGGCTGGCTGGTGGGCGGCAGCGTGCCGTAAGGGGTGGCCGTGGCATTGGACGGTACGGGTTCGGTCATGCAAGGGTCTCCGGTCATGGTGGGAATGTCTGGAAGTGCGCACCACTGCCAGAGGCGGCGCATTATTGCCGCTATTGCGCCGTGCGTCCATGCCTGATCTCACTGCATGGCTGTTTTCGCCGTCTGTTTCAGGACTTCTGCGGCACCAGCAGCGTCAGCACCGTGCCCAGCAGTGCGATACCGGCGAAGATGTAGAAGGCCATTTCGCTGGCCAGACCGGCTCCCATGATGAAGCCGCCGATCAGCGGCCCGAAGATGCCGCCAAGGCGGCCGAACCCGGCACACCATGCCATGCCCGCGCTGCGTGTGGTGGTGGAATAGTAGTTGGCCACCAGTCCGTAGATCAGCACCTGGGTGCCGATGGTGCCCAGCCCTGCCAAGGCTACTGCCAGCATCAGGATGGGGAAGGGCAGGGCGAAAGTCAGAACAATCAACGACACTGCGGCCAGTGTGAAAGTGCAGGCAATGACCCGCTTGGCACCGATGCGGTCGGCAATGCGCGAGACCACTACGCCGCCGACCACGGCACCGCCATTGAGCATGAGCAGGAAGGCCAGCGAGTTGCGCGAGTCGTAGCCGATGCTTTCCATGATGCGCGGCAGCCAGGTGTTCAGACCGTAGGTGAGCAGAATGCCGCCGAAGCTCATGACTCCCAGCAGCAGCGTAGGGAACAGGTACTGGCGCGTGATGAGTGCCCCGAAGCCCACTTGCGGCACGGCGGCGCGTTCGGCATCGAGTTCGGCGCGGGCCGGTGCGGGCACACCAAAGCGGGCGGTGACTTCTTGCGCCTGCTTGTCTTTGCCTCGGGCCACCAGCCAGCGGGGCGATTCGGGCAGCTTGAAGAAGGCCAATGGCAGCAGGATCACCAGCGGGGCTGCACCGATCCAGAACATGCCGCGCCAGCCGATTTCGTCGCGCAGCAGCATGGCCAGCAGCGCGGCGAAGACCCCGCCCAGCGGAAAGCCGCCATACACCACGGCGTTGTAGAGGTTCTTCTTGCCGGGTGGCGCGAAGTCGGCAATCAGCGTGGCGACCGTGACGATCAGGCCACCGATGCCAATGCCGGTGAACAGCCGCCAGAAGCCGAATGCCTGCACCGAGTGCGTCATGGCGGCAAGGCCCATGCCCAGCGAGAACCAGACGATGTTGATGAGCATCAGCTTGCGCCGCCCCAGGTAGTCGCCCAGGGTGCCCGATACCAGTGCGCCCAGCATCACCCCCACCAGGGCATAGGAGCCGAGTACCCCGGCCTGTTGCGCACTGACCGCGCCCAGGTGGCTGGGGTCGGCCATCAGCACCGGAAGAATCGTGCCATAGACCACCAGGTCGTAGCCGTCGAAGAACAGGGCGATGGTGGCGATGATGACGACCCATAGAACGGATCGCTGGTGCTGCGGACTGACGAAATCGCCCGAGGGCGTGCGGGTGCTGGTCATGTGATGTCTCCTGATGGTTTTTGGAAGTGAGGGGGGATGGAACGGGAATGTGTCAGTCGGTGCCGGTATGGGCGGTGGCCTGTGCGTGGTGCATCAGGCCGCCGTGCCAGCGTGGAAAACCCAGGCCATGCACGCTGACCAGATCGATGTCGGTGGTGTGCAGGGCGGTGCCTTGCGCCAGCAGGCTCTGCGCGCGCTGGTGCAGGGCTTGCAGCACGATGTTCAGGAGGCTCTGCGTTTCGGTTTGGCTGTGGGTGGTCGGGCTGGTGGCGGTGGCATCCGGGGTGGCCGCCATGCCCAGCCCCGCTGCACCTTGGGCGAAGCCAAAGCCGCGCAAGGCGGCATCCAGCGTGGCCCAGCCTGCATCGGTCTGCCACTGCGGGGCGATGGCCTGCCGGGCACTCTGGCGCAACTGGGCAGCCAGCGAGGTGCCATCCGAGCTGCATGTCTGCACCGGGATTTTCCCCAGCCGTTGCAGCAGTGCGAATGCGGTGGCCACGGCATCCGGTGCGGTGGTGGGCAGGGTTGGCACTTCGGCCAGCCGGGTGTCGTCCAGGCAGAGTGTGAGCATGCGGTCGCTGTCGTTTTGTGTGGCAGTGGGTTGCAGCACCAGCACCACGGCATCGGGGCGCAGGGCCAGATGTGGCGTATCGGTGGCAATCAGTACATCAATGCTGGAGAGGTCTTGGCGGTCGATGGCGGGACTGTCTGCGAGCGTGGCCGGGGCGGTGCCTTGGCCCAGCCAGACCGGTTTCAGCCCGGCTGCAAGCAATGGGCCTGCCAGCCGGGCTGCGGCAGTCGCATCTGCCAGGGCGATGGCGCGCCAGGGGCCTGCCTTGTGGCCTGCCAGTTGGGGCGGGCGGGCGGCGGCACGTTCGGCAAAGAAAAGATGGCGCATGGCGGCGGCCTGGGGCGAGCCGCGCAACTGCATGAAGGTGTCTCGCTCGAACGCCAGCGCGCTGGCGCAGTCGGTCTGTTGTGCGTGGCGGATGCAGGCCAATGCCTGAAGTGGAGCGACTGCCTGACCGGCCTGTGCGGCAATCCGCTGCTCTGCGCTGGCCCAGAATGCCTCATCCACCGGGGGGATGGTGCGTTGGCATACCGGCAGCGGCAAGGGCTGTGCGAGTGCCGAGTGGGCAAAGGCAGTGGCTTCTGCCTTCAGATCATCCCCAGGGACGACGGCATCGAGTACGCCGCTGGCCCATGCTTCGGTGGCCGCAATGGCCTGCCCCGATGCAATCAGCTCCAGCGCACGGGCCGCGCCCGCCAGTCGTGGCAGGCGCACCGTTCCCCCGGCACCGGGGATCAGGCCCAGATTCACTTCCGGCAGCCCCAGGCTGGCGCGTGCGCTGGCAATGCGGAAGCGACAACCCAGGGCCACTTCCAGCCCGCCGCCCAGGGCGGTGCCGTGGATGGCGGCAATCCAGGGCTTGGTGGCCTGTTCGATGCGGGCGATCACGTCGGGCAGGTGCGGCAGTCGCGGGGGCTGGCCGAATTCGCGCACATCGGCACCGGCCATGAAGGTGCGCCCGGCGCACAGCAATACCACGGCCTGAATGGCCGGGTCGGCATCCAGTGTTTCGGCGGCATCGAGCAGCCCTTGCCGCACCGCCTGCGACAGGGCATTCACCGGCGGGTTGTCCACGGTGACGAAGGCAAGGGATTGCTCGCGGACGATCTGTACGGACATGAAAAGTCTCCCGAAATAAGCTGGCAATGGCGGTAGGCCGGGTGCGGCAGGGCGCGGTATATAATCCAGCCCCGTCTCTGCGCATCTGCGCGGGCAGACGGTGCTTTCCTCTGGCAAGGCACCGGCGAGGCCCAGGCCCGCTGCCCGCAGGCACAGGCCGCCCCCCCGGCTGGCGCAACGCTTTTCGCTGGCCTTCCGCTCCCCGTAGTTCAATGGATAGAACGAGCGCCTCCTAAGCGCTAGATACAGGTTCGATTCCTGTCGGGGGGACCAAGTCTTCTCCCCTTTTTTTCCTTGCGTCAGACGCGCTCGATCACCATGGCAATGCCCTGGCCCACGCCGATGCACATGGTCGCCAGCGCGTAGCGTCCGCCGCTGGCCTGCAACTGGCGTGCTGCCGTGCCGACAATGCGCGCGCCGCTGGCTCCCAGCGGATGTCCCAGGGCAATGGCCCCGCCGTGCGGGTTCACGCGCGGGTCGTCGTCGGCCACGCCCAGCTCCCGCAATACCGCCAGCCCCTGCGCGGCAAACGCTTCGTTGAGTTCGATCACATCCATCTGTGCCAGCGTCAGGCCCGTCTGCGCCAGCACCTTGCGCGTGGCAGGCACGGGGCCGATGCCCATGATGCGTGGCTCCACGCCGGCCGTTGCCATGCCGACGATGCGTGCCTGCGGCGTGAGGCCGTGGCGTTGTGCCGCCGCTTCGCTGGCGATCAACAGGGCGGCTGCGCCGTCGTTCACACCGGAGGCGTTGCCTGCGGTGACGGTGCCGCCGGGGCGCACGATGGGCTTGAGGGCCGCGAGTTTCTCCAGGCTGGTGGTGCGTGGATGCTCGTCCTGTGCCACCACCACGGCTTCACCCTTGCGCTGGGGGATGGTCACCGGCGCGATCTCTCCTGCAAAAAAGCCCGATTGCTGGGCCGCCACGGCGCGAAGCTGCGAGGCCAGAGCCATGCGATCCTGCGCTTCGCGTTCGATGCCGTACTGGTCGGCGACGTTCTCGGCGGTCTCCGGCATGGAGTCGATGCCGTATTGCTGCTGCATCCGGGGATTGACGAAACGCCAGCCGATGGTGCTGTCGTAAATGGCATTGTTGCGGCTGAAGGCCCCTTCGGCCTTGGGAATGACGAAGGGCGAGCGGCTCATGCTTTCGATGCCGCCTGCAATCGCAAGGCTGGTTTCGCCCGCCTTGATGGCACGCGCGGCCGTGCCCACCGCATCCATGCCGGAGCCGCACAGCCGGTTGATGGTGACCGCTGGCACCTGCACCGGCAGGCCCGCCAGCAGCACGGCCATGCGGGCGACGTTGCGGTTGTCCTCGCCCGCCTGGTTCACGCAGCCCAGCCACAGCTCGTCCAGAGCCTGCCAGTCCACCTGGGGGTTGCGGGCCAGCAGGGCCTGAATCGGCACGGTGGCCAGATCGTCGGTGCGCACGCCCGACAGCACGCCGCCGTAGCGGCCAAACGGGGTGCGCTGGTAGTCGCAGATGAATGCCTCGCTCATGGTGTCTCCTTGCTGTGGTTTTGGGGTATGGAAGGTCAGGATGCGTGGTGCAGACGGGCGATCTGGGCGCGGGCGCGCAGCAGCGGGCTGACGCGGTAGCGTTCGCCCCGGTAGTGCGCGTCGAGGTGGTCGATCACCTGTGCCACCTGCTGCGCATCCCAGGCGGCCAGCCACTCGAACGGGCCTTGCGGGTAGTTCAGGCCCAGCTTCATGGCGGTGTCTGCGCCGGTGTCGCTGCACACGCCTTGCAGTACGGCATCGCTGGCTTCGTTGATGAGCATGGCCAGTGTGCGGGTGACGATCAGCCCGGCGGCATCCTGCACCGGCAGTGGTGCGTAGCCTGCCAGGGCCAGCCAGGCGGCGGCCTGTTCGGCCCATGCGGGGCTGGCCGTGGCACTGCTGGCGAAGGCCAGCGGGATGGCTGCGTCGGCATCGGCTGTGCGTGGCAGATGCAGGTCGTACACGGCCAACTCGGTCACGCCGGTGGCGGCACTGGTGTGCGTGGCGGTGCGGCCATCGCTCTGGCGCAATTGCGCAGTACCGACTTGCAGGCCGATCCAGTCGCTGTCGGCTTGGGTGCCGAAGGCGTGGCCTGCGCGTTGCAACGCGGCCTGCCAGCGTTGGGCCTGCGGGCCGTGGCCATGCACGATCAGTTCGCCCGATGGCTGTGCCGCCGCTAGGGCTGGTGCGGGGGCGGCTTCGGCAGTGGCCACGGGCTTGCCATCGGCGTAGCGGTAGAAGCCCTGACCACTTTTGCGCCCCAGCAGGCCGCCTTCGACCATCTCACGTTGCACCAGCGAGGGCACATAGCGGCGGTCGCCGAAGTTGGCCTGAAACACGGTTTGCGAGACGGCAAAGTTCACGTCGTGGCCGATCAGGTCGATCAGCTCGCACGGCCCCATGCGAAAGCCCACGGCCTTGAGCGCGGCATCCAGCACGGCGGGCGTGGTGACCTGCTCCAGCAGCAGTGCGAGGGCTTCGGCGTAGAACGGTCGGGCAATGCGATTGACGATGAAGCCCGGCGTGGAACGCGCGTGCACCGGGGTCTTGCCCCACTGTTGCGCCAGCGTGAAAACCTGCTGCGCCACGGCGGCATCGGTGCGCAGACCGGCAACCACTTCCACCAGCTTCATCAGCGGCACGGGGTTGAAGAAGTGCATGCCCACCAGCCGTTCGGGCCGTTGCAGGCCGTGGGCAATGGCCGTCACCGAGATGGAAGACGTGTTGGTGGCCAGAATGGCCGTTGCGTCCACCCACGCTTCGATCTGCTGGAACAACTGGCGTTTGATTTCCAGGTTCTCCACGATGGCTTCCACCACCAACCCCACGCTGCTGGCCGCCTGCTCCAGCGTGTCGATGGCGTGCAGGCGGGCCGTGGCAGCGGCCGCACTGGCGGCATCGAGCTTGCCCTTGTCGGCCAGGGTTTGCAGGGTCTGCGCCAGCCGGGCGCGGGCCGTGGCGGCCGCGCCCGGCTGTGCATCGTAGAGGTGGACGCGGTGGCCGGCCTGCGCGGCAATCTGCGCAATGCCCGCGCCCATCACGCCCGCGCCGACCACCAGAACCGTGGGCAGTGTGGTGTTGCTCATGTCCACTCCCGGCTGTGTCAGTTTGCAAAAGCGGCGATACCAGTAATGGCGCGCCCCAGAATCAGCGCATGCACATCGTGCGTGCCCTCGTAGGTGTTCACCACCTCCAGATTCACCAGATGCCGCGCCACGCTGAACTCGTCGCTGATGCCATTGCCCCCCAGCATGTCCCGCGCCAGCCGCGCAATCTCCAGTGCCTTGCCGCAACTGTTGCGCTTGATGATGGAGGTGATCTCCACCGGAGCCTGATGCAGGTCTTTGAGCCGCCCCACTTGCAGGCAGCCTTGCAGCCCCAGGTGGATTTCCGTCAGCGCATCGGCCAGCTTCTTCTGGATGAGCTGGTTGGCCGCCAGCGGACGGCCAAACTGCTTGCGATCCAGTGTGTATTGCCGCGCCACGGCCAGGCAGTCTTCCGCTGCTCCCAGCGCGCCCCAGGCGATGCCGTAGCGCGCACTGTTCAGGCAGGTGAACGGGCCTTTGAGACCACGCACTTCGGGGAAGGCGTTTTCTTCGGGAACGAATACTTCGTCCATGACGATTTCACCGGTGATGGAGGCCCGCAGGCCCACCTTGCCGTGGATGGCCGGGGCCGACAGCCCTTTCCAGCCCTTCTCCAGCACGAAGCCGCGAATCTGCCCTTC
>NZ_FQUZ01000018.1 GCF_900129055.1 Lampropedia hyalina DSM 16112
CGTGGCAGTCAGTATGCCAGTCAGGCCCACCGTGACTTGCTGGCCAGGCACCAGTTGGTGGCCAGCATGAGCCGCAAAGGCAATTGCTGGGACAACGCAGTGATGGAGCGCTTCTTCCTGAACCTGAAGATGGAGCGTCTCTGGCAGCGCCGCTATGCCAATCACCAGGAAGCCATGGCCGACATCAACCATTACATCGTCGCTTTCTACAACACCCACCGGCTGCACTCCAGCCTGGGATACCGATCTCCTGCTCAATACGAGAAAGCCAACACCTGAAATGCCTTATCTCGGTGTCCACTAAAACTTGACCACAACAGGATGACGGTATGCAGGTTGCCTTCGGCATGGGATCCACAGTACTCAAGCCCCCGAGTAACAACAGTATTTCTGTCCATGGTGCTGATTACATGGGGCGCGATAAAACGGTCATGGTTCGCGCCGAGTACGACATTACGCCCGAAACCATGATCTATGGCGCATGGGGAAAACGCACCGATGACCACTTGGCCACCTTGGGGTATCCGACTGTCCAGCCTAATGGTGACTTCACGTTGAGAGCGACAACGGCCAGATATGCTTATGACACACAGGCTGGACACGCTGGATTGAACACTCGGCTCAAAACCGGTACGGTGGGCCATCAGCTTGCGTTCAGCGTCAATTATTTTGACGAAGACTATGCGTCAGCGGGTGCCGTTGGGGCACCGGGCACATCAAATATGTATCAGCCCGTTCCTTTGCCTATGCCTGTTGCTCCGGGGGCAGCGCAGAAAAGTACGGATACGCGCTTGACCAGCTTCGCGCTGGCAGACACGATTTCTTTTTATGATGATCGTCTGCAACTGACGCTAGGTCTTCGAAAACAGCAAGTCAAGACGTTCAACGTAGCCAGCAATGCCTTGTATAACAAGAGCGCAGTGACGCCCATGGCTGGTTTGGTCTTCAAACTGCGCGGCAATGTGTCTATCTACGGCAACTATATTGAGGGTCTTACCCAAGGGCCGACTGCGCCGGAAAATACAGGGCTGGACAATGCCGGCGAAGTCTTTGCTCCCTACAAGACCAAGCAACAAGAAGTGGGGGTGAAGGTGGATTGGGGTAACCTGACGACTACGCTCAGTGCTTACCAGATTGCCCGTCCTAATCCGATCACTGAGAACAACATTTACAGTCTTGATGGAGAGCAACGCAATCGCGGTATTGAATTGAATGTATTCGGCGAGCTAAACCGTTCCCTGCGTCTGCTGGCAGGTGCCACCATCATTGATACCAAAGTGACAAAAGCGGTCGGTGATACGCTTGGGAAAAAACCAAGTGGTGTTCCTGCAACTCAGTTGAAGTTTGGGACCGAATGGGATACACCATTCGTACCTGGTTTGACCCTGACGGCGCGTGCCAGCTACAGCTCATCACAATACCTTGATGGCACCAATACCAAGAAAGTGCCAAACTGGAACCGCCTGGATTTAGGGGCGCGTTATGCGACACAAATTGCTGGCAAGGATGTGGTGTTTCGTGCCAATGTCAATAATGCCTTGGACAAGGACTACTGGGCAGCAGTGAACTCAGGTTATTTGGTGTTGGGAGCACCACGCACCTGGACACTGTCCGCAACAGTGGATTTCTGACATGCGTGCTGCCACGCTGAAAGGCTGGTTGTGGGTACACAAGTGGAGCAGCCTTGTCTCGATGCTGTTCATGCTGATGCTGTGCCTCACTGGCTTACCGCTGATCTTCTCGGATGAAATCAGGGCTTGGCAGAGTCCGCCGCCCACCGTCGAAGCGGTGGCACCCGGTACTATCGCACCGGCACTGGAGACATTGGCTCATCAAGCACTGTCTGTCAGGCCAACGGGGCATATTCTGGTGAGCATGACGTTCCGTGAACATCAACCGCAAACCGTTCGAATCGTTACATCAAGCACAGGCGTGCTGCCTTCTCCTGGCATGTACATCCAGGCATTCGATCAACGCAACGGAAAGTTGTTGCCGCGCGCCGAAGCCCCCACGGGGTTCAAGTGGGTCATGCCTTTCATGCGGGTCATGCGGCAATTGCACGTTGACATGTATGCAGGGCTGCCGGGCATGTTGTTCCTAGGTTGCATGGGTTTGCTGGTATTTGTCGCAGTGGTTTCGGGTGTCGTGGTTTACGCGCCCTTCATGCACAAGCTCGACTTTGGGACGGTGCGTACCGATCGTGCGCCACGTTTGCGTTGGCTGGACTTGCACAACTTGCTGGGCATAGTGACTGTGGTATGGGTATCTGTGGTTGCGCTGACCGGCGTAATCAACACGTTGGCACCGCTTATTACCAGCCACTGGAAAGCGACGGACATGGAGCAGGTCATCAGGCCTTATCGCCAAATGCCACCCGTAGAAAACCGCATCGCGGTGGAAAAAGCCTTGACTGCTGCCCGTGCCGTGGCACCGGACATGCACTTGTTCAATTTCATTTTCCCCGGCACGGCACTCAGCAGCCCACACCACTACGCTGCGATGTACGAGGGCAATACGCCACTGACCAAGCGTGTCATGTCATTTTCTTTGGTCGATGCCAGCACAGGCGAAGTGGTTGTTTTTGTGCGCATGCCTTGGTACATGAAAACGCTTTTTGTGTCACAGCCGCTGCACTTCGGCGACTACGGTGGCCTGCCGCTAAAGATCATCTGGACGCTGCTGACGCTCATGACCATCGCAGTGCTGGGCAGTGGCATTTACCTGTGGCTGAAAAAGCCCTCGGGAGGAAAAGCCAAAATACGCCCACTCAAAAAAGCAAAGGAGTCCATCACATGAACCACTCGCTGTGGATAGTCTTCCGCTGGCCACTGCTGATTGCTGTGGTAAGCATGGTCGGTCTGATCTCGGCACTGGTGGGTGATGGCGTGTGGGATGCGCTGTCATGGGCCTCACTGGGCTTGCCTGCGGTGGGCTTCAGCCTGTGGTGTTTACTGCCTTGGGTTCACCAGTTGGTACGCAGCCGTCAAAGCGGAGTCAGCGAACCATATCAATGAGGACACAGCTTGGAACCGAAGGCGAAACCCATCTTCCAGTGGTTTTTTCTGCAAACAATTTATATCAGATCACAACGATGCGTAATGCGTCGGTGGCGCAGCATGCGATGCTATAAGTGAAAATCACCCGCAGCTTCTGGCTGGTAGAGCACTTTCTCGATGCGTATGCGGTGGGTTTGGTCTGAGATGCGCCAGTCGATGGCATCACCTTCCTGGTAACCCAGAATGGCGGTGCCGATGTCGGAGAAAACCGATAGTTTGCCAGCACTGTCGTCTGCGTCTTTGGGGTAGACCAAGGATACTTCCACTTTTTCATTGTTCAGGTGCAGCAAGGCCCTGGAATTCATCGTGATGACACTTCGCGCGACCTGTCGTGCATCGACCACGATGGCTCGCTCAATTTCGTGCTCCAACTCGAATACAGTTGGCCCCTGCTCCATCGCCACCAGATTCCTGAGCCTTGCCTTGTCGCTTTCGGTGACGTGAATTCCGGTGGGGTGGCCCACGGCATTGTCACGCAGTAGCCGAAAATAACGCGCCGAGGTCATGGAAAACGATTGCAGCGTGGGCGTTTCGCCTTGGAGCAGGAAGCCACAGCGCAGGAAGGCATTCACCGAGCGCGTGTTGTCGGGGTGAATCTTGGCGATGAGCTTTTCGGCCCGCATATCGAAGAAGGCAAGTTTCATGCCTTCGCGGATGGCACTGGCACCCAGCTTGCGACCCCAGTTGTCGCGGTTTCCGATGGCCAGAACGATTTCGCAGTCTGTGCCAGTCTTGACGAGACGCACGAACCCCACCGGCACGTCATGTCGGTCGTAGGCCATGAAGAACCGGCCACTCTGGTTGAACAAATGGGTCAGGATGGGCAACTGAACCCGGCCAATGACCTGTTCGATGAAGCGGGAGACGTGTCGCGAATCGCTCAGGTAGCGGATGACGCACTCGTCTTCCAGCCAGTCCATCAGATGGAGCGCGTTGGTCCGGGTGATTTCTGGACATAGCGCAATGAAAGGCTTACTCATATCTTCACCACATTTGGTTGCAAGAATGAAAGCCCTTCATGGCCGTGGCCATGACGGTTCTTTCAACGAAAGTCGCCATTATAGGCCGGTATGACAGGGTTCGTGAAAAATGATACGCGACAGCATAAGTTCATGCGCAGATTTTCTTTGCATGCAGAGAAATAAAATCCCTCGGAAACCACAGAGAAAGAATTTTCAACTTATTGATAAGTAAAGATAATTTTTATTATAAATTCCGCCGATGAATATGCAAATAAAAACAGATAATCACTTTTTGGCTATTCAACTTCCAGTGGTTTTCATATAAGCCGACTGCATGGTGACATCCCGAATAATGCCCTGACATTTTCGATCACCCCTTCAAATCAGGAGATTTTGGATGTCCGAGCAAGAAAAATCCCAATGGCAGTTCGACACCCTGGCGGTGCATGGCGGCTACCAGCCCGACCCCACCACCAAGGCCGTGGCCGTGCCGATTTACCAGACGACTTCGTTTGCCTTCGACAACGCCCAGCACGGGGCCGACCTGTTCGATCTGAAGGTGGAAGGCAACATCTACAGCCGCGTGACCAACCCGACCAACACGGTACTGGAAGAGCGCATTGCCGCGCTGGAAGGCGGCATCGGCGCACTTGCGCTGGCGTCCGGGCAGGCGGCCGTCACCTATTCGCTGCTGACGATTGCCGAGGCAGGCGACAACATCGTTTCTGCTTCCACGCTCTACGGTGGCACCTACAATCTGTTTGCCCATACGCTGCCGCAGATCGGCATCGAAGTGCGCTTTGCCGATACCCGCCAGCCAGAGAGTTTCGAGGGGTTGTTCGATGCCCGCACCAAGGCGGTATATGTGGAATCCATCGGCAATCCGCTGGGCAACGTCACCGACATTGCCGCGATTGCCGACATCGCCCACCGCCACGGTGTGCCGCTGATCGTCGATAACACCGTCGCCACCCCCTACCTGCTGCGCCCCTTCGAGCATGGCGCAGACATCGTGGTGCACTCGCTCACCAAGTACCTGGGTGGCCACGGCACCACGCTGGGCGGCGCGATTGTCGATTCCGGGAAATTCCCCTGGGCCGAGCACAAGGAACGTTTCAAACGCCTGAACGAACCTGAGGTGAGCTACCACGGCGTGGTCTTCACCGAAGCACTGGGAGCCGCCGCCTACATTGGCCGCGCCCGCACCGTGCCACTGCGCAACACCGGCGCGGCACTGTCGCCCTTCAATGCCTTTTTGATTCTGCAAGGCATCGAAACCCTGAGCCTGCGCATGGAGCGCATCAACGCCAACAGCCTGGCCGTGGCGCAGTTCCTGCAACAGCACGACAAGGTGGAGTGGGTCAGCTACGCGGCCCTGCCCGATCACCCCGACCATGCCCTGGCACAGAAGTACCTGGGCGGCCATGCGTCTGGCATTCTCACCTTCGGAGTCAAGGGGGGCCGTGCCGGAGGCGAACGCTTCCTCGACGCACTGCAACTGTTCACCCGACTGGTCAATATCGGTGATGCCAAGTCGCTGGCCACCCACCCCGCTTCCACCACCCACCGCCAGCTCTCGCCCGCAGAACTGGAAAAGGCCGGGGTCAAGGAAGAAACCGTGCGCCTGTCCATCGGCATCGAGCACATCGACGACCTCATCGCCGATCTGCAACAGGCACTGGCTGCCGCCTGACCCCCATCCACCATGAGTTTGCCCTCCAGGAGTCCACCCATGCCCCACCATCCCATTCGCACCCTCTCCCGTACTCTTGCCAGCCTGCTGCTGGGCACAGGCATGCTGCTGGCAGCCGTGCCTGCCAGTGCCTCGGAACCGCTGGTGATTGCCGCCGATGCCCTGCCCCATGCGCAAATTCTGCAACAGGCCAGCAAGATCGACCCCAGCCTGAAACTCAAGATCGTCGAGTTCCCGAATGGCGTCAATCCCAATGAACTGCTGGCCGGCGGTGATGTGCAGGCCAACTACTTCCAGCATGTGCCCTACCTGCGCCTTCAGGAACAGGCCCTGAAGCAAACCTTCGCCGTCGCAGCCACCGTTCACATTGAGCCGCTGGGCATCTATTCCCAAAAACACCAGAGCCTGAAGGATATTCCCAGCGGCGGCATCGTCAGCCTGCCCAACAACGCCAGCAACCTCAGCCGCGCCCTGTTCCTGCTTCAAGACAATGGCCTGATTCGCCTCAAGCCGGAGTTCAGCGACCCGGCCACGCATCTGGCCAAGCCTGCCGACATCATCGAGAACCCCAGGAACCTGACGATCAAGGAAGTCGATTCGGCCCTGCTGCCACGCACCCTGCCCGATGTGGCCCTGGCCATCATCAACGGCAACTACGCGCTGGAGGCAGGTCTCAAGCCCGCCAAGGATGCGCTGGCACTGGAGAAAGTGGCCAACAACCCGTATGCGAACGTGCTGGTGACCACCCCGCAACTGCTCAACGATGCCCGCATCCAGCAACTGACCAAGGTGCTGGAGTCGGCAGAGCTGGCCCGCTTCATTCAGAACCAGTACGAGGGTTCTGTCATTGCGGTGAATCCGCACTGACCTTCGCTGTCGTTTTCGCAAAGGCGATAGAAGGGCCAAAGGCGCAACAGCACCGCCATGGTGCCGGGCTTGTTTTCATGCTCTGCCCGGTGCCTTCTGCCGGGCAGATACAATGGGCAGGCTTCGGACATGCCAGATGCCCGCCTTCTTCGTTTTCCCCAAGCCCAACGACTATGCGCATTGCCTCTTCCCTCCGCCTTTTCCCTGCCTTCCGCCTCGGTGCCGTGGCGACTGTGGCCATTTTGCTGACCGCCTGCGCCACCCAGAACGAAGACCCGACGGCCACCTGGAACCCTGACAAAATCTACACCGAAGCCCAGGGGCAGATGAACAGCAGCGGCTACGACAAGGCCATTGAACTGCTGGAAAAACTCGAAGGCCGCGCCGCCGGAACCCCGCTGGCCCAGCAGGCACAGATCGACAAGGCCTATGCCCAGTACCGCAACGGTGACCGCGCCCAGGCCATTGCCACGCTCGACCGCTTCCTGATGCTGCACCCCACCAGCCCGGCCGCCGATTACGCGCTGTACTTGCAGGGCCTCATCAACTTCAACGATGACCTGGGCATGTTCAGCTGGCTGACCAAGCGCGACCTGTCCGAGCGCGACCAGCGCGCCGCCAAGGATTCCTTCGAGTCCTTCAAGGCTCTGGTGGAACGCTTCCCCAACTCCAAGTACGCGCCCGATGCCCACCAGCGCATGCTGTACATCGTCAATGCGCTGGCCGCCTACGAAGTCCATGTGGCCAGCTACTACTACTCGCGCGGAGCGTATGTGGCCGCCATCAACCGTGCCCAGCAGGCTTTGCAGGACTACAAGGATTCGCCCGCGCTGGTCGAGGCCCTGCACATTCTGGAACGCTCCTACGACGCGCTGGGCATGACCGATCTGCGCGACGATACCCGCCGCGTCATCCGCTCCACCCTGCCCCCAGCACCCAACGCCACCACGGATGCCGCCCCGAAACGCTCCTGGTGGAAGCTCTGGGGCGAATAAGGCAAGGGAAGGGCTTTCTCAACGCCCCTGCAATTCCGCCAGAAACCGCTGGTATAACTGGTAGCGGCTGCGGGCAATCGCACCGTGGGTCGCTTCATCTTGCACCACGGCCTGCACCGCACAGCCCGGTTCGTGAATGTGGGTGCAGTTGTGAAAGCGGCAGCCCTGGGCATGGGCGTGGATGTCTGGCATCCAGCGGGTGAGTTGCTGGGGTTGAATGTGGCGCAGTCCGAATTCCTGAAAACCCGGCGAATCCAGAATGGCGGCACGCCGGGGCGCGGCCACACCATCTTCGTTTGCATCCGGCAACCAGTACCAGGTGGTGGTGGTGGTGTGCCTGCCGCTGTTGAGTGCCTGCGAAATGGCCGCCGTCTGCGCCTGTGCCTCGGGAATCAGGCGGTTGATGAGGGTGCTCTTGCCCACTCCCGACGGCCCCAGCACCAGCGTGCGACGCTGCTGCAAACGCGCCTGCAAGGCCGCAAAGTCCGTGCCACCCGATGCCGATTCCAGCTGCAACCGCAGCACCGGGTACAGTGGCTGTGATTCGCCATCCTGCATGACGCGGTAGGCCGCCAGCCGCTGCCATGCCTGCGCGAATGCGTCGGGCACATCTTCCTTGTTCAGGCCAATGATGGCAGCAATGCCCTGCTCCTGCGCGGCAATCAGTGCCCGTGCCAGTTGCCCTTCGGAAAACACCGGCTCGGCCGCCAGCAGCACCAGAATCTGGTCGATGTTGGCCGCAAATGCCTTGGTGCGCACTTCGTCTTGCCGGTAGAACAGGTTGTCGCGCGGCAATACGGCTTCAATGGTTCCCTCCTCGCCCTGACCGGCGGGCGCGGCGCGCCACTGCACGCGGTCGCCCACCACCGCCTGGCTTTTCTTGCCGCGTGGATGGCAGATGCGGCGCGAACCATCGTCCGATTCCACCACGCAATGGCGACCGTGGCTGTTCACCACCAGACCGTGCAGCAGGGCATGGGTTTGCGTCATGTCGTGGCTCCTGTGGCTTGCGGCTGCATCCGTGCCAGCCGCTCGGTGGCCGGTGGATGCGAGTAATGGAAACGCGCATACCACGGGTCGGGCGTGAGCGTGGCAGCGTTGTCCTGGTAGAGCTTGAGCAGCGCGCTGGCCAGATGGCGGCCTTCGGTCTGGCGCATGGCGTAGGCATCGGCCTCGAACTCGTGTTTACGCGACCAGAATGCCCCCAGCGGCTGCATCAGCCCCCCCAGCACACCGGCCATCAGAGCGAACAGCAACAGCCCCAGAGCCTGCGGATGCGCCAGCACCTGGGCGTTGTCGCCCTGCACATGGATGCCCATGCCCGCAAAGAACCACGGCTGCTGCATCAGCCAGCCCAGCATTGCCAGCCCCAGCAGGCTCAGCAGCCCCATCGACAGCATGCGCTTGGCAATGTGCCGGTGCTTGAAGTGCCCGAGTTCGTGCGCCAGCACCGCTTCGACCTCGTCGGCATTGAGCTTTTGCAGCAGGGTGTCGAAAAACACCACCCGCTTGGCCGTGCCCCAGCCGGTGAAGTAAGCGTTGGCATGGGCACTGCGCCGACTGCCGTCCATCACGAACAGGCCCTTGGCGGCAAAGCCGCTGCGCTGCATCAGGGTCTCGACGCGCTGTTGCAGCACCGGGTCTTGCAGCGGCTGAAAGCGGTTGAACAGCGGTGCGATCACGGTGGGGAACAGCCACATCACCAGCGCATTGAAGCCCATCCACAACAGCCACGCCGCCAGCGGCCATGCACTGCCTGCCGAGTGTATCAGCCACAGCACGGCTGCCGCCAGTGGCGCGCCCAGCAGCAACCCCAGCAGCAGCGAACGCCCGGTATCCATCAGCCACAGCCCCAGCCGCATCCGGTTGAAGCCAAAGCCCTGCTCGATGCGGAAGGTCTTGTACCAGCCCCAGGGCAAGGCCAGCAGCATGGAGATGCCCGCAAAGACCAGCACCAGCGCGATCTGCTGCGCCAGCCCCGTGCCCATTGCCTGCCGCAAGGCCGCATTCAGGGCATCGAGGCCCCCGCCCAGCGTCCAGAACAGCAGCAGTGCGGCCGACCAGAGCAGTTCCCACAGTCCCAGCCGCACCGTGGCGACGGTGTAATCGGCCGCCTTCTGGTGGGCGGCCAGCGCGATATGCGAGCGAAAGGCGGCGGGCACGGCCCCCCGGTGCTGCCGGACATGGCGCATCTGGCGCAGTGCCAGCACCGCCTCGATCAGGCCATGCAGCAGCACCAGGGCCAGCCACGTCCATGCCAGCCCCGAGGCCAGCGGCATTGCATCCCACGACATTCCTACCATGCAGTCTCACTTACCCGGACATGCGCCCGAAAAAAACCAACCGGTGGCCGACGGACACAGCGGTTGGTACATCTTAGAACGAATGGCACTTACTTAAGCCTGTTTCCCGTCATTCCGGGCTTGACCCGGAATCCAGTGACAAAGCAAGCTACGAAAAACGAAGGTGTTTTCTCTTCACGTTGTCACTGGATTCCGGCCTGTGCCGGAATGACGGCGTTAAGTAAGCGGCATTCAGCTTAGAACCTGTTTCCGATCAGCCCTGCTGGCCGTCGCCGCCCAGCAGCGGCACGGCTCCATCCTGGCTGCTGGAGAGCAGGCCTGCCTGGGTGTAGATGCCCAGCTTGGCGCGGGTATCGACGATGTCGAGGTTGCGCATGGTGAGCTGGCCGATGCGGTCGGCGGGCGAGAATGGCGCGTCTTCCACTTTCTCCATGCTCAGGCGTTCGGGCGCGTAGGTCAGATTGGGCGATTCGGTGTTCAGAATCGAATAGTCATTGCCCCGGCGCAGCTCCAGCGTCACTTCACCGGTGACGGCGCGTGCCACCCAACGCTGGGCGGTTTCGCGCAGCATGATGGCCTGCGGGTCGAACCAGCGGCCTTGGTACAGCAAGCGGCCCAGCTTCAGGCCGTTGATACGGTACTGCTCGATGGTGTCCTCGTTGTGGATGCCCGTCACCAGTCGCTCGTAGGCTGCGTGCAGCAGGGCCATGCCAGGAGCTTCGTAGATGCCACGGCTCTTGGCCTCAATGATGCGGTTCTCGATCTGGTCGCTCATGCCCAGGCCGTGGCGGCCACCGATGCGGTTGGCCTCCAGCAGCAGTTCCACGGCATCGCCGAAGGTGCGGCCATTGAGGGCCACCGGCACGCCTTCCTCGAAGCGGATGCTCACTTCCTCGGCCTGGACTTGCACCTCCGGCTTCCAGAACGCCACGCCCATGATGGGCTGGACGATGCGGATGCCACTGTTCAAGAATTCCAGATCCTTGGCCTCGTGCGTCGCGCCCAGCAGGTTGGAATCGGTGCTGTAGGCCTTCTCGGTGGACATCTTGTAGTCGAAGCCGTTGGCGATCAGGAACTCGCTCATTTCCTTGCGCCCGCCCAGTTCGTCGATGAACTGCTGATCCAGCCAGGGCTTGTAGATTTTCAAGGCCGGGTTGGTGAGCAGGCCATAGCGGTAGAAACGCTCGATGTCGTTGCCCTTGAACGTGGAGCCATCGCCCCAGATGTTCACATCGTCTTCCTTCATGGCGGCCACCAGCATGGTGCCGGTGACGGCACGGCCCAGCGGCGTGGTGTTGAAGTAGGTGATGCCACCGGTGCTGATGTGGAAGGCTCCGGCCTGAATCGCGGCAATGCCTTCGTGCACCAGTTGCTTGCGGGCATCGATCAGGCGGGCTTTTTCCGCGCCATAGGCCATGGCCTTTTTCGGGATGGCATCGTAGTCGGATTCATCGGGCTGGCCCAGATTGGCGGTGTAGGCATAAGGGGTCGCGCCCTTTTGTTTCATCCACAGCAGTGCGGCACTGGTGTCGAGACCGCCGGAAAAGGCAATGCCGACTTTTTCGCCAGCGGGGATTGTTTGCAGAATGGTGTTGGACATGGTGTGGTGACAAATGGGGAGCGCGGCCCATGGCTTCGATGGGCCACCCAACCCCGGTTTTTAACAAGGGAATTCAGGATTTTAACGCCTGCTGGTAAACCGCCAGACAGCGTTGCCGCGCCAGCGCGTGTTCCACCATCGGCGGCGGGTAGGCGGGTGTGCCGAACTCGGGAACCCACTGGCGGATGTAACGCTGCTCGGGGTCGAACTTCTGCGCTTGCAAGTGCGGGTTGAAGATGCGGAAGTACGGTGCGGCATCGGCTCCGCTGCCTGCGGCCCATTGCCAGTTGCCCACGTTGGCGGCTTGGTCGTAGTCCAGCAGCTGCTCGGCAAAGTAACGCTCGCCCCAACGCCAGTCGATCAGCAGGTGCTTGCACAGAAAGCTGGCGGTGCTCATGCGCACCCGGTTGTGCATGAAGCCGGTGGCATGGAGTTCGCGCATGCCCGCATCCACCAGCGGGTAGCCGGTCGTGCCGCTTTTCCAGCGGTCGAACTCCTCGGGCACATTGCGCCAGGCCATCGCGTCGTAGTCGGGTTTGAAGGACTGATCGACCGAGTGCGGGTAGTGCCACAGCAGCATCTGGAAAAAATCGCGCCAGATCAGCTCGTTCAGGAACGCATCGCTGAGCGTCTGCGCCTGCCGGGCCAGGGCGCGGACGCTGCCCGTGCCAAAGCGCAGATGAATGCCCAGCCGGGAGGTGCCCTCGATGCCGGGAATGTCGCGCTGCTCGGCATAACGGCGCAACAGGCCGGGCGAGACGGCAGGTGGTGCGAAGCGAATGCCAGTGGCCTGAAAGCCCATATCGGCCAGCGTGGGAATGCCGCCCTCGCCTGCCTCAGCGCGTGCGGCCAGATGGGCGGTGTATTTTTCGCTCGGATAGGATTGCAGATAGAAGTCGCTGAGGCGACTGCGCCACTTCTTGCTGTAGGGCGTGAACACGGTGTAAGGCGTGCCATCGTCCTTGAGCACTTCGTTTTTCTCGAAGATGACCTGATCCTTGACGCTGTGCCAGGCCGCGCCCTGCCCGGCCAGCAGTCGCTGCACCGACAGATCGCGGGCCAGCGCGGCCGGTTCGTAGTCGTGGCTGGTGAAGACGGCGATGACCTGCGCGGGTTCTGCCAGCAGTTGCCCGAACACGGCCAGCGGCGCGCCAATGCACACGCGCAGTCCCGCACCCTGGGCGGCCAGTTGCCCGTCCAGATGGCACAGTGCCTGCTGGATGAAGTCCACGCGCCGGTCGCAGCGGCTGGGCAATGCTTGCAGGATGTCGGTATCGAAGATGAACAGGGGCTGCACCCGCGCCCCGTGCTGGCGGGCGTGGCGCAAGGCATGGTACAGGGCGGCGTGGTCGTGCAGGCGCAGATCGCGCCGCAACCAGCACAGCACAACCGGCCCGCTCATGCGGTTTCCCCGGTGGTCGCAAAGGCTTGCAGCGCGTGCGGCCACAGGCGGGCGGGCAGTTTCCAGCGGCGTTCGATTTCTTCGGCGCGACTGCGCAGCAAGGCGGACGACACTTCGCTGCTGTCGCGCCGTGCCAGCACGATGGCATTGCCCTCGCGCGTGGGCTTGAAGTGCCAGACGGCATCGGCCCCGAAGGCCTGGGCGATATGCTCCAGACTGCGCCGGAAGCTGGCGGTGCGCCCAAACAGGTTCACGGTCATGCAGCCCTGCGCGGTGAGCATCTGGCGGCAGTGGGCGTAGAAGTCGGGGCTGTCAAGCACCGGGGCGGCGGCTTCGTCATCGTACAAGTCCACCTGCAAGGCATCCACCGTGCCGTGCCAGTCGCTGTCCTGCACGGCCAGTTCGGCATCGGCCACCAGCACTTGCAGCCGTTCGTCGTTGGCGGGCAGGCGAAACCAGCGCATGCAGGCGGCCACCACCTGCGGGTTCAGTTCAATGGTTGTGGTGCGCATCCCCAGGCGTTTGTAGCAGAACTTGGTGAGCGCGGCCGCGCCCAGCCCGAGCTGCATGGCGTGCAGTTGCGGTACGTCGTCGGGCGGCACGAACAGCAGCCAGGCCATCATGCGCTGCACATATTCCAGCTCCAGATCGATGGGCTTGGCAATGCGCATGGAGCCTTGAATCCAGGGGGTTTCCAGATGCAGGTGGCGCACGCCGCCATCTTCGGAAATACAGACTTCGGGCAGTTCCAGAGGCGGACTCTTGGACGGGCGGGCGGGTTTCACAGGGATTCCTCCGGGGCAATATCAATCAGACAGGGGCAGCAGTCCAGCCATGCGCATGGCCTGCCGCCAGGCTTCGAGCTTGCGGGCGAACGACCACGAGGCATTGGCCGGGCTGGAAGACGGCAGGCGCAGAGTCTGCGCGGCCAGATCACGGGTGAGGCGGGCATGGCGGTGGCTTTCGCCGCCGTTGTGGGCAATCAGGCGCAACTGCGGGCACTGCGCCGCCAGCACGGGAAAATCGTTGAGGCGGGCATTTTCAATCGCGCTGTCCAGACTGCCCTGCCGCTGGCAACTGGCATAGACATCCCACAGCCCCACGCCCCGCTCCAGCAGCCAGGCACAGCGTCCGGCGTAGTCGGTGGGTTGCGGGTGCTCGGGCCAGATGGCCGCCAGCAAGGGCCAGAACTGGTTGCGCGGGTGCGCGTAGTATTGCCCGGCCTGCAAGGAGGCCACGCCGGGGAAGCTGCCCAGAATCAGCACGCGAATCTGCGTGTTCACCAGCGGCGGCAGGCCCTGCAACGCGGCCGGGTCTGGGGCGAATGGCAGTGGTGGATGCTTAGAATCCGCCTTGCGCTGCATCCCATTGGCAGGCGCGGGCTTACCGCAAGGGTTTTGCAAACCTTCCCTGGAAGTCATGCCTGCCTTTCTGTCGATACCGCCATCAGCCCGGCCAGGCGGGGCAAGGCTGCCAGCGCGTTGCGCCGGGTTTGCGCCATCCATTCCGGCACATCCACCTGGCGCAGGGCCGCCACTTCGGCCGCAATGCGCGGCAGTTCTGCCGGGCTGTTGCGCCCAGAAGCTGCGCCTTGTGTGCGTTGCCTGGCATCGACATACAACCAGTGTGGAGGAATGTCGGGGGCATCGGTTTCCATGACGATGGCATCGGCAGGCAGTTGCGCGGCCAGTCGGCGCAGTTGCAGCGCGCGCTCGAACGTCACGGCTCCGCCAAACCCCAGCCGAAACCCCATGTCCAGCAAGACCTTGGCTTGCTGGAAGCTGCCATTGAAGGCGTGGGCAATGCCGCCCTGGTCGAAATGCAGGGCGCGAAGCGGCTTCAGCACCCGATCCACCGAACGGCGCACATGCAGAATCACCGGCAGCCGTGCGGCCTTGGCGAGTCGAAGCTGTGCATGGAAAAACCGCTCCTGCCGCTGCTCATCCAGCGGCACAAAGTAATCCAGCCCGATCTCGCCCACCGCCACCAGATGCGGGTCATCGGCCTGTTGCCGCAATGCCGCCTCCAGCGTGGCCAGATCGTCCTCCTGAGCCTGGGGCGTGTACAGCGGGTGAATGCCCAGCGCGTAGGCATCGCCCCCCTGGTGGGCGCACTGCCGTGCATCGGCAAAGGTGCTGGCGGCCACCGCCGGAATCACACAACAGCCCACTCCGGCCTGCCGCGCGGCTTCGCGCACCGCCAGACGGTCGGGCGCGAATTCGGGTGCGTCCAGATGGCAATGGGTGTCGATCCAGCCGCTCATCACTGGCCAGTGCCATGCACCAATGTGCCCGCATCCAGTCGCACCTGACGGTCGCAACGGGCCGCCAGTGCGTTGTCGTGCGTCACCAGCACAAAGGCCGTGCCCTGGTGCTGTGCCAGCTCCAGCATCATCGCAAACACTGCGTTGGCGGTGTCGCGGTCGAGGTTGCCGGTGGGTTCGTCGGCCAGCACGCAGATCGGCTGTGTCACCAGGGCGCGGGCAATCGCCACGCGCTGGCGTTCGCCGCCCGAGAGTTCCGCCGGGCGGTGGTGCAGGCGTTGCCCCAGTCCCACTTTTTGCAGAATGGCCGTGGCATCGGCCACGCACTGGCTGTGCGGGGCGCGGCGGATGCGCAGTGGCAGGGCCACGTTCTCCAGTGCCGTCAGTTCCGGCAACAGATGGTGGAACTGATAGACAAAGCCCAGCTTGTGGTTGCGCACCACGCCACGCTGGCGCGCACTCATCTTTTCCAGCGGCTGGCCCTGCAATAGCACCGAGCCGGACGTGGGCTGCTCCAGCCCGCCCAGAATGTGCAGCAGCGTACTCTTGCCGGAACCGGACGCACCCACAATTGCCAGCGTCTGCCCGGCATGGACATCCAGGCTCAGGCCCTTGAGCACCGTCACGTCCAGCGTGCCCTGCTGGAACCGCTTGACCACCGCGCGGGCACTCAGCACCGCCTCGTTCGCATTGCCATCACTCATAGCGCAAAGCCTCCGCCGGGTTGATGCGGCTGGCACGCCAACTGGGGTACAGCGTCACCACAAAGGACAGCAACAGTGCCACCGCACAGATCATCACCATATCGCCCACCTGCGGATCGCTGGGAATCTGGCTGACCAGATACACGTCCTGCGGCAGAAACTGAAAGCCCAGCAGCCGCTCGAAAAACGGCACGATCACATCGATATTGCAGGCCACCAGCAGCCCCAGCAGCAGCCCGGCCACGGTGCCGATCACCCCCACCAGCGCACCCTGCACCACAAAAATCGCCATGATGCTGGCCGCACTCGCGCCCAGCGTGCGCATGATGGCAATGTCCGACCGCTTGTCGGCCACCGTCATCACCAGCGTGGCCACCAAATTGAAGGCCGCCACCGCCACGATGATGGAGAGAATGATGAACATCATGCGCTTCTCCATCTGCACGGCCACGAACCAGGTGCGGTTCTGCATCGTCCAGTCGCGCAGCAGCAGGCGGTCGCTGAGCGTGCCCGCCAGCTCCCGCACCACCTGCGGGGCGCGGTGCAGATCATGCAGTTTCAGGCGGATGCCGCTGGGGCTTTCCAGCCGGAAGATGCGCTGGGCATCCTCGTAGTGCATCATCAGCAGGCTGGAATCGTATTCGTAGTGGCCGGAATCAAAGGTGCCCGCCACCGTCACCTGCTTGAGCCGGGGCATCACGCCCGCCGGTGTCACCTGCCCGGATGGCGCGACCAGCGTCACCTTCATGCCCTCGCGCACGCCCAGCAGATCGGCCAGTTGCTTGCCCAGAATCACGTTGAAGCTGCCCGGCTCCAGGGCGGCGAGTTCCTGCTGGCGCATCTCGCCTGCCAGTTCCGTCACCTGCGGCTCCAGCACCGGGTCGATGCCGCGCACCAGCACGCCGCGCATGTCATCCCCCCGCGCCAGCAGGGCCTGCACGGCCACAAAGGGCGCAGCTCCCACCACCTCCGGGTGCTGCATGGCCTCCTGCGTGGTGCGCTGTACATCGTGCAGCGAGCCTCCGGCAGGCGCGAAAACCTCGATGTGCGAGACCACGCTGAGCATCCGGTCGCGCACATCGCGCTGAAAGCCGTTCATCACGCTGAGCACGATAATCAGCGCGGCCACGCCCAGCGCAATGCCGATGGACGACACGCCCGCGACAAACGACAGCAGCCCCTTGCTGCGGCTGGTGCGCCCCGCCCGGGTATAACGCCAGCCCATTGACCATTCATAAGGTGTTTGCATACACAACCATCAAAACCCATCACGCGCCCGGCATGCCGCCGCACCCGAAACGCAAAGGGGCGATTGTGGCATCAAATGCCTCGCTACCCTGGCTGTGGTCAGGAGCAACCGAATACCACCCACAAAAAACCAGGTATCCGATCTTGAAAAAAACGTTTTCCTGTACCATCTGACCCCTGTTTTCAACCCTTCAGCAAGAGAGTCCCCGCATGAAATCCCTTCTGTCCCGCACCCACCTTCTGGCCGCTGCCGTGATGGCCCTGTCCGTGACCGCTCTGGGCCTGCCTTCGGATGCCCACGCCAAGCGCATGGCCAGCAAGAAGCCAGCCCGTGCGGCAGCCAAGGCCCCTGCCGCTCCCGCCAAGCCCGCTGCTCCCGTAGCGGCATCCCGTTCTGCCACCAATACACCCGCCGCCTCGCAGAACACGGCACAAACGGCCACTCCCGCAACCCCTGCGGCCGCCGCACCTGCTACAGCCAATGCCGCACCGGCAGCCGCCGCTCCCGCTGCGGGCGGCCCTGGCATCGGCAGCACGATTGCCGGTGCAGCCGTTGGCGCGGTGGTCGGCTCGCTGGCCGGCAATGCGATTGCCGGTGCCATCGGTGGCGAAGAAGAAGCCGCTGCCACCGAAGCCACGGAGCAAGCTCCTGTGGCTGAAACAGCCGTGGAAGCGGCTCCGGCTGCACAGCCAGCCGCTGCCCAATAATTCCGTCTTGGGCACACCATGAAAAAACCGCCGGATTCATACACGAATCCGGCGGTTTTTTTCAATGGGAAACCAAATGGTCGGGGTGAGAAGATTCGAACTTCCGGCCTCTACGTCCCGAACGTAGCGCTCTACCTGGCTAAGCTACACCCCGATGGCCTGTTGTTTTGAACAGGCGAATATTGTAATACTTTTCTCCAGCCAAAACGTGCTGGGTAAATGCCTGCTTGATACTAGGCAATCGCGCGCTCAATAGCCAGGCTTGGCATTCTTGCGCTGCTGGGCAAACAACCCGGCTCCACGCGCACCCTGCTGGGCGAAGCGGGTGCGGCGCGCGAGTTTGGGATCAACGGTCAAGGAACGGTAGGCTTCCACCCGGCTGTCAGTGGTCAGCACGGTATCGAGCGGGCATTGCCGCCCCCATATTCCCCAATGCCAGTCATGCCCCATGTCCTGCTGGCCTGCCTCGGCTTGCAGTTGCGCCAGCACGGCATCCCGGGCTTGCTGCAATGTGGCCCCGCATGGCAGATGCAGCACGACTTCCCTGACCTGGCCCGCCGATGGCGACACCACTGCCGTGATGCGCATGGAACGTAGTGTCGGCATGAGAAAGGCAAATGGGCAGCAGACAGGCCATCAGGATGCCGGTTGCACCTGCTCCTTGAGCTTGTTGCTGGCGTGGAAGGTGACGACGCGGCGTGCATCGATAGGGATGACCTCGCCGGTGCGCGGGTTGCGACCGGGGCGCGATGCCTTGGTGCGAATCTGGAAGTTGCCAAAGCCGGAAATCTTCACGTCCTGCCCACCAATCAGGGTATGGGAAATGCGCTCGAAGAACGCATCGACGACATCCTTGGATTCGCGCTTGGACAGGCCCAGGCGTTCATACAGCAGTTCGGCCAGTTGCGCCTTGGTCAGGGAGTTGGATTCGGTGTTTTCGTTGTTCAATGGTGCGTCGCTCATGGTTGTCTTTCGTCGTCGGTCTGACTGCTGCAAAAGGAGATTGTGCCAAACAATCGCAGGCTGAGGGGCAATCGCGTGGCAGGCGAAAACAGCCCGCACGGCGGGCAGGCTGCATTCACAGGGGAAAGGCCTTGCGCATCAGGCGCGCAGGCGTGCCCCCAGTTGCGTTTGCAGGCTTTGCAGCGCGGCCTGCAAGGCAGCGTCGATGTCGGCCTCGGCCAGTGCGGCTTCCTTGCTGCCCAGGTGCAGGCGCAGGGCCATGCTTTTCTCGCCTTCCCCCACGCCACCGCTGCTTTGGCCCGGGGCCGGGCGGTAGATGTCGAACAGGGTCACGGTGTTGATGAGGGCCTGGTGCGCGCTGCTGGCAATGGCCTGCTGTATCTGCGCCAAGGTGACGGTTTCGGCCACCACCACGGCCAGATCGCGCTCCACCTGTTGGAAGCGGGATATTTCCTGCGCCAGCGGAATCGGGCGTTGCAGCACGGCATCGAGTTCCAGCTCGAACAGCACGGGAGCCTGTGGCAGTTCCCATTGCTGTCGCCAGCGCGGGTGCAGTTCGCCCACGAAGCCGATGGTTTTTCCATCCAGCACGATGCGGGCACTGCGGCCGGGGTGCAGCGCGGGGTGTTCGGCGGCCTCGAAGGTGGCTTGCAGCGGAGCCAGCAGGGCTTCCACGTCGCCCTTGGCATCGTAGAAATCGGCCTTGCGTTCGGTGTGTGTCCACTGGCGGCCTGCGCTGTCGCCATAGGCCAGGGCGGCCACGCGCATGGGCTGGTGCACGCCTTGCACGGTGGTATCGGTGGTGGCGACGCTGTCGTCGCGCAGGAACACGCGGCCCAGTTCAAACAGGCGCACGCGGCTGGCGCGGCGGTCGAGGTTGAACTTGAGGGCCTGGAGCAGCGACCCGAGCAGAGTGGAGCGCATCACGCTCATCTGGCTGGCAATCGGGTTGAGCAGGCGAATGGGGTTGGCGTTGCCTGCCAGTTCGGCTTCCCAGGCGGCTTCCACGAAGCTGAAATTGATGGTTTCCTGGTAGCCCAGATCGGCCAGCAGGTGGCGCACCGCGAACTTGCTGCGGCGATTTTCAGGCTGCGCACGGGCCGATATGGGAGCCTGTGGCGGTGTTTCCGGCAGTTGGGAAAAGCCGATGATGCGTGCCACTTCCTCGATCAGATCGGCCTCGATGGCCAGATCGAAGCGGTGCGGCGGCGGCGTGACGCGCAGCACTTCGTTGCCGTGCTCGTCCACCTCGCGCTGGAACGGCAGGCCCAGCCGCTGGAAGGCATTTTCGCAATCGCTGCTGCTGACGGGCATACCAATGATGCGGGCGGCGCGCGCCACCCGCAGCGTGACGGGCGGATTTTCGGGCAGTTGCAAGGTCTGGTCGTCGATGGCGGCCACCTGGGTCTGGGGCGTGCCGCAGATGTCCAGAATCAGTTGCGTGATGCGTTCGATGTGCTCCACCGTGAGGCTGGGATCGACCCCGCGCTCGAAGCGATGCCCGGCATCGGTGGAGAAGTTGTAGCGGCGCGACCGCCCCTGAATGGCCTGAGGCCGCCAGAACGCGGCTTCGACATAGACGTTCTGCGTGGCATCCGAGACGGCGGTGGCGTTGCCGCCCATGATGCCTGCCAGCGATTCGAGTTGCTGCTCGTCGGCAATCACACCCACCTGATCATCGACCTCGATGGTGTTGCCGTTGAGCAGTTCCAGCGATTCGCCCGCCTTGCCCCAGCGCACTTGCAGGCTGCCGTGAATCCTGTCCAGATCGAAAATATGACTGGGGCGGCCATACTCGAACATGACGTAGTTGGAAATGTCCACCAGCACCGACACGCCGCGCTGGCCACAGCGGGCGAGCCGATCCAGCATCCAGCGTGGGGTGCTGGCCTGGGCGTTGATGTGGCGGATGATGCGGCCCGAAAAGCGTCCGCACAGATCGGCGGCCTGAACCTGCACCGGCAGGGTTTCGTCCAGCGTGGTGGGTACGGTCGCAATCGCCGGGGTATGCAGTGGCGTGCCGGTCAGTGCCGCCAGTTCACGCGCCACGCCGTACACGCTCAGGCCGTGTGCCAGATTGGGCGTGAGCTTGAGGGTGAACAGGGTGTCGTCCAGGTTCAGGCTCGCGCGGATGTCCTGCCCCACCGGGGTGTCGGCGGGCAGTTCCAGCAGACCGCCGTGGTCGTCGGCCAGTTTCAGTTCGCTGGCCGAGCACAGCATGCCGTGGCTGGCCACGCCGCGCAGCTTGCCCAGCTTGATCTTGAAGGGTTTGCCATCGGCACCGGGTGGCAGCACTGCGCCGACCACGGCACAGGGAACCTTGATGCCCACGCGGGCATTGGGCGCGCCGCAGACGATTTGCAGCAGCTCGCCCTCGCCTGCCGCGCCCACGTCCACCTTGCAGACGCGCAGGCGGTCGGCATCGGGATGTGGCACGGCCTCGCGGATTTCGCCCACCACCACGCCGGTGAATGGGGGGGCCACGGTGTCAAGCTCCTCGACCTCGAAGCCACCCATCGTCAGGGTGTCGGCCAGTTCCTGGGTGCTCAGGGCCGGGTTGCAGAATTCGCGCAACCATGATTCTGGAAATTGCATGAGAAAAACTCCCTTGGGGCCGTCTTGTGGCGGCGTGGCGGTTACTGGAACTGGCGCAGGAAGCGAATGTCGCCATCGAAGAACTGGCGCAGGTCATTGACCCCATAGCGCAGCATCGTCAGGCGATCAGGCCCCATGCCGAATGCGAAACCGATGGTCTGCTCCGGGTCCAGCCCCATATTGCGCACCACATTCGGATGCACCTGGCCGGAACCGGCCACCTCCAGCCAGCGACCGGCCAGTGGCCCGCTGGCAAATTGGATGTCGATTTCCGCGCTCGGTTCGGTGAACGGGAAGAAGCTGGGGCGAAAGCGCAGCACCAGATCGTCGCGCTCGAAGAAGGTGCGGCAGAAATTGGTGAAGACGAACTTCAAGTCCTTGAAGCTGATGTTCTCGCCCAGCCACAGCCCTTCGCACTGGTGGAACATGGGCGAGTGCGTGGCATCGCTGTCCACGCGGTAGGTGCGGCCTGGGGCAATCACGCGCACTTCCGGCATGGGCTGGCCTGCCGCGACCTGCTGCTGGTATTTCTTGACGTGCTGGTGGGCATAGCGCACCTGCATCGGGCTGGTGTGGGGGCGCAGATTGTAGTGCAGGCCATTCTCGTCCTTCAGATCGACGTAGAAGGTGTCCTGCATGGAACGCGCCGGGTGGTTGGGCGGGTTGTTCAGCGACGTGAAACTGTGCCAGTCGGATTCGATTTCCGGGCCGTCGGCCACATCAAACCCCATGGAGGCAAAAATCTGCTCGATGCGCTCCAGCGTGCGCGAAACCGGGTGCAGTCCGCCGGGCTGGCGACGGCGGCCCGGCAGGGTGACATCCAGTGCCTCGGCCTTGAGCTGGGCCTGCAATTCGGCCTCGGCCAGTTGCTGGCGACGCTCCTGCAAGGCGCGTTCGATGGCCTGCTTGGCCTGGTTGATGGCCGCACCGCGTGTTTTCTTCTCGTCCACGCTGAGCTTGCCCAGCTCCTTCATCAAACCGGTGATTTCCCCGGCCTTGCCCAGAAACAGGGCCTTGGCATCTTCCAGCGTGGCAGGGGTGGGGCTTGCGGCAAACTGCTGCCGTGCGCGTTCGACAATGGAATCCAGCTCGGTGGTCATAGAACAACAGAAAGGGAGCGATCAAAAAAACAAAGGGCTGTGCCCTGGAATCTGTTGCCGCAGCGGCAGATTCTTCAAGCCCAGCCCTGGGAGGCAGTGCCACCATTGTCCCTGACAATGTGTGTCACTGCGGTGACGGCGATCAAGCTGCCAGCTTGGCTCTGGCCTGTTCCACCAGGCTGCCAAAAGCAGCTTTGTCGTGTATGGCCAGATCGGCCAGCACCTTGCGGTCGATTTCGATGGAAGCCTTCTTCAGGCCATTGGCGAACTGGCTGTAGGTCAGGCCCAGTTCACGCGAAGCGGCATTGATACGCGCAATCCACAACTGGCGGAATACGCGCTTCTTGGTGCGGCGGTCACGGTAGGCGTACTGACCGGCCTTCATGACGGCCTGTTTGGCCACACGGAAGACGTTACCACGGCGACCACGGAAACCCTTGGCCAGCTTCAGAATTTTCTTGTGACGGGCATGTGCCGTTACACCACGTTTGACGCGAGGCATGTGTACTCTCCTTTACAGACCGGCAAATGGCAGCATTTGCGCCATGTGGCCGAGGTTGGTGTCATGCACATTCACTGCGCCGCGCAATTGGCGTTTGTTCTTGGTGCTCTTCTTGGTCAGAATGTGGCGTTTGAACGCCTGACCGCGCTTGACTGTCCCACCGGGACGCACGCGAAAACGCTTTTTCGCGCTGCTTTTGCTCTTCATCTTAGGCATGGATGAATCCTGCTTTTTGGTTGTGCATTCCAGGCGTTTGCAAACCTCTTGCAACCTTTTGTCTGGCCTGAATCCACTTCTTGGTACTTCGCCCTGCGCTGCGTGCCGGCCCAAACCAGCCGCATCCGCAAAAAGCGAAGCCGCTGATTATAAACCCGAACACTCCCCCTCGCAAGCCGCTGTGGCACGAGCGCACTACAATCAGCCGCCAGACAGTCCCACGAGAGAAAAAAAGGAAACCCAAATGGACGACGCATTGCAACACATCGACGGATGCAGCGACCTGGCCGTGGCCACGCAGGTGGATGCGCGTGGGCTGAACTGCCCGCTGCCGATTCTGCGGGCCAAGAAAGCCCTGGCCACGCTGGAGTCCGGGCAACTGCTGCGCATCTATGCCACGGATGCCGGATCGCTGCGCGATTTTGCGGCATTCTCGGCGCAGACCGGCAACACCCTGGTGGCGCAGGGCAGTGCCGCTGGCCTGCACTGCTTCGTGCTGCGGCGCAGATGATTGCGCCGGGTGGATTTTGCAGGCATTTTCTTGTCGGAAGTGTGCAACTGGCGCAGAATCGCCGTTTGTCCGATTGGAAAAGCCCATGGCCACCCGCAAAACACCTGCCAAGACCGCCGCACCCGCTGCGCAGAAAGCCCCCCGCAGCGGCACCCCCATCCCTTCTGTACCTGCCAGTCCCCCGCCCCAGACCACCTTGCAACCCGATGCACCGTGGCCATTCCCCACGCGCCCCAAACCCTGAGGCAAAGGCTGTACGCTCCCAGCCCGCCCGGCGTGAACCATGACACCAGCAGACACATCCCCAGCGCGGGTACTCATTCCCTTTGCATTCACCAGCGATTTTGACGAAGTCCTGCGCCGCGACGGGCTGTCGCTGCCCCACCTGAATGCGCTGCTGCCACATCTGGCGCAACGCCACTGGCTGGAAGGCGACGAACTCACGCCCAGCCTGCCGCACGAACGCCTGTGGTTGCATGATCTGTACAACCCATCGTCGCCATTGCCTGCTTCCATGCCGTTGGCGGCACTGCATGCCAGCCAACAGGGGCTGGACGCTGCGGCCAGCGGCTGGGCGTTCATCCACCTGTGCCACTGGCAGGTCACGCCCGACCGCATCGTGATGGGCGACCCCGCCCACCTGCAACTGGATGAAGCATCGGCGCGCGCCATGTTCCGCGTCCTGCAACCGTGGTTTGCCCAGGATGGCATCGCCCTGCACTGGGATACGCCCACGCGCTGGCTGGCCTGCTCGCCACTGTTGGCCGATCTGGCCACCGCCTCGCTGGAGCGGGTCATCCAGCGCGACGTGCGCCCCTGGCTGCCTGCCGTGCAGGCCGCCCCCATCCTCCAGCGTTTGCAGACCGAATGCCAGATGCTGCTCTACAACCTGCCGGAAAACGATGCCCGCACGGCCCACGGCCTGCCACCCGTGAACGCCTTCTGGGTGTCTGGCAGCGGTGCATTGCCCGCCGACTGGAATGCCGCCCCGGCCCCGCGCCTGCCGCGCTGGAAAAACCTGGACGACCTGCGCCACACAGCCCTGCACGGCGACTGGTACGGCTGGAAAACCGCCTGGGAGCATCTGGATGCCACGGTGCTGGCCGACCTGCGGCAACGCCACGAATCGGGAGAACCCATCACGCTGGGCCTGGCCGGGGAACGCCATGCTGTGCTGCTGGAAACAGCTCCCGCAGCAGCCGATGGCCTCTGGAGCCGCTGGCAGGGACACTGGCAAACGCTGCGCCAGCGGCTGTCCGGCGCACGCACCCGCAACAATGCCCACGACACCCCGGCCACACGCCTGCTGCTGCGGCTGTGACCGTTCGGCAACCGTTCAAATGTTGGCCAGATACTCCTGGCAGGAAATGATGCGGCCATAGGCAAAGGCCAGTGCCGACATGAAGGCCACATGCACCTGGGCAGCCGCTACTACCTGGCCACCGAACTCCAGATCGCGCGTGGCACAGGCATCGTGAACCACCGTCACCCGATAGCCCAGATCGGATGCGGCGCGCACGGTAGCATCGATGCACATATGGCTCATGGCCCCAACGATGGTGACTTCCTCGATGCCGCGCTCGTCGAGTATCTTTTTCAGGTCGGTTTGAAGGAACGAATTGGGATGGTGCTTCAGGATTTGCGGCTCGCCTGCCTGCGGAGCCACGGCCGCCATGAATTGCGTGCCTTGCGTGCCTGGAGTGAAAATGGGCCGGGTCGGGTCGGCCGATTCGTGGCGGATATGAACGACCAGACTGCCCCTGGCGCGTGCATCGCCAATGACTTTGACCGCCTGGGCGACCGCCTGTTCAATGCCGCTCAGGGGCAGTTTGCCGGTGGGCAGGTATTCGTCTTGCAGATCGACGACGATGATGGCTTGTTGGCTCATGGCATTTCCTTTTCGGTGGGTGAAGTGGATACGTCTGCATTGTGCAAACACCACGACTGGCCCGAAAGTGGCCATATCGACATTCCATAGGCTAAAATCGACAAATGACAACCCAATCTGTCGAAATTGGCATCGTGCTTTATCCCGGTGCGCAGTTTTCCGCCGTGCTGGGCCTGACCGATCTCTTTTCCGTCGCCAACCGGATGGCCCTGAAACGCACCCACGGCCCACTGCCGCGCTTGCGCATCAGCCATTGGCAACCCACGCCGGACTGCGCCAGCGTCGTGCGCGTATTCGACAGCACACCGCAACCCCAGGAGCATCTGACCGTATTGCTGGTGCCTCCCAGCCTGGATGCGCCGATTGCGCCGCAGGCCGCTGCACCGCTTGTTCCCTGGCTACGCCAGCAACACCAGTCCGGGGTGGTGCTGTGTTCCGTGTGTGCGGGGGCCTTTCTGCTGGGGGAAACAGGCGTGCTCGACGGGCGCAAGGCCACGACTCACTGGCTCTATACCAGCCATTTCCATGCGCGATTTCCGAAAGTGCGGCTCGACACCAGTCGCCTGGTGATCGACGATGGCGACATCGTCACCGCCGGTGGTGCAATGGCCTGGACCGACCTGGGGCTGCGTCTGGTGGATCGCTACCTGGGAGCTTCGGTGATGCTGGAGACGGCGCGCCTGCTGCTAATCGATCCGCCGGGGCGTGAGCAGTGCTATTACAGCGCGTTCGCACCCGACCTCAAGCACGGCGACCGCGCCATTCTCACCGTGCAACACTGGCTGCACGCTGCCGATGGGCAGGAGATCGTGCTGTCCCGACTGGCGGAAATGGCTCTGCTGGAAGAAAGAACCTTTCTGCGCCGCTTCAAGAAGGCCACCGGCATGACCACCGGCGAATACGTGCAGCGACTGCGGGTGGGGCGTGCCAAGGAACTGCTCCAAACCACGAAACTGCCACTCGAGCGGATTGCCTGGGACATCGGCTATAACGATGCCAGTGCCTTGCGCAAGGTTTTCCTGAAAATCGTCGGATTGCCGCCCGGCGAATACCGGCAGCGGTTTTCCGTACACTCTCCCGTGCCAACCCCACGCTCCTCTTCCCTCCCTCCTGACTCCGACTGCCTGCCGTGAAATTCCTGCCCCGCTCCATCCCCCACGATACCGTCACCGCCCTGCAAGAACAGGGGCTTGCCGCATTCTGGGCGCAGCTTTATGCCGCGCGCGGCATCGGCAGTGCCGCCGAACTGGATTACGCGCTCTCGCGCCTGCTGCCGCCTGCATCCCTCAAGGGGGCAGATACCGCCGCCCAGTGGCTGGCAGAGGCCCTGGAGCAGGGCCAGCGCGTCTGCGTGGTGGCCGACTACGATTGCGACGGCGCGACCGCCTGCACGCTCGCGCTCAAGGGACTGGAGATGCTGGGAGCCGAAGCCGGGCAGATCGACTACCTCGTGCCCAACCGCATTCAGGACGGCTATGGCCTGACCCCGTCCATTGCCCAGCGCGTGCACGACAGCGGCGCACAGGTGCTGCTGACCGTGGACAATGGCATTGCCAGCGTGGACGGTGTGCGCCATGCCCGCGCACTGGGGCTGACCGTGCTCATCACCGACCACCACTTGCCTGCCGATGAATTGCCCGATGCCCATGCCATCGTCAATCCCAACCAGCCCGGCTGCCCGTTTGCCAGCAAGAACCTGGCCGGGGTGGGCGTGATGTTCTATGTGCTGCTGGCCCTGCGCAGCCTGCTGCGCGAGCGCGGAATCTTCACGGCCCAGACCCAGCCACGCCTGGACGCGCTGCTGCCGCTGGTGGCACTGGGCACGGTGGCCGATGTCGTGCCGCTGGATGCGAACAACCGCCTGCTGGTGGCCCAGGGGTTGGAGCGCATCCGCGCCGGTCGCCTGCCCGTGGGCATGCTGGCCCTGTTCGAGACCAGCCAGCGGACATGGGCCAAGGCCAGCACCCAGGATTTGGCCTTTGGGCTGGCCCCGCGCCTGAACGCGGCCGGTCGCCTGACGGATATGACGATTGGCATCGAATGCCTGCGCACCGACGATGCCAGCCGCGCCCAGGAACTGGCGGCCATGCTGGACGACATCAACCGCAAACGCCGCGAACTGGAAAGCGATATGCGCATTCAGGCCCAGGCGATTGCCGAGCGGCTGTGCGCCGACACCGGCGCGCATCACACGCAGCCCCCGGCGGCCATCAGCGTGTTCGACGAGGGCTTTCACGAAGGCGTGGTCGGCATCGTGGCCTCGCGCCTGAAAGACCAGTTCCACCGCCCCGCCTTCGTGTTCGCCCCGAGTGCCGCCGCCCCGGACATCGGCACACTCAAAGGCTCGGGCCGCTCGATTGCGGGTTTTCACCTGCGCGACGCACTCGATCTGCTGGCCAAACGCCACCCCCAGGTGCTGGAGAAATTCGGCGGCCACGCGATGGCGGCGGGTTGCAGCATCCGGCAGGAGCACTTCGCACTGTTCCAGCAGGCGATGGCCGAAATTGCCCGCGAATGGCTCCATGCCAGCGACCTGCAAGGCATGCTTCTCACCGACGGCGCACTGCCCGCCCAGGCACGCACCCTGGAACATGCCCAGGCGATTGGCCGCTGCGTGTGGGGACAGGGCTTTGCCGCCCCGCTGTTCAGCGAGGAACTGGAAGTGCTGGACCAGCGCATTCTGGCGGGCAAGCATTCCGCGCTGAAGCTGCTGCACCACGGCCAGATGGTCGATGCCATCTGGTTCGGCCACAACAGCCCCCTGCCCCGCACCGCCCACCTGGCCTACCGGCTGGAAGTGAACGAATGGCAGCAACGCAAGCAACTGCGCTTCGTCATCGAAGGCTGCGAGGCCCCGGCTGCATGCTGAATGGCAATGGCCCAAAAAGAAGGTGGTATATTTTTGCCCGGCAGGCGTTGCGCCCTGTCGTACACAATCCTCACGGTCTGACCCACCTTCCGGCCCTCCCACTTCCCGCCGTGCCCCCTGTCCCGGCATTGTTCAACGCCCTTCGCGCATTCCACGCAAGCCCTCACCTTCTGGCACACCACCTCCATGCAAAGCGACAAACAATCGGCCCGATGGCCCTACCCGTTCTGGATTGCCCACCGTGGCGCAGGCAAGCTCGCTCCCGAAAACACACTGGCGGCCTTCCGTCAGGGCGCGTCCTTTGGCTATCGCATGTTCGAGTGCGACGCACGCCTGAGTGCCGATGGCGTGCTCGTGCTGCTGCACGACGATGCGCTGGACCGCACCACCAACGGCAAGGGCCTGGCCGGAGAACAGACCTGGGCGGAACTCTCCCAGCTCGATGCCGGCTCCTGGTACTCGCGCCTGTGGGCGGGCGAACCCATTCCCACGCTGCGCAACGTGCTGCACTGGTGCACCACCAACCACTACGCGATCAACATCGAAATCAAGCCCACACCGGGCACGGAAGCGGCCACCGGCAAGGCCGTGGCCAAGCTGCTGAAGAAAGTCTGGCCCGCATACCTGAAGGCTCCGCTGCTCTCCTCGTTCCAGCCCGAGGCACTGGCTGCCGCTGCCGAAGCCGCCCCGCACCTGCCCCGCGCCCTGCTGCTCGATGAGTTGCCCGACGACTTCTTCAAGACCGCGCAAAAGCTGCATTGCCAGGCCATCGTGTGCCGTCACCCGCTCTGGAACAAGAAAACCATCAAGGCCGTCCACGAAAAAGGCATGGCCGCCCTCAGCCACACCGTCAATGACGAAGATTCTGCCGAACGGCTCATCAAGCTGGGCATCGATGGCATCATCACCGACCGGGTGGATTTTTTCACCCCGATTGTGTAACAACCATGTCAAGCCTCGCTCCTGGCCTGCCAAGACCCGTCATACAAGAAGAGCCAACGGGATGCGGAATCGCCTCTGTCGCGGCCATTCTGGGAAAAACCTATGCCGAAATGAGGACACAGGCCCACGCTTTGGGCATTAGTGCCGCCGATGAATCCCTTTGGTCAGACACACAGTACGTTCGACGCATGCTATCGAACGCGGGCGTAGCAACCGCAGCGGATGAATGCCCATTCCTCTCATGGAATGCCTTGCCTGATCTAGCCTTGTTGGCCATCAAGCACCATCAAACAGAAGGCCGAAACTTTTGGCACTGGGTGGTTTTCCAGCGTATAGCGGATCAAGCATTTGTTTTGGATTCAGCCAGCTATCTTCCTTGTAATGTCCGTCAGGACTTTGAAGCCATGCAGCCCGAATGGTTTATTGAAGTCCAACTTGCTCAGCAAGGTTTGTGATCGACCGTCTAGGCGACCTACCCACATATCTACGGAATAGTTCGCATACTGTTTTCGCTTTTTTTGTCCTTCCCTCAGGAGATGCACACCATGTCACAGTCCCAGGCCAACTGGAAGTTTGAAACCCTCGCCGTCCACGCTGGCTACCAGCCCGATCCCACCACCAAGGCAGCGGCCACCCCGATTTACCAGACGGCCTCCTACGCCTTCGACAGTGCCCAGCACGGAGCCGACCTGTTCAACCTGGCCGTTCCCGGCAATATCTACACCCGCATCACCAACCCCACCAATGCGGTGCTGGAAGAACGCATTGCCGCGCTGGAAGGCGGTATCGGCGCACTTGCGCTGGCTTCCGGGCAGGCGGCCGTGACCTATGCCATCCTCACCATTGCCGAAGCGGGCGATAACATCGTCTCGGCTTCGGCCCTGTATGGCGGCACCTACAACCTGTTTGCCCACACCCTGCCCCAGTTCGGCGTGACCACACGCTTTGCCGATGTGCGCGACCTCGCCAGCTTCGAGGGGCTGTTCGATGCCCGCACCAAGGCCGTGTATGTGGAATCCATCGGCAACCCGCTGGGCAACGTCACCGACATTGCCGCGATTGCCGACATCGCCCACCGCCACGGTGTGCCGCTGATCGTCGATAACACCGTCGCCACCCCTTACCTGCTGCGCCCCTTCGAGCATGGCGCAGACATCGTGGTGCATTCGCTCACCAAGTACCTGGGTGGTCACGGCACCACGCTGGGCGGCGCGATTGTCGATTCCGGGAAATTCCCCTGGGCCGAGCACAAGGAACGTTTCAAACGCCTGAACGAACCTGAGGTGAGCTACCACGGCGTGGTCTTCACCGAAGCACTGGGAGCCGCCGCCTACATTGGCCGCGCCCGCACCGTGCCACTGCGCAACACCGGCGCGGCACTGTCGCCCTTCAATGCCTTTTTGATTCTGCAAGGCATCGAAACCCTGAGCCTGCGCATGGAGCGCATCAACGCCAACAGCCTGGCCGTGGCACAGTTCCTGCAACAGCATCCGCTGGTGGAGTGGGTCAGCTACGCCGCCCTGCCCGATCACCCCGACCATGCCCACGCGCAGAAGTACCTGGGCGGCCACGCCTCTGGCGTGCTCACATTCGGGGTCAAGGGCGGCCGTGCCGGAGGCGAACGCTTCCTCGACGCGCTGCAACTGTTCACCCGACTGGTCAATATCGGTGACGCCAAATCGTTGGCCACCCACCCCGCTTCCACCACCCACCGCCAGCTCTCGCCCGCAGAACTGGAAAAGGCCGGGGTCAAGGAAGAAACCGTGCGCCTGTCCATCGGTATCGAGCACATCGACGACCTCATCGCCGATCTGCAACAGGCATTGCAGGCCGCTGCCCAGTAAACGCCCATGACCCCAAGCCACTGGCGGGAAGCCCTGGCCCTGCGGCTGTATTCGCTGGGCGTGTGGGCGGCCCAGCCCCTGTTGCGCCGCAAGTTGCGCCGCCGCGCCGTGCAGGAGCCGGGCTATGCCGAAGCCGTGCCGGAACGCTTCGGCTGCTATGCCGCACCCGCCACGCCCACGCCACCGCTGTGGATTCATGCCGTCTCGCTGGGAGAAAGCCGCGCGGCTGGCATTCTGCTGCGCGAGATTCGCCAGCAGCAGCCCAGCCTGCCCGTGCTGCTGACCCACGGCACGGCCACCGGACGCACCGAAGGCCAACGCCTGCTGGCCGACATCGGCATGGCAGGCGACCAGCAAGCCTGGCTGCCGTGGGATACGCCAGCCGCCGTGGCGCGGTTCCTGCAACACTTCCGGCCCCGCATGGGGGTGCTGATGGAAACCGAGGTCTGGCCGAATCTGGTGCACGCCTGCCAAGCCGCCAACGTGCCGCTGTGGCTGGTCAATGCGCGGCTGAACGAGAAATCCTTCACGGGAGCGCGCAGGCTGCCCAGCCTGTTGCCCCCCGCCTACCGCGATCTGACCGGCGTGCTGGCACAGACTGAGGCCGATGGCCAACGCCTGCAAACACTGGGGGCGAATGTGCTGGGTATCACCGGCAACCTGAAATTCGACGAACAGCCTGCACTGGCCCTGCTGCAACAGGGGCAACACTGGCGCAGCCTGAACGCAGGCGGGCATGGCAAACCCGTGGTAGCCATGGCCAGCTCCCGCGAAGGCGAGGAAGCACTGTGGCTGGATGCTATCCACCGCCTGCCAGACCCGCGCCGTGTGCAATGGATGCTGATTCCGCGCCACCCCCAGCGGTTTGACGAAGTGGCAGAGCTGGTGCAAGGCCGGGGCCTGACGCTCTCGCGCCGCAGCCAGTGGCAGGCCGACCAGCCATTGCCCACCGCCGATGTCTGGCTGGGCGACAGCATGGGCGAAATGCCGCTGTACTACCGGCTGGCCGATGTCGCGCTGATGGGCGCGAGCTTCGCCCCGCTGGGCGGCCAGAACCTCATCGAGGCCTGTGCCTGCGGCTGCCCGGTCATCGTCGGCCCGCACACCTTCAACTTCGCCCAGGCCGCCGAAGACGCCATTGCAGCCGGAGCCGCCGAACGTGCCCCGGACATGCAGCAGGCCATCCACCGCGCCCTGCGGCTGGTACAGGATGCGGCCATGCGCACCGCAAGCCGCGTGTCGGCCCAGCAATTCGCCACCGCCAAGGGCGGCGCGGCCCGCGCCACGGCACGGCGATTGCTCAGTGCCCTGCGGTAAAGCCGCGATGGGCTGCTACTTGTGGCGTTGGCCCGGCGTGGCCGCGCCAGCAGCGGTTTTCTTCTGGCCGACTTTCGGTTCCTTGCCCTGCATCAGGCGGTTGATGTTGCCGGCATGGCGCATGAGCAAGATGGCCGACATCGCGGCCACCGCCAGCAGCACCCAGCGGTCGTACGCCCACAGGGTTCCACCTGCGACGATATAGAACAAGGGGGCCAGCAGCGCGGCCAGCACCGACGACAGCGATGAATACCGCCAGACCGCCAGCACCAGCACCCAGCTCAGCAGCACCCACAGCCCCAGCCAGGGGCTGATGCCCAGCAGCACGCCCAGGGCCGTGGCCACGCCCTTGCCGCCCTTGAAGCGCAGAAACACCGACCAGACATGCCCGGCAAAGGCCGCCAGCCCCACGGCGGCCTGCGCCCCTTCCCACAGGCCCCAGCGTGCACCGAACCAGCCCACCAGAGCCACGGGCAGCCAGCCCTTGGCGGCATCGAGCAGCAAAGTGAGCACCGCCGCCAGCTTGCTGCCGGAGCGCAGCACATTGGTCGCACCCGGATTGCCACTGCCGAACGAACGGGGATCCGCCAGCCCCATGGACTTGCTCACCAGCACGGCAAACGGCACGGAGCCGAGCAGATAGGCCAGCACCATGGCCAGCAACAGATAAATGGTTTGCACAATCGGCCTCCTCAAGCCTTGCTGCACCTGCCCTGCCTTAGGGAAACGCTGAATCATTCCGCCCGGCCGCCGCATCCCCCTCTCGGGCGGTCTGCTGCGTTGGCTTTTGGGGTCAATAGCACCACTATTGACCCCAAAAACCGCCTTGCAGCCCATCCCGACAGGGGGCGCGGCGACTCGGGCGGAATGATTCAGCGTTTCCTTAGGGCGGGACAGGCGCGTTCCCTCCAGATTTTCCGAAAACGGATTATTTCATGGCTGCGGGGGCGGCACAGGCAAGAGCGTGGCGGCAGGCACACTGCCCGATGCGGCGGGCGTGCCCACCAGCGTGGCCGCTGGAGTGGGCGGCGGCGGGGGCATGGTGGCCTGGAGTGCCGCCTGGTTGCTGGCACTGGCAGCGGCAATGGCAGCCAGGGTTTCGGTGATGGCAGGCAGCTCAACGGCCTGGATGTGCTCCTGCAACTGTTGCAGGATTTGCAGCGCGTGCCGGGTATTGGCCGCCTCCAGATCGAAGTATTGCTGCAAGGCCGTCTGCACCAGTGCCAGATCGGAACGGGCCGATTCATTCTGGCGCGCCAGCAGGGCCATGCGGGCATTCATCAGTTGCAGGCGCAGGTTCTCGCGCAGAAAGAACGCCTGATCGGGGGTGAGCAGAATGGCATCCGGGTGCTGGATGTGCCGCACCCGGAACAACTGGCGCGCTTCGTCGCGCACACCGCGCCACAGCCGCCCCGGCCAGTCGCGCCAACGCTCCTGCACGGGGGCAGCGGTGTCCTGTTTCTCTGCAAGTTCGGTCACCACAGCAGTGCCCGACACACCCGAAACCCCGGCCACCGTGGCCTCCGTGGCGATTTCCACCGGCTCCAGCGGGGTCAGGCTGGCGGCGGTTTCATGGGCAGCAGCAGGGGGCTGTGATGCCGGGGCAGCCGCCTTGGACGAGGGCATGGCCGGCGTGGGCAGGTTGCCGGAAATCACCGAAGGCGCAGGGGTTGCTTCCAGCGTGGCATGGACATGCCGGGGCTGCGGCAGATCGTGCAACTCATTGCCCACGGCATTGCGCAATGGCAGGCTGTTGATCTGCTCCAGCAGCTTGTCGATGCGCACCAGCAGACCAGCGGTATCGGTCACGGCGGCACTGGAGAGGCGCACCAGATCGCTGTCGATCGCCATTTGCAGCGATAGCAGGCGCGGCTGGTCGGAGCGTTCCAGCCGCTGGCTGGCCGTGCGCAGGGCCGCCATCAGCGGCTCGGCCAGACCCGTCAATTGCGCCTGCTGCTGTGCCAGCCGCAGGCTCAGCTCCATCTCCACCAACTGGTTGTTGGCCCAGTTGCGCGAAATATCGAATGCCAGTTGCTCCAGATTGGAGCGTTGCAGCGTGTACTCATTCAGGCGGGCATCGCCCAGTTGCACGCGCGTCATGGCATCGCGCGCCAGATCGCGTGCCTGCGTGGCGGCAGCATGGGCTTCCACCACCTGGGCCTGGGTCTGGCTGGTTTGCAGGGCCAACTGCTCCTGAATGCGGCTGAGCTTGCGCGACTGGCTCCAGCCCAGCAACAACGCGCCACAGGTGGTGCCAACCAGCAACCAGAACGCCCACTGCGGCAGCGGCGAAGGATGCTCCAGGGATTGGGCCAGACGCATCAGGGACGAAGCCGATGGCTCCGATGAGGGGGGTGGGGAAGGCTTCACGACAGTCTGGCAATCAGGAAAATGGGGAGCACACAGAAGAATTAGCCGATGAGGGAGCGGCCCCCTGCCCAGGCAGCCCAGGCCAGAAAGCTGAAATAAACCAGCGTCAGGACAATCATCCCATACCCGGCCGCCACCAGCAGGCCATCGCGCTGCGACATGCCTACCGCCAGCAGCAAAATGGCAATGCCGGGGAGTGTGTTGGAGAACGGAATCAGTCCCAGCGGCAGCATCAGCAACAGCGCGGCAAAAATCAGTGCCAGGCCATTGACACGGTTCATCACCAGGCTGTTGCTCAGCACGGCCAGACGGTGCGGCTTGAGAAAACCATCTACCTTGCGCAACACCCCCACACCGCGCTGGAGTGTGGGTTTGAGCTTGAGCCAATCGAGCTGGCGGTCGGCCACGAAGGCAGGCAGCCACGGCAGGGTGTTGAGGGTGATGGCTACACCAATGAGCAAAATGGCCGCACCGAACACCGTGGATACCCCCGGAATGGATACGGGAAACAGAAACGGCAGCGTCATCAGGGCACACAGCATCAGCAGCCCCTGCTCACCCATCAGGGTCAGCAACTCGCGCACGCTGATGGTCGGGGACTGCACGCTGTAGAGCATCCGGCTGATGGTTTCACTGGCGGGCGGCAAGGATTGGGGAGATGGTTTCATGGGTGGGGTCTGCAAGCCTGCAAAGAGGCGATTCAATGGCGGAAGTGTCCGGCGGACACCGCGAAAGGCTTGACATCCTCTCCTGCCTAAAGGCAGGAGATTCCTCCTGCGAGACGGCAATGCCCTGCCGCGAGAATGTTGCGTGCTGCGTTCACGTCGCGGTCGTGTGCCGCTCCACATTCGCTGCACGTCCATTCTCTTATTCCAAGACCTGCGATACCTTTGGGCCTCTGCGGCGGCAGACTGCCGCACGCAGAACAGGTCTGGGTCGAATACGCTTCGTTCACTTCCTCAAAAACCACTCCGGCCTGATGGCACTTGTATTCCAAAGCGGTTTTCAACGATGACCAGCCCGCGTCCAGCGTGGACTTGGCCATCCTGGTTTTGACCAGCTTCGCGCTGGCCACGTCGCCCACGAAGATGGCGGCGTTGTTCTTCACAAGCTCCGTCGTGAACTTGTGGATTTCGTCTTTTCGGCGGTTGGCTATTTTTGCGTGAATCGCCCTGACGCGCTTTTTCTTGCGTGCCCGCTGCGCAATGGCAAGCTGCGGCTCCAGTTCCCGATACCAGCGGCCATGCAGCTTCTGGCCCGTGCTGGTGGTGGCGCAGTCTTTCAGGCCAAGGTCAATGCCGACCGAGGCCGTACCTTCACCCGCTTGGACTTCAACCTGTACTGCCACGTTGAAATACCAGCGGCCACGCGCATCTTCGTTGAAGCTGGCAGTCTTGAATTTGTACTGGCTCAAGCCGTAGGAATCCCACACACTGAAATAATGGCCGTTGTGATAGACCTGCCCGTTCTTCCAAGAAGCTGCGCCGGTGTTTATCGGTATCCAGCCCAGGCTACGTTTGCTGCCAGTGGATTTACGCCAGTTCAGCCGGGCGCGTTTGAATTGACGGCGGCGTGTGACGTACTCCTGCGCCACACATTGCAGCGTTTGGCTGTGCAAGCCCAGCTCCTTGGCGGCTCCTTTGGTGTACGGATGAATATCGTAGGCGGACAGCCATTTTCCGCGCTCCCGAATCGATCGGCTGGAGAGCGCATTGATGAAATTCCAGACGAAATTGACCTGCCGCGCCATCTGCAACAGCAGCGACGCGTGCTTGTCCTTCACGCGGAGTTTCAGGGTTTTGACAACGGTAGCCATGGTGCTGACTTTAACAGAGAGGGTATATTTCCAATGTGTTATCTATGAACCAAAATGGAACCCTTTGGGTTGCGCGCTCTGTATCCCCGTCGTGAACGACGGGGCTTTCCGCGCACCCTGATAATTCTGCCCCATGACTGTACACACTTCACGCCGTTTTGACTTGCTGGCCTTTGACTGGGACGGCACCCTGTTCGACTCCACCCAGATCATCGTGCGCTGCATCCAGGCGGCCGTGCAGGATGTCGGCGGGCAGGCCCCCAGCGACGCAGCAGCCCGCTGGGTCATCGGCATGGGCCTGACCGAGGCCCTGGCCCAGGCGGCCCCGGATGTGCCCCCTGCCCTCTACCCGCAACTGGTGCAGCGTTACCGCTACCACTATGTGCAGCGGCAGGATGACCTGAGCCTGTTCGATGGCGTGCTGGACATGCTGACCGCGCTGAAGGCACGCGGCTTCATCCTGACCGTGGCGACCGGCAAGAGCCGCCGGGGACTGGATCAGGTGCTCGACCACCTCGATCTGCGCGGCATTTTCGACGCTTCGCGCACGGCAGACCAGACCGCCAGCAAACCCCATCCCCTGATGCTGCACGAACTGATGGACGAATTCGCCACCCCTGCCCAACAGGTGCTGGTGATTGGCGACACCAGCCACGACCTGCAAATGGCACTCAATGCGGGCACTGCCAGCGTGGGCGTATCCTACGGCGCGCACGCTGGCAACGGATTGCACGCCTACCAGCCGCTGGCGGTACTCGATTCCGTGGCGCATCTGGATGCGTGGCTGGCACAGCACGCATAGCCGCAAAGGAAACGCTGATTCATTCCGCCCGAGAGGGGGATGCGGCGACCGGGAGGAATGATTCAGCGTTTCCCAAACCCCATCCACCCGCCTGCCCAAGGCAAAATGGCCCTTTTCCATCCTCCAGGCACCGTCTCATGAGTTCTCAAGACCCCCGCAATCCTCCTGCAACCCCTTCCGCCAGCGAACCGCCCGATCTCTGGAAAGAACGCCCTGGCCGTCCAGCCACCGACTCTGCACCGACGGCATCGGGCACCGCCGCCCCCGCATGGGAGCGCGCCGTGCTGGAAAACCTTGCCTTTGCCGCGCTCAAGGAGCAGCGCACCAGCCGCCGCTGGAAAATCTTCTTCCGCTTCCTGATTCTGGCCTATGTGCTGTTCCTGACCGGCATGATGCTGCTGGATCGCCCGTTCAGTTCCGGCACGGACACCCAGAAACACTTGGGCGTGGTCAAGATCGAAGGGGTGATTGCCGATGGCGAAGCGTCCAGCACCCAGTACCTGTTCCCCGCCCTGCGCGAAGCGTTCGAGAACGAACACGCCCAGGCCGTGGTGTTGCAGATCAACTCCCCCGGCGGCAGCCCGGTTCAGGCTGGCATGGTGCATGACGAAATCCTGCGCCTCAAGGCCAAGCACGAGAAGCCCGTCTATGCCGTCATTGGCGAGACAGGCGCATCGGCAGCCTACTACATTGCCGTGGCCGCCGACGACATCTATGTGGACAAGGCCAGCATCGTCGGCAGCATCGGCGTGCTGCTCAACGGCTTTGGCTTCACCGGCAGCATGGACAAGCTGGGCGTGGAACGGCGGCTGATTACTTCCGGCAGCAACAAGGGCTTTCTCGACCCCTTCAGCCCGCTCAATGCCGATGATGTCACCCATGCCCGCAACCTGACCCGCCAGATACACCAGCAGTTCATCGACGTGGTACGCAAGGGACGGGGCGAGCGCATCAAGGAAAACCAGGACACCTACAGCGGCCTGTTCTGGACGGGCGAGGAATCCATTCAACTCGGTCTGGCCGATGCGCTGGGCAATGTGCATTCGGTCGCCCGGGACGTGGTCAAGGTGGACAAACTGGTGGACTACAGCCGCAAGAAGAACCTGGCCGACCAGTTGGCCAACCGCCTGGGCGCAGCCATCGGCCAAGGACTGGGTCAGCAGGCTGGCTTGCAGAACGTTCAACAAGGGCTGGAGTGGCGTTGAAACTCGGTGGATGCCGTGCTGCTACACCACGGCATCACCGGGGCAACAGCCACTGCACCAGCGTTGCCAGGGTGTGAATCTGTGGCGGTGGTGCCGTCTCCAGTGGCCACGGCTTGCCTTCGCGGTTGAGCCACACTGCCTGCATACCGGCCTCGCGGGCGGCCTGTGCATCCAGTTGCGCATCATCGCCCACATGCAGAATCTGCTCGGGGGCCAGCCCGGCGGCATCGGCCGCTGCCTGAAAGATGCGCCGGTCGGGCTTGGCACAGCCCACCTGGCTGGCGGCAATCGAGGCCACGAAGCAGTCGCCCAGGCCAATCTGGCGCACATTCGCATTGCCGTTGCTCAAGGCCAGCAGTGGATAGCGGCCCGCCAACGCCCGAAGGGTTCCCAGGCTGTCTTCAAACAGTGTCACCTGCTGGCGGGCGGCAAAGAACACTTCAAACGCTGCATCGGCGTGCCCGGGTGCATCACCGGCCTGCACCATGACATCCCGGATCATCTCGCGGCGCAGAAACGACAGGTCGTGTCGGCGTTCGGGGTGGCGTTGCACCACGGCGCGACGCACCTCGCGCGGCAAATCCGGTGTCTGCCACAGTTGCGCCGTGCGGGGCAGGTGCTGCTGCAACCAGTCGCGCAGGGTATTTTCGGCATGCACGATGACTGGAGCCACGGGCCAGAGGGTATCGTCCAGATCGAGGGTGATGGCTTGGATGCGGGTTGTGTCAATCATGCGGGCAAGCATACCGGATTGGCCGCCAACACGCTCTAGAATCGGGTGTTTTGCCGCTTTTGCAAGGTTTTTCGTGAATGATCGTCTTTTCATCCTGTTGCAGCATCTGGCTCCCAAGGAGTGGCTGACCCATGCGGCCGGACGGCTCGCCAGCACCGACCGCCCCTGGGTGGCACAGCGGTTCATCCGCTGGTTCATCCAACGCTACCAGGTGGATATGTCCGAGGCCCTGCACTCCGACCCCGCGCATTACCGCGATTTCAACGCCTTCTTCACCCGCGAACTGCGTCCCGGTGTGCGCCCGCTGTCCGATGCCCACTGGCTCTGCCCGGTCGATGGCCGGGTGAGCCAGCTCGGCGGCATCCAGCAAGGCCAGCTGATTCAGGCCAAGGGGCGCAGCTACAGTCTTTCGGCCCTGCTCGCCAGCCCGGAACAGGCCGAAGGCTTTGCCCAGGGGCACTTTGCGACGCTCTACCTCAGCCCGCGCGACTATCACCGCATCCACATGCCCTGCGACGGGCGGCTGCTCTCCATGCACCACATACCGGGCGATCTGTTCTCGGTCAATCCGGTCACGGCAGAGGGCGTGGAAGGGCTGTTTGCCCGCAACGAGCGGCTGGTATGCTGGTTCGAGGGGCCATTCGGGCGTTTTGCCATGGTGCTGGTGGGGGCCACCATCGTCGGCAGCATTGCCACCGTGTGGAGCGGCGTGGTCACGCCCCCGCGCCACAGCCGCACCGTGCGCAACTGGGACTACACCTGCCCGAACACCGCACCGATCTGTCTGGCCAAGGGCGCGGAAATGGGGCGTTTTCAACTGGGCTCCACCGTCATCATGGTGATGCCAGGCCACGCGCCGCTGCAATTCAATCCGGCATGGCAAGCCGGGCAGGCTATTCGCATGGGTGAAGACATGGCGCAGATGCCAGCCGCTGCCGTGCAGCCGTGACCGATCTCACCAGTCCATTTCAGACTGCTTGCGCACCTGCACGCTGAATTCTCCCTGCGCCACGCGCACCTGCAAAGGCTGGCCGTGGTGCAGCAGGCGGGCATCGGTGATGGCGTGGCCGCTGGCATCCGAGACCACCGCATAGCCCCGCTCCAGCACCTTCTGCGGGTTCAGCATCTCCAGCCGCAAGGCAGCCCGCGCCAGACGCTCCTGCTCCCTGTCCATCGCCTGGTTCAGGCTGCGTGGCAACTGGCGATCTTGCTGCGCCCATTGGTTCTGCCACTGCGCCAGCCGCGCCAGACTGTGGTGCCGCATGGCCTGCTGCATCTGTTGCAGGCGTGCATGGTGCAAGGCCAGCCCCTGTGCCGGACGCGCCAGCCGGGACGTGGCCTTGTCCAGCCGTTGCTGCAAGCCATCCAGATGGCGATCGCTTGCCTGCGCCAGCCGCTCATGCAGGTGCTGGCAGACGGCCAGTGCCTGCTGGGCACTGGTGGCCACCAGTTCAGCGGCTGCGGTGGGCGTGGGGGCGCGTACATCGGCACAGAAATCCGCAATCGAAAAATCCGTTTCATGCCCCACCCCGCTGATGAGCGGCACAGGGCTTTGCACGATGGTGCGTGCCAGTTGCTCGTCATTGAACGCCCACAGGTCTTCCAGTGAGCCGCCGCCGCGCACCAGCAGGATGGTGTCGATCTGCAAGACCAAACCATCCGGGCGACGCAGGCTTTCTGCACCGATGCGGGCATACAACTGCTGCAAGGCCGCTACCAGCGAAGCCGGAGCCTGCACCCCCTGTACCAGTGCAGGCACCACCAACACCGGCACATGCGGCGAGCGACGCGCCAGCGTGGTCAGCACATCCTGCAAGGCCGCAGCCTGGGGCGAAGTCACCACTGCCACCCCGCGTGGCATGGCGCGGGGTGGGCGTTTGCGGTCGGCATCGAACAGGCCTTCCTGCTGCAAGGCCGTCTTGAGGCGCGCAAAACGGGCGAACAAGGCTCCTTCACCCACTGGCCGCATGGCCTCCACCACCATCTGCAAATCGCCACGCGATTCATACACCCCCAGACGACCCTGCACTACCACCCGATCCCCGTCACGCGGCACAAAATCCAGCAGCATGGCCGCCCGCTGGAACATGGCGCAACGCAACTGGCCACTCTCATCCTTGAGGGAAAAATAGCAGTGCCCGCTACCGGCGCGGCTGAAGCCGGAAATCTCCCCCTCCACCGCCAGCGGGTTGAAGCGAGCCTGCAAGGCATCGGATACCGCATGGCACAAGGCCCCCACCTGCCAGATGCACGGCGGCACCGCTTCCACAGAAAATGATGACAAACCCCAAACTCCTGAAAATACCGGACAGCCCCGATTGTGGCAGAGGCGCAATCCCTGTCCGCCCCGCTGTCGGGATTCGGCCACACCCTCCAGCCAAAGCCACCGGCTGCACCACGGGCATGTCTGCCTGGTTGATAATGTGCAGCATGACTTCCGAGCAAACCATCATCGAGATCATCGCGCAGCACGCTCACCTGTCCGAGCGTGACATTCGCCCCGACACGGCATTGAGCTGGAGTTTGATGAGCGACATCAACAACGATGTCTGCTTCGCCCTGCTGGCCAATATCAGCACGCCGGATGCCTTGGCCTGCAAGACCGTGGCCCAGTACCTGCACCTGGTATCGCGCCACACCTGACCGCAGCCTGATCGCCCCACTCCATGCGCAACGCCGTCTGGTTCCTGCTGCTGTTCGTTGCCGCCGCCGCTGCCGCGCTGTTCCTGGGCGACAACCGCGCCACCGTCACGCTGTTCTGGCACCCGTATCGGGTGGACATGTCGCTGAACTTCGTGCTGCTGATCCTGCTGCTCTTGTTCGCACTGGTGCTGCTGGCCCTGCGCACCTTCGCCAGCCTGCGCAAAATCCAGCTGCATGCGGGCATCTGGCGGCAACAACAGCGAGAACGCACCATGCACCAGAGCCTGCTCAACGCCATGCAGCACTTCACCCACGGCCACCCTGACAAGGCTGTGGCGCAGGCAGAACAGGCCATTGCCAAGGCCCGGCAGATTCAGGAAAGCACGGAAGCCACAGACAGCCGCGACAGCAGTGCCGAAACCCTGACAGAATCCGTCATCGAAATGGCAGAATGGATTCTGGCCCAGTGCAAGGCAGATGGAGCGAAGACGTAGAGCGTTATGGTTCGACCCGCAAGCCCGCTTCCAACCTAACCAACTCCTCGCGTTCATACACCTCGGGCGTATGCCCCTGGGAACGCAGCCACTTCTGCAACGCCTGCCCGGTTCCCGACGTCCAGCAACGCACCTTGGCTGGCTTGATGAGCCGGTACTCCACCAGCTCGGGGGACAGCTTTACCGTCCCCCTGGCGCGTGCATGGTAGGCAATGATGACCTGGTTTCTGCGCGCAAAGCCATAGGCACCTATCAACTCCAGATGCTCGGTTTCCAGGTTCGTCTCCTCGCGGATTTCGCGGGCAATGCCTTCCTCAGGGTTCTCCCGCGCTTCCATGAAGCCGGTAATCAGGCCAAAGAACCCGTCGGTCCACAAGGCATTGCGTGCCAGCAGGATGCGGCCCTCCAGTTCGACCACAGCCGCCAGCACCGGCGTTGGGTTGTTCCAGTGCGTCCAGTGGCAGGCCGGGCAGCGCAGCCGCTGCACCAGCCCGCTGTCTTCCTGGGATTCAATCCAGCGCAACTCGGTCGCGCACTGGGGGCAATATCGGATGGAATTTTCTTCTTGCATGGACAACGGCTCAGGCAGGGAATACGCCAGTGGACAGATAGCGATCACCCCGGTCGCACACCACGAACACCACCGTGGCATTCTGTACCTTCTGGGCAATCTGTTGCGCCACCCAGCAGGCACCTGCGGCAGAAATGCCACCAAAAATCCCCTCCTCGCGGGCCAGTCGGCGGCACATGTCCTCGGCATCCGACTGGCTCACCAGCACCAGTTCATCCACGGCAGCGGGGTCGTAAATGGCAGGCAGGTATTCCTGTGGCCACTTGCGGATGCCCGGAATGCGTGAACCCTCGGAAGGCTGGGCACCGATGATCTGGATTTTGGGGTTCTTTTCCTTGAGAAAGCGCGAAACCCCGGTGATCGTGCCAGTCGTGCCCATGGCACTGACGAAGTGGGTGATTTCCCCTCCGGTCTGCTCCCAGATTTCAGGCCCTGTGGTCTCGTAATGAATGCGTGGATTGTCCTGATTGGCAAACTGGTTCAGGATAATGCCCTTGCCCTGGGCCACCAGCGTATCGGCCAGATCGCGTGCCGCTTCCATGCCGCCGCTCTTGGGCGTCAGAATCAGTTCCGCACCGAAGGCCTTCATGGTCTGCGCCCGCTCGATCGACAGGTCTTCGGGCATGATGAGCACCATGTGGTAGCCCTTGATCGCCGCTGCCATGGCCAGGGCAATGCCGGTATTGCCGGATGTCGGCTCGATCAGCGTATCGCCGGGCTTGATGTCACCACGCTCCTGCGCGCGCGCAATCATCGACAGCGCAGGCCTGTCCTTGACCGAACCGGCAGGGTTGTTGCCCTCCAGCTTGGCCAGAATCGTATTGCCCCGCTGGCGGTTCTCCTCGGCCCGGATACGCTGCAACGCCACAAGCGGCGTATTCCCAATGGTGTCTTGAATGGTTTTGTATTTCATAGACGTAAATATGCCATATAATCGCTCCTCTTGACGCCTGCCGGAGTGGTGAAATTGGTAGACGCAGGGGACTCAAAATCCCCCGCCGCAAGGCGTGCCGGTTCGATTCCGGCCTCCGGCACCATCATATCGATGATAAAACAGGCGCAAATTCTGCACCATCCAAAGAAGCGGCAACAGCCGCTTTTTTTGCGCCCCGCGTTGGCCTGCATCACGCAGCCCATTCTTCCCGCGTTATCCCCAGTACATGACATTGCCATGACAGGCAGAATGGGCTGATATTGCCCGTTTCGGTGCAACCGTCGAATGCAAGGGAGATCGGCCCATGAATGAGCACCGCCCCTGGCTGGCCGCCTATCCGCCTGGCGTTCCCGCCGACATCAACGCCGACCAGTACGCCTCGCTGTTAGAGCTGATGCAGGAAGCCTTCCAGCTCCATGCCGCCAAAACCGCCTACAGCTATATGGGCAAGGATTTCAGCTTCCATGAAATAGATGCCCATAGCCGCCACTTTGCTGCCTATCTGCAAAGCCTGCACCTGCCCCAAGGTGCACGGGTGGCCGTGATGATGCCCAATGTCGTGCAGTACCCAATTGCCGTGGCAGGCATTCTGCGGGCAGGTCTGGTGCTGGTGAACGTCAATCCGCTCTACACCGCACGCGAACTGGCCCACCAGCTTCAGGATAGCGGGGCCTGCACCATCGTCATCATGGAAAACTTTGCCCACACGCTGCAAGCCTGCCTGGCATCGCATGAAACGGCGATAGCCCACACCATCGTCGCCAGCATGGGGGACCGGCTGGGCTGGTTGCGCGGTGCACTGGTCAATGGCGTGGTGCGGCACGTCAGGCAACTGGTTCCGGCCTTCCATCTGCCACAGGCCACGCCCTTCAATACCGCTTTGGAACAAGGTGAAGACCTGCCACTGGCGACAGTGCCCATACACCCCGAAGACCTGGCCGTGCTACAATACACAGGCGGCACGACGGGCGTGAGCAAGGGAGCCATGCTCAGCCACCGCAACATCATTGCCAATGTGCTGCAATCCGAAGCATGGAATGCACCGGCCATGCAGGGCATCCCACCCGATGAACAGCCGACCAGTGTCTGCGCCCTGCCGCTCTATCACATCTTTGCCTTCACCATCAACATGATGCTGGGAATGCGCACCGGCTCCAGGAACATCCTGCTGCCCAACCCGCGCGACCTGCCTGCCGTGCTCAAGGAGCTGTCCAGGCAGCGTTTTCACACCTTTCCGGCCGTCAATACCCTGTTCAACAGCCTGGCCCACCACCCCGATTTCCACACCGTGGACTGGAGCCATCTGCGGCTTTCCGTCGGCGGGGGAGCCGCCGTGCAGCGGCAGGTCGCGCAGCTATGGCTGGAGCGAACCGGCTGCCCGATCTGCGAAGGCTACGGCCTGTCGGAAACCAGCCCATCCGTGACCTGCAACCCCGTCACCAGCAAGGAATTCACCGGCACAATCGGCCTGCCCCTGCCCAGCACCTGGGTGCAATGCGTGGACAGCGAAGGCGTGGCCGTGCCGCAGGGCGACGTGGGAGAAATTGCCATCCGGGGGCCGCAGGTCATGCTGGGCTACTGGCAACGCCCCCATGACACCGCCCAGGTGACCACAGCACAGGGTTACCTGCTCACCGGCGACATGGGCGTGATGGATGTCCACGGCTATGTGCGCCTGGTCGATCGCAAGAAAGACATGATTCTGGTCAGCGGCTTCAACGTATTCCCCAACGAAATCGAAGAAGTCATGATGACCATGGATGGCATTCTGGAATGTGCTGCCGTCGGTATTGCCGATGAACAGTCCGGCGAGGCCGTCAAGTTGGTGGTGGTGCCCCGAGACCATGCAATCACTGAGGACGACATCCACGCATTCAGCCGCGCCAACCTGACGGGCTACAAACGCCCGAAAGTGATCGAATTCCGCTCGGAACTGCCCAAAACACCGGTCGGCAAGATTCTGCGCCGACGGCTGTGAAGCAGCGCAGCCATAGAAAGACTCACCGGGGTGCGTCCCCTGCTTCCTGCTGCACCCGGTTGCGCTGCTGCTGGAGATACAGCCAGTCCACAATATCACCGCTGGCACGGTAGCCCGATACCGTCGCCTGCAAAATCTGGCGCATGCGGGGATAGTCCTTCGCCTGTACCGCCAACAGCAGTTGTTCCAGCACCGCCTTGAACTCATCCCATGGCACGAACTCCTCGTTCGCCCGCATGATCTTGCTGTGTTCGGTGGCCGTCACATTCTCGCCAATCAGCAGTTCCTCGTATAGTTTTTCACCTGGGCGCAAACCGGTAAATTCAATTTCGATATCGCCCTTCGGATTCTCGGCAGAGCACACCGTCAAACCCGACAGCCGGATGATCTTCTGCGCCAGCTCGGCAATCTTCACCGGCTCGCCCATGTCCAGCACAAACACATCCCCACCCTGCCCCAGCGAACCCGCCTGAATCACCAGTTGCGCCGCCTCGGGAATCGTCATGAAAAACCGCGTGATGTTTGGATGCGTCACGGTCACCGGCCCACCCTGTGCAATCTGCTGGCGAAACAGTGGAATCACCGAGCCGGAAGACCCCAGCACATTGCCAAAGCGCACCATCGTGAAACGGGTGCGGTTGGGCACGGGCGTCTTGGGCAATGGAAACACAATCACCGATGAAGGCAGCACCGCCTCGGCATCAAACAGCACCGGCATGGTTTCCTGACTCAAAGCCTGCAACACCATCTCCGCCAAACGTTTAGTTCCACCCATCACATTGGTCGGGCGCACCGCCTTGTCCGTCGAAATCAGCACAAAATTGGACACGCCACCTTGAATCGCAGCCTGTGCCGTATACAGCGTACCCATCACATTGTTGAGCACGCCCTCCACCATATTGTGCTCCACCATCGGCACATGCTTGTAAGCGGCTGCGTGGTACACGGTATCCACGTTCCAGGCCCGCATCACTGCCAGCAAGCGTCTGGGGTTGCGGATAGAACTCAGAATCGGCACCAGCGTCACCGCCAGGCCCTGACGGTGAATGCGCTGCTCCAGCTCCATCTGAATGCTGTAGAGGTTGTACTCGCTGTGCTCGAACAGAATCAAGGTGGTGGCCCCACTGCCCACAATCTGGCGGCACAGCTCCGAGCCAATCGAACCGCCCGCTCCGGTCACCAGCACCACCTGATCCTTGATGCAGCGTGCAAACAAATCCTCACGGGGCGGCACCGCGTCGCGCCCCAGCAAATCGGCAATGTCCACCGCCTGAATATCACTCACCTTCAGATGGCCATTGGCCAGATCGAGAATGGCAGGAATACTGCGCACCTGCACCGGAAACTGCTGCAACTGCTCCAGCACCTCCTTGCGCCGTGTGCGCGATGCAGAAGGAATCGCCAGCAACACCTCCTGCGCGGCAGTTTCCTTCAACATGCACGCCACCTGATCGGCTGCGTAAATGGGCAAACCCGCCACCACCTGACCTTCGAGGGTTGGGTCGTCATCCACGAACGCCACCGGCTGCATGGCGCGGCCTGTGCGCAACGCCGCCACCAACTGGTTACCCGCCGCCCCGGCTCCCCACACCGCCACCCGTGTACTGTATTGTTCCCGGGCAACCGCTGGCCCGTGTGCACCTGCTGCAACGGCAGGCTGCTCCCGCTCTGAATGCCAGTGTCGCAAGCCTCGCTCCAGATCGCCCACAAAAAACGCCCGCATCAGCACCCGCAAGCCACCCACCAGCAGCAATGAAAAACACCAGTAATTCAAAATAGCCGACCGGGGAATGGCACGCGGTGCTGCCGTACCCAGAAGCCACAGCAGAAACACCAGCCCTAGTGTCGCCAGCGTCACGGCCTTCAACACCTGCGCCTGTGCATGAATGCCAAAAAACCGCAGCACGGCACGATACAAGCCGAGCCGCACAAAAACCGGAATCGCCACCACTGGGGCCAGCAAAAAACCCAGCCGGTAATCCCAGAGCCGGAACCCCATGCCGGCATCCAGCCCCAGCCGCACCAGCAAAGCCAACCACAAGGCAATCCAGAGCAGCCACACATCCACCAGTACCTGAAGCAAACGCTTCTGCCCCCTGGACAAAGCCAGCATCCGCTGGCGCACCCGCGCCAGTACCGCCAGCACGGAATTCTTGGCCACCCCCATTCGCGTACCGCCCACCTTCATTCCACCACCGAAGCCTGAGCCAACACCGTATCCAGTGCGGCCACTGTTGCATCCATCTCGGCTTCGGTCAAAGTTGGATGCACCAACAGCATCACACTGGTCTGCCCCAGTTCCTGTGCCACCGGTAAACGCTGCGCAGGCCGCCACCCCGTGCCATCGAAGGCCTTCTCCAGATACACCTCGGAGCAAGACCCCTGATATGCCGCAACGCCGCGCTCCATCAACGCATCCACAATCCGGTCACGGCTCCAGCCCACCGCCAATTTTTCAGGGCGCACATAGAAATAAGCCTTGTACTGTGCATGAGCCGTCTGCCCATCATGCGTGTCCAGCAAAGGCACGCGTGCAACCGCATGGCGCGCTGCCGTGCGTGCAATGGCCGCTGCATTCCTGGTACGCAATTGCGTCCACTGCGCCATGCGCTTGAGCTGAATGCGGCCAATCACCGCCTGCACCTCCATCATGCGCCAATTCGTACCGAAGCCCTCGATGACCCAGCGAAAGCCTGGCGGGTGCTGGCGTTCGTACACCGCCTCATAGCTCTTGCCATGATCCTTGTAAGCCCACATGCAAGCCCACAAATCGCGGTCATTGGTCGTCACCATGCCCCCTTCGCCCCCCGTGGTCATGATCTTGTCCTGGCAAAAACTCCAGGCCCCCACATCCCCCAATGTCCCGACGCTGCGCCCCTTGTAGCGCGCTCCATGCGCCTGGGCACAGTCCTCGATCACCTTGAGGCCATGCTGCCGTGCCAGCTCCAGAATCGGATCCATATCGGCAGGCCATCCCGCCAGATGCACCACGATGATTGCCTTCGTGCGTGGTGTCAATACCCTGGCAATCGTCTGTGCCGACAGATTGCCACTGTCTGACTCCACGTCTGCAAATACCGGAACGGCTCCCGCATTCACCACACAGGACACACTCGCCATGAATGTGCGTGGTGTCACCACCACCTCGTCACCAGGCCCAATGCCCAGGGCATGCAAAGCCACATCCAGTGCCAGGGTTCCATTGCCCACTGCCACGGCATGGGCTGCCCCCGTCCAGTCAGCAAACTCCTTCTCGAACATCCGGCACTCGGAGCCTGTCCAGTAGTTCACCCGATTCGAGAGAATCACATCCCGCACCGCATCGGCCTCTTCCTGTGTGAACGAAGGCCAGGGAGAAAAAGAAGTATTCAACATATCAACTCAACAATGCAATCCAGATGTTTCTAATCAACACAAGATAAAACTATACGTTACGATGAAGACAGAGTGGTAATTTTACTGATACAAGACAGTCAAGCCATTGAGATGGCTCAAAAAAACATCCTCCCGTGGGGGAGGATGTGTTCATGGCATATTGTGTGGTTCTGGGATCACACCACTTCAGGAATGTAAAGCTCGGCTTCCCCTGTAACCACGGCACGATCGTTCACCGTCCCCACGGTCTCGAACAGCACGCGGCGACGCTCCATGTCCACCGACACCACCTTCACGGTAGCCACCACCGTATCGCCAATGTACACAGGCCGCTTGAACTTCACGCTCTGGGAGATATAGATACAGCCCGGCCCAGGCAACTCCATGCCAAACAACGCCGAGAAAAACCCTGCGGACAGAATACCGTGCGCAATACGCTTGCCAAACTGCGTCGATGCCGCATACTCATCGCTCAAATGCACAGGATTGCGATCACCCGTCACCGCAGCAAACGCCTGAATATCCGCATCGGTAATCAACTGCGAACGGCTCACCGACATCCCTGGCTTGATCTCCTCGATCGGCACTCCACGGGGAACTTCCAACACAACAGCATCACTCATTTCAACGTCTCCTTTGGAACAATTAATCCGCGCAGATGGGAAATAGTGTGTGCAAGCCCAAACCTGAGACTCTCACACCTCACGCCCTCCGCTGCATTCAAGTATATGCCGGATACACCCCCTTATACGGTAGCCCGCTGCTGTTTGCCCCAATCCAGGGCATCACCTTGAGGGATATTCCTCCTCCATCTCACGCCACGGTGGTGCCCATCACCCTGGCCGGGTTGCCCACCACCGTAGTACCTGGCTCCACACTCCGAGTCACCACCGCACCCATGCCCACCACCGCGCCCCGTCCAATCACCAGCGGCTTGCCCGGCTGCCCCTGCTTGATAACTGCTCCGGTGCCAATGTAAGCATGATCCTCAATCACCACATTGCCATTGCACTTCACTCCCGGCGCAAAGGTCACGAAATCACCCACCACGCAGTCATGCGCCACATAGCTGTACAAATTTGCATGAAAATGCCTGCCGATGCGGATATTGGAAGTCAGCGTCACAAACGGACTGATCGCGGCCCCTTCTCCTATCGTCACCCCATCCATGACCACTGCATTGCCTGCCTGCACCGTCCATGGCGTGATGCCATCCGCCTGCAAACGTCCGGCCAGCCTCTCCCGCACCGCACTGTTGGCAATCGCAATCACTGCATGGTGTTCAATCGCGGGAATTTTCAGAAAATCCGCATAACTCAGCACCCGCTGCCCATTCACCTGTTCTGAATCAGGATGGTCGTCTATAAAAAAAAGACGCTCACTGGCAATACCTTGTGCTTCCAGTTGCCATCTGGCCAACGGCATAACTTCACGCCCATAGCCACTGGCCCCATAAACCGCAAAAACCGTTTGGTGCATGATGAATCTTGCCTTTAATTCGATGGAATGTCTGTTGAACTTGGGTGCAGTAAATTCGTATTTGGACTTCCTGTGAACTTCGGCATCGTGGCTTCGCCCTGGGCACTGATGCCATCACGTACCAGCACCTTCTTCACAGTGAGAAAAATGATCTTCACATCGAGCCAGAAGGAACGGTGATCCACATACCAAACATCGAATGCAAACTTCTGCTCCCACGAAATCGCATTGCGCCCATTCACCTGCGCCCAACCCGTCACCCCAGGCCGCACCTCATGCCGCCGTGCCTGCTCAGGCGAATACAGCGGCAAATATTCCACCAGCAACGGACGAGGCCCCACCAGGCTCATCTCCCCCTTCAGCACATTCCATAACTCTGGCAACTCATCCAGACTGCTGGAACGCAGAAACTGACCAAAAGGCGTGAGCCGCTCGGCATCGGGCAACGGCTGCCCATCCGGCCCTATCGCATCCCTCATCGTGCGAAACTTGACCATCCGAAACGGCGTGCCATGCAAACCGGGCCGCACCTGCTGAAACAGCACAGGCGAGCCCATCGTGCGACGCACCTTCCATGCCACCAGCAGCAGCACGGGAGAAAGCAACAGCAGCCCCGCCGCCGCCGCCACAAAATCAAAACAACGTTTCAGCATTGCATGGTTCTCTCTGTACACGGCCACGCCACATAGTTCATTTAACAGGCCCTTTCATATTTTGAAAGGCTTACTACTCAATTCCCATTTCCTTCAACATCACCGCGTTCACCTTGTGTACATCGTATTTTTCTTCGGCAATCGCGCGTGAGCGTGCGCCCATGCGTTCGATCAGTTCTGGCTTCTCGATGAACTTCAGCATGGCGGCAGCCAGCGGCTCCACCGACTTGACCGGAACCAGAAAGCCATTGTCGCCATCCACCACTGTCTCGCGGCAGCCTGGCGCATCCGTGGTGATCACGGGGCGGCCCATCGCCATGGCCTCCAGAATGGTTCGGGGAGTTCCTTCCGGGTAGAAAGAAGGCAGTACAAAAACCGAGCATGCACCTAGTGCGTTTCTTACATCATCAAGGCGTCCAAAGTATTTAATTGTTCCTGATTCAATCCATTCATCCAGTTCCTCTTTGGTTATTGCACCAGGATTCTCATCAATCCAGCCAACGAGGCTGAATGTCACCTCTGGTCGAGACCTTTTTATTAGGTTTGCAGCCTCTACGTACAAGCGGACTCCTTTTGATCCAAGCAACCTGGCAATGAGCAAAAAATTGATTTTTTCAGGAAATGGTACTGGGGTGTATTGGTCAATCCTGACCCCTGATCCGTTAACAACAATCGAAGGATTTTTTTTCAGAAATTATCCGGTACTTCTTGAGTAATATTTCATCATCTGGATTTTGTAGAAAAATTTTGCTCGACAAAGAAATAGAAATTTTGTAAAGAATCCTTACTAATGAATTCAAAAAATCTGAAGCACCTTCCGAGAAAGCATGCCCCAATCCTGATATCAATGAAAATCTGGCAGGAACCCCTGCAAGTCTGGCTGCGATCATGCCATAAATCACAGGTTTTACTGTGTACGCGAAGACTATGTCTGGCTGCTCTTTTTTAATCAATCTGTATAAATGATAAAAACTGACAATATCCCTGATTGGATTCATTCCCGTTCTCTCCATCGGAAAATCAAATCCTTTAATGTTATTTTCGATCATGAAATTCACTATCAAATTATCTTCTTTTATTTTTGGTGCAGATAAACAAATTTCATGGCCTTTTTTTGCGACTGCCATGATCAAATCTCCGCGAAAGCGCAACAAAGATTCTGCATATCCGGAAATCATTAAAAACTTCATTTTCACAACTCAAAATTAATATTGCTTTTTTGATAACCAACGGGATTCTGCAACTGCCAACGCCAAGTATCCCGCATCATGTCATGAAGACCGTGCTGGGTCTTCCAGCCCAATTCCATATCGGCTTTGGTCGGGTCTGCCCAGCATTCGGCAATATCGCCTGGCCTGCGTTCTACCACTTCATAAGGAACAACACGGCCACTGACCTGCTCGAAAGCCCGTACCATCTCCAGTACGCTATAACCCTTGCCTGTGCCGAGATTCCAGATGCCCAGTCCGGCATGCTTCTGGATGTAGTTCAATGCCTTCAAGTGCCCATCGGCCAGATCCACCACATGAATATAATCCCTTACGCCGGTGCCATCCGGCGTAAGGTAATCCCCGCCAAACACCGAAAGCTTCTTCAATCGTCCCACCGCCACCTGGCTGATAAAAGGCAGCAGATTATTCGGAATACCATTCGGATCCTCACCAATCAAACCGCTTTCATGTGCTCCCACCGGGTTGAAATAGCGCAGCAATGCCACACACCAGCGCGCATCGCCAGCCGCCAGATCCGTCAGCATTTGCTCGACCATCCATTTGGAACGTCCGTAGGGATTGGTAGCCCCACCGACCGGCGCAGCCTCACTGATTGGCATCTGCTCAGGCACACCATATACCGTGGCTGAAGAACTGAACACGAGCCGAAATACCCCCGCTTGCGCCATTACCTTGCACAACTGCAACGTACCCGCCACATTGTTGTCGTAATACATCAATGGCTCACGCACACTCTCACCCACAGCCTTCAGCCCCGCAAAATGCAGCACCGCATTGATTGAATGATCAGCAAAAATGCGCGCCAGCAGGGTCGTATCGCGCACATCGCCCTCGATGAAATGCGGCGCACGCCCCGCCAACTGGGCCACACGCCGCAAGGACTCGGGCGAACTGTTGCTCAAATTGTCCAACACCAAAACTTCATGGCCTGCTTGCAGCAGGGCCAGTACGGTATGGGAGCCTATGTAGCCTGCGCCACCGGTTACCAACAAAGTCGAAACAGTAACCATCACAATTTCCCATCACGCCACAGCGTGTTATAACTCTCGAGCATTCTTGAAAGACTGAAATTCTCCTCTACGCGCTGCCTTGCCGCAGTACGGCGCAGTTGCCAGCCTTCCGCGTCATCCATTGCCCGCCTTGCTTGCAAGAGTGCATGGGCCAGTGCTGTGGCATCCTTGGGAGGAACAACCCAGCCGGTATCGCCCACAATCACTGCGGCATCGCCTACATCCGTTGTCACCACCGGGGTGCCACAAGCCATGGCTTCTGCCAATACGTTGGGGAAGGCCTCACTGCAACTTGAAAGCACATGTACGTCCAGCGCATTCATGACATCGGGAACATCTGTACGTTGCCCCAGCAGACGAACTTCATCGACCAAGTTCAAATCAATCATCCATTTTTTTAATTGGTCGTTGCTCGAATCCATCCCTCGCCCTACCAGTACGGCAAAAAACTCAATGCCTTGCTTTTTTATCTCTGCAAGCGCATGCAATAAATTGCCATGATCTTTTAACGGGTCAAAACGGCCGACCATTCCCAACAGCCACTGGTTTTCCGAAATCCCCCATTGTTCTCGCAAATGCCTGCGCGTTTGGAAATTCCAGGAAAAACGACTCAAATCATAACCGTTGGGAATGGCATACATCTTCTCCTCCGCATACCCCAAAGCCTGATGCACCTCCACTGATTTTTGCGCACAACACACAATCGCCGTTGGCACCAAACGGCTGATGCGCGCACAAACTTTGGCGACAAAAATGGTTGAACGCTTGGTGCTTTCAGGGGCCAGCGTTGTATGGTGAATACCCCAGAATATCTTTTTTACTCCAGCCAAACAGGCCACTACTCCGCCAATCAAATTGGCATGGTACATCCATGTTTGCACAACTGCCGGACGCTCTTTGTGCAACAATCGCCAAAGTTTCCATAGTCCAAGCAGCGTTACCTTGCCTTGCGGCATATTCAAGCAGGTGACTTGCACGCCAGCATTGCGCAATAACGGGCCATACTTTCCATTATTCATCATGGAGACAATATGATGAACATTTTCACGGTCGCTCGTAACCAAGCGATAGAGAACCGCTTCGGCTCCGCCATCGTTGAGGCCTGTGATGATATGAATAACTTTTTTCATCTTAATGAATTTTTTACAATCGAAGATCCTTTGCTTAAAGCAAAAATAATAATTAAGCAAACCAAGACTGAGAAGTTTGATGCGATGACGTGCGATGGGTGGGCATAAAATACTGCAAGGAAAGCAAGCCTAATTGAAAAGTAGGCCAGGAGCATAATTCCAAACACTCCACCTATTCCCTCACACATGGATTGGATGAATCTTATCAGTATACCGAACATTACGCCAACTATTGGAATTCCTGCAATGCTGAATTGCATAATTCCAAGCGTGATTAAATCGACTGGGATACTTCCAGTAACACCATAATTTCCTTTTTTTGCACCAGAAATAACCAATGTGTTTATCTCTGAAATATCATCGAACCAATTTTGCGTCCAAGATGAAGGAAGTAGATGTAGCGGTGAATATATAAAGTCAATAAAACCCCTGTATAGAAATTCATCTCTCTGAAATTGCGCAAAAAATCCAACAAATGGAAATGATATTTCTCTCGCAATAAAAAACGCGAAGCTATTTGCTCCTTTTAATTCTAGATAGTTACTGACTAGGTAGATGATATAAATTGCAAAAATAGAACCAAATAATGCAATCGATATGATTACGGGCGAGGAAATTTTTTTATTGAGGAGGTAGAAAATAAAAAATGTCGCCAGAAAAAAAACAAATCCAATGCGACCAAGCCAAGAATATAAGACATAAAGGGAAAACAGAAATGCCAGAAAGAACCCTAAGATAGTTAACCTTCTTTTCCATCCGCGATGCTGCGCATCATGCCATGCCGAAAAGAAAAGATAGGATGAGATGAGACTCAATCCTCCAAACGGCTGCAAGAAACTCCAGCTATTATTTATTTCAAAAATTCCTGATCTAATTGTTGCCGAATATTCAAGATAATCAATCCAGCCGCCATATGCTTGAACATAGAGGTATCTTAAAAAAATCCCTATTATCAAGATAATCCACGCATAAAAAGATAATTTTTTAGAACTTAAGGAAAAATTAATAAAAAAATACTTTTTTATATGATTCGAATATTTTCCAGCAACTTGCCATCCAAGAATTATTCCTGCCATCATAATAAATACCGCTACGCTATGAAGAATTAAATAATTTCTGCTATAAATTATCCAATTTTCACCTTCAATCCCTTCTGATCCAGAGAAAATTGAGTCGATAACTAGTGACCATCCCATTCCATATATGATGGCGATCGCAGAGAAAGTCCATGAAATCATTGGAGGGTAAGTGCACCCAGTGGCATATCGTCGCGCAAAAAATGCTGCAACAAAAAAAACAATTACCCCAGAGATTATTGAAATATCAACCATTTTCTATGAAATTTTTAGAGAGGTGTGCTTTAATTTATCAATTCATCATGGCTGACAAGTAGTTATCAACCGCAGCATCCACAGAAAAGAAACCGGCACGCTGCAATGATTTTTCCCCTGCTTCTGGCGTATGCAACATTCGTGCGATCGCAAGTGCCAGCGCATCGGCATCGCCAACTGACACCAACTCGCCCCATTTACCATCTTCCAGAATTTCAGCCGGCCCAGTGGGGCAGTTGGTGCTGACCACCGGCACACCACAAGCCATGGCCTGCACAAGGCTGTTGGGAAAGCCTTCATAACGCGAAGACATAACATATACCGTGCACGCCGCCATCCAGGCGAATGGGTTGTCCTGAAACCCAGGCATGGTCACACTGTCTTGCAAATTCAAGCGGGCAATGTGTGCTTGTAACGGCTCGCGCTGGCTGCCTTCGCCAAGAATCACCAAGCGGGCATTTTCACTTTCCCTCAGTTTGGCAAACGCCTGAAGCAAGGTCGGGTAGTCTTTTTGTGGTTCCAACCGCCCGACTGCCAGAATGACCGGCGGTTGTCCTGCTCCCAGCCACGGATGATTTGGGCGGATTTGTGCCTGTTGCTGTATGGCCTGCAAATCCACCGGATTGGGGATGCTGGTGATGGTGTGCATGGGCAAACCAAGCTGCGTGTTCATTTCCTGTGCAATTCCTCGGGAGACGGCAATCACGCCATCAGCCCAAGTGTAAAAAGTGCGCATCAACCACTTGAACAACTGCCCCTGTTTGCCTGTGGACAAACTTGAGAGGCTATTGCGCTCACTGACTACCAACCGGGTTTTTACACCCGCCAAGCGGCGGGCCAAGATTGCAATGATATTCGCATGATTTAGTGCCGAGAGCATGGCTTCTGGCCGTTCACGCCGCAGATAACGGACCAACGGCAACAAACTGGCCATGACACGTTTGCGGTTCAGGTTGACTATCCTCACTGCTGGCACAACTTCAGCCAGATACGGCCCTTCGGCTTGCACCAGCACCAAATCGACCTGATGCCCACGCGCAGCAAACCCATTGGCCAATGTCACCATGACCCGTTCGGCCCCGCCGCCGCGCAGAGATGGAAGATAAACAGCGATGTGCATTTATGACTGACCCAATATGTCTTGAATCATGAAGTCTTCTCCTCTGAAATAACCGCCATGCCATTTCAGGGAAGAATCCCAGTATCCTTTGCAAGGTAGATAACCTAGAGATGCAAAAGCATAACTCATTTCTACAATCAATGGTTTATTGTCCAGAAAAATAAAATCCAAAGCGACTGACTGCGATTTCATTTTTTTTGACACATCGAAAGCCAAAGAAATACATGATTCAGGTATTGAATCTGGATTATAGTCAATTTTCCCACTGCCGGATGCTCTGAAATCACTTTCCCTGACCATTCTTTTTATTCCGAAGGCTCGTGCGCCAATGATGATGACCCGAATATCGGAATCATTGCCAGGGATAAATTCCTGAAAGTAGGCATAATTTTTCTCTATCGGAAGCCGTTTGAGAGTTTCATTTCTTTTGAAGGCTCTGAATATTCCACGCGAGATATTAAAAAAAGATTTTGTGGTTTTGTCGCGCTTGAACTGCCACCATCGCTCCCCCAAAGCAGCCCAGCGCGAGACTGGTGGAAATCCTTTACCAAAGGCTTGTTCTATGAATTTTTCGGCATTTTTGTAATTCTTTGCCAGCCTTACGTTGGTGCTGCCTGCGCCACTGCGCAGTTTGAAAACCTTGGGATATGCCGTATTGGCAGCCCATGCCAAGGCTTCATTTTTATCCAGAAAGACATGGCTTGGAACATGGGGAATGTTCAACGCCTCCATCAGATATTTTTGGGAAACCTTGTCGTCAAAATGCCAACATGTTTCCGTGTTCGGAAAAACAGCAATTCCCATGCTTTCTATGGACTTGATGATTCCGCGCGCCACGAGCATGTCTTCCGCATAAGTCTGGCTCCAATTCCATAGAAGAATGGAGCAGCCGCTCAGTTGTTCAATGATGTTGGATTGATGGCAATTGACAATTTTGAATGGGACTCTTTTTTCCGTGCAATACTCTATCCAGCGGTCGCTGAAGCTGCCTTTTCTTTCGTGAATGGCTAAAATCATGAGTTTGCCTTTTTATGAATTTTGGATTTTCGATTTATATAAATCATGAGGTTAAATTATGGTTTCTTGTTTTTTCATGGCGATAAGCGGCATTTCCGATTAAAAGGATCAAGCCGATGTTTGAAAATAGACTAACCAAAGAAAATGCAGCCACAGCCGTGGCTGCATTTTCCTGATACCAGTAGATGGTCATTATGGAAAAAACTCTGAGTATGAGTATAAGAACATTTGTAATAAACAGCAGGTTTTGTGCTTCAATGACTGGAGCCAAGCGGACTGCTGGTACATTGGCAAGGGCAACCCCGATCCATAATGCCATCCATCTCGCATAATGTCCTGCCTCTCGCCATTCTTCCCCGAAAACAAAGGCGAAAACCCCAGGGGCAAACCAGGCGGCTGCCCCAATCACTGGGGCAAGCAGCATGAGTCCTGCGGTTGATCGCAAAAGAAGCGGAATGAGGGCTTTGCCTTGGCGATCCAGTTCTGCATAGCGGGCATATAGAACGTTGCCTACCGCCGAGCCGATGATGTTGCTCGGAAGATTCAAGACACTGCGCGTCAAGACATACAGACCGGCTGCTGCGGGTGAGAACAGCGAACCCAACATGATTACAGGAACCGATTGGGAGGCTGCATTCAGTACGTCTGTTGGCATGCGATAGCGGGGAAAGTCACGGTATCGCCGCAGTAAACGCACCGCTTCGCTTCGCTTGAGTAGAGATGAAGGGGACAGATGCTTGTGCAGGCCGCAACGCAGGATGAGTGCCTGGAGGGATGGTGCCAAGGTGGTAACAAGGACGAGCACACCCGCAACAGGGGAAGCCAGTCCACCTAATACCCGCGCCAGATTACTGAGAAAGGCTTGAATCACTGTTGTAACGCCGACCAGTCGAAAGGCATTCAACCGAGCTGCGTGGAAGTCGGCCACATCCTGCAAGGCGACACAGAACAGAGCCAGCGGCAGTAACCAAATGAGATTACCCAAAGCTTCTGCGCCGAGCAACCGTAGCACCGGTTGTTGCACCACCAGTAACAGCAGTCCTAACAGACTTGATATGACGAAGGCCACTAGCATGGACAGCCGTGCAATTTTTCCTGCATCGTCGTCGTCATCAGCGATGACGATGGCCATCGGGTATCGCAGTGCAACTAAAGGACTTAGGACGCTTATGAGCGATAAAAAAACTCCCTGCACACCAAAAATTTCAGGAGTGTAAATACGGGTGATAAGCGGGGAAAATGCAAAAACTATTGCCTGACCTGCGGCAGTGCCAGTAGCGACTGCCAGAATATTGCGGACAAGCGGAGATTTCCCTGATTTCTTCATGTGCGAATTAAAAGTTTATCGCAATAACCAATCGATCTGAAAATCACTGGTTGTAAAATCCACGGTACCAATCCACAAACCGCCCCACGCCTTGCCTGAAACTGGTTTCAGGGCAGTAGCCGGTCAGGCGTTGCAGCAAGCTCGCATCTGCCCAGGTGGCGGGCACGTCGCCGGGTTGCATGTCCATGTAGTTGCGTTTGGCTTTCTGACCGATATGGGCTTCGATGGCTTCGACAAAGTCCAGTAGGCGCACTTTATCCGAATTGCCGATGTTGATGATGCGGTAGGGAGCAACGGGGGAGAGGCTGTCGCCTTCGATGGCAGATGTGCGGCTTTCACCTGGTGCGGGCGGAGCCGTTTCCAGCAGCAGCAGAATGCCTCTGGCCAGGTCTTCCACGTAGGTGAAGTCGCGCCACATCTGGCCATGGTTGTAGATGTCGATGGGTTTGCCTTCGAGGATGTTCTTGGTGAACTTGAACAGTGCCATGTCGGGCCTTCCCCATGGCCCATACACCGTGAAGAAGCGGAACATGGTGGTCGGGACACCGTGCAGGTGGGCATAGGCGTGGGCCATGGCCTCGTTGGCTTTTTTGGTGGCTGCGTAGAACGACATCTGGGTGTCGGCCTTGTGCGTTTCGGCATAGGGCATGGTGTCGTTCGCACCGTAGATGGACGAGGTGGATGCCATCAAGAGATGTTTGACTTTTTGCTGCCGCGCACCTTCCATGATGTTGAAGGTGCCGATGACATTGGAATCGATATAGGCACGGGGGTTTTCAAGGCTATAGCGCACACCCGCTTGTGCAGCCAGGTGGATGATGCAGTCAAAACGGTGTTCGGCAAAGCATTTTTCCACAGCCTGCTGATCGGCAATGTCGTGGCGGTAGAAGGTGTATTCGGCCCCGCTTTGCTGCGCGGTGTCTTGCAGGATTTGCAGGCGCGCTTCTTTCAGGCGAGTGTCGTAATAGTCATTGACGTTGTCATAGCCGACCACGGAGTCGCCGCGTTCGAGCAGCAGTTTGGCGGTGTGGAAGCCAATGAACCCAGCATTGCCGGTAACCAGGATTTTCATCAGTCTGCTCCAAACAGATCACGGGTGTAAATTTTGTCCTGCACATCGGCCAGTTCGGCAGTGCTGCGGTTGGCCACAATCACATCGCTGACACGCTTGAATTCGGCCAAGTCTTTGATGACGGTGGAGCCAAAAAATGTATCTTCTGACAACACAGGCTCATACACCACCACCGGGATTCCCTTGGCCTTGATGCGCTTCATCACGCCCTGGATGGCAGAGGCGCGGAAGTTGTCAGAGCCGGCTTTCATGACCAGCCGGTAGATGCCCACGGTCTGGGGTTTGCGGGCAATGATGGAGTCGGCGATGAAGTCCTTGCGGGTGCTGTTGGAATCGACGATGGCGCGGATGAGGTTGCTGGGCACTTGCGCGTAGTTGGCCAGCAGTTGCTTGGTGTCCTTGGGCAGGCAGTAGCCGCCGTAGCCAAACGAGGGGTTGTTGTAGTGCTTGCCGATGCGCGGATCCAGCCCCACGCCTTCGATGATCTGGCGGGTGTCCAGGCCGTAGGTCTGGGCGTAGCTGTCGAGTTCGTTGAAGTAGGCCACGCGCATGGCCAGGTAGGTGTTGGCGAAGAGCTTGATGGCTTCAGCCTCGGTGGGGTTGGTGAACAGGGTGGGTACGTCCTGTTTGATGGCTCCTTGCAGCAGCAGGCTGGCAAAGTGACGGGCACGCTCGGAACATTCGCCCACGATGATGCGCGAGGGGTGCAGGTTGTCGTAGAGTGCCCTGCCCTCGCGCAGAAACTCCGGCGAGAACAGGATGTTGGTCGTGTTGAATTGCTTGCGCACGCTTTCGGTAAAGCCCACGGGAACGGTGGACTTGATGACCATCAGGGCATTCGGGTTGATGCGCTGCACCTGGGCAATGACGGCTTCGACGCTGCTGGTGTTGAAGTAGTTGGTCTTGGGGTCGTAGTCGGTGGGGGTGGCGATGATGACGATGTCGGCATCACGGTAGGCAGATTCGGCATCGAGGGTGGCGGTGAAATCCAGCGGTTTTTCCAGCAGATATTGCTGGATTTCGCGGTCTTCGATGGGAGATTGCTTCTGGTTGAGAAGTTCGACTTTGGCGGGCACGACGTCCACCGCAACGACCCGGTTGTGTTGCGCCAACAAGACTGCGTTGGACAGCCCCACATAACCCGTTCCTGCCACTGCGATTTGCATTCCGTTCCCTCAGTTGATTGCTCTGGTGTTGGCAATGATGAAAAAATTTTTCGTATTCTGTATTACTTTGATACCAGCGGGAGCATTTTTTGCAAGAAAGCCGATCTTTTTGCGAGAAGTCAAACCATTCGCTGAATGTCTGCACCGAGTTGGCGCAATTTGCCTTCGATGTGGTCGTAGCCCCGGTCGAGGTGGTGGAGGTGGTCGATGGTGGTTTCGCCTTCTGCCACCAGCCCGGCAATGACGAGGCAGGCCGAAGCTCTCAAGTCAGTGGAGCTGACGAGTGCGCCGCTGAGGGTGCTGCCGCCCTGCACGACGGCCACTTTGCCATCGGCCTGGATGTCGGCACCCAGGCGCAGCAGTTCATTGACGTGCATGAAGCGGTTCTCGAAGATGGTTTCGGTGATGGTGGCATTGCCCTGCGCCACGCAGTTGAGGGCCATGAACTGGGCCTGCATATCGGTAGGGAAACCGGGGTATTCGGTGGTGCGGAAGCTCTGTGCATGCAGTTGGCCCGATGCGGCACCGGGGCTGGTGATGCGGATGCCTTCGTCATGGTTTTCGATATGCACACCTGCCTGACGCAGTTTCTCCAGCACGGCACCCAGGTGTTTGGCGCGTGCACCGCGCAGGAATACATCGCCGCCGGTGGCAGCGACGGCACAGAGGAAGGTTCCCGCCTCGATGCGGTCGGCCACCACGGTATGGTCACAGCCGTGGAGTTTTTCCACGCCGTGGATGCGGATACGGCCTGTGCCGTGGCCTTCGATCTGCGCACCCATGGCAATGAGCATTTCGGCCAGGTCGGTGATTTCCGGCTCTTGCGCGGCATTGGCGAGGATGGTTTCGCCTTCGGCCAGGGTGGCAGCCATGAGCAGGTTTTCGGTGCCGGTGACGGTGACCATGTCGGTGGTGATGCGCGCACCCTTGAGGCGGGCCACGCCTCGCGGCAGGGTGGCAATGATGTTGCCATGCTCGACCACGGTTTCCGCGCCCATCGCTTGCAGGCCACGAATGTGCTGATCGACGGGACGCGAACCAATGGCACAACCGCCAGGCAAGGCCACCTTGGCATAGCCCAGCCGTGCCATCAGTGGCCCCAGTGCGAGGATGGAAGCACGCATGGAGCGCACGAGTTCGTAGGGGGCTTCCGGCTCGCCGAGGGTGGCGGCGTTGAGGTGGGCGGTGTGGTCGGCATCGTAGCGCGTCTGCACACCCATGTGACCCAGCAAGGCAAGCATGGTCTGCACGTCGTGCAGTTGCGGCACGTTGCGCAGCGTGACGGGTTCATCGGTGAGCAGCGCGGCGCACAGCAGCGGCAGGGCCGCATTCTTGGCACCGGAGATGGCGACTTCGCCTTGCAGGCGGTGGCCGCCACGAATAATGAGTTTTTCCATGTTTCGGTCCACACCCGGCATGGCGGGCGGCGTAGAGAGTAAGGCATTCGCCCATGCAGGCTGGGGAAGGAAGCAAGGCGTTATTCTTGCTTGACATCCTCCCCTGCCTAAAAGCAGGGGATTCCTCCAGCGAGACGGCAATGTCCTGCCGCGAGAATGTTCCGTGCTGCATTCACGTCGCGATCGTGTACCGCCCCGCAGTCGCTGCACGTCCATTCCCTTATTCCAAGACCTGCGATACCTTT
>NZ_FQUZ01000004.1 GCF_900129055.1 Lampropedia hyalina DSM 16112
GCAAAGTCCATCTTCAACTGCTCGGGCCGACGCTCGCAAATCAGCCGTTGGAGGTGCGCCTCTTGCTGGGCACTCAAGCTGCGCTGCTCGCCGACCTTGCGCCCGCGTTGGCGCGGGGCCAGGGACTTTGCGCCACCGGTTTCGTAGCGTTCAATGGTGGTGCACACGGCCGAGTAGCTCAGGCCAATATCTCGACCAATTTGCCGTTTGTTGGTGCCACGTTTGAAGCTACGAATCACCTGCCGGCGACGTTCATGTTGCTCTGCCGGGCTGAGTCGGCGTGCGTCATCTTTGTCCATGCTCATAGGACAACGTGGATGACTATAAGTTCTTTTTATTTATGGCCCGGATCTATAAGCCCCTTGCAGGGCACCGGTGCAGTCTGTTGGTATGGATTCGAGAATTCTGAAAACCAACATTTTGTAATTATATATTATTGATTTTTGAAGTAAGTTCCAGGAGCAGGGCTTGCAGGGCGATCGCCCTGATGGAGCCTGGCAGATATCTCCACGCAGCATAAATATGTTGCAGTGCCGCAAACATCGGCCTGTCGATGGTGTAAAGTTCGGGGGTTTGTATTGATATTGTTTGCGAATGGTTCGTATCCCGTATCAATACCTTGCGTGATCTGTCTGTGGTTGGGCGGGCATCTGCGTGACGCTGAAGAAGCCAAGCCGCCCCGGACTTTTTATGGCCATTTCACACTTCAAAAAGGAAAGCATCATGAGCATTCAAACAGTTGGAATTATCGGTGCAGGCACCATGGGCAATGGCATCGCCCAGGCGGTGGCCACTTCTGGTTTGCAGGTCGTTTTGGTGGACATCTCTGATGCGGCCGTGCAAAAGGGCATTGCCACCGTGGCCGGCAGCCTCGATCGCCTCATCAAGAAAGAAAAAATCACCGAGGCCGACAAGCAGGCTGCACTGGGTCGCATCAAGGGCAGCACCGACTACGCTGACCTCAAGGCCGCCCAGCTGGTGATCGAAGCCGCCACCGAGAACGAATCCCTGAAGGTCAAGATCCTGCAACAGGTCGATGCCATCGTGGGCGAAGAAACCATCATCGCCACCAACACTTCTTCCATCTCCATCACCAAGCTGGCCACCTCCATCAAGAAGCCCGAACAGTTCGTCGGCGTGCACTTCTTCAACCCTGTGCCCATGATGAAGCTGGTGGAAATCATCCGTGGCGTGCAGACCAGCGATGCCACCCACGATGCCGTCAAGGCTTTCGCACTGGTGCTGGGCAAGTCGCCGATTTCCGTCAAGAATGCCCCTGGCTTCGTGGTGAACCGCATTCTGGTTCCCATGATCAACGAAGCGTTCGTGGTACTGGCCGAAGGCACTGCCAGCCCGGAAGACATCGACGAAGGCATGAAGCTGGGCTGTAACCACCCGATTGGCCCGCTGGCCCTGGCCGACCTGATTGGTCTGGACGTGTGTCTGGCCGTCATGGAGGTGTATCTGGAAGAGCTGGGCGACAGCAAGTACCGCCCCGCCTACCTGCTGCGTGAACTGGTGGCCGCTGGCCGCCTGGGCCGCAAGACCGGCCACGGCGTGTACAAGTATTGAGTCAAAAGGGATGGACAGGGCAGAATCGCACCATGCGTTCTGCCCTGCCAGCCTCTTTCCCATCGTCCCGCACGGCCTTGCGCCGTTCGGGATTTTTTTATGCCCCAGGGCGCATCATCCATGATGACACGCGCTAGCCCCGGTAGCCGTTGGTGATCGGGTAACGCCAGTCCTTGCCGAAGCTGCGCACGCTCAGCCGGGGGCCGGGTGCGCCCTGGCGGCGTTTGTATTCGTTCAGGCGCAACAGCCGCAGTACCTGCTGTACCTGCTCGGGCGCAAAGCCAGCCGCCACCAGCTCCTCGGCAGTGGCTTCCTGTTCCATGCGCAGGCGCAGCAGTTCGTCCAGTATTTCGTAGGGTGGCAGGCTGTCCTGGTCGGTTTGATCCGGGCGCAGTTCGGCACTGGGTGGGCGGGTGATGATGCGTTCGGGAATCGGGTTTTCCACGCCCCCGGCGAACGCATGTGCGTTGCGCCAGCGCGCCAGCTCAAACGCCCGTGTCTTGAACACATCCTTCAGAGGTGCGAAGCCACCGCACATGTCGCCATACAGGGTGCAGTAGCCCATGGCCAGTTCGCTCTTGTTGCCGGTGGTCAGCACCAGACTGCCCAGCTTGTTCGACAGGGCCATCAGCAGAATGCCGCGCACCCGTGCCTGCATGTTCTCCTCGGTGGCATCGGCAGGGCGGTCGCCAAACAAGGGGCACAGGCTTTCCTGAAGGGTCTCGAAGGCGGGGGCAATGGCTATTTCGTCGTGCTGCACCTGCACGCGTTCGACCATTTCCTGCGCGTCCAGCAGGCTGATGGATGCGGTGTAGGGTGAGGGCATCATCACGGTGCGCACCTGTTCGGCTCCCAGTGCATCCACGGCAATGGCCAGCACCAGGGCCGAATCCAGCCCGCCCGACAGCCCCAGCAGCACGTTGCGAAAGCCGTTTTTCTGCACATAGTCGCGCGTGGCCAGCACCAGTGCCTGCCACAGTTGCGCCAGCGGTTCGGCCAGCGGGGTGATGTCGCCCTGCCATTGCCGCTTGCCGGTGGAGGTGCGTTGCATTTGCAGGGGCCACAGCGTTTCGGCAAAACCAGCGGCGCGGCCTGCCAGCGTGCCATCGGCATTCAGCGCGAAGGAGTGTCCGTCGAACACCAGTTCGTCCTGTCCGCCCACCATGTGCGCGTACACCGCTGGCAGCCCGGTTTCCTGCACCCGCTGCTGTGCGATGCGTTCGCGCTGGGCGGGTTTGTCCAGCGCGAAGGGCGAAGCATTCAGAACCAGCAGCCAGTCGGCTCCGGCATCCCGTGCCTGCTGCGCGGCATCCGGCAGCCATGCATCTTCGCAGATCAGCAGTCCCATGCGAAGGCCGGCGATTTCCGTGACGCAGGCGCGGTGGTCGGCAGCGAAATAGCGTTTTTCATCGAATACGCCATAGTTGGGCAGGGCCTGTTTGCGATAGCGTGCCAGCACTTCTCCCTGGCGAATCACGCTGGCGGCATTCCAGATGGGGGGCGGGCTGGGGGCATCGGCTGCATCGGCATTGGGAGCCGGGCATGTGCCTACCGCTTCCGGGTGGCCGATGACAAGGTGCAACCCCGGCCAGTCGCGGCTGGCTGCCACGATGCGATCCAGTGCGGCCGCGCCATCCAGTAAGAAATGCGGGCGCAGGTACAGGTCTTCGGCGGCGTAGCCACACAGAAAGAGTTCCGGGAACACCAGCAACTGGTGGCCGCGCTCCCAGGCCTGGTGGGCCGCTTCGATGGCCCGGTCGGCATTGCCCTGCCAGTCTCCCACCATGGGATTGAGCTGGGCGACACAAAGAGAAAAATCCGCAGCGGGTGGGGTAGAGGCGGTCATGGTAGTCAGTGGCTGAAAAACAGGAGGCCATTATCGCGCCGGGACTGCCCTGCCGCGCGCTTCTTTCCCCGTTCGGTGCCACTGCCCGGCACACAGGGCTGGTATGATGCGGGCTTGCCAAAAAGGCAAGGGTGGGTGACACAGCGTGGCATGTGTCCACCGCCTCCATGAGGGAACACACGGTTTTTGCCGCTGTCGTCTTCTCCATTCTCTGCCAGTAGCTCATCCGGATAGAGCAACTGCCTTCTAAGCAGTAGGTAGCAGGTTCGAGTCCTGCCTGGCAGGCCACATTCCCTGATAACACGTTCTTAGAACGTCCGCAAGCCGGGCATGTCCAGTATCCGCAGGCTGCCGTAGCGGGTTTCCACCAGTCCCTGTCGCACCAGATAGACCAATGCCTCGTTCACCCGCTGGCGGGACAGTCCGACCACGTCTGCCAGTTCCTGTTGTGTGATGCGCAGGCTTTCTCCCACGCCCGGTGCGAGTATGGGGTTGAACAGGGCCAGCAGGGTGCGGGCCACGCGCACTTCCGGGTTGGATATTCGGTCGGTTTCCCGGCTGGCAAAAAACTGCCCGACCCGTTCATTGAGCTGGTACATGATGATGCGGTTGAACTCGATCGAGTTGTCCACCAGCCAGTGGAACTGCTCCAGTGGCAGGGCCGCCACGATGCTGCGGCGCAGGGCGCGAACGTCGTAGCGGTAGCACTCGCGCTTGAGTGCCGTGCCTTCGCCGAACCAGCTTCCGGGGGGCACGCCCATGTAGGTGATGGTGCTGCCATCGCTGTGTTCGTTGCTGACTTTCAGCAGGCCGTCCACCAGTCCGAGCCAGTAGCGTACGCGACGGCCTTCGCGGCAGATGTAGTCTCCGTTCAGGGCCTCGCCGACTTCCAGGGATTCCTGTATCACCTGCCGGTCTGATGGCTTGAGCGTGCGCAGCCACGGGATGCTGTCGAGTTCCTCGACCGTGGGACTGCGACGGGTCTTGAACAGGTTGGCTGGGCCGGGCATGTGGACGTTTCTCCTGAGGGGCGAATCACCCCCGGATTCTGTCTGTGCGATACCTTTTTCGTGGTTTCTTGCGGCGGAGTCTGGTTTTTTTGTGGGTCTTTCGAGGGAAATACCTAGAAAGGGAATACCCCGGATTGTCGCCATAAAGACAAAAAAACGTCAAAGCAACCCATACCATCTGAACCCAAGGGGCGGCTTGGCCTTCCCACAAAAAAAGGAGACGGTATGGAGACAACTTTTCCGCGCCTGCTGTTGCAGCACGCGCAGCAACGCCCGCATGCCCCTGCCTTGCGCGAGAAAGAGTATGGCATCTGGCAAACCTGGGACTGGAGCAAGGTGGCACGCGATGTCCGTCACCTGGCCTGCGGGCTGGCGGCACTGGGTTTGCAGCAGGGGCAGAACCTCGCACTGGTGGGCGGCAACAGGCCGTTTCTGTACATGGGGTTTCTGGCCGCACAAAGTCTGAGGGCCGTGCCGGTTCCGATGTACCAGGATGCGGTGGCCTCGGAAATGGGCTATGTGGTGGCCGATTCCGATGTGCATATCGTCTTTGCCGAAGATCAGGAACAGGTGGACAAGCTGCTGGAGATTCGGGAGTCCAATCCGAATGTGCAGCATATTGTGTACGACGATCCGCGCGGCATGCGTGGCTACGACCAGCCGTGCCTGCTCAGTGTGCGCGAGCTGATGGCACTGGGCGAGCGTTGGAACCAGGAGCATCCGGGTGTGTACGACCAGTGGGTCAGGGAGGGCCAGCCCGATGATGTGTCCGTCATCCTCTACACCTCGGGCACCACCGGCAAGCCCAAGGGGGTGTGCCAGACGCACCGCAGTTTCTCCAGTGCCGCCGAAGGGGGCGTGAAGGTCGATGGTCTGAGCGGCAGCGACAATGTGATTTCCTATCTGCCACCGGCCTGGGTGGGCGATCATTTGTTCTCGATTGCGCAGTGGCTGGTGGCGGGGTTCACGATCAATTGCCCGGAGTCCAGCGAGACGGTGCAGATCGACTTGCAGGAAATCGGCCCGACGTATTATTTTGCGCCGCCGCGTGTCTTCGAGGGGTTGCTGACTTCGGTATCGATTCGCATGGAGGATGCCTCCGGCCTCAAACGCTGGCTCTACAACCGCTCGATGGAACTGGCGCGGCGTTGCGGGGCGGACATCATGGATGGCCGGTCGGTGGCTTTTCTCGACCGCATCCAGTACGCGCTGGGCAATGTGCTGATCTATGGGCCATTGCGCAATGTGATGGGCTTTTCGCGCATCCGCGTGGCCTACACGGCGGGGGCTGCCATCGGGCCGGAACTGTTCAAGTTCTACCGCTCCATCGGCATCAATCTCAAGCAGCTTTACGGGCAGACGGAAACCTGTGCCTATGTATGCCTGCAACAGAATGGCCGCGTCAAGCTCAACACGGTAGGGGAGGCAGCACCGGGCATTGAGCTGAAGATTGCCGACAACGGCGAAGTGCTGGTCAAGGGCGTGTCGGTGCTCAAGGAATACTACAAGCGGCCCGATGCCACCGCCGAAGTCATCAATGCCGATGGGTGGTTCCTGACCGGTGATGCCGGTGTGATCGACCACGATGGCCAGTTGCGCATCATCGACCGCGCCAAGGATGTGGGCAAGCTCAACAACGGGGCCATGTTCGCGCCCAACTACATCGAGAACAAGCTCAAGTTCTTCCCGCAGATCAAGGAAGCGGTGTGCTTTGGCCACAACCGCGACGAGGTGACGGCCTTCATCAACATCGACTATGAGGCGGTGGGCAACTGGGCCGAGAAGCGCAACCTGCCGTATGGCGGGTATGTCGATCTGGCGGGCAAGCCGCCGGTGCTGGAGATGATTGCCGAGTGCGTGACGCAGATCAACCGCGACCTGGCGGGCGAGGAAGGCATGGAGGACATGCAGGTGCGGCGGTTTCTGGTGCTGCACAAGGAGCTGGACCCGGATGACGACGAGCTGACCCGCACCCGCAAGGTGCGCCGCAATTTCGTGGCGGAGAAGTACGCGGTGCTGATCGACGCGCTTCATGGCGGCAAGCACGAGCAGTTCATCGAGACGCTGGTGAAGTTCGAGGACGGGCGCACCGGATCGGTCAGTGCCACGTTGAAGATTCTGGAAGCCAAGACCTTCCCCGCAGCGGCAAGAAAGGCGGCATGAGATGAGCACAAGAAAAACCGGCGAGGTCATCCTCGACATCCAGAACATCAGCCTGCGATTCGGTGGTGTCAAGGCCCTGACGGATATTTCCTTCAATGTGAAGGAGCACGAAATCCGCTCCATCATCGGCCCCAATGGCGCGGGCAAAAGCTCCATGCTCAACTGCATCAATGGCGTTTATACGCCTTCCGAAGGCAGCATCACGTTTCGCGGCAAGACGTTCTCGCACATGAATTCCCGGCAGGTTGCGGAAATGGGCGTGGCGCGCACCTTCCAGAACCTGGCCCTGTTCAAGGGCATGAGCGTGATCGACAACATCATGTCGGGGCGCAACCTGAAGATCAAAAGCAACATTCTCTTGCAGGCTTTGCGCATCGGTCCGGCCGAGCGCGAGGAAACCCGGCACCGCGAATTCGTCGAGAAGATCATCGACTTCCTGGAGATTCAGGCATTCCGCAAGACCCCGGTGGGGCAGTTGCCCTACGGCCTGCAAAAGCGCGTGGACCTGGGGCGGGCACTGGCCATGGAGCCGCAGGTGTTGCTGCTGGACGAGCCGATGGCGGGCATGAACCTGGAGGAAAAGCAGGACATGAGCCGCTTCATCATCGACGTGAACGAGGAGTTCGGCACCACCATCGTGCTGATCGAACACGACATGGGCGTGGTGATGGATATTTCCGATCGCGTGGTGGTGCTGGACTACGGCAAGAAGATCGGTGATGGCCCGCCGCACGAGGTGCGCGACAACGAGGAAGTGATCCGGGCCTATCTGGGCGCGGGGCATTGACAGAAAACGGAGACGCAACATGGCATTTTTTCTGGAAACCCTGTTCGGCGGCCTGATGACGGGCATGCTGTATTCGCTGGTGGCACTGGGCTTTGTGCTGATTTTCAAGGCATCGGGCGTGTTCAATTTCGCGCAAGGCGCGATGGTGCTGTTCGCCGCGCTGGCGATGGCCCGCTTTGCCGAGTGGATTCCCGGCTGGCTGGGCTTCGACAACCGCATCGTCGCCAATGTGCTGGCGTTTGCAGTGGCCGCGCTGTGCATGTTCGCGGTGGCCTGGCTGATCGAGAAGCTGGTGCTGCGCCACCTGGTCAATCAGGAGGCGGCCACGCTGCTGATGGCCACGCTGGGCATCACCTACTTCCTGGATGGCCTGGGCCAGACCATCTTCGGCAGCAATGTGTACAGCATCGACATCGGCATGCCCAAGGACCCGGTGTTCATGATGGAGTCCGTGTTCGATGGCGGCGTGATGATCAACAAGGAAGACCTGATTGCGGCGGTGATCGCTGCCGCGCTGGTGGCCTTGCTGACGCTGTTCTTCCAGAAGACCGGCACGGGCCGTGCGTTGCGCGCCGTGGCCGATGACCACCAGGCTGCACAGTCGGTGGGCATTCCGCTCAGCCGCATCTGGGTGATCGTCTGGTGCGTGGCGGGCGTGGTGGCACTGGTGGCCGGGATGATCTGGGGCAGCAAGCTGGGTGTGCAGTTCTCGCTGACGACGGTAGCCCTGCGTGCCCTGCCGGTGGTGATTCTGGGGGGGCTGACCTCGGTGCCCGGTGCCATCATCGGCGGCCTCATCATCGGCGTGGGCGAGAAGCTCTCGGAAGTGTATCTCGGCCCGTATGTGGGCGGTGGCATCGAAATCTGGTTTGCCTATGTGCTGGCACTGGTGTTCCTGCTGTTCCGGCCGCAGGGCCTGTTTGGCGAAAAAATCATTGATCGCGTCTGACCGCTGGATTAAGGAGACATCGATATGTTCTATAGAGAAAACGGCCAGTTCAAGACGAGCTATCGGGCCGATCAGCAGATTTTTCCGATCCGGCAGGATCGCGTGGCGATGGTCGTGCTGCTGGCGGTGATTTTCCTGGTGGTGCCGGCCTTTGCCAGCGATTACCTGTTTCGCGCCATCCTGATTCCGCTGGTCATCATGTCGCTGGCGGCATTGGGCGTGAATATCCTGGTGGGCTATTGCGGGCAGATTTCGCTTGGCTCCGGGGCTTTCATGGCCGTGGGGGCCTACGGCGCGTACAACTTCTTTGTGCGGGTGCCGAACATGCCGCTGGTTCCGGCCATCGTGCTGGGCGGAGTGTGCGCGATGTTCTTCGGCATCCTGTTTGGACTGCCGTCGCTGCGGGTGCGCGGTCTCTATCTGGCGGTGGCCACGCTGGCGGCACAGTTCTTTTCGGACTGGATGTTCCTGCGCATCAAGTGGTTCACCAATGATTCCCCTTCCGGCTCGGTATCGGTGAGCCACCTGAATGTGCTGGGCCTGCCGCTGGACAGTGCCGTCTCGCGCTACCTGTTCTGCCTGACGCTGCTGGTGGTGGTGGCATGGCTGGCCAAGAATCTGGTGCGCAGTGCGATTGGCCGCGAATGGATGGCGATCCGCGACATGGATGTGGCCGCTGCCGTGATCGGCATCCGCCCGATGTACGCCAAGCTCAGTGCGTTTGCGGTCAGCTCCTTCATCATCGGCATGGCTGGCGCACTGTGGGCGTTCGTTCACCTTGGCGCGTGGGAGCCGGCAGCGTTCTCGGTGGAAGTGTCGTTCCGCCTGCTGTTCATGGTCATCATCGGTGGGCTGGGTTCCATCATGGGCAGTTTCTTCGGTGCGGCCTTCATCGTGGTGTTGCCGATTTTCCTCAACCAGTTCCTGCCCTGGCTGTTTGGCCTGTTCGGCATGAGTATTTCCACGGCGGGCGTGTCACATGCGGAACTGATGATCTTCGGCGCGCTGATCGTCTGGTTCCTGATTGTCGAGCCGCACGGCCTGGCCAAGCTCTGGGCCACCGCCAAGCAGAAACTGCGCATCTGGCCGTTCCCTCATTGATTTCCCCTGTGCTTCAACCCCCCAGACCATAAAAGGAGACAAACCATGAAGCGACTCAAGACCACCCTGATTGCCACGGCTGCCATCACCGCCGCGCTGGCAGGCTTTGCCCCCGCCGCACAGGCGCAGAGCGAGCAGTTCATCCCGCTGCTGTCCTATCGCACAGGCCCGTATGCGCCCAACGGCATTCCGTGGGCCAATGGCAAGCAGGATTACATCAAGCTCATCAACGAGCGCGATGGTGGGATCAATGGCGTGAAGCTCAGCTACGAGGAATGCGAATTCGGCTATGCCACCGACCGGGGCGTGGAGTGTTACGAGCGTCTCAAGGGCCGCCCTGGCGTGGCGATCTTCGACCCGCAATCGACCGGCGTGACCTTTGCGCTGACCGAGAAGGTGGCCACCGACAAGATTCCGCTCATCACCGTGGGCTATGGCCTGTCGATTTCGCAGGACGGTTCTGCCTTCAAGTGGAATTTTCCGTTCCTGGGCAGCTACTGGACGGGTGCGGACATCCTGATCCAGCACATTGGCAAGGAGCTGGGCGGGCTGGACAAGCTCAAGGGCAAGAAAATCGCGCTGGTCTATCACGACAGCCCGTTCGGCAAGGAACCCATTCCGCTGTTGCAGGAGCGTGCAAAACGGCATGGCTTCGACCTGCAACTGCTGCCGGTGACGGCCCCCGGTGTGGAGCAGAAATCCACCTGGTTGCAGGTGCGCCAGAGCCGTCCAGACTATGTGCTGCTGTGGGGCTGGGGGGTGATGAACTCCACCGCGCTCAAGGAAGCGCAGGCCACCGGCTATGCCCGCAACAAGATATACGGCGTGTGGTGGGCCGGCACCGAACCCGATGTGCGCGATGTGGGCGCAGGCGCGAAGGGCTATCAGGCACTGGCACTGAATGGCTACGGGCAGGACAGCAAGGTGATGCAGGAAATCCTCGCGCATGTGCATGGCAAGGGCAAGGGCACGGGAAGCCGGGATGAAGTCGGCGCGGTGATCTACACACGCGGGGTGCTCATCCAGATGCTGACGGTGGAGGCCATCCGCACTGCGCAGGAGAAGTTTGGCAAGGGCAAGGTCATGACCCCTGAGCAGGTGCGCTGGGGTCTGGAAAACCTGAACCTGAGCGAAGCGCGCATCAAGGAACTGGGCTTCGAGGGCATCATCCTGCCGCTCCAGACCAGTTGCACCGACCACATGGGTTCGGTCAATGCCCGCGTGCACACCTGGGATGGCAAGCAGTGGGGCAACCTGACCGAGTGGTACAAGGCCGACGAAGCCATCCTCGGTTCGCTCATCAAGACCGGCTCCGATGCCTATCTGGCCGAGAAGAAGCTGCCACGCCGTGAGCCGGCCGATTGCGGCAGTTGATGCTTCATGAAAGCCGCTGTCGGGACGGCTGTTCCCGGCAGCGGCACCCTTCGCGCCGGGGATGGCCATTTCCGGCGCGGGCCACGGTTCCACCACGCCATTGAAAGACGAGACCAACATGAAAGTTCGTACATGGACTGCCGCAGCCCTGACGGGCCTGGCCTGTGCCGGTGCACTGTCCGGCGGCGTTGCCGTTGCGCAGGAGCAATATTTCCCGACCCTGACCTACCGCACCGGACTGTATGCCACCAACGGCATTCCGTTTGCCAATGGCATTGCCGATTACTACAAACTGGTCAATGCACGAGGCGGTATCAATGGCGTGCCCATCATCCATGAGGAGTGCGAAACCGCCTACGACACGGCCCGCAGCGTCGAATGCTATGAGCGTCTGAAGGGCCGGCACGGCGGTGCGGCACTCTTTCATACGCTGACCACCGGCGCGACCTTCGCGCTGTCCGAAAAGGCACCGGTGGACCGGATTCCACTGGTCACCGTGGGCTATGGGCGCAGCGAAAGTGCCGATGGTTCGGTCTTTCCCTGGAACTTTCCGCTTGCCGGAACCTACTGGGTGGCCACCGATGTGATCGTGCAGGCCATTGGCGCGCGCGAAGGCGGGCTGGAGAAACTCAGGGGCAAGAAGATTGCGCTGGTCTATCACGACAGCCCCTTCGGCAAGGAAGCCCTGCCGGTCATGCAGGCACGCAGCAAGGAGCTGGGTTTCGAGCTGCAACTGTTGCCCGTGATTGCCGCGAGTGCAGACCAGAAATCCACCTGGCTGCAAGTGCGCCATGCCCATTCCGATTATGTGGTGCTCTACGGCTGGGGCGCGATGAGTGCCACTGCGCTGAGGGAGGCCCAGGCGACGGGCTACGCACGCGACAGGATTTATGGCGTCTGGTGGGCCGGGGCCGAGCCGGACGTGCGCGCCATGGGGGAGGATGCCAAGGGCTATAACGCCATCACCCTGCACCACAGTGCCGATCGCGGTGCACCGGTCATTCAGGACATTCTGGAAAAAGTGCATGGCAAGGGCCAAGGCACCGGCCCGCGCACGGAAGTGGGCGATGTGCTCTACATGCGCGGGGTCATCAGTGCGGCACTGGGTGTGGAGGGCGTGCGGGCAGCGCAGGAAAAGTTTGGGGTCGGCAAGGCCATGACCGGCGAACAGGTGCGCTGGGGGCTGGAGAACCTGAACCTGAGCCGCGAAAAGCTGGACGCATTGGGCTTCTCGGGCATGCTCAGCCCCATCAAGACCTCCTGCAAGGATCACGTCGGTTCGCGCAGCGCGCGCATCCACACCTGGGATGGCCGCCAATGGGTGTATTCCACCGACTGGTTCGAGGCCGACAAAAACCTGCTGGATCGTCTGGTGCAGGAAACTGCTGGACGTTACGCCAGGGAAAAGAACATCACACCGCGCACCGACGCGGAATGCACGAACTGACGGGCCGCTTGCGGTTTGCAGCCACACATTCAACCCACCAGGAGACGACCCCATGAGCCAGCCCCCAATTGTTCTCGACGTCAATGGCATCGAAGTCATCTACAACCACGTCATCCTTGTGCTCAAGGGCGTTTCGCTGCAAGTGCCCGAAGGCGGCATCGTGGCACTGCTGGGCGGCAACGGCGCGGGCAAGACCACCACGCTGCGTGCCATCTCCAACCTGCTCAAGGCCGAGCGTGGCGAAGTCACCAAGGGCAGCATCGAACTGCGCGGCGAGCGCATCGAGAACCTCTCGCCCGCTGACCTGGTCAGGCGGGGCGTGGTGCAGGTCATGGAAGGGCGGCACTGCTTCGCCCACCTGACCATCGAGGAAAACCTGATGACCGGCAGCTACACGCGCACCAGCAAGGCCGAGATCGAGGCCAATCTGGAGAAGGTCTATAACTATTTCCCGCGCCTGAAGACGCGCCGCACCTCGCAGGCGGCCTACACCTCCGGCGGCGAGCAGCAAATGTGCGCGATTGGCCGCGCATTGATGACCAATCCGTCCATCGTGCTGCTGGACGAACCGTCGATGGGCCTGGCACCGCAGATCGTCGATGAGGTCTTCCACATCGTCAAAGACCTGAATGCCAAGGAAAAAGTCACTTTCCTGCTGGCCGAGCAGAACACCAACATGGCCCTCAAGTACGCGGACTATGGCTACATCATGGAATCGGGCCGCATCGTCATGGATGGCAAGGCCCACGATCTGGCCAACAACTCCGATGTCAAAGAGTTCTACCTGGGCGTGGGCGGCGATGGCCGCAAGAGCTTCCGCGACATCAAGAGCTACAAGCGTCGCAAACGCTGGCTGGCTTGATGGCGCGCACGTTCCAAATCCCGATTCAAGCCACCTGATGAGACCACATGACGCAAAACCTCACTGATTCCCTCGAAACCCGCGACAGTGCCGAGCGCGAAGCCACCCTGATGGCCGCCTTGCCCCGGCAGATTGCCCATGCACAGAGCCGGACGACCGCATTTGCCACCCTGTTGCAGGGAGTGGATGCCGCCGCCATCACCGACCGCGCGGCACTGGCCCGATTGCCCGTCACGCGCAAATACGAACTGCTGGAGCGGCAGAAGGCCGGTCGTGCCGACAACGTCTTCGGCGGCTTTGCCAGCGTGGGCTTCGGCCCCGACATGCCACGGGTGTTTGCCAGCCCCGGTACCATCTACGAACCCGAAGGCGCGCGCTCCGATTACTGGCGACTGTCGCGAGCCCTGCGTGCCGCAGGCTTTCGGCAGGGCGAGCTGGTACACAACAGCTTCAGCTACCACTTCACCCCGGCTGGCTCCATGATGGAAACCGGCGCACACGCACTGGGCTGCACGGTCTTTCCCGGCGGCACCGGCCAGACCGAACAGCAGGTGCAGGCCATCGCCGAACTCCGGCCCGCAGGCTACGCTGGCACCCCCAGCTTCCTGAAACTGCTGGTGGAAAAGGCCGCCGAGCTGAACATTCCCATCGGCAGCCTGACCAAGGCACTGGTGTCGGGCGAAGCATTCCCGCCTTCACTGCGCGACTGGTTCACGGCCCGGGGCATTGATGCCTACCAGTGCTACGCCACCGCCGACCTGGGGCTGATCGCCTACGAAACCCAGGCGCGTGAAGGGCTGGTGCTCGATGAAAACGTCATCGTCGAGATCGTGCGCCCCGGCACCGGCGAACCCGTGCCCGAAGGCGAGGTGGGCGAGTTGGTGGTCACCACGCTCAACCCGGACTACCCGCTTATCCGCTTCGGCACCGGCGATCTCTCTGCCGTGCTGCCGGGCCAGTGCCCGACGGGCCGCACCAACACCCGCATCCGGGGCTGGATGGGGCGTGCCGACCAGACCACCAAGGTGCGCGGCATGTTCGTGCATCCGGGGCAGGTGGCGCAAATCGCCAAACGCTTTGCGCAGGTGGTCAAGGCAAGGCTGATCGTCAGCGGTGAAATGGCCAATGACCGCATGACCCTGCATGTGGAAACCGGCGAACCCGCAGGCAATCTGGCCGGACAGATTGCCGATGTGATTCGTGAAGTCACCAAACTGCGCGGCGAGGTGCAGATCGTGCCACCGGGCAGCCTGCCCAACGACGGCAAGGTCATCGAGGACGCACGCAGCTACCAGTAAGAACCTGTTCCCGCTTTGAAGCTGTTTCTCCCTGGACGGGGGACAATATCCGCATGATGTTTGCGCCGTCCTCCAAATCCTTTTCTGCCACCAGACCGGTCGTTGCCCCCGGCATGGTGGCCCTGCATGGCAACCGGCTGGAGGTGCTGGCGCAGACGCTGGCAGCGTGGATGGCGCGGTGTCCGCTGGGGCCGCTGGAGCAGGAGGTGGTGCTGGTGCAGAGCAACGGCATGGCCGAGTGGGTGAAGATGGAACTGGCGCAGACCCTGGGGGTGAGCGCGGCCGTGCGCGTGGAGTTGCCGGGGCGGTTTGCCTGGCAGATGTACCGCCATGTGCTGGGCTACGCCGAAGTGCCGCGCCATACGCCGCTGGATAAAGCCTCCACGCTCTGGCACACCATGCAGCTTTTGCCGACGCTGGTGCAGCAGGGAGCCACCGGCGTGTGGGAGGGCATCGGCCAGTTGCTGGATGGAGGCGGGCAGGGCGGGGACGATGCCCTCACCCAGCGGTATTTTCTGGCATCGAAAATGGCCGATCTGCTCGATCAGTACCAGGTCTATCGGCCCGACTGGCTGGTGCATTGGGAGCAGGGCCGCGATGGCGAGGACATCATGCCTGCCCAGCCTGTGCCCCGGTCGCTGGCACGGCACCTCCCCCCGGACGTGGCGCGGGTTCCGGTGCAGGAGCAGTGGCAGCCCGCGCTGTGGCGGCATCTGCTGGCGCAGTTGCCCGTGGCGCAGCGGCAGGCCATTCGCCCCCGGCTGCACCAGCGGGTGCTGGACGTATTGCAGACAGGCCAGATGGCCGCCCCCCAGCATGTGCCCCGGCGGGTGGTGCTGTTTGGCATGACGCACCTGCCTGCGCCGGTGCTGGAGCTGCTGGGGGCGTTGTCCGCACGTTGCCAGATTCTGCTGGCCGTGCCCAACCCCTGCCGCTTCTACTGGAGCGACGCACTGGACGGGCGCGAGCTGTTCCAGCGAATGCCCCGCAAGGCCGCGCAGCCGCGACATGCCGAGCGCGGGGCGCAGCCGCTGGCGACACTCGATATGGCGCAGATGCACGCCCATGCCCATCCGCTGCTGGTGGCCTGGGGACGGCAGGTGCGCGACCATGTGCGCCAACTGGAAGCCTTCGACGAAGCCGCACAGGCCGCCGAGCGCATGGGGCTGGCCCGCATCGACTTCTTCGACGAGGACGACCGCCCCGATGCCAGCCTGCTCCAGCAGGTGCAGCAGCGCATCCGCGATCTGGTTCCGCTGGCCGAACATGCCGGGCACGCCACTGCCGTGCCGCTCGACGATCATTCCGTGCTGTTTCGTGTGGCACACAGCCCGATGCGCGAGGTGGAAGTGCTGCACGACCACCTGCTCGATTGCCTGCAACACTCACGCCCCGACGAGGGCTTGCAGGCACGCGACATCGTGGTGATGGTTCCCGACATCGCCCAATATGCCGCGCTGATTCAGGCGGTATTCGGGCAGTACGCGCCGGAGGATGCCCGCCACATCCCCTTCGACATTGCCGACATGGGAGCGCAGGCAGCCAGTCCGCTGCTCAAGGCCGTGCAGTGGCTGGCGGAGTTGCCCTGCCAGCGCGCGGGCCTGAGCGAACTGGGCGACCTGCTGGCCGTGCCAGCCGTGGCGCGGCGTTTCGGCCTGGATGCCGATGCCGTGGCGCAGTTGCAGGCGTGGATGCAGGGCAGTGGCATCCGCTGGGGGCTGGACGCGGCACACCGCCGCGCCCTGGGCCTGCCTGCCGTGGGTGAGCACAACAGTGCCTGGTTTGGCCTGCAACGCATGGTGCTGGGCTTTCTCAGTGCAGCGCAGCCCTTCGATGGCATCGAGCCGTATGCAGAGATTGGCGGGCTGGCCGCTGCCCATGTGGGAGCCTTGGCGCAGTTGCTGCACCGCTTGCAGCACTGGAGCCAGACCCTCCAGACCCCTGCCAGCCCTGCCGTGTGGGCGCAACGCTGGCGCAGCGTGCTGGCGGACTTTCTGGAGCCGACCACCGAAGAAGAACTGGCAGCCGTGGCCCTGCTGGAGCAGGCCTTGCAGGACTGGCTGCATGTGACCGCCGATGCGGGTTTCGAGGCAGCACTGCCGCTGGCAGTGGCACGCCATGCCTGGCTGGACGGCCTGAAAAACCCCGCGCCCACGCAACGCTTTCATGCCGGTGGCATCACCTTCTGCACGCTGATGCCCATGCGCGCCATTCCCTTCCGCATCGTCTGCCTGCTGGGCATGAACGATGGCGACTACCCGCGCAAGAGCATGCGGCAGGACATGGACTTGATGGCTCTGCCCGGTCAGGTGCGCCCCGGCGACCGCCGCCGTGCGCAGGACGACCGCCAGCTCATGCTGGAAGCCTTGCTGTCGGCACGCGATCGGCTCTACATCAGTTGGGTGGGGCGCAATGTGCGCGACAACAGCCCCCGTCCGCCCTCGGTGCTGGTGGCGCAGTTGCGCGATTACCTCACCGCAGGCTGGGGCGAAGCCGTGGTGCAGCAGCGCACGCTGGCCTCTCCGTTGCAGCCCTTCAGCAGCCACTACTTCGAGGAGGGCAGCCGCTGGCAGACCTGGGCCAGCGAATGGCGGCCCATTCACCAGTCGGAGGGCGATTCACCCGCCAGCGTGGTGGATGCGGTATCGGCCACGGCATCGGCTTCGCTGGACGTGCCTGTCTGGACGCTGGCCGGGCTGGGCAGCTTCTGGCGTGACCCGGTCAAAGTCTGGGCACAGCAGCGTCTGCAATTGCACTACCAGCCCCTGCCCGAAGCCATCCCCGACCAGGAACCACTGGCCATTGCCGGGCTGGAACGCTGGGCGCAATGGAATGCCTTGCTGCACACCCTGCAACCCCACGCCCGCGCCGGAGCCAGCCCCGCGCAATTGCAGGACATGGCACGGCAGGCATTGCAGCGGCAGGCACTGGCCGGAGCCTTGCCCCTTCACCAGATGGGCGAAGACTTGCAGGCGCAATGGCTGGAACTGCTCGATCCGCTGCTGCAACGCTGGGTACAGAGCCTGCAACAATGGCCGCAAGCCTGCGAACGCCAACGCCTGCAATACACGCATGCCCGCCACCCGCAATGGCAGGTGCAGGACTGGCTGCAAGGCGTGCATGAATCTGCCGATGCCACCGCCCAGGGCCAACGCATGCGCCTGCATGTCAAGCCATCCCGCTGCATCGACCAGCCTGCCAACCGCAACCGTCCCCAGCCCTTGCTGCGTCTGGAGCCGTTGATTCCCGAATGGGTGCAGGCCGTGGTCGTGGCCGCCTGCCTGCCCGATACCGCCCTGCACAGCCGCCTGATCGGGCTGGATGCCACACTGGAAATCACCCCGCTGGATGCGGAACAGGCACGCCTGTGGCTGGCGCAGATGCTGGAACAGGCCGCGCAGGGTCTGCAACAACCCCTGCCGCTGGCTGCCCAGACCGGTTTCGCCTGGCTGGCCGCACGCGAACGCACAGAGGAAGGCGGCGCAGAAGCACACCAAAGCCTGGCCACGGCCCGCTCCCGCTACGAAGGCACTTATCAGCAACGCGGTGAAGTGCAGGACAACCCCTATCTGGCACGCTTCTACCCCGACTTCACCCACCTCAACACCGACGGACGTTTCGAGGCACTGGCACAAGCCATGCTGGAGCCGGTGCGCCAGTGGACGCAGCAGTGCGTTCGCATCGTGCCGTATGATCGATAGCTGCACAACCACGATGTGGAAGCGTGGCTTCCATTTGCTGTGGTACTGACTTTGCCGTTCAGATTCTCGTTCTATTGGAAGAATGGCAAGCGGGGTTCTCGCACAAGCGCGTTTCAAAGAAATTTCCATGAGCCAGGAATCTTCCCATACCGTTTTTCTTCGATACCGGCAGGAGTTGCTGGCCTGGCTGACGCAGCAGATGCAGGAGGCGGATCAGGCCAGAGATGTCGTGCAGGAGTTGTATCTGCGGTATGTGGATCATGCGGCCGCGCATCCGGTCGAGAATCCCAGGGCATACCTGTTCCAGATGGCGCGCAACATCCTGGTGGACATGGCCCGTCAGCAGCAGTCCCGGCAGACCGATCCGTTCACCCACGAAGAAATGGATGCCATCGGTATGGTCGATCCCAACCCAGGGCCAGAGCAGATTGCCGCAGGCAAGCAACGCTTGCGCTTGCTGGTTGCCTGTCTTGCAGAACTACCAGAACTGACGCAGCAAATCTTCATACTCAACCGTGTGCATGAAATGAGCTACAGGGAGGTGGCCGAGCAGCTTGGCATTTCTGTCAGTTCCGTACAAAAGCATTTGGCAAAAGCGTTGCGCCATGTCATGGACCACATGAAGACGCACTGAATTCCATGAAACTACCCCATCCACTGTGGCACGTCACGTCCCTGAAACACCACTTCTCCACAGACTGTTACTTGGAAGGATGGCTTCAAACGTCTTCTTTGTATAAAAGCGTGTTCGTGCTCTGGGCACAACCATGAAGTGCATGGCATTTTCATGCACTTGTGTACCAAGACCTTGAGTGCGTTGCAAAAGAAGAAATCGTTTGATTGCCAGGCCTTTTCAAAGAACAACCCCCACATTGACAACATGGCAAACCGCAACAACAACCGTGACCAGCAAAATGGCTCTGCCACCGGGCTGGATGACTCCATCGACACACAGGCCGTTGAATGGGTGATTGCCCAGGAGGCTGAGGACTGGCCCCAGAGGCAGGCCATGTTTGAGCAATGGTTGCAGGTTTCGCAAGCCCACCGGCAGGCATACGCACGGGCCAGTCAAAGCTGGAACCTCGCCGCACAATTGCGGCATATGCCGCAGCTGCTTGCTCCTTTGCCTGCTGTGCAGCCTGTTCATGGTGGAGACATGGCATCCACGGCAGGAAAAGACCATGCCTCAAAAGGTCATTGGTTTTCCTGGAATCGCACAGGACGTACTGGAGCATGGCTGGGTGCCATGCTCCTGGTATGGGTGATGGGCGCGGTCTGGATTGGGGGTGATCCCTCCATCGCCATGCTGGCCGATCATCGAACAGGTATGGCAGAAACACGCCGTATTCTTCTGGATGATGGCTCTTTGGTGGAACTGGGGGCCGACAGTGCCATTGCCGTGAATTACGACGGCAGTGAACGGCGCATCGAGTTGCTCAGGGGGCAGGCATTTTTCAGTGCCACATCGACTGGCACTGCCCAGGCGGGAGAACGCCCTTTCATCGTCGAGGCTGGACAAGGACAGACGCGCGCCCTTGGCACGCAGTTCGTAGTGGAACGCCTGCCAGAAAAAACATGGGTGACAGGCATTGAACACCAGGTGGAAGTGAGCCTGAAGGCAGCAGGTGACTTGGCTGGCGCACAAGCCGTGGTGCTATCGCCTGGCGAGAGCATTCGCTACGACCACCGCGGATTGGAGACCGTGCAAACCAGGGATGCCTCTCAGGCACTCGCATGGCAACGTGGTCTGCTGGTTTTCAACAATGAACCCCTGTCAGATGTGATCGCCCGTCTCGAACGCTACCAGCGTGGTCGTATCGTACTCGCCCGCAGTGCATTGGCTGGCAGGCCCATTAGCGCAGTTGTGCCACTCAACAATACCGAAGAGGCCTTGCAGTCCATTGCCGCCGAACTCGGATTGGAGGTACTTCAGCTTCCCATGGTGACACTGCTGCACTGAGCGGGTCTGCCGCGATTGGTGGCAGACAGGCAGAAATCCCTGTGGCAGGTTCTGTTTTTTATCTGAAATATAAAAAATCTTCTTTCTCATTACTCTTTCTATTTTTGTCAAACGTCTTCTGAGTAGGAATTGCTGATACCCCATCCAGTTGGTATCGGCAACCAGAACACAGAAATACAGAAAGACGCGAGATGACAGGAAATCGATGTGCTGTTCCAGCAGGGGGTGCCAGTCCTGCTGGGACATGCACCATCCAACCAAGTACGGTACTGACTGCGGCGGTGTTGATGACCAGCATGGTATGGCTGCACTCGGCCCATGCGCAAGAGATGCAGCCATCAGCGCGGCAGCAGACTTCCACCAGCCAGCCATTCACGATCCCCGCCTCCGACTTGGGAACGGCCCTGTTGCGAGCAGGAGCTATTGCAGAGGTACGCATTGTTTTTGATCCACGGCGGCTGGCCGGGATCGAAACCACAGGGCTTGCAGGCCGCTTCACGCTCGACGAGGCATTGAGCCGGTTACTGCACGGAACCGGCTTGCGCCATCGCATGGATGAACAAGGTAGCGTCCGTTTGGAAGAAGCCAGTCCTGCCGCAGGCCTGAAGCAGCCAGCGGTAGCCAGCGAAGCAGTGCCACAGAGCCTCTTGGCTGCTGCACTGGATGAGGTGGTGGTAGTGGCACCGGCCGAGTTGGATCGTCCAGCCAAAGACGATGCCTATCGCGTGGCGCGTTCCACCAGCGTCATGACCCGCGACGACATCGAACGCTCCCGGGGTACCTCGGTGGGCGACATCTTCAAGGGAGCCACAGGCGTGCTCGTAGGCGAAAACCGCAACAGTGGTGGGCTGGACATCAACATACGCGGCATGCAGGGGCAGGGCCGCGTGCCCATCCTGGTCGATGGCGCACGGCAGGAAACGACCGTGTACCGGGGATACAGCGGTGTGGCTTCGCGCAGTTACATTGATCCCGATCTGATTGGCGGCATTCAGATCGACAAAGGGCCAGTCATGTCGGCCGAAGGAACCGGTGCCACCGGCGGCCTGGTGAGTATGCGCACCATCAATGCCGATGACATCGTTCAGCCCGGCAAGGATTTCGGCTTGCGTCTGCGCGGTCAGGCCATTGGCAACAACAGCGGTGCATCTGTTGCACCCGGTACATCTGCTGGCTTGTTCATGGGGAGGCCCGGAGATTCTGGACACGTCTATCGCACCGACTGCGTCACCCCCAGTATCTGTACTCCCGCGCTGCCCAACGAATGGGGCCATCCTGAAGGCCGCAATCGCCCCAGCACCTTCGACTTCAAGAACTGGGCTGGAAGTGTTGCCGCAGCCAAACGACTGGAAACCATTGACCTCGTTGCCGCTTACGCACAGCGTCGCCAAGGCAACTACTACGCGGGCAAGCATGGCCCTACCGCGTGGATGGATGTTTCAGACACCCGCAAGCTCCCGTTCTATACCGAGGTGCGCCCTGCCATTCAGGGGGCCACCATTTTTGAAGGGGGTGAGCGCATCCCAGGCTCCAATTTCCAAAGCAAGTCCGGGATGCTCAAAGCCAAAGCCTTCTTGCCCGCCGATCAGGAACTGGAACTCAGCTACCTGCGCTACAGCAGTGCCTACGCCGAGCTTATGCCTTCACAAATTCTGCGATTCAGTGGCCTCAATCCGGTTTCGCAGCCATACGATAGTGATGTCACCGTGGACACCTATACCAGCCGCTACCGCTGGAACCCATCTGAAAACCCGCTCATCGACTTGCGCGCCAACCTCTGGCACACCTTCACCGATGCCAGCAACAACAATCCTTTTAGCGACGACCTGGACGAAGGTACGCGCCAGGAATACCGTCGCACAGGTCTGGACGTGACCAACACCAGCACATTGCATCACCCCGGAAGATGGGGAGAAAGCCAGTTGCGCTATGGCCTTTCCGTGCAATCAGAAGATGTGCGCTACGTGCTTCCTGAAGGTACACAACGAGCTGGAGGTCCCGCAGGTAACAATGGCGACCGCGATGAATACAGTGCTTTCGCTGCCTGGCAGTACAAGCCTACGCCCTCAATCACCTTCGATGCGGGCCTGCGGCACACGCGTTTCAAGTCTTTTGACCTCCAGACGGTTTTCGATCCCACCAGCCCACGTTGCGTGGACACCGATGGTGATGGTACCTGCGACCCTCTGCCCCATCACAACAAGCGAAGCGGCACAGCCCCGATCGTCAGCCTGACCTGGGAACCGGGAAACAGTGGTTTGCAACTGTACGGCCGCTATGCCGAAGCCTATCGCATGCCCAGCCTATTCGAGAGTACCTTCAGTGCCAGACCTGACATCAGCCTCAACCCGGAGCATGCCCGGAACAAGGAAATCGGAATCAACTTCCTCAAGGATGGCCTTCTGCGCAGCGGTGACAAGCTACGCCTGAAGTTTGCGTACTTCCGCAACCACACCAGTGACTACCTCACGCGCACTTCACCCAATCTGTGGGAAGAAGGCGTGGATGAAAACAGATTCATGGGCTTCACCATGCGCAATATCGACAGCGCGGCATTCGGTGGGATTGAACTCTCTGGCTCCTACGACATGGGAGCCATCTTCACCGAATTTGGTGTCACCAAATACAACCGGATCGAAATCTGCCATACCGGCAGCTACCGCATCTACCAGTGCAACAACTACGGCATTGCCAACAGCTACATCAACAACATGGTGCCGCCCAACTGGCATGGCAACCTGACTCTTGGAACCCGCCTGCTGGAACGAAAACTGGTGCTGGGCGTGCGCGGCATCTTCATGGGCCAGCGCAACAACACCCCGCAATACAACGACGACACCGACCACGGTTTCCTGAAGGTAGTGCCCTGGCATGCCTACCGCACATTCGATTTCTTTGCCAGCTACAAGGTCAGTGATCGCGTCAGCATCGACTTCAACCTCGACAACTTCACCGACCGCTACTACCTCGACGCGCTCAGCCTGGGGCTGATTCCTGCTCCTGGCCGCACCGCTCGCCTGGGTGTGACCTTGCAATTCTGACACTCCATTTTCACCAGTACACCAAGGAGATTGACAACCATGCCTATCTTGAGAATGCGCCATCTACTGACAGGGCTGGGAACCGCCCTGTTCCTCGCCGCCTGCGGTGGCGGAGGCAGTGACGACGGTGGCGGCAATACCCCGCCTGTCGTACAGAAACCCACTGCCGTGGCAAACGCCGACCAGAGCCGCGTGCCCATCGGCACGCTGGTGACGCTGGATGGAAGTGGCAGCACCACCCCCAACAATGGGGCCATCACCTACCAATGGAGCCTGCCCGGCAAGCCCGGCGGCAGCACAGCGGAACTCTCCAGCAGCACCGATGCCAAGCCCGGCTTCACCCCCGACCTGCCCGGCGAATACATCGCTGCGCTGATCGTGAATGACGGAACTGCCAGCAGCGACAGCACCCGCGTGACCATCACCGCCACCAACCCGAACCCGCTAGCCGTCATCAGCCCTGAAACCCAGGGCGTGCTGCTGGGTACCACCATCACGCTGGACGGCAGCAACAGCAATCCGCCGACGGGTGTGGACAAGAGCGAACTCCGCTACCAATGGAGCCTGACGGAACGCCCGGATGGCGACAGCGCAGAACTGCAAGGCACCGACACCGCTACCGCCAGCTTCCTTGCCTCGCAAGTCGGTATCTACAAAGCCAGGCTGAAGGTCAGCCACGGTGAGCGCAGCAGCGAGGCCGAAGCCACCATCACCGTCAATACCTCAAACAGTGCCCCTGTCATCTCGATCGACCTACCTGAAGGCACGGAACATGACTTGAATGGCAGCCCCATCGTCAAGGCCGTGCGCGGCAAAGCCCTGGTGCTGGACGGCAGTGGCAGCAGCGACCCCGATGGCGATGCTCTCAACTACCGCTGGAGCTTCCCCAGTGCTCTTGCTAACGGCGGTGTGTCCATTCCCTATGGAGCCAACCCTTCCATGCGCAACGCAAACAGCGCGATGGCCGAATTTGTTCCCGATGCTGCTGGCACTTACCACATCGACTTCACCGTCTACGATGCCAGCGTCGCTGCCACCCAGCGGGTGATCGTCAAGGTCACCAGACCCGAAGGTGCAGCCAATACTCCGCCGGTGGCTGTCATCGGTTCAGGCAATCCCATCGAATTTGAATATGGGGGCTACGTTTTCCCAGCCGCCACCCTATCCTACGATGTCGATGGTGATCCGCTGACCTATCAATGGGTCTGGTGGAACACGGCTACACCTAATGACAAGCAGCCCGGCGGAACCCTCTGGGCTGCGAATATGGGCAAAGACCTTCCTGTCGGTACTTATGAAGTTGAGTTGATTGTCAATGATGGTCAGGAAAGCAGTGCTCCTGTACGCGAGAAAGTCACTATCAAGATTGGTGCCAATACGGCACCCCCAAACCCCAGTACCAAAGTGGATATTGCCCGAGTGATGGTTAGTGAGACTATCACCTTTGATGGAAGCGGCAGTACCGACCGCAATGGCGATCAGATCGCCTACCAATGGACGCTGGTTGATCGCCCTGATGGCAGCAACGCCGTATTGCAGAATGCAACCAGCGCATTGGCCTCTGTGGTAGCCGACCGCCCCGGCGTTTATGCTGCCCGGCTTCAGGTAACTGACTCGCGTGGTGCTACCAACTACGCAAGCCCGTACGACACCGTAAGTGCCTTCGCCAAGGCAAAGAACAACCCGCCGGTGGTGGCCTATTTCTCACCATTCGGGGCTGGCAACAGCAAACCTGCGACAGACCAGCCTGTAATTCTGAATGACAGCGGGTCGACCGCCTATGGCAGTACCGTCTGGCTCCGGGCATTCGACCCGGATCAGGACAGCCCACTGTATTTCATCATCACCCCTATCCAACAGCCTGGCAGCGATATCCAGCCCCGTTCCAATTCAACGTCACCAGGCACACTTGTCGAAGCTTCACTGGGCACCATCAAAACACCCGGTGACTACGAAATCGAAGCTCTCGTCAGCGATGGTGTGGCCAATTCCGAACCTCTGCGTCAGAGTTTTTCGGTTGTAAACCGAGCAGATTTTACAAGCTTGCTACTGGAACGCGCCAGCACCCCTACGCGCCATGATGCGTCAGGCCCCGGTGGGAATCCGCCTTCCTATTCGCAGCTTTTCTTCCCTTTAGTCGTCCATCAAGGCTTCCTGCCAGAAGGCTCCCTCCTCACTACTTTCTGGTATCGCCTGACAGCCTTTGATCGTGACTACACCATCACCGACTTGGTCACGTCTTCGACGGACAACAGCCTCTTGCCAAGCTTCCGTGGCCTGCAAAACGGGCAAATTATCCGCAAAGGCCAGACCGTGGAATTCGTTTGGCATCGCCCCTTGTTGCCGAACGAAGCGGAACTGCCACAGAAGCTGCGAGAAATAGCATCGCAGTTCGGTAGCCATAGCAACGAGTACAAAAACGAAGTTACACGTCAGCAGAAGATTCTGAGCGACTACCAGTTCACAGGAACCTTCCGCATCGCGGAAAAGGAGAATTACACCTTCCGTATAGGGCACTTCGCTCAAGACTGATAACAACCAATAACGCGTGATTTGAAATCAAGAAGCAGAGCATTGACTCTGCCAAGTCGAGCCACGATGAATCTGTCTTCCCAATGCCAGCAATGGCAAAGGGGAGATATTCAGCAAACCTCGTGTGCCATGCACACATTTTTAGGAGCACTTACCATGCGTAAAACTTTGATTGCAGCAGCAATGCTCGCTACCTTTGGCGTCACACAGGCGCAAACAACCAACGTGGACGGAGGTACAACAGCCTCCAGCATCATCAGTGTGGGTATTTCAAACGTGAATGCACAACCTTTTGGTCCGCACAAACCAGGCTATCCCGGTGTCTCACCAGATGGAAGCAACTACATCGACCTGGACGGTATTTCCACATCGAGCCGCTTTGTTGATACTGTTGCTGGCTTCAACCACTATTACCTCCCTGGTTACACACACACCGCTCCTGGGGGCGGTACTGTCACGACTCATATCAACTGGGTCAGGATTCCTTCGGCTGGCGAAGATGTGTACTTTGGCCTTGCAACCAATCCTGGTAGCTCCTCTCACAACCATGCTGCCTACCATGTCGGAGACCGGACCGGCTATGCTGTGCCAGCGTCGAATACCAGCTACTCGGTTGGTGGCTTGTTGGCGACTCCAGGAACGGCTGCTAACGATCCAGTCATTTTGACTGGTACGTTGTCGTATGTGGCTAGTTATGTTTCCGTGACTGGCACGCTGAGTGGTACGAACACGGGTTCAAGCACTGTGCACACTTTGGGAATCAGTGCCACCGACTTCAGTTCCAATGGCCCAGGTACTTTCAATGGAACTTCAACTTACAGCAGTAGTGCTGGTGCTAGTGGCTCCGGGGTTTCCAGCGGCCATTTCTACGGTAATGGTGTCGGTGCTGGCAACAGCACCATTGCCGGTATCGCAAATAGTACTTCCGGCGATGCTTACGTTGCTTCCTTCGGCGGCAAGAACTGAGCTTTCATTCCTGAAAGACTGTAAGAGCAGGGCTATCTGAAACAAGAGATTGACCCATGATGCTCCCAGAACCTGCTTTCGGGCAGGTTCTGTTTTATGGACTGGCACGCTTTTCATGAAATTTGTTTTTCAATATTCCGGCAAGTGCTGGCAATTGGCGGTATGGCTTCTGGCTGCAAGCTGGCCCGTCTGGGCGCAGCAAGATACAGCCGACCGGCTCTGGCAGGGTGTCGAGCAAAGATCACGCCAGCAGGTCGCCCCTGAACCACTGGGAGAAGACGCGCAAACCTCTCTTTACGATCCCGCACTGGCAGCTCTGTTGCAAACACCGCATCAGCGTATCCAGCAACTGACGCTGGCTATTCTGAATGCCGTGAACCAGCGCGATTGGTTCGGTGCAGACCGTTTGTTGCGCCAGTATGTGCAGGTACCGCAGCATGATCCATCTCTCGAAATGTTCGTGATGTCCAGCCGTATGGCAGCCGGTGGCGACTATGAGGGTGCGATTGCAGGTTATCAGGCTGTGTTGCAAGCCAATCCGCAATTCGTGCGGGGAGAGCTGGATATGGCTCGTGTGCTGTATGCCGACCATCGTTTGCGTGATGCACAGGAGGTGTTCGACCGGCTGCACAGCCAGCCGCTACCACCCAGCGTCATCCAGCATATTGATGAGTATCTCAAGGCACTGAAACAGCGTCGGCAGCCGAGGTTTTCGCTGTCGGTCTCTGCGGTGCGCGAGGACAATGTCAATGGCGCATCGACGGTTGTTGATCCATGTGCCCTGGTGTTCCTCGGCGTCTGTCTGCCCAATACGCCGGGACAAAAACGCGCCGCTTCCGGCGTGTATGTCGAGGCGACTCTCAACAAGCTCTGGCCACTGGCGGGCAATCATGGCCTGATGCTGCGCAGTATCAACTACGGCAATCATTACCGGCATGAAAGCGATTTCGACAATCTGGTTTCAACGAATTACCTTGGTTACCAGTATGCGTCGGCACGCCAGCAGTGGCAGGTGCTGCCACTGTTTGAGTACGACCGTGAGGGAGGCCGCAAGATTTACCATGCCTTTGGCGTGCGTGCGAGTTTCACACGGCAATTGAATGAGCGCGCGCAGGTGGAGGCGAGCTATGAATTCAAGGCAAGGCATTTTTCGCCACAGTTTTCAGAAAACCTGCAAGGCCATTTACAGAGTTTTTCGCTGTTCGGCACCTACGCGTTCAAGCCCGATCTGGCGGCCTATGGCAGCCTGAGTTGGCGTGAAAGCGATGCACGACTGCCGATATTCGCCTACCGCGAGAAAGTGGCACGGCTGGGCATCTACAAGGCTTTTGGCAATCAGGTGACAGTGAATGCCGCCTATGGGTATCGCCAGAAGCAGGCGGAGGCGGACAATGCCGTATTCGGCCGCCGCCAGAGAGATCATGAAGGCAGTATCTATTTGAATCTTGCACTGCCCGGCTATCAGTGGCAGGGATTCACGCCGACTGCCAGCTACGAGTACCGAGATAATCGCAGCAGCATTCCACACGCCTACAGCCATCAAAAAAATCGTTTGACGCTGGGTGTACGCAAGGACTTTTAAATCTCTTTTCAGCCAAACAAATCCGCCAGGGCTTCGCCCGGCTCTGGTGCTCGCATGAAGGTCTCGCCCACCAGGAAGGCGTGGACATGGGCATTGCGCAGGGTTTGCACATCCTCGCGGGTGGCAATGCCCGATTCCGTCACCAGCAGGCGGTCGGCGGGTACTTCGTCCAGCAGTTCCAGTGTGGTGTTCAGGCTGACTTCAAAGGTGCGCAGGTTGCGGTTGTTGATGCCCAGCAGCGGGGTCTTGAGTTTCAGGGCGCGGTGCAGTTCGGCGCGGTCGTGCACTTCCACCAGCACGGCCATGTCCAGCCCCTGGGCGATGGCTTCCAGGTCGGCCATCTGCGCATCGTCCAGGCAGGCGGCAATCAGCAGGATGCAGTCTGCGCCGATGGCGCGGGATTCATAAATCTGGTACGGATCGACCATGAAGTCCTTGCGCAGCACGGGCAGATCGACGCTGGCACGGGCCTGCTTCAAATAATCCACACTGCCCTGAAAGAACTGTTCATCCGTCAGTACCGAGAGGCAGGCCGCGCTGGTTTTGCCGTCACCCCAGGCGTAGCTCTGGGCAATGTCGGCGGGAATGAAGTCTTCGCGCAGCAGGCCCTTGCTGGGGCTGGCCTTCTTGACTTCGGCAATGACGGCAGCCTGCCCGTGGTCGATCTTGCGGCGCAGTGCGCCGACGAAGTCGCGTGTGAGGATGCGGCTTTCGGCGTCGGCACGCACCACTTCCAGCGGTTTTTTCTTCTGGGCGGCAGCGATTTCTGCGTGCTTGACGGCGACGATTTGGTTGAGGATGTCAGACATGGTGGTTCCTGAATGGAGGGAAGGGCGGTTCAGTGCTGGGATTGGCTCCACTGCACCAGTTCGTGCAGCTTGGCCTTGGCCGCGCCGCTGGCCAGGGTTTGCTGTGCCAGGCTCAGGCCCTCGCTGATGCTGGGTACTACGTTGGCGGCATAGAGTGCGGCTCCAGCGTTGAGTGCCACGATGTCGCTGGCCGTGCCGGGTTGGCCGTCCAGCACATCCAGCAGCATCTGGCGCGATTGTTCCGGGGTGTCCACGCGCAGGCTGCGGGTGCTGTGCATGGTCAGGCCAAAGTCTTCGGGGTGGATTTCGTATTCGCGCACCTGCCCGTCCTTGAGTTCGCCCACCAGCGTGGCCGCACCCAGGCTGATTTCGTCCAGGCCGTCGCGGCCATAGACCACCAGTGCGTGCTCGGCCCCCAGGCGTTGCAGGGCACGCACCTGAATGCCCACCAGGTCTTCGTGGAATACGCCCATCAGGATATGGGGTGCGCTGGCCGGGTTGGTCAGCGGCCCCAGGATGTTGAACAGTGTGCGCACGCCCATTTCCTTGCGAATGGGGGCGACGTTTTTCATGGCCGGGTGGTGGTTGGGCGCGAACATGAAGCCGATGCCGGTCTCGGCAATGCTGCGGGCGATCTGCTCTGGTTGCAGGTGGATGTTCACGCCCAGGGCTTCCATGACATCGGCACTGCCGCTTTTGCTGGAGACGCTGCGCCCGCCGTGCTTGCTGACCTTGGCCCCGGCGGCGGCAATCACAAAGGTGGCGCAGGTGGAGATGTTGAAGGTGTTGGCTCCGTCGCCGCCCGTGCCGACGATATCGACCATGTGGGTGGCATCGGCCACTTCCACCTTGTTGGCCAGTTCGCGCATGACGGTGGCCGCTGCGGTGATTTCGCCGATGCTTTCTTTTTTCACGCGCAGACCGGTGATGATGGCGGCGGTCATCAGTGGGCTGATTTCGCCGTTCATGATGAGGCGCATCAGGTGCAGCATTTCATCGTGAAAGATTTCGCGGTGCTCGATGGTGCGCTGTAGGGCCTGTTGGGGGGTGATGGACATGGAATGGAATCTCCCGGATGCAAACGCGCTCGGCCACGCGCCGATCGCAAAGGCGTTATTGTGCCCCCGCTGCACGCCCTGCTGCGGCAAGCCCCTTGCTCCTGTGCCTGCCGTTATAGTGGATGCCGCTGGCACAGCCACTCTGTATCGATGATCCATCCCCTGTTTATGCCCTTGCTCATGAAGTCTCCTCCTCCCGAAATCACCCAGACACTGACCCACACTGCCCAAGAGATTCCGCGCAGTGAACTCAATCCCGAAGCCCTGAAAAGCGAGTCGTACCGGCTGGCCTTCGATGATCCAGAATTCCTGCTGCGGCAGGAAACCCGGGGCATTCGCTTTCAACTGGAACTGCTCAAACCAGAGTTGGAACTCAAGCAAATGGGCATCACCAGCACGGTGGTGGTTTATGGCAGTGCCCGTTTTGTGGATGCCGACACGGCCGTGCACCGTCTGGAGCGGGCGCGGGCCAGCCAGGACAGCACGGCGATTGCGCTGGCCGAACGCGCGGTGCGCAATGCCGTGCATTATGAAAATGCCCGCCGCTTTGGCTACATTGTTTCCAGAGCCTGCGAACACGAGCCGATCGAGCGACGCTACATCATCTGCACCGGCGGCGGGCCGGGCATCATGGAGGCGGCCAACCGGGGGGCGCATGAAGCGGGCGCGCTCAACATTGGCCTGAATATCACCCTGCCGCACGAGCAAGGTGGCAACCGTTACATCACGCCCGGCCTGAGCTTCAAGTTTCATTACTTTGCCTTGCGCAAGATGCACTTCCTGATCCGCGCCAAGGCATTGGTGGTGTTTCCGGGGGGCTTCGGGACACTCGATGAGCTGTTCGAGGTGCTCACGCTGGTGCAGACCCGCAAGGCCCAGCGCGTGCCCATCATCCTCTTCGGCAGTGATTACTGGAAGAAACTGCTCAATGTCGATGCCCTGCTGGAAATCGGGGCTATCTCCCCCGACGATGTGCAGCTCTTCCAGTATTGCGATGACCCCCAGCAGGCGTGGGAGGCGATTCGGGGCTTTTACGCTGCGTCATAAAGAAAATGCAAAAAAGCCCCTCGAAAGGGGCTTTTTGAATGGTGGGCCTGCCATGCCAACACAATGTGTCGGCATGGTCAAGCTCATGCAGCAGGCCTGGATTAGAAGCCCATGCCGCCCATGCCACCCATGTCGGGGGCTGCGGGAGCTGCGGCTGCGTCATCCTTGGGGGCTTCGGCGATCACGGCTTCGGTAGTCAGCAGCAGGGATGCCACGGAAGCGGCATTTTGCAGTGCAGTGCGGGTCACCTTGGTGGGATCCAGAATGCCCAGCTCGATCAGGTCGCCGTAGCTGTCGTTGGCAGCGTTGAAGCCGAAGTTGCCTTCGCCTTCCAGCACCTTGTTCACCACCACGGATGGCTCGCCACCGGCGTTGGCCACGATTTCGCGCAGTGGGGCTTCGATGGCCTTCAGGATCAGCTTGATACCAGCGTCCTGTTCGGCGTTGTCACCCTTGAGCGAGTTGCCTACGGCAGCCTTGGCACGCAGCAGAGCCACGCCACCACCGGCCACGATGCCTTCTTCCACGGCAGCGCGGGTGGCGTGCAGTGCGTCTTCCACGCGCGCCTTCTTCTCTTTCATTTCCACTTCGGTGGCAGCACCGACCTTGATGACGGCCACGCCGCCGGCCAGCTTGGCCACGCGCTCTTGCAGCTTCTCGCGGTCGTAGTCAGAGGTGGCTTCCTCAATCTGGATGCGGATTTGCTTGACGCGTGCTTCGATGTCGGCAGCCTGGCCTTCGCCGTCGATGATGGTGGTGTTTTCCTTGCCCACTTCGATGCGCTTGGCCTGGCCCAGATCGGCCAGGGTCACTTTTTCCAGCGACAGGCCGACTTCCTCGGCGATCACCTTGCCGCCGGTCAGGATGGCGATGTCTTCCAGGATGGCCTTGCGGCGATCACCGAAGCCAGGAGCCTTGACGGCCACCACTTTCAGGATGCCACGGATGGTGTTCACCACCAGAGTGGCCAGGGCTTCGCCTTCCACGTCTTCGGCAATGATGAGCAGCGGACGGCTGGCCTTGGCCACGGCTTCCAGCGTGGGCAGCAGGTCGCGGATGTTGCTGATCTTCTTGTCGAACAGCAGCACGAAGGGGTTGTCCAGCACGGCAACCTGCTTCTCGGGGTTGTTGATGAAGTAGGGCGACAGGTAGCCACGGTCGAACTGCATGCCTTCGACCACGTCCAGTTCGTTTTGCAGGCTCTTGCCTTCTTCCACGGTAATCACGCCTTCCTTGCCCACTTTGTCCATGGCTTCGGCGATGATCTGACCGACATCGGTGTCGCTGTTGGCAGAGATGGAACCGACCTGGGCGATTTCTTTGGTGGTGGTGATGTCCTTGGACTGCTTCTTCAACTCTTCCACCAGAGCGATCACGGCCTTGTCGATGCCGCGCTTGACTTCGATGGGGCTGTGGCCAGCGGCCACGTACTTCAGGCCTTCGCGCACGATGGACTGTGCCAGCACGGTGGCGGTGGTGGTGCCGTCACCGGCGATGTCGTTGGTCTTGGAAGCGACTTCCTTGACCAGTTGTGCGCCGATGTTTTGCAGCTTGTCCTTGAGTTCGATTTCCTTGGCCACGGACACACCGTCCTTGGTTACGGTAGGGGCACCGAAGGAACGCTCCAGCACCACGTTGCGGCCTTTGGGGCCCAGGGTCACTTTCACTGCGTTGGCCAGAATGTTCACGCCTTCCACGATGCGGGTGCGGGCATCGGTACCAAAAACTACGTCTTTTGCTGCCATTTTGAATAGCTCCAATAAAAATTACACGAATCGGCGGCGGTGTCTGCCCATGCTTTGGGATCGGCTACAGACTGGCCGCCTAAAATGGGGATACTGGTTTCAGTACACCAGCACCGGAAAAAACGCATGACCCAGCGGGGCCAATGCCTTGTTTCCTTATTTTTCCACCACGGCGAACAGATCGTCTTCCTTCAGAACCAGCAGTTCCTGGCCGTCGATCTTCACAGCCTGGCCGCTGTACTTGCCGAACAGAACGCGGTCGCCGACCTGTACGCCCAGAGCCACGACTTCGCCCTTGTCATTCTTCTTGCCGGGGCCGACCGCCAGGATTTCGCCCTGATCGGGTTTTTCTGTGGCGTTGTCGGGAATCACGATGCCGGAGGCCGTGGTGGTTTCGTTTTCCAGACGCTTGACGATTACGCGGTCATGCAAAGGACGCAATGCCATGTTCAACTCCTATGGATTCAAGATTCAGTCAAAGTAACAACCGCACGGATGCCCGCTTGCCATTCCTGGATGGCTCAGTTTGCACACCGTGCATGAAAGAGGCAGGAAAGATTCGGGTTTGTTAGCACTCCCCTGCACTGAGTGCTAATTCTAAGGACAAAAAATGGCATTTCAAGGGCAGGTATTCAAAAAATGATGGTTTCGTCCGCAGGATGCCCGGTGTTGTTCCCGTGGAGGGGGTGTCATGCCGTGCTGGTTGCGTGTATGCCTGCTGCTGGGGCAGCGAACATTGCACAGCGATGTAATGCACCGAAAACAGGCACGCCTAAGCCAAGTGGCAGACGCACCGATTGCCGTGCGCCAACGGATACTTGGTGTATGCGGCTGTGCTAGGAGCGCACCGGTACATGGTCTTCCATGTGTGGCGGTGTGATGCGGTCTGTGGAGGCTGTATCCGTGTGGGAAATGAAAGATTTATTCGTAAATAACTGATAATAAAGAAAAATAATTTAGTTTATGTGGCGTTCTTCAGGTTTTCCTGAGCAGCGAGGTCTATCAACAGAACTGCGCTGATCCAGTGCCAGTGGGTGGGTTCACCATGCGCAGACTGGAAAAAGGGAGCTTGCAGAGATTTTTGTCATGTTTTGTTGCTGCATCACAACAGACTGGCACGGAAACAGTGCGTACACGCAAATACCCTTTGCCATCTGGCAGGTCGTCTGTTGCAATACGGGTAACTTCCCCATCAGGAGGTTGGCTCGGGGAACCGGCGGGACTAATCGCAAGCGATGCAAAAACCCAAGACCCCCCTTACCGGAGCCCTATGTTTAACCTTGGAGTATCCGCAATGAAAAAATCCTTGATCGCATTGGCCGCTGTTGCTGCTACTGGTGCAGCAATGGCTCAATCTTCTGTAACCCTGTACGGCGTGGCTGACGTTGGTGTTGGCCAAATCGGTGACAAGGGTAATGGTACTATCGCCAATCCCTATGACACCACCACAGGCGCGCTGGCCAACAGCAACCTGAACAACGGCAACAGCCGCATTGGTTTCCGTGGCGTGGAAGATCTGGGCAACGGCCTGAAGGCTTCCTTCCAGTTCGAACAAGCTGTCAGCCTGGCTGACGGTGCTTCCAGCGGCTTCCAACGTCAAGCCTGGGTTGGTCTGTCTGGTGGTTTCGGTGCTCTGCGCGCTGGTCGTCAAAATACACCTTCCTACTTCGGTATCGCTTCTTGGGAACTGACCGGTGCTGCCAACTACTCGGCCAACGGTCTGGTGTTCGGCTACGGCAACGGTGGCAGCTCGCGTGACAACGCTCTGATTCAGTACATCAGCCCAAGCGTTGCTGGCTTCAAGCTGCACGCTGGTTACATCTTTGAAGACCAGTACAAGACAGACCGTGACAGCAAGGGTAAATACGATCTGGCTTTGATCTATCAGAACGGCCCCGTGGCTGCTGCTGTGACCTACAACTACGCCGAGTTCTTTGATGGTCCTACTACTACTACTTGGAGCAAAAAAGGCCGCAACGAAAACGCTTCTATCGGTGGTTCGTATGACTTCGGCGTAGCCAAGCTGGCCGCTTCCTACAACTACAACGATACCGACCGTCTGGAAGGTTACAGTGTTGGCGTAGCCGTGCCCCTGGGCAACTTCAGCTTGGCTGTGGACGCTGTTTACGCAGAAACCCGCGATCATCTGACTTCCACTGGCTGGAGCAACCTGAACCAAGATGGCGTTGATGTCGTGGTTGAAGCCAAGTACGCTCTGTCCAAGCGCACATTCGTGTACGGCGTGTACTATCGTGCTGACGAAGACGGTCCTAAGTTCGGCCAACACTTCACCGACGAAAACAACTTCGGTATCGGTCTGCGCCACAACTTCTGATGACTGCCTGCGCCTTGTATGAGGCGCAGTGGTTTCATCGTTTAAGAGCCACCTGAATCGGGTGGCTTTTTTTGTGCCTGCTTTGGCTATCGCGGCCAGCAGGTTCCCAATGAAAAGGCCGCAATGTTGCGGCCTTCGGATGTGGTGGTGTCTGCTTGAAAGGGGGATGCTTTTCAAGCGGTCTGTTCGCCAATCAGCAGAAATTCCAGCAGGGCCTTCTGAACGTGCATCCGGTTTTCGGCTTCATCCCAGACCACCGATTGTGGCCCGTCGATGACTTCGGTATCCACTTCTTCGCCCCGGTGGGCGGGCAGGCAGTGCATGAAGAGGGCATCGGGCTGTGCCACGGCCATCATGGCGGCATCCACTTTCCAGTTGGCAAAGGCTTTTCTGCGCTGGGCGTTTTCTTCTTCGTAGCCCATGCTGGTCCATACGTCGGTGGTGACCAGGTGGGCATCACGACAGGCTTCCAGCGGGTTCTCGAAGGTCTGGAAGTGTTCGGGGTCGGCCTTGGCTCCCAGGGCCAGTTTTTCGTCCAGCTCATAGCCGCTGGGTGCGCTGATGTGCAGCTTGAAGTCCAGCAACTGGGCCGCTTGCAGCCAGGTGTTGGCCATGTTGTTGCCATCGCCCACCCAGGCCACGGTCTTGCCCTGAATGGAGCCTCGGTTTTCGATGAAGGTGAAGATGTCGGCCAGAATCTGGCAGGGGTGAAATTCGTTGGTCAGGCCGTTGATGACGGGCACGCGCGAGTATTCGGCGAATTTCTCGATCTTGGCTTGCTCGAATGTGCGGATCATCACGATATCGACCATGCGGCTGATGACGCGGGCACTGTCCTCGATGGGTTCCGAGCGGCCCAACTGGCTGTCGGCGGTGGTCAGGTGGACGACATAGCCACCCAGTTGGTACATGCCGGCTTCAAAGCTGACGCGGGTGCGGGTGCTGGCTTTCTCGAAGATCAGGGCCAGGGTGTGGTCGGTCAGGCTCTGGTGCTTTTCGTAGGACTTGAACTTGCCCTTGAGTTGTGCGGCACGGTGGAGCAGGTAGGCGTACTCGGGCGCACTGAAGTCGTTGAATTGCAGATAGTGTCTGGGTTTGCTCATGCCATTTCCTTGTGGCTGGGGTGGAGGAGCTTTCCCCACCGGAAGGCCGGTTGCGGGATGCCCTTGCGAGGTTTTTCGTTATACCGCGTCGCAAGGTTCATGCCTGCCAACCGGCATAGGGGAATATCAGGAGGTCAAGAATTGCCGCACCACTGGTTCCAGTCGTTGAGCGAGTTCATCGGCTTCGGCCTCGGTGATGATGAGAGGAGGAATGATGCGGATGACACGCTCGGCAGTGACGCTGATGAGCAGGCCTGCATCGGCAGCCTGCTGGATCAGTGCGCCGCAGGGGCGATCCAGTTCCACGCCAATCATCAGGCCGGTGCCGCGCACTTCGACGAAGCCGGGCAATTGTCCCAGGGTGTTGCGCAGTGCCTGTTGCAGGTGTTCGCCCACGCGCTGGGCGTTGTCCAGCAGGTGGTCTTGCTCCATGATGCGGATGGTTTCGATGCCTGCGCGCATGGCCAGCGGGTTGCCGCCGAAGGTGGTTCCGTGATTGCCGGGCTGGAAGAGGTGGGCGGCCTTGGGGCCGGCCACGACGGCACCGATGGGCACGCCGGAACCCAGTCCCTTGGCCAGTGCCATGACATCGGGCTGGATGCCTGCCCACTGGTGGGCGAACCATTTGCCGGTGCGCCCCATGCCGCACTGCACTTCATCGACCATCATCAGCCAGTCGCGCTCGTTGCAGAGCTGGCGCACGGCTTGCAGGTATTCGATGCGTGCCGGGTGGATGCCGCCTTCGCCCTGGATGACCTCAAAGAACACGGCCACGACTTCCGGGTCGTTGGCGGTGGCTTGTTTCAGGCCCTCGATGTCGTTCAGGGGTACGCGGATGAAGCCTTCCACCAGCGGGTAGAAGCCTTGGTGAATCTTGGGGTTGGCCGTGGCCGAGAGGGTGGCGAGAGACCGGCCATGGAATGCGTGTTCGCACACCACGACCTTGGGGTTCTTGTAGCCACGGTCGTTGCCGAGTTTGCGCGCCAGTTTCAGGCAGGCTTCGTTGGCCTCCAGCCCGGAGTTGCAGAAGAAGGCGTTTTCCAGGCCGGAGAGTTCCACCAGTTTGCTGGCGAGGATTTCCTGCCCAGGCACATGGTAGTAGTTGGAGCTGTGGATGATCTGGCTGATCTGCTCCTGCAAGGCGGGAACCAGTTGGGGGTGGTTGTGACCCAGGGTGTTCACGGCAATGCCGCCCAGTCCGTCGAGGTATTCTCGCCCGTTGGTGTCCCACACACGCACGCCCTGTCCGTGCGAAAGCGCGATATTGACGCGCCCATAGGTGTTCATGACGTGGGGAGAGGTCGGCTCGGTGGGGCTGCTCATGGTGTGAACTCCTGACAAAAATGAAACCCGACCCCAGGGGTTGTGCCCATGCAGACAACCCCCGCCAGGCCAGGCTGACACGAAGTGAATCGTGCATTCTATGCCGCCTGTGTGACGGTGTTGTGTTTATGGGGGCGTTTTGCGTTCACTAGGGCGAATCTACATGATGACACGCCCTAGGTTCTGGGCAGGCTATCGGTAGTGTCTTCCCGCCAGTGGCGCATCTGTTTGATGCTGCCTCCCACATGGATGGGGCGGGGCAGGCGGTAGGCATCGGGGAAGTCACGCCCTCGGTAGAAGTGGTATTCGCTGTCGTGGGTGAGGCTGTGGTCGCGGATGAGTGGCCAGATTTCGTTTTTCAGGTAGGCCTGATCGGCAAAGGCGTTGTTGAAATAGTGCGGCATATGCAGCAGTTGCTGGCGAATGTCGGGCAGGATGCCAGCCGCGCCACCCCACATGCCCGCCAGAATCAGCTCCATGTGGTAGATGTGGTCGCGCATGATGTGAAAGGGCTGGCCGGAGTGCAGCCAGGCCTGCACGGCCAGCAGCTCCTGGGCATTGAGGCGCGAGTCGGCATCGCGGCAGAGGAACCAGTCCACCTCGGGGTCGTTGGCGGCCATGAATCGCCACATGGGCTTGATGGCTTGCAGTGCCGGATCGGTGATGCGAACCGTTTGCGCGCCTGCGCGTTGCAGGGCCTGGATGGCATCGGCTGGCACGCTGTCGTCGTGGTAGATGCGGGTGCTCCAGCCATAGTACAGGTGGGTGGCCAGCCGGGCGTTCTCTATGGCCCCGTGGACGTAGGCGGGCTGCTCGCCCCACAGCGAGAAGGCAATGACGTTGCGGGTGCGCGCCTGTGGGTCGAACGCCTGCACCTTGGCAGGCAACTGGAGGCTGGGCCGGGGGCTGTGGCAGGAAAAGTGCTGCATGGCCTCCTGGTCTTTCTCGTACAGGTTGCGCAGACCTTCGAGCCGGGCTGCCTCCAGTTCGCCCTGGCTGTAGAGTGCCATGACCAGCACGTTGCGCGTCTCGATGTCGTTGCGCAAGGCCAGCGAGTGGCGCAGCGCGTCGATGGCCTCGGGCAGGCGATTGATTTTGCGCAGCCAGGTGCCGAACAGGCTCCAGCCAACGGCGTAGTCGGGGCAGCGGGCCAGCAACTGCTGGTAGGCCTGAATGGCCGGGGTTTCCTGCCCGGCATCCTTGAGGCTGATGGCGTGGAACAGCAGGGCCTCCTGGGGGCTGTCGGTGGTTTCTGCGGCTTGCAGGTAGGTGTGGGCGGCTTCGGCGAATGCCCCGGTGCGGCGCAGGGTGTTGGCCTGGCGCAGCAGGTCGCCATAGGGAGATGGGTTGGAAGTGGCAGTGGGCATGGCTGGCTAAGGCGTGATCTGGAGTGTCGGCGCAAATGGCCTGAACGGGATGACAGAAAGTTGTGGTCGATTCTTCCACAGTCTGGCTGTGCCGGATTCGGATGCCGGCAACAGGCCCTAAAATCAAGCCATGCCCAATTCGCCTCTCTTTCCTACCGATCTGACCGATCACTTTCTCATTGCCATGCCCAGCATGGACGATGATCTGTTTGGCGGCAGTCTGGTCTATGTGTGCGAGCACAACGACAAGGGCGCGTTGGGGCTGATCGTGAACAAGATCACCGATCTGACCGTGCAGGGGCTGTTCGACCGGCTGGAATTGCCGCTGCCGCGCCCCGATCTGGCGCAGTTGCCGGTGCTGTTGGGCGGGCCTTTGCACCACGACCGGGGCTTTGTGCTGCACGATACCGAGCCGGTGCAGGCCGAGACCGACCCGGCCGAGCTGCTGGCGTATGCGTCCAGCCTGCATGTTTCCGGCGGTTTGGTGATGACTTCCTCGCGCGATGTGATGGAGGCGCTGTCCCAGGGTGAGGGGCCGCGCCATGCGCTGCTGGCTCTGGGCTGTGCATCGTGGGATGAGGGGCAGCTGGAATCCGAGTTGATCGCCAATGCCTGGCTGACCGTGAAGGCCGATCCGACGCTGCTGTTTCACCTGCCTGCGCCACGCCGCTACGCCAAGGCATTCGAGCTGCTGGGGGTGCAGCCTCGCAGCATTGCCCCGTTCATCGGCCATGCCTGAACGGTTTTCTGCCGCCACCCGTTTTCGTCTCGCTCCTCTGTCGCCATGTCTTCCTCCGAGTCCGAACCCGAACCTCTTTGTCCCCCCGCAGAACCGGTCGATGCCGCCGACGCTGCGCAAGGCAATCCGCCGGTGCAGCCGCACTGGCAAACTTTCATGGCACTGGACTATGGCCTCAAGCGCACCGGTGTGGCCGTGGGTACGCGCATGCTGCGCAGTGCCAGCCCCAGGGGCACGATTGCCGCAGAAGGCAAGGCGCGGTTTGCGCAGGTGCAACGCTATCTGACCGAATGGCAGCCCGACGCACTGGTGGTGGGCGTACCATTCCACCCCGATGGCGCGGCGCACGAGAACACCCTGCGCGCGCGCAAGTTCATTCGCCAGTTGCGTGGGCGTTTCGGCCTGCCGGTGCTGGCCGTGGACGAACGCTACAGCACCACTGCCGCGTATGCGGCCGGTGCCACCGAAGCCAATGCCGATGCGGTCTCGGCCTGCATCATTCTGGAGCAGTTTTTCAGGAGCCTTGAACCATGAGCCATCCCTCCCTTTCTTCCGAAGCCCCTTCCGGCCTGCTGGCACTGGATGCCGAGAGCCTGTACCAGGCCCTGCTGGCGGGCATTCGCCCGCTGTGCCAGGAGCAGACGCAACTGGCGGGCGTGACATCGGGTGGCGTGTGGCTGGCCGAACGGCTGCACCGCGATCTGGGCATCGCGCAGCCGGTGAATGTGTTGTCCTCGGCCCTGCACCGCGACGACTTCTCCCAGCGCGGCCTCTCCAGCAGCGTGCAGACCGCGCTGGGCTTTGATGTGAATGGCGCGGATGTGTTGATTCTGGACGATGTGCTCTACACCGGACGTACCATTCGCGCGGTCATCAACGAACTGTTCGACTATGGTCGCCCGGCGCGGGTGCGTCTGGCGGTGCTGGTGGACCGGGGCGGGCGGCAGTTGCCGATTCAGGCCGATTTCGCCTCCGCCCGGCTGGCCCTGCCAGCCAGCCGCACGCTGTCGCTGGCGCGCAGTGATGACGGGCATTTTCACTTTGACATTCGAGAGGCTTGAACGCCATGCTGGCAAAACACAATCCGCAACTCAACCGCCACGGCGAGCTGATCCACCTGCTGTCCACCGAAGGGCTGTCGCGCGACATCCTCACGCACATTCTGGATACGGCCACCAATTTCGTCTCCATCAACGACCGCGAGGTGAAGAAGGTGCCGCTGCTGCGCGGCAAGAGCGTGTTCAACCTGTTCTTCGAGAACAGCACGCGCACCCGCACCACGTTCGAGATTGCCGCCAAACGCCTGTCGGCCGATGTGCTGAACCTGGATATTTCGCGCTCGTCCACGGCCAAGGGCGAGACCCTGCTGGACACGATTGCCAACCTCTCGGCCATGGCGGCCGATCTGTTCGTGGTGCGCCACAGCCAGTCGGGCGCACCCTACCTGATTGCCCAGCATGTCGCGCCGCATGTGCATGTGGTCAATGCCGGTGATGGTCGCCACGGCCACCCCACCCAGGGGCTGCTGGACATGTACACGATTCGCCACTACAAGAAGGATTTCACGAACCTGAGCGTGGCCATCGTGGGCGACGTGCTGCATTCGCGCGTGGCGCGTTCCGACATCCACGCCCTGACGACGCTGGGTTGCCCTGATCTGCGCGTGGTCGGCCCCAGCACACTGGTGCCGGAAAACTTTTCCGCGATGGGCGCGCGCGTGGTGCACTCGCTGGACGAGGGCATCCGCGATGCCGATGTCATCATCATGCTGCGCTTGCAGAACGAGCGCATGAGCGGCGCACTGCTGCCGTCCAGCCAGGAATATTTCAAGAAGTTCGGCCTGACCCCCGAGAGGCTGCGACTGGCCAAACCCGATGCCATCGTCATGCACCCCGGCCCCATCAACCGGGGCGTGGAGATTGCGTCGGAAGTGGTCGATGGCGACCAGAGCGTCATCCTGCCGCAGGTCACGTTCGGCATTGCCGTGCGCATGGCGGTGATGTCCATCGTGGCGGGCAATGAAGCCTGAGAACATCGTAGGTTCTGAGCGCATCACAGCGAATTCATTGAAACATCCAACAGGATTGCAAGGACAGCACATGAAAATACTGATTCAGGGCGGCAGGCTGCTCGACCCCGCCAGCGGATTGGATCGCGTCGGCGATCTGGCCATCGCCAATGGAACCATTGCCAGCATCGGCACGGCTCCCGATGGTTTTGTTCCCGACCAGACCATCGATGCCCGCCAGCAATGGGTGCTGCCGGGGCTGGTCGATCTGGCGGTGCGCCTGCGCGAACCGGGCTATGAACATGCCGGGATGCTGGAGAGCGAAATGCACGCGGCTGTGGCCGGTGGCGTGACCAGCCTGGTCTGCCCGCCCGACACCCAGCCTGCGCTGGACGAGGCCGGGCTGGTGGAGATGCTGCGCTACCGCGCCGACAGGCTGCACAAGGCGCGCCTGTATCCGCTGGGCGCGCTCACGCGCGGGCTGGCCGGTGAGGTGCTGACCGAAATGGCCAAGCTCACCGCCGCCGGTTGCGTGGGTTTCAGTCAGGCCGAGGTGCCGCTGGTCAGCAACCAGTCCCTGCAACGTGCCCTGCAATATGCCAGCACCTTTGGCTATTCGGTGTGGTTGCGTGCGCAGGATTATTCGCTGGGGCAGGGCGTGGCCGCCAGTGGCGCGTTCGCCCAGCGGTTGGGTCTGTCGGGCATTTCGGTGGCGGCAGAAACCATTGCGCTGCACACGATTTTCGAGTTGCTGCGTGCCTCGCCCTGCCATGTGCATCTGTGCCGCATCAGCAGTGCGGCGGGGCTGGAGCTGGTGCGCCAGGCCAAGCAGGAGGGCTTGCCTGTCACCTGCGACATCAGCATCAACTCCCTGCTGCTCACCGATATGGACATCGGCTACTTCGACAGCAATGCCCGCCTCAACCCGCCGCTGCGCCAGCAGCGCGACCGCGATGCCCTTGCCAGGGGGCTGGCCGACGGCACGGTGGACGCATTGGTCTCCGACCACACCCCGGTGGAGGACGATGCCAAGCAGGTGCCGTTTGCCGAGGCCGAACCCGGAGCCACCGGGCTGGAACTGCTGCTGGCTCTGGCACAGCACTGGGCTGCCACGCACGACGTGCCGTTGCTGCGGGCACTGGCGGTGGTCACGCACGAGCCAGCCCGCATCATCGGGGCAGGACTGGGCGATTTGCAGCACGATGCCGGTCGCCTGCACGAAGGCGGTGTGGCCGATGTCTGCGTCTTCAACCCGCAGGCCGACTGGGTGGTGCAGCCCGATGCCCTGTGCAGCCAGGCTCAGCATACGCCGTTCCTGGGGCTGGAGTTGCCGGGCCGTGTGCAGACCACGCTGGTGGGCGGGCAGATCGTGTTCGCCCGCGCGGGTACGCTGGCGGTGCCTTGAGCATGTATTGGCTGGCATTCGGCTTCTCGCAACTCTTTTTTGCCATCGTCGTTGGCGGGCTGGCTGGTAGCTGGTCGGCCGCGCTGCTGGGGGCATTGGCAGGGGCCTGGGCCTGGTGGCTGCTCTACGCCTGGCAGGGCATGCGCTTCTTCCGCTGGGCCAAGTATGCCAACACCCCGCCGCCGTTCCTGCTGGGTATCTGGTCGCACCTGGAATACTTCTGGCGGCGGCAGCAGCGCAAGCAGCAAAAAGCCCTGCGGGTGCTGGAGCAGGACTTGCAGGACTTGCAGTCTGCGCTGCAAGCCTCGCCCAACGGCGTGCTGCTGGTCGATGAACTGTGGCGCATCGTCTGGCTGAACCAGATGGCCGAGGAGCATTTCGGGCTGGATGCACGGCGCGACATCGGTCACATTCTCACCAATCTGGTGCGCTCGCCGGATTTCTGCAATTACTGCACGGTGGCCGACTTCAGCCACCCGCTGGAAGTGCAGGGGCGGGGCAGCAACGCCATGTCGGTGGACAAGCCGCAACTCTCGGTGGTCGTCAATGAATACGGCGACGGCAAGAAGCTGCTGCTCTCGCGCGACATCACCATCCTGCAAAAGAACGAATCCATGCGCCGCGACTTCGTGGCCAACGTCTCGCACGAAATCCGCACGCCGCTGACGATTTTTGCCGGTTTTGTCGAAACCCTGCAAAACCTGCCACTGGGGCGCGACGAGCAACTGCACTACCTGGGCATGATGCAGCAGCAGACTGCGCGGATGCAATTGCTGGTGCAGGACTTGCTCACCCTCTCGCGGCTGGAAGCCAGCCCGGTGCCGGGCCTGCACGAGTTCATCAACATCCACACCCTGCTGGTGCGCTGCCATGACGAAGCCCACGCGCTGTCATCGGCACTGGCCCCCGACTCCAGCAAGGCCGTCCACCAGATCAGCGTCTGCTGGGTGGATGCCCAGGGCTTGCAGGTCGCCATCCCCGTACCCGCCGACGCGCCGCTGTGCGAGAAGATCGATGGAGAAGTGGCGCGTCCCCAGTGCATGGGGCGTGTGCTGGCCGCCGATCAGGAACTGCACAGTGCCGTGGCCAACATCGTCACCAACGCCGTGCGCTACACCCCGGCGGGGGGGCGCATTCAGGTGCAATGGCGTTGGCAGGCCGATGGCAGCGCGCATTTCTCGGTACGCGATTCCGGGCCGGGCATTGCGCCCGAACACATTCCGCGCCTGACCGAACGCTTCTACCGCGTCGATCGCAGCCGCTCGCGCGAGACAGGCGGCACCGGGCTGGGGCTGGCCATCGTCAAGCACGTCATCCAACGCCACGGAGGACAGTTGCTGGTTGAAAGCGAACTGGGCAAAGGCTCGGTTTTCACGCTGGTGTTGCCTGCCGCCCGCCTGCAAACGCCCCAGGCACTGGCCGAGGAGGCCGAACGCAAGCGGGAACGCGAAGGCATGCTGGTTTAGAAGGAATGCTGCTTACTTAAGGAAACACTGAATAATTCCTCCCGGCCGCCGCATCCCCCTCTCGGGCGGTCTGCTGCGTTGGCTTTTGGGGTCAATAGCACCACTATTGACCCCAAAAACCGCCTTGCAGCCCATCCCGACAGGGGGCACGGCGACTCGGGCGGAATGAATCAGTGTTTCCTTAACGCCGTCATTCCGGCGAAGGCCGGAATCCAGTGACGACATGGAGAAAAAACACGTTCGTTTCTCTGGGCTTGCTTTGTCACTGGATTCCGGGTCAAGCCCGGAATGACGGGAAACAGGTTTAAGTAAACAGCATTGTTCTTAAATTGTCCGCAACTTGCGCTGCAGCAGCAGCCCCAGCACCCCGGCGGTCAGGGCCAGGCCCAGTGCGCCCGATGCCCAGAAGGGCCAGGGGGCCTGCGCGGGTGGCCAGCCTGCCAGGCCCCGGTAGGCCAGCCAGTAGCCGCCGCCAATGCCAAAGCCCCACAGCAGCACCGGGTAGATGAACAGCGGGGCAATCGTCACACGCCAGCAGCGCAGCATGAACATGGTCATGAGCTGCATGCTGTCGGCCAGGTGGTAGCAGGCCAGCACCAGCAACAGGCTGGCCGTGAGTTGCTGCACCGCCGGGTCGTGGCTGTAGCCCTGTGCCAGTGGCTGGCGCAGCAGCACCAGGGCCACCGCCATCAGCAAGGCCGTGCCGAGGGCCAGTTGCAGGCTGGTGCGGGCCAACTGGCGTGCGCGGGCTTCGTCGCCTGCGCCGCGCCAGAAGCTCACGCGGGCACTGCATGCAATGCCCAGCGAAAGCGGGAACATGTAGGCAATGCCGGTGAGGTTGCTGACGATCTGGTGTGCCGATGAGGCAATCGCACCCTGCCGGGCAATCAGCAGTGCCATCAGCGCGAAGGAAGAAATTTCCACCGCCGCCGTCAGTCCGGCAGGCAGGCCCAGGCGCAGGAATTCACGCAGTTGCGGCCAGTGCGGCTTTTCTGGGGTGCGCCACAGGTGCAGCGGCCGGTACGGCTCTTGACGGTGCAGCAGCCACAGGGCCAGCACCAGCAGGCTGTAGTGAACGGTCAGTGTGGCCCAGGCGCAACCGCGCAGCCCCATCGGCTCCACGCCCCAGCCGCCGTGCGTCCACCAGATGGACAGCGGTATCTTGATGAACAGCCCGACGATTTGCAGCCAGGTCACCATCTGCGGAATGCCGATGGACTGGCTCAGTGTGGTGAACATGCGGTAGAGCATGGCCGCCGGCAGGGCCGCAGCCAGAATGTGCAGATAGGCCGAGACATCCGCATGCAGGGCGGCTGGCACTTCCAGCCCGTCCAGCAGCCGGGTGGACTGCACCAGCAGCACCATGCCCAGCACGGTCAGGGCCGCAGTCAGGTACAGGCACTGGCGCACCGAGGGGCCGATGCGCTGGGGCTGCTGTGCCCCGTGCATTTCCGCCCAGATCGGCAGCAGCCCCTGCACGGCCGCCAGCAGGCTGATGTACACGCTGATGAAAATCGCCCCGGCCACCGACAGGGCCGCCAGTGCCTCTACCGAGAAGTTGCCGACCACCAGCGTATCCGTCAGCCCATAGCCCATGATGGCGAGCTGGCCCACCAGCACGGTGACGAAGTGGCGGGCAATGGTTTTGCGCTCGGACATGGCGGCTGTGTGGGGCGGTGTGCGGGGGTCAGGGCGTCAGCCGTCGGGGCTGGCGGTGGCGGAACAGGAACAGTGGTTCGTCGTCGGTGGGGCGTTCCACCTTGACCACCTCCACCCAGCCCTGGCGCAGCAGCGCGGGGCGCAAGGCGCGCACCGTGCCTGCGCCCACCAGGCTCCAGGTGCAGGCAGATGCGCGATCGGATGCGTTTTCGGGACTGCGCAGTGGCCAGCTCCCCTGTGTCTGCACGGCGGCAATCTGGGCACGGCTCAAGCCGTGGGCGGTGACGCAGGTCGCGCTGGCGGGCAGGTGTTCGCGCAGTTTTTCCATTTGCGCCTGGTAGCCGCGCCCGTAGTCGAGCATGGGCAGCCACAGCGTGGTCACCAGCACCAGACACCAGGTGGCTCCTCCGGCGGGCAACACCAGGCTTTTCCACAGGGCCGACTGGTGGCGGCCCGTGCGCCAGAACACTACCGCCAGCCAGCTGACGGTAGCCAGCAAGGCCAGCACGAACGCCAGCGGCCCGAACTGGGGCAGGTATTCGGGTGCGAGTTTGGCCACGTTGGCCGCCGGCTTGGCGGGTACGCCGGTCTGCGTGGCCACCCAGATCACCCAGATGGCAATGCCGCAGGCGGTGAAAAACAGCAACGTGAACCAGTCGATCAGCGAGGCGAAACTGCGCCGCATGGTGGGCAGCGCGAAGGCCGCCAGCGTCGCAAACACCGGCAGGCCCAGGAACAGGCTGCGATCGGATGGCGAGGAACACACGGCCACCACCACCACCACCATGGCAAACCACAGCGGCAAGACCATGTGGAAGCTGGGGCTGCGCGTCAGCCACTGCCTGCGCCACCGCCACAAGGCCCACAGGCACAGTGGCCAGACCGGCCAACTGAACCAGATCAGCAACCGCGCAATGCTGCGCCAGGTGTTCAGGTCGTATTGCCAGATGGCATTGGCTTGCCAGAACCACAATTGCCCTTGGCCAATGGCCACGGCAACCGCTCCCAGCACCAGCGATGCCAGCAGCGGCCAGGCAAACCAGGGTGCACTGCTGGAGCGGCGTTGGCCAGCGGGGTCGTCGCTAGCGAACAGGGAGGGCGCGGCACAGGCATCGGTGGCGCGGGGCCGTACCCGCCCGATGGCCGTCCACCAGCTCAGGCAGAGTGCCCCCAGCCCCCACAGCAGCAGCCAGTGCGCACCACTGCCCAGCAGCAGGGCGGTGGCTCCGGCCAGCAGCAACAGCAGGGCTTGCAGCGGATGGTAAAACCCCAGTGCGAAGGCCAGAAACACCAGACTGCCACCAGCCAGTTGCAGCACTTGCAGGGTGGTCTCGTGCGAGAACTGCGCAAAGCCCAGGCTGGCAATCATGCCCAGCACTGCGCCATCGGCCAGTGCACGGGCGTAGTCGCGCGGGGCCGCCTCACCACCGAAGGCGAACGGCACGGGTTGGGCATCGGCAGTGCGCGCCAGAAAATAGCAGGCATACCAGGTGCAGGCCAGGCTGATGCCCACCAGCAGCATGAAGGGAATGCGGGCGGCCAGTTCGGGCGCGAGCCAGCCGGGCGCAAGCTGGATGCTCCAGGCCCCCAGCCACAGGGCCAGCCAGTTGCCCGGTTCGGCGGGCCAGGACAGCAGCGACGGAGCCAGCCAGTCGCTCTGCCCCTGTGCCAGTGCCTGCATGTGGCCGTAGCTGACGATGTCGTCGTTCTTCCAGGGCGAACGCCCCACGAAACCGGCCAGGACATAGACCACGCACAGCAACAGCAACAGGCTGCGGGGCAGGGCGCGTACCGCATCCTGTGAGACCAGGGCAGGAGAAGGATGCTTCACAGAAGACAATTCAAGGAAAAAGGCAAAGTGCGAAACGTGAAACGTACGCTTGCCGGGGATTATCGCCGTGTCCGGGCAAAAAAAAGCAGCATGGGCCAATGCCATGCTGCCAGGTCGCCTATGCGACGTGCGGGAGCTTATTTGCTCAGGGCTGTCTTGCCGAAGCGGTTGCGGAATTTCTCCACGCGGCCGCCCATGTTGTCCACCGACTTCTGCTGGCCGGTGTAGAAGGGGTGCGATTCGCTGGAGGTATCCAGCTTGAACAGCGGCAGTTCACGGCCATCGTCGGTGGTGCCGGTTTCCTTGGTGGGCACGCAGGAGCGTGTCACGAACTTGAAACCGTTGGACAGATCGACGAAGAGCACTTCGCGGTAATTGGGGTGAATGCCTTCTTTCATGGCGTTGGTCTTTCGTTGCAGGTCGTCGCGCCAGCCACATGCAGCACCCATTGCCACAGCACTTAACGCAGAAAACCGCGTATTGTCGCACACGGTACAAGGATTGCAAATGCCTGTTTGCTGGCAATGCAGAATGATCGCGCTATGCTTATATAGTGTTTCTGCTGTCCAGTTTGCGTGATGGCGAACTCACACACCTCGTCATGCCGGGCCTGACCCGGCATCCAGTGGCAACGTCTGCCTTCAAAGCCCCGATAGATTGGGCCTTGCAATGCTTCTGGATGCCGGGTCAGGCCCGGCATGACGGGATAGTGGGGTTTGTGTGTGGAAAAATAGGCACCTATCGGATGCTTTTGACAACGCCCGATCACCCTGGCTGGCAATCGGGGCATTGGGAGAGAGGTGGCCCAGCCTGCCCTGTCTTTTGGCGCGGACACATCGTTTTGGCGGAATAATCCATTCATGGCCTCTGTCCCTTCCACCTCCCTGTCTTCTCTTGAACATCGCTTTCTTTTCGTGGTGGCGGCCTGGGCTTCGTTTGCCACGATGGCGGTGGAAGTGCTGTTTGCACGCATTGCGGCCTCCTACTTCGGCAGTGGCATTGCGGTGTGGGGCAGCATCATCACCGTGCTGCTGCTGGCGATGGCTGTGGGCTGCCTGTGGGGCGGCAGGCTGTCCCAGAAGCCCCGCCCGCACAGTGCCGTGCTGTACCGGCTGGTGCTGGGCCTGTCGTTGAGCATGTTGCCGCTGGTGTTGCTCGCTCCCGTTGCGCTGGCGGAAATCTCCTACTGGCTACCCGATTCGCGCTATGGCAGCCTGCTGGGGGCCGCACTCTTGCTGAGTGCGCCCGGTGTGCTGGCGGGCGTGCTCGCCCCGTACATCACCCGCCTGATCGTGACGCGGGTGGAGGAGGCAGGCTCGCGCGTGGGGCAGCTCAGTGCCGTGACCACACTGGGGTCGGCGGCAGGCACCATCGTGCCGTCCTACTATCTGGTGCTCTGGCTGGAGATCAACACCATCCTGCTCGTCACGGCCACGGTCACTGCCATGCTGGCGATCATCGGCCTGCTGATGCAGCCGCCCCCTGCGACCCAGCCATGACGATGCGGCACCTGCTCCGAATGCTGGCTCCCGGCACATGGCTGCTGGCGATTGCCATGCTGGGGCTGTCTGCGCTGGGCCAGACGGCCCGTGCCGATGGTGTGCCGGGTGCCGCGACCGCCGTCCCCAGTCTGGAAGACCAGTTGATGGCCGATGACTACACCCATGTGGCCACCCGGCGCGGCCTGCATGTCGATGTTATGGTGATGGAAGGGCAGACGTTCCGCTGCATGACGTTTGACCGGCGCAACCTGTTCCAAAGCTGCATGCACAAGGCGCAGCCCATGCAACTGGCACTGGAATACACGCGCGGGCTGCTGGCGGGCCTGCGTTTTCTGCCCGAACCACCCCGGCGCATCCTGCTGGTGGGGTTGGGTGGCGGCTCCATCCCCAAGGTCATCATGGCGCATTTCCCGCATACCGCACTCGACGTGGTGGAACTGGATGCGGCGGTCGTGCAGGTGGCCCGCACCTGGTTCGATTTTCAGCCCAACGAGCAGGTGGCCGTGCATGCAATGGATGCGCGCGTGTTCGTGCGCCAGAAGATTCGCCAGGGCCAGCACTACGACCTGATTCTGCTCGATGCCTTCGACCACGACTATGTGCCCGAGCACCTGCTGACCGTGGAGTTCTTGCAGCAGGTGCGGCAACTGCTGGCTCCCGGCGGAGTGGTTGCTGCCAACACCTTCTCGCGCGGACGCCTGCAACCCCACGAGGAGGCCACCTGGCAGGCGGTGTTCCCCCACCTGTTGCGCGCCCAACGCCGCATGAATGACATTCTCTACGCCGCGCCACACGCCCTGCATGCCAACACCGACGATCCGCTGCTGGACGCGCTCACCGGGCCGTGGCCACACTACCAGCCTGTGCCCGTACCGCCCAGCCATGCCCGCGCACTGACCGATCAGTGGTCGCCCACCAACATCCTGCGCCAGGCAGATTGAGCCACGGCATTCACAGGCCCATCTGTACCGCTGGGCATGGCAGGGCGTTTGCTCAAGGGCCAAGCACCAGGCGGAAGAATTGCCCACAATAGCATTGAAGAGTTGGCCGAAACCGGCTCCCTCTTCTTTTTTCGTTCTTTTTTGGAGGTGTTCCCATGACTGCGCTTTTTGATGCGTTCGATCTTTCCGGCCTGCCGCTGGCCAACCGTATCGTGATGGCTCCGCTCACCCGCAACCGTTCGCCGGGAGCGGTGCCTCCGGCGATCACCGCCACCTACTATGCCCAGCGTGCCAGTGCCGGCCTGCTGATTTCCGAGGCGACGGCCATCTCGCAGCAGGGGCAGGGCTATGCCGACGTACCGGGGTTGTACAGCCATGAAGCCGTGGCGGGCTGGCGCAGTGTCACCGATGCCGTGCATGCCCAGGGCGGCCGCATTGTCGTGCAGCTCTGGCATGTGGGGCGTATTTCGCACACTACGCTGCAACCCGATGGCCTCGCGCCCGTTGCACCGTCTGCCATTCAGGCCCAGGCTAAGACCTATCTGGTCGATGCCGATGGCACAGGGCATTTCGAGCCGACTTCACTGCCTCGCGCATTGGAAGCGGACGAACTGCCGGGCATCGTGGCGGATTACCGCCGTGCTGCGCGGGTGGCCATCCAGGCCGGATTCGATGGCGTGGAGATTCACGCCGCCAACGGCTATCTGATCGACCAGTTCCTGCGCTCTGGCTCCAACCAGCGTGGTGATGCCTATGGCGGCAGCATCGAGAACCGCACGCGCTTTCTGTTCGAGGTGGTGCACGCGGTCACGGCGGAAATCGGCGCGGCGCGCACCGGCATCCGTCTCTCGCCGGTCACTCCCGCCAACGATGCGTTCGACCCCGAACCCCAGCCACTGTTCGAGCAGGTGGTGCGCGGTCTGGCAGGCTATGCGCTGTTCTACATCCACATCATTGAGGGGGCAACAGGTGGCCCGCGCGATTACCAGCAGGGCAGCCAGCCCTTCGACTACGAAGCACTGCGGCAGGCTTACCGCGAGGCGGGCGGTCAGGCCGCGTGGATGCTGAACAATGGCTACGATCTGGCACTCGCACAACAGGCCATCGAGACTGGCCGTGCCGATCTGGTGGCTTTTGGTCGTCCGTTCATCAGCAACCCCGATCTGGTCGAACGCCTGCGCCAGGGCGCGCCGCTGGCGCAATGGAACCCGGCCACGCTGTATGGCGGAGGTGAATTCGGTTACACCGATTACCCTGCACTGGCGCATGGAGCTGTGGGGGCGTAGGAGGAGGGCAGTCCGATAGGGTATCTCTGTCGAATTTATTGATAATCAACACTCAAATATATTATGATAGAAAATTATCATTAATTTGAGTGGATTTCATCATGCGCACCGAAGCCAATGCTTCATTCAGGCCGTCCCGACATGCCATACGGTCTGAAGCTGCCCGTTCCTTTGTGTCTGTCACGGCATATACAGGAAGTGGCCATAGCCCAAGGGAAGGTCTGCAAAACCCGTTGCGCCGCCCGCATCCCACCACTGGGCGCATCGCCGCGTTGGCTTTTGCGGTCAATAGCCCCGCTATTGACCGCAAAATCCGCCTTGCGCTGCATCCCACTGGCGGGCGCGGGCTTACCGCAAGAGTTTTGCAGACCTTCCCAAGGCGAACTGGCCTCCCAAAGGCGTGTGGCAGGGCATCCCTGGCGGCCACGGTCGTTCTGATCTGGGGTCAGCCGGTGGGCGCGGCTGCACCACAGGCCGATGGGGGGCAGGCGATGGATGAGGTGGTGGTTACGGCCACCTCGAATGCCACGGCACTGGAGGAGGTGCCTGCTTCGGTGTCGGTGGTGCGCAGGGCCGAATTGCTCCGGCGGCCCGTGCAGGACCTGGCGGACACGCTGGAGGGCTTGCCGGGGGTGCATGTGGGAGGCGTGGGACTGTCGCGGCGCGGTATCAGCATCCGTGGCATGGGTAGCGACTACACGCTGACCCTCGTAAACGGCCAGCGCATCAACCAGACGGGTGGGGTGATTGGCCACTCCGACAGCGATCTGGGCTGGGTACCTGCCGAGGCCATCGAGCGTGTGGAGGTGGTGCGTGGCCCGATGTCTTCGCTGTACGGTTCGGACGCGCTCGGTGGCGTGGTCAATGTCATCACGCGCAGTGCCACGGATGAATGGCGCGGCAGTCTCTCGGCTGGCCTGGGCTGGCGCGAAGATGGTCGCGGCGGTGAGCGCAGGCAGTTGGGAGCCTATGTCGGCGGCCCCCTGTTGCCGGGGGTGCTGGGTCTGAATGTCTATGCCGAGAGCCGCTACCGCGCATCTGCGCCGCTGGCAAGTGATGCGCAGGTATCCGATCTGGAAGGCCGTGATGCCCGCAGCCTGAATGTGGCCCTGAACTGGAAACCCAGCTCCAGCCAGCGCGTGGATTTCAGCGTGGGCCGGGTGAACGAGGAGCGCGAGCGGGATGTCCTGTCGGGCAAGAGCCATTACCGCAGTTACGATGAATTCAGGCGCAGGCAGTGGTCGCTGAGCCATCAGGGGCACTGGAGCCGTGCCATCAGTCAGGTGCGTGTGTACGGTGCTTCGCTGGACAAGGGCAACTCGCGCAGCAGCGGCACGCCCACGCGCCCGCAGTCGCTGGACGAGCAGACCCTGGATGCCCGCCTGACCCTGCCATTGGGGCAGAGCCACCTGCTGAGTGTCGGCGGTGAGTTGCGCAGGGAGGAGCTGGAGGACAGTTCCATCAATGCCGCAGGCCAGGCCGACATCACGCACAAGGCACTTTTTGTGCAGGATGAATGGGCGATTGCACCTTCGTGGTCGATGGTCCTGGGCAACCGGCTCGATGAGCACGAGAAGTTTGGTCTCCAGCACAGCCCACGCGTGTATCTGGTGCACCGTGTGGGGGAGGTGCTGACGCTCAAGGGCGGCATGGGGCGCGGCTTCAAGGCTCCCAACCTGAAGCTGCTTTCGCCCGATTATTACGTGGCCAGCACCAGCTTCAGTGTGCGCGGCAACCCCGATCTGAAGCCTGAAATCAATACCAGCTACGAGCTGGGCATGGAGTATCGTGCTCCGGCAGGCTGGAGTGTGCAGGCCACGCTGTTCCAGAATCAGGTGCGCGATCTGATCCAGACCTGGTGCGAGCGCGACTGCGATGGCTACCGCCAACTGGTGTACCAGAACGTGGAGCGTGCGCGCATCCGTGGGCTGGAGCTGGGCGCATCGGTAGCCTTGGGGGTGCATTGGCATGTGAGCGGCAATTACACGCACTTGCAGGCCCGCGACCGCCAGACCGGCCAGCCGCTGGCCACGCGCCCGCGCCATCAGGCCAACGTGCGGGTGGGCTGGCAACCCGATGCCGCCTGGACGCTGGATTTGCGCGGCCAGTACATCGGCAGTCAGGTGATGTACAGCAGTTCCGTACAGCACCCCTTGCCTGCCCACAGTGTCTGGTCGCTGAATGCGAATTACCGTATCTCGCCGCGCTGGACGGTCAAGGCATCCATCGAGAATCTGGGCGATACCTTGCTGACCGACAAAACCACGCGCTTCAACTACGCGGTTGCGGGGCGCAGCGTGTATGTGGGCCTGAATGCCAGCTTCTGATGGCAGGAGGTCGTCCATGACACGCTTTTTCGCCGATTTTTTCGCCAAGCGCGGCACCCCTGCCTGGCTGCTGGTGTCGCTGCTCATGCTGTGGGCCTTGCTGCACGGTATGCAGGCTCCGGCGCAGGCCGCCGAACCTGCCGATGCAGCGTCTGCCCCCACGGTGCGGGTGCGGCTGGTGGCAGACGAATCGATCCTGCCCGGCAAGCTCGACAAACTGCGCCACCAGGCGCGGCTGGCCGGTGTGCGGCTGGAGACCGCCTACAGCCAAGGCATTCCGGGTGATACCGAAGCCGCCCGGCAGGCATGGCTGATGGATGCCGATCTGCTGGTGCTCGAAGCCAGTCTGCGCACCGCGCGCCAGCGTTTGCGGGTGCAACTGGGGCCTGTGCTCCAGCAGCCCCCACTGCGCTGGATGGATGCCAGTGTGCGCGATGCGGCTCACCACGGCCTGCCACAGCCCCATGCCGATGCGCTGCTGGCCTATTACCAGAACGGCGGCGAGGCCAACTACCGCCACTTCTTCCAGTATCTGCGCCAGTGGCTGGCCGGGCAGTCCGTGGCCGATATTCCCGCCCCCGTGCGGTTGCCACCCGATGCCTGGTACCACCCCGATGCGCCCGGCGCATTCGAGCGTTTTGACGACTATCTGGCATGGGGGCACAGCAGCGGCGCAGGCCATGCCCCGCGCTGGAAGCCCGACAGCCCGCGCGTGGCCTTTGCCATCCATGCCAGCAGCCTGTCGAACATGCAGACGGCGGTGATCGATGCCGCCATCCGTCGCAGCGAAGCCCTGGGCCTGATGCCGGTGGCCTTCTGGTTCGATGCCGAGCAGCCGCAGGCACTCACCCGCATGCTGGCGGGGCAGGACATTCAGGTGCTCATCAACATGCAGCACATGGGCAATGCCGAGCAGCGCGTGCCTGAAATCGCCCAGTTGGGCATTCCCGTGCTGACCACCATGAACCACCGCGACAGCAGCATCCAGGGCTGGCGCGACGCCGAAAGTGGCACTCCCAGCCGCATGGTCGCCCCCTTCATGGCCGTGTACGAAATCTGGGGCATGATCGATCCGCTGGTCATCAGCGCGCTGGAGCGTGGCGAACCGGCCCCCATCCCCGAACAACTGGATGCACTGCTGCACAAGGCCAGGCATCTGGCCGCCCTGCAAACCACGCCGCCAGCGGACAAACGCTTGGCACTGATGTTCTGGAACTACCCGCAGGGCGACCGCAACATCTCCGCCTCCAATCTCAACGTCACCCGCAGTCTGGAAACGCTGCTGCCTGCGCTGGCACAGGCCGGCTACCGGGTGAGCGTGCAGCAGGAGCAGGAGATCATCGGCCAGGCGCAGGCCATCATGCGCCCGCTCTACGCGCATGAGGCACTCGATGGCCTGCTGCAACAGAATCTGGCCGACACCCTGCCCGTGGCGCAGTATCGGCAGTGGCTGCAAGATTTGCCGCCACGCCGCCATCAGGCCCTGCTGGAACGCTGGGGCGACCCGGCCAGCCACTGGGCGGTGCGCAGCATCGACGGCCAGCCGCACTTCATCATTCCACGCATCCAGTGGGGCAACCTGACCGTGCTGCCGCAAATGCCGCGCAGCGACGTGCAGGGCAAGGACTACCACGATGCCGCCGTGCCCCCCAGCCATTACTATCTGGCCCATTACCTGTATCTGCGCGAAAAGCAGAAAATCCACGCGCTCATCCACTTTGGCACGCATGGCTCGCAGGAATGGCTGCCGGGCAAGGATCGCGGCGTGGGGGCGGATGACTACCCGTTCCTGGCCGTGGGCGATATTCCCGTCATCTACCCCTACATCCAGGACAACCTGGGCGAAGCGGTGCAGGCCAAGCGGCGCGGGCGTGCGACCATCGTCAGCCACCAGACCCCACCTTTTGCCCCTTCCGCCCTGTACGACGAACTGGTGGCCCTGCACACGCTGATCCACGAATACCAGCAACTGGAAGAAGGCGCGGTGCGCGAACGCACCCGCCAGCAAATCCGGGAAGCGGTGCAGGCATCGCGCATGGACAAGGACCTGCAATGGGATGCGCAGCGCATCGATGCCGACTTCGAGGGCTTTTTCGATGCCCTGCACGACCATCTGCACCAATTGGCCAACCAGAACATCCCTCTGGGACTGCACACCCTGGGCCAGCCTGCCAGTGACGAACACCGCTTGCTGACCGTCATGCAGCAACTGGGCGAACCATTGCAGACGCTGGCGCAGGCGTGGGAGCAGCAGCAGCCCATGCCATCGGGAGAACACCGTCACCATGCCCACGCTGCGCACACCCATCCCACACCCGGTCATGACCACGGGGCAGAGCCGTTTGCTGGCAGTTATGAAGACCTGAACCGCAGCGCGCCCTATCGCCTGCTGCACCACTACCTGCGCGAACACCCTGGGCAAACCTCGGAAACCGCCAAGCACCCCCTCATCGAGCGTGCCCGCGAACTCGACCGGGGCTTGCAGGACACGCAGGAAATCGAAAGCCTGCTGCTGGGGCTGTCAGGCCGCTATGTGCCGCCTGGCCCCGGCGGAGACCCGGTGCGTAACCCCGGCGTGCCCAGTGGCCGCAACCTCTACGCCTTCGAGCCGGACAAGCTGCCCACCCGGGCCGCCTACGAAGCCGCCGCCGAACAGTTGCAGGCCCTGATCGACGACTACCGCAGCCAGCATGATGGCCAGACCCCCACCAAACTGGCCTTCAGCCTGTGGTCGGTCGAAGCCATGCGCCATCTGGGCATGGTGGAGAGCCAGATTCTGCACGCGCTGGGATTGCGTCCGGTATGGGACGACGGTGGCCGCGTGCGCGCACTGGAGATCATCCCGCGCGAGCAACTGGGGCGTGCCCGCATCGATGCGGTGGTACAGGTCACCGGAGCCTACCGCGACCAGTTCGACGGCTTCATGCGCCTGCTGGCACAGGCCATCGACGACATTGCGCAGCTCGATGAAGCCGACAATGCCGTGGCTGTCCACAGCCGCAAGACCTTCGCCAGCCTTCAGACGCAGGGCTTGGCGGCAGAGCGGGCGCAGGCTTTGTCGCGGGCACGCATCTTCTGCAACCAGCCGGGCGACTATGGTGTGGGGCTGGCCGATGCCACGCTTGACTCCACCGCCTGGGAGGACGATGCCCCGCTGGCACAGCAATACCTGTCCCGACTGCAATACGCCTATGCCGCCCCTGGCAAAACCGCACAGGCGCGCCAGCAGGGCCAGGTCGATGATGCCGACTGGGCGATTGCCATCGGCAACGAACACCCCGGCATCAACCTGTATGCCGAACAGCTTCAGGGGGTGCAGGCGGCGGTGCTGGCGCGTTCCTCCAACACCTACGGCCTGCTGACCGGGGACGACCCGTTCCAGTTTCTGGGGGGCATGGCCCTGGCCATCCGCCACCTCGATGGCGAAAGTCCGGCCCTGTACATTGCCGATTTGCGCGATTCCCGCGCCGGTCGCATGACCTCTGCCGCGCGCTTTCTGGCCGACGAGTTGCGCACCCGCTACGAAAACCCGCAGTGGATTGGAGCCATGCAGCAGGAAGGCTACGCGGGCACGGTCAATGTGCTCAAGGCCATCAACAACCTCTGGGGCTGGCAAGTCACCGACCCCGGCACAGTGCGCGGCGACCAGTGGCAGGCCCTGCACGATGTGTACATCAACGACCGTCGTGAACTGGGCATCAACGCGTGGTTCGAGCAGCACAACCCCACGGCCCAGGCGCAGGTCATCGAACGCATGGTGGAAGCCGTGCGCAAGGGCTACTGGCAGGCATCCGAACAGACCCAGCGTGAACTGGCCGAACGCTGGCAGACGCTGGTGGAACAGCACGATGTAGAGGTGCAGACGGATTCGCCCACCTGGCAGGCGGCGGTGCAGATGGGGGCAGGCTTTGGCTTGCAGGCCGGTGCGGGAGCCGAGGGTAGCGCACCACCACCCCAGGCCCAGACCTCTGAACCCCAAGAGGCCAGCACTGCACCCGCGAGCGCGAATGCCACCACCGTCAGCGGCCAGCTCATGGAGCCGGTGCCGCCCGCACCCCTGCCATCGCGCTGGGCCTTCTGGCTCTCGCTGGCCACGCTGCTGTTGGCCACTGCGGTGGGGGCTGTGCGGCAGCTTGGCTCTGCACCCCGATCCACAGCGGCCTGACATTTCTTCAACCGATTCCATCCCTTTGTTTCCATGAACCTTCTTGAATCCAGCCTGTACGAACTGGCCGGCCTGTTTCTCGTGCCGGTGCTGTTGCTCATCCTGCTGTGCCTGCTCTATGCCTTTGCCACGCTGGGGGGCTTTCTGGTGGAGGCATGGCAGCGTCGCCAAGATTGCCATGTTTCGGCACTGGCGGCCTACCAGCGGCAGACCCAGGCCGTTGCCGACGACCTGGAGCTGTGGATCATCCGCCGCCTTGAATGGCTGCGCATCGTCTCGCGCACCACGCCCATGCTGGGCTTGATTGCCACCATGATTCCGATGGGGCCAGCCCTGCTGGCTTTGGGCCGTGGCGACTCGGCCAGCGTGGGGGAGAATCTGGTGACCGCGTTCTCGGCGGTGATTCTGGCCCTGGTGGCCGCCAGCATCACCTTCTTCATCCTGACCGTGCGCCGCCGCTGGTTGTTGCAGGAATTGCGCGACCTGGAGCGCGAGGGCACATTGCCGGGCGTGCAGGGGAAATAGGCCATGCGTTTCATCGAATCCGACGAGGCCGATGACCCGATTCTCTCCGTGGTGAACCTGATCGACCTGTTTCTGGTCGTCATCGGCATCCTGATGATCGTGGTGGCGAAGAACCCGCTGAATCCGTTTTCTGCCCACGAAGTGGTGGTGATCGAAAACCCCGGCCAGGCCGATATGCGCATGACCATCAAGAAGGGCGAGGAACTCACCCGCTACGAATCCAGCGGAGCCATTGGCGAGGGGCAGGGCATCAAGGCCGGCATCACCTATCGGCTGGACGACGGGCGCATGGTGTATGTGCCCGAGGAGGCCGCGAAGCCGTCGCAGTGAGTGACGGCTTTATGGCTGGATGGCTGACGATACGCTGGCCGGTGCCTCGAACACCGTATCGCCCCCCAGGGCCTTGTACAGCGTGAGCTGGTTGGTGAGTTGGCTGAGGCGGTTGGCCGAGACGGTCAGTTCGGCATTGCGGCGGCTTTCCTGTGCGTCCAGCCAGTTTTTCAGCGTGGTGGCTCCGGCGCGGTAGCGTACCTCGTTGAGGGCTTCCACCTGGCGGGCGGCTTCGAGTTGTTCCTGTAGCAGGCCTGCCTGCGTCTGCAATTGCTGGCGTGCGCCCAGTGCGGTTTCCACTTCCTGCAATGCGGTGTAGAAGGTTTTCTGGAAGGCGACGGATGCCGACTCATAGGTGGCGCGGGAGATGGCGTTGTTCAGGCGCATCTGTGTCTGGTTCAGGAACGGAAAGGCGAGGCTGGCTCCCAGTGTGCCGATGGGGTTGGAGAGCAGGTTGCCCAGCGCGCTGCTGGAGCTGCCCACGCTGCTGGTGAGGCTGATGCTCGGGTAGTAGCTGGCGCGGGTGGCATCCCCATCGGCGAGGGTAGCGCGCAGTCGCGCTTCGGCGGCTTGCAGGTCGGGGCGGCGTTGCAGCACCTGGGCGGGCAGTCCGGCGGGAATGTCGGGCACGCGGCTTTGCGGCAGGGCCTGAGGTTCTGCGGGCAGCAGCAGGGCGATGCTTTCGCCCGAAGGCGGCTGGTTGAGCAGCACGGCCAGCGCGTTGAGGGTATTGACGCGCTCCTGGCGCAGTTGCACCAGTGCGGATTCCTGGCTGGCGACGCTGCGCCGCGCTTCCTGAAGCTCCAGCCCCGAGACACTGCCCGCATCGTACTGGGCCTGCACCAGTTGGCGGGTGCGTTGCACATGGGCAAGGCTTTGTTCGCCGCTGCGAATCTGCTCGTTCTGGTAGCCCAGTTGCCAGTACAGCGTGGCGACGTTGGCCACCAGCGTGAGGGCGGTGGTTTGCAGATCGGATTGCGAGGCCTGCACACGCCATTGCGCGGCATCGCGCTGGCTGGCGATCTTGCCCCACAGATCGACTTCATAGCTCAGGTTCAGCCCCACCGAGTAGCTGCGCCCGGTGCTGCCCGCATCGAAGTTGTGGCTGGCATTCGTGGAGGTGCTGGCCCCCAGGCTGGGGGTGGCGCGGTCGTCGGCCAGCCCGGCATTGAGGCGGGCGATCTGGATGTTCCATGCGGCCGTGACCAGATCGGGGTTCTGCTCCAGTGCCTGTGTGACCAATTGGTCGAGGGTGGCATCCCCAAAGCGCGTCCACCACGCATCGTGCAGGGCGGCCTGGCGGATGGCCTGCTGGCTGGCTTCGCTGGCGGCACTCCACTGCGCGGGGATGCGGGCATCGGGGGACTGGTAGCCGGTGTGCAGGCTGGTGCAGGCGGACAGCACCAGTGCCGCCAGTGCGGCAACCGGGGTGGAGAGGAGGCGGGAGGAGGGCATGGGTGGCATGGCAACAACGGGTAATGGGTGAATGGCTCAATCGCGCGAGAGGGCTTCGATGGGGTTGAGCCGTGCGGCACTGCGGGCGGGCAGGTAGCCGAACACGATGCCGATCAGCGAGGCACAGGCCACCGCCGCCATCATGGAGTTGGCCGAGAACGCGAGTGTGAAATCGCTGCTGAAGCGGGCAAACAGCGCGCCAAAGCCCAGCGCGATGCCGATGCCGATGATGCCGCCCAGCAGGCAGACCAGCACGGCTTCGATCAGGAACTGCTGCTGGATGTCGCTCTGGCGCGCGCCCACGGCCATGCGCACGCCGATCTCGCCGGTGCGCTCCGTCACCGACACCAGCATGATGTTCATCACGCCAATGCCGCCCACCAGCAGCGAGATGATGGCGATGGACGAAATCAGCAGCGTCATCGTGCGGGTGGTGCTCTCGATGGTCTGGCGGATGGTGTCCGAGTTCATCAGAAAAAAGTCCTGCCGTCCGTGCCGCTGGGTCAGAAGCTGGGTGATGCCGTTCTCTGCCGCGCTGTTGGAGGCACTGTCGCTGACGCGCACGGTGATGCTGCTGACGTAGTTCTGGCCAGAGATGCGGCTCATCACCGTGGTGTAGGGCACATAGATGGTGACGGAGTCGCGGTTCGGGCCGAACGCCACTTCCTGCGCTTGCAGCACACCGATGATCTGCACCGGCACGCTGCCCAGGAACACCACTTGCCCGATGGGATTGGTGCTGCTCTCGCCAAAGAAGGTCTTGCGGGCGTTTTCGTCGATCACCGCCACCTGCCTGCGCTCCTGCACCGCTGCGCGGTCGAACAGCGCGCCCGAGGCCAGGCCCATGCCCTTGACCTGGAAGAACTGCTCGCCCACGCCCTGAATGCTGCCGCTGGCTTCGGTGTTGCCGTAGCGGATCGTGGCGTTGCTGTTCACGCTGGGGGTGACGCTGTCCACATAGCTTTGCTGGGCGAGTGCGTCGGCATCGCTGGCCACCAGCGTGCGGATGCGGTTGGCGGTGCGGTCGCCAAAGCCGGTGCCGGGGCGGATGTCGATGGTGTTGGTGCCGATGCTGCTGATGTTCTTCAGCACCTGCTGGCGCGAACCCTCGCCCAGCGCGACCACAGACACCACCGAGGCAATGCCGATGATGATGCCGAGCATGGTCAGGAAGGTGCGCAGCTTGTGCGCGTTCATGGCCAGCAGGGCCATGTGGAAGGCTTCGGAGAACCGCCCCAGGAACGCGCCCAGCCCTTCGTTGGTGGCCTGGTGGGCAATCGTTTTCTGTTTGCCAGTGGCGATCTGGCTGGACGTGGCATCGGGGGCCACAGCCTTGCGCCGGTCATCGACGATCTGGCCATCGTGCAGCTCGATGATGCGGTCGGCATGTTCCGCCACCTTCATGTCGTGCGTGACCAGAATCACGGTATGGCCTTCGGCGTGCAACTCGCCCAGAATCTTCATCACTTCGGCCCCGGAGGCCGAGTCCAGTGCGCCGGTGGGTTCGTCGGCCAGAATCACCTGCCCGCCGTTCATCAGCGCACGCGCAATCGAGACACGCTGCTGCTGCCCGCCCGAGAGCTTGCCGGGCGTGTGGCCCATGCGCTCACCCAGGCCCAGGCGTTGCAGCAACTGCGCGGAACGCGCGTTGCGCTGGGCTTCCTGCCGGCCCGCATAGATGGCGGGCACTTCCACGTTGCCTTGCGCCGTCAGATCCGACAGCAGGTGGTAACGCTGGAAGATGAAGCCGAAGTATTCGCGGCGCAACCGCGCCAGTTCGTCTGCTTCCAGATGGCCGGTCTCGCTGCCTGCCACCTGGTAGCTGCCCCGCGTGGGCTTGTCCAGACAGCCGAGAATGTTCATCAGCGTCGATTTGCCCGAACCGGACTGGCCGACGATGGCCACCATCTCCCCGGCATGAATGCTCAGGTTGATGTCCTTGAGTACGGCAATGGTGTCATCGCCTGCCGGGAACTCGCGCCAGAGGTTGCGCACTTGCAGCAAAGGGGCTGCACCGGTGCGGGTGGGGGAGGTGTTGTGACCCTGCATGGCATCACAACCTCAGTCCACCGTGACTGCCCGGCCCGCCCGGTGTGCGTCGGTTCGAGCCTGGAGGGCCGCCGGGATTGCCGGACGCATTGCCACTGGCCGCTGCATCGGCCACCACCACACGATCGCCCTCGCTCAGTCCTTCGGTCACTTCAGCGGTGATATTGTTGTTCAGGCCCACCGAAACGCGCCGGGGTTCGGGCTGGCCTTCGGCATTGAGCACGCGCACCATGTACTGTCCGTCAGGGCCGCGCCGTCCAAGGGCCGCCGCCGGAATGGTCAGCACCCCCTGGGCATGGTCGCGCACGATGTACACCTGTGCCGTCATGGAAATACGCAGCTTGCCATCCGGGTTGGGCACGTCGAACAGGCCGTTGTAGTACACCGCGCTGGTGGTGCTGGCACTGCTGCTGGAGCTGGTCGTGGTGCTGGAGATGGATTCGGGCGCGGGTTCGATGGTGCGCAGGCTGGCTTCGTAGCGGCGATCCGGCTCGCCCAGAATCGTGAAGAACACCGGCAGGCCGGGTGTGACCTTGGTCACGTCCGCTTCCGAAATCTGCGCCTTGATGGTCATGGTGTCCAGTTGCGCCAGGATGATGATGGTCGGGGCCGACTGGTTGGCGTTCACCGTCTGGCCTTCCTTGGTGACAATGGCCACCACCTGCCCATCCATCGGCGCGGTGATGCGGGTATAGCCCAGATTCAGTCGTGCAGTGTCGGCACTGATCTCGGCCTGGGCAATCTGCGCTTTCTGCGATTCGATGTTCGCCAGAGCCACCTTGTAGCTTGCCTCGGCAGCCTCGTATTCGGCGCGGGAGCTGGCATCGGCAGCGCGCAACTGCTTCTGGCGTTCAAAGGCCAGCTTGGCCTGGGCCAGACTGGCCTGCTGCGAGCGCAACTGCGCCCGGTTGGTGGTCAGGGCAGCTTCGGCATTGCGCAGGGCATTCTGCTGGGTGAGCGAATCGATCTCGGCAATCAGATCGCCCGCCTTCACGTTCTGCCCCAGCTCCACGGCCAGGTGCTTGACCTGCCCGGACACCTGTGCGCCCACCGCCACCTGCTGGGATGCCTCCAGCGTACCGCTGGCCAGCACCGTGTTCTCGATGTCGCCCCGTACCACGGGAGCCGATGCGTAATTCACGATGGGTTCGGGCTTGAGCCAGTAGGTGTACGCGGCATAGCCCGCGCCAACCAGCACCAGCAGCAACAGGACATAGAAAAGGCGTTTTCGGTTTTTTTTCTGCATGGAAATCAGTGGGCAAGAGGGCCGGGGGAACCGTTGGAAAAGAGCAGGCACTTTGGTGAATCTCAGGAAGCGATTGTTCCCGCATTTCATGAAGCCTCATGAAAACCCTGTAAAGCCTGTGTAAAAAACACCCGGCGGGCTGGCATACCAGCATCCGGGCCTGTGACAAAAATCAAGGCCAACACCGCTGTTTGGTGCAATTGCCTTGGGATCGTGCGGATTTTGGTTTACATTTCTTGATATTTGTTGTCGATTGCAATTGCCGCAGGAGGCTCGGCTGTTATGCGTACAGAAACTTTTCAGAAAGTCTTGGAAGACTTGAACGGCTCCACTGCCGACATTGAGGCTTCGGCCCTTATCTCCGTCGATGGCCTGATGATCGCCTCGGCATTGCCCAAGAACATGGACGAAGACCGCATTGGTGCCATGTCGGCGGCATTGCTGTCCCTGGGCGAGCGTGCCACCCGGGAGTTGGGGCGTGGCAGTCTGGAGCGGGTGCTGGTACAGGGCAAGGATGGCTACATCATCATGACTGCCGCTGGCACAGAGGCCGTACTGACCGTCACCGCCAAGACCAATGCCAAGCTGGGACTGCTGTTCCTGGACATCAAGCGGGCGGCCCAGTCGCTCTCCAAGCTGGTCTGATGGGACTGCCTGCCGCTACAAGAAAGGCATTGCATGCGTTTACTGGACATGACCGCACCCGCTTCGGGTTCCTACCGCGAAAAACGGCAAACCTACTACGATGGCACCAGTCGGCAGATTTACTGGACCGAGCATGAGGTGCCATTTCCAGAGGGCCGCCTGATCGTCTCGCGCACCGACCGCGACGGCATCATTACCCACGCCAACGATGCCTTTGTGGAAATGAGTGCCTATACCCAGGAAGAATTGCTGGGTGCACCGCATTACATCCTGCGCCATCCTGAAATGCCCGCCATTGCGTTCCAGGGCCTGTGGGACGATTGCCATGCCCGCAAGAAATGGCATGGCTACGTCAAGAACCTGCGCAAGGACGGTGCCTACTACTGGGTTTATGCCACGGTGGTTCCCAACATACGGCACGGGATAGTGGAAGGCTATACTTCCGTGCGCCGCAAGCCCTCCCGTACCAAAATCAACGAACTGATCCCTGTGTACCAGAAGTTGCTGGATGAAGAGCGTGTCCGCCAAGGACAATAGCCCCGGCCTACACAGCAGGAGCGAAGCCATGACCAAGCCCTTGAATTTCCTGATCGCAGCCGACTTCCCGCCCGCCAATTATGCGGGCTGGCATCTGCTCAACACCCTGGTGCAACGCCGCTCCGGCCTGCGCCTGCGCCTGCTGATGCCCGGTGATCTCAAAGAGCAACGCCAGATGCTCGAAACCGAGAACATCGACATCGTCTATGCCAACCCCTTCGATGCGGCGCAGCTCGTGCGCGAAAATGGCTATATTGCCTTTGCCAAGCCTGCCAGCAGTTCCGACGAAGTGGTGATCGCCGCCAAGGCCGATGCCACCTACAACGTCGTCGAGGATCTGCCTCCCGGCTGCCAGATTGCCCTGACCTCGAATGGCGATGTCAAACTCATCAGCCTGCGCCTGCTCGAGCCTGCCGACCTGTCGGAAGACAATATCGAGTTGGTATCGGTCGAGAGCTATCAGGGCGTGGCGCGCCTGCTCATCAAGGGCGAGGCCCAGGCTGGATTGTTCCTGGCCCATGCCTACCACTCCATGTCGAAGCTGGCGAAAAGCCAATTGAAGATCCGGGTCGAGAGCATGCTGCACGACATCTCCCACGTCTTCCTGGCCAATCCCATCTATGCCCAGGAACTGGCGCAGTTGCGCAGCGTGCTGCTGGACATTGGCAGCCAAAGCAGCGACAGCGATGTGCTGGATGCACTGGGAATGCCCAGCGGCTTTGTTGCCATGGAGCAGGAAGATGCCGAATTCATGATCGACCTGATGGAAACACTGGTCAATTGAAATACTGCGGGGCAAGGGCCATGCCTGATCTGGCCTTTTCCTCCACCGTGAACGCTGGCATGGCTGCCAGTAGCTGAAAGTTCTGTATGGTCAATTCATTGATGCCCGAATCCGTGCAATGGGCTGCCCGCCAGCAGTTTAGACGCTGTTCGCGTCAATTGCTGGCCCAGCCAACAGACCCCGGTACCCATTTGAAGCGACTGGCAGCCAGTCTCGGAATGCGGGGAACAGAACCTTTGCAAGGGGCACTGGCTGATTTTTTCCATGCAGTGCCGCCTACGGCTGCCTTGCTGGCGCAGCCGGTATTTGCTCAGGTTTGGCCACGCCTGCCGCCCCATGTGGCGCAATCGTTCCGACAACTGGCACAGCAGGCGCAGGCCATGCAGCACCTGCATCCGCTGGCCACCCGCTGGAGCATCCTGACCACAGTCTCTGCGGAGTTGCCCGCCCGGGCACGCCGCGCCAGCAGCGACGATGCCAAGCGCATGGCGCAGGAACTGGTTCACGCGCTCCAGCAGGGAGCTGACGATGCCCAGGACATCGAAGCCAATTTTCTGTCCCATTGCAGTGCCTGCCATGACAAACTGGCGTTCATGCTGGCGCGCCGCGAACTTCTGCGGCATGGAGTGTTCTCGGAGTTGCCTGCTTCATGGCTGGCAGTCGCTGAAAAGCTCGAAAACCTGCACGAACCCGGCTTGCGTGCCTGATACGACAGACACCTCCTGTATCCTGTACGCACTTCAAAAACGCAGTTGTGAATGTCCCACCTATGAACTCACCCTCCTCTGCCAGCTCTTCGGTTGCCGATCAGTGGATATCTCTCACCCCGTTGGGAGCGTTGTCGGTTTTTTCTGCGGCCGAACCCGATGCCTCGCAGCAGGCACTGCAAACCCTGCTGCGCGCTGATCGCTCCCTCACCGTGGCGCAGTGGCTGGGCGAGCAGGCCGGCGGCTCCCCCGAATTGCTGGAGCAGGCCCAGCAGCAGCATTGGGTGCAATTGCTGGCGCGCCCCATTGAGGCCCCGGATACCCGACTGGCCGATTTCATCCAGCATGTCATCGCGCCGCTGTCGGCCGAGCGCAAGGCCGTACTGGCTTCCGAAAGTGGTTTCAATCTGGGGCAGATCGGTGTCTCGGAGGAGGAGGCCGAAACCCTCAGCGCAGCGGCTGCCGACTATGCCGATTTTGCGGGTCGCCAGGCCCAGCGAGGCTTTGCGGTGGCAGGACGCTATGTCTCCTTCTTCAACGACCCACTGATGCTCATTCCCGAATGGTCGTTCGTGCCATTCTGGGTCGATGGCAATGGATACTGGCTGGTGCTGGGGCAGGAGCCATTGCTTAACAACCAGGCATTCGTCGAACTGGTATGGGGCGTGTGCATTGCCGCCCACCGCTTTGTCGTGCCCGCCAGCGAATAAACCCTGCGGGATTTGGAAAGAGATTGAAGTCCGCCGGTACGCCGGATTCTGTGCATGGCCGTTGCCGACCATGTGACTGCCATTAATCTGGGCCGCTGGTCACCCGAGCGGCTCAATGCTACCTACCCGCATACTCCCCGGAGCCAGATCACCGTATGCCTTCTTGGTATTGCTGCGCGTAGAGATTGCCCGTTTCACCCGCCATGCCCGTGGGCACGGCGACTCGTCTCTGTTGCTCTGATCCTCACCTCGCGGTGGGCAGGTGTTACCTGCTACGCTGCCCTGTGCAGTCCGGACGTTCCTCCAGTGCGGTGTTTCCACGCTTGCACCAGCGACAGTCTGGCGAACTTCAAGCCTGCCATTATCGCTGTTTTGGAGACTGCCTGCGGCCTAAGAACCTGTTCTCAATCCCCAGGTTCTGCCGCTGCCACCGTTGCGGTGTGGCCTGATGCCCCGAACAGCCTGCGCAGCCGCTGCCAGGCGGCCCGCAGAAACCGGAACATCACCCAGGTCAGTAACCACATGCCCAGCACCACCATCACCAGCAGAATGCCAAACGCCAGCGGGTGCACCAGTGCCAGCCAGATTGCGCCCACGGTGGCACCGTCTTCCACCAGACTGGCCCCGACATTCGAGAGCGGCTCCGGCGAGGTATTGATGGCTGCGCGGGCGGTGGTCTTGGCCACCTGACTGGTGGCGGCCAGTGTGCCCCCCATCAGGGCGGCAACCAGGGCCATCGAGGCATGGTCTGCACCGAACACCGAAGCGGCCAGCGCGGCTCCGGCGGGCACCCGAATCACGCTTTGCAGCAAATCCCATACCGAATCCAGGCCGGGAATCTTGTCGGCAAAAAATTCGGCAAACAGCAGGATGCCGCTGAAGAACAACACCACCGGGCTTTGCAGCACCGACAATGCGCCGGGCAGAGTGACCCACTCCAGATACCCGATCAGCCCGACGATGAAAACCACGGCATACAGCCGCAAACCACTGGCCCAGCCGAGCGCAGCCGCCAGGGCGATCAGGCTGGTCATGTCCATCGTGCCCAGCGTGGCACTGACCTGCTCGCCCAGTTGGCGCGCTGAATCGCCTGCCAGCGCAGATTCCGCCAGATGCCAGCCTTCTGTCACACGTTCAGCCAGCCCACGCTCCACCTCCTGTGCTGCCAGTGCAGGAGAGGGTAAAGTGAAAAGAGTATTTGCCGCCATGCCGGGTATTGTGGGCCAGATTGCCGCGAAAGCAAAAGCCCAAGTTCGAACCGCCAAGGAAATGCGTCATGCTGGGACTGGAGAGGTGGGCGCAGACCTTCCTTGGATCATGAACACGTTCTTAAGTAGCCCAGGTATCGATTGCCACATGGCAGAATGCCAGTTTTCAGAATCAACAAAGCAAGGTGTGCGGCATGACGGAGTTCGTATTCAAGGGCAAGGAATTTGTTCACAACCACCACTTGAGTATTCCGCATCGGCCATTGGTTCCTGATGCCAGCAAATCCATACTGCCACTGGAGACGGACGGACAGGCCCCGCCCGCGCGGCTGGATGGCAACCTCATCATCCACGGTGACAACCTGCACGCACTCAAAAGTCTGTTGCCGCTGTATGGCGGCAAGGTGGACTGCATTTTCATTGACCCACCGTACAACACTGGCAATGAAGGCTGGGCCTATAACGACAACGTCAATAGCCCGATGCTGCAAGCCTGGCTGAAAGAAAACCCCGTGGGTATAGAAGACGGGCTGCGGCACGACAAGTGGTGCGCCATGATGTGGCCACGCTTCAAGCTGCTGCATGAGCTGTTGGCCGAAACCGGCAGCTTCTGGATGACGCTGGATGACAACGAAGTGCATCGGGCGCGGGGGATGCTGGATGAAATTTTTGGGGAGCAGAATTTTGTTGCCTGCTGCATTTGGCACAAAATGGATAGTCCGAAAAATACAGCTGAATTTTTCAGTGTCGATCATGACTATTTATTGGTGTATGCAAAAAATCTCAAATCATGGGAGATGAATCTTCTACCGCGTTCGAGTGGAATGCTTGCACGCTATAAAAATCCAGACTCTGACCCCCGAGGACCTTGGTTGCTCAGTGATTTAGCTGCACGAAATTTTTATGCACAAGGTCAATACTCAATAAAAACAAAATCAGGAAGTGTTATTGATGGTCCACCTGCTGGAAGCTATTGGCGAGTAAGTGAGAGTAAGTTTTATGAGCTTGATGCAGATAATAGGATTTGGTGGGGAGAAGGTGGTGGTAATAGACCGGGAATTAAAAGATTTTTATCAGAAGTGAAGGATGGTGTTGTTGCTCAAACAATTTGGAATTGGGAAGATGTTGGTAGTACAAGAAATGCTAAGCAATATCTATCAGAAATTCTTGGTGCAGCTACAGGGCAAGAGCTTTTCATAACGCCAAAACCAATTGAATTGGTTCAGCGGGTAATTGATCTTGCTACCAACGAAAACTCCATCATCCTCGACAGCTTCGCCGGTTCCGCCACCACTGCCCATGCTGTGCTGGCGGCCAATGTCAAGGATGGTGGCAACCGCCAGTTCATTCTGGTGGAGTGCGAGAACTATGCGGATACGCTGACCGCCGAGCGGGTGCGCCGTGCCATCCACGGCTATGCTTTCAAGGGCAACCAGCGCGAGGAATTGCTGCGCCAGCCGCTGACGTTCACCGACTTGAAAAAGGCCCATGAATCCGGCGGCGTGCTGGACCAGATTGCCGGCATTGAAAACCTGGAAAAATACCGCTTCGACAAGATCGAAAAGAAACTCAAAGATGGTGTGCTGACCGTGGAAGGGGTCAAGGCCGTGCAAGAAAAAGTGGATGGGCTGGGCGGCAGCTTCACCTTCTGTACACTGGGCCAGCCCATCGAAATGGAAAAACTGCTGAGCGGCAAGGATTTGCCCTCGTTCCCTGCATTGGGTGCGCTGCTGTTTCACACGGCCACCAGTGAGGTGCTGGAGGTCGCACAGATTCAAACACCCGATGCCAATGGTTTGGCCAAGTTGGGCGAGTCGTCTGCCTGGCATGTTTGGCTGATTTATCGACCGGAGCTGGCTTTTTTGAATGCGCCTGAATCGGCCTTTACGCTGGACAAGGCCAAGGCGATTGCCGCCACCACGGCTGACAAGGCCGATGGTAAAAGGCATTTGGTATTTGCCCCGGCACGATTTGTGTCGCAAAAGGTGCTCAGAGATGCTGGCCTGTCGATGGTGGAGTATTCGCCACTGCCTTGGGCACTGTATCGGGCAGAAAGGAGCTGATGGCATGGCATTGCGTGAGCTGGACTATCAGCAGAAGGTATTGAAGCGGCTGGATGAATATCTGCAAGTGCTGGCGCATCAAAAGGCTTCGACCGAAGCTGTTGTGGCTGCATTGCAGTTGGCAGCCAGGCAAACCCATAACCCCGCACTGTTGCAACATGCGCCTGACTTTGCATCCTTGACGTGGAATGAGTTGCGGGCAGCGGGCAAATTGCCCGCATCTCGCATGCAGGTGGACTATTCGCCCCGCACGGATGGCACAGGACAAACGGTGCCGAATGTCGTGTTCAAAGTGCCTACCGGTGGCGGCAAGACGTTTCTGGCCGTGGCGGCACTGCCGCGCATTTTCAATCAATGGCTGGGCCGCAATACCGGCTTTGTGCTGTGGGTGGTGCCCAACGAGGCCATTTACACACAGACGTTGCGGCAGTTGCGTGACCGTCAGCACCCGTTCCGTCAGATGCTGGATGTGATGAGCGGCAACCGCGTGCAGATCATGGAGAAAGACACGCCGCTGAGTGCGACGGATGTGGACAGCAAGTTGTGCATCATGCTGCTGATGCTGCAAGCCTCCAACCGCCAGAACCAGAGCACGTTGAAGATGTTTCGTGACCGTGGCGATGTGCACGGTTTTGCACCGCCGGAAGGCGACCAGCAGGCACATGCGCGGGCGTTGGCAGCAACGCCCAATTTGAACGTGTATGACATGGCAGATGGGGCCTATCACTGGCCCGTGGTGAAAGATTCGCTGGGCAATGCTCTGCGCACCATTCGCCCGGTCGTGGTCGTGGATGAAGGGCAAAAAGCCACTTCGGAGCTGGCCTACAGTACCCTGTATGGCTTCAATCCGTGCTTTGTGCTGGAGCTGACGGCCACACCGAAGGATGTGGCGGCCAGAGGAGGGAGGAACCCTTTGGTGGCGCGTCCGGCCAATGTGCTGGTGGAGGTGTACGGCAAAGACCTGGATAACGCAGGCATGATAAAAATGCCAATGAATGTGACCCCGTTATCGGGCACAGACTGGCGGGACACGCTGGCGGCGGCCCTCGAAAAACTCCACACGCTGGCGCAACAGGCAGTGTCATTGCAATCCAATACCGGACGCTATATCCGTCCTATTTTGTTGGTACAGGTGGAGCGCACCGGTGCGGAACAGCGCGATGGCCAACATATTCACGCATTGGATGCCAAAGAGTGGCTCATGAACGTGGGCGGGCTGGAGGAGGCGGAAATTGCCATCAAAACCGCAGAAACCAATGATTTGAAGGAGCCAGAGAACCAGAACCTGCTTTCGCCATTGAACCGGGTGCGGGCCATCATTACCAAGCAGGCATTGCAGGAGGGCTGGGACTGTCCGTTTGCCTATGTACTGTGCGCACTGGCTGCCAGCCAGAACATGAGTGCCATGACCCAGCTTATTGGTCGAATTCTGCGTCAGCCACATACCGAAAAAACCGGTATTGCCGCGCTGGATGAAAGCTATGTGTTTACGCACCACGCCAAGTCTGGCGAAGTGGCCGAGGCCATCAAGAAGCAGCTTGAGCAGGACGGCATGGGAGATTTGGTGCAGGAGATTCGTCTGCCCGACAGCGGAGGTGGCAACAGCGGGGATGGTGGGCGCAACGTCAGACTGATTCCGCGTCGGTCGGCCTTTGCCCATACCGAAATCTACCTGCCTATGGTGCTGCATGTGGCAGATGATGGCGTGCGCGAACTGGACTACGAAAACGACATTCTGCTGGCACTGGACTGGCGCGGGCTGGATGTTGCCACGCTGGTGCAGGAAATACCAGACAACCTGCAAGTGGCCGAGCAGCAAATGCAGCGCATTGTCTTGACGGACGATGTAGAAAAGCCTGTAGTGGCTGAACTCGTGGGGGCAGTGGCCGAAAGCACGGCATTTGACACGGTGCATGCGGTGCGCATGATCTCGGACATCATGGCGCACCCGTGGTGGGCTTTCGTGCTGGTGGAGGAGTTTGTCAATGGATTGCGCCAATGCGGTTTTTCTGACGAGAAATTAGGACGAAGCGCGGGGATTCTTATTGCGAGATTGCGCCAATGGCTGGCAAAACAGCGCAATGGCATGGCCGAAAACCTGTTCAAGGAAAAGGTCAGAAGGGGGGGTATTCAGTTCCGGCTGCGCACAGATCGACACAACTGGAAAATGCCGCTTGCAGAGGTGACTTTCGAGCCGAAAGGGGCGGCCCAGCTTGCCAACGACAATGGGGTTCCGGTGGAGAAAAGTCTTTTTTCACCGCTTTATGTGAATGAATTCAATCGGGAAGAAAGTCAGGTTGCAGTTTATCTGGATGGCGAAAAAGCCCTGCAATGGTGGCATCGCAACGCTGCACGCTCACACTATGCCATTCAGGGGTGACGCAACGAGCGTATCTACCCAGACTTTGTGTTTGCAGTACAGAATTCAAACGATGCCCATTCACCATTGCATCGCCTGGTGGTACTGGAAATGAAAGGCGACCATTTGGCTGGTAGCGACGATACACAGTACAAAGCCGAGGTGTTGCAGTTCTTGACAGAGCATTACTTGACTCATGCGACTGAAAGTGTCGGCACGCTGGAACTGGTGGATCACAACCAGACTGTGGTGCAATGTGAACTGGTACTGATGAGTGACTGGCAAATACGATTGCCGGGTTTTTTCCAGTGGCGGTTGCTATCATGGAAAATCAACAAATCAAAAACACCATGGATGGTGGCTGTCAAATTCAATGACAAGTTTCGACCCAAAGCGGTAGTTCAATGGGAGTCAAGACACGGCTTCTTGGAAGACTTTCCAAAGATGAAAAGCAAATGACGGCAGAACCAACGGAAAACTAACTACAAAATCCTAGTCGATTCACTTTAACCGCTATGGAGGATCAGAACTTTTCTTTCTGACGTCTAAATACTTGTAAATGGTGGATTGGTGAATTTGGAGTGCGACCGTAATTTCCTTGATCGATCTTCCATGAGAGTACATCTCCTGGGCTTTTTTAATCGTTTCGTCCGTTATGGCTGGACGTCCGACAGGCTTGGCGGGGAGAGGTTTTATTGCCTTTTTGGATGTTTTCTTTGCCTGTGATTTTTTCTGCAATTCTTCCCATCCTTCTTTTGGAAGGATTCTTTCCAAATCTGCCACTCTTTCGATAACTCGACGAACACCTAGAGATAAGTTTCCGTCTCCGATGACTAGCAGCTCCGCATGCTGTTCTGCCGTTAGACGTATGTTTCTTTTGCGCATAGCTGGTTCGTCGTATGGTGCGACTCGGCGTGGTGCTTTCGGCTTTTCAGCATCCATGTGAGACTTTCTTTTTATTCCGATATTTTCGTGGGACGCTATCAAGGGAAGAATACAGGCATGGCGACCTCACCGGGTTGCAACCATGGGTGGTTAGGCGGAAGCCTAGAGCCTGATTCTGCCTTTGAAAGGAATAGTCATGTGGAAAGCTGTTGTAGTTCTTTTGCGAAATCCGCGCCGTCTGTTGCATGCTATTCGGAGCTATCCGATGGAGTGCAGTTTTATTATGTGGTTTGTCTTAGTTGTTATGCTGATTTGGCGCTTGCCTTTGCAGTCATAGTTCACATGCCACCGGAGTCCCTTCTCAGATTGGCCGATTACGGAAGTAGAAGCATCCTGCAGGCCACCAGACTGTTCCAACTGAACTTTGACAAAATTTTGTCATACTGCGGAATGAAAAGCACTGAAAAAAACATACCAACAAGGCTTGTTTTTTGCGCAAAACCAGCAGGCAAAGAAAAAGCCAAATCAACCGCAATGGATTGATTTGGCTTTGTTTTTTGGTGCCGGTTGTCGGATTCGAACTGACGACCTACCGCTTACAAGGCGGGTGCTCTACCAACTGAGCTAAACCGGCGAAGCGGAAATTATAGCGGGTTTTTCCAGGTTTTTTGAGATTGTCTGGATTTTTCAATCCGTTATGCTGCTTTCTGGGGGTGTTGGCTCTGGTGCATCAGCGGCGTTTGTTCGGGCGACGCTGGTATTTCTGCTGGCGTTCCTGCTGGTATTCTTCCTTGCGCAGTTGGCGTTCGGCATCGAGTTTTTCGCCGGTGAGCAGCCAGTTCTCGAATTCTTCGGGGGTTTCCAGGGTGATGCGGCCCAGGGTGGCACTGCGAAAGTCCTGCAATACCAGTTCGGCGGCTTTCTGGGTGTTGATGCGGCCGCCGGGCAGCAGGGCACCGCGCTTGCGGCCAATGGCTTGCAGCAGTTCGTGGTCGGGCAGGGTTTGGAGGGCATCGGCCTCGTCGGTGATGGCGTAGCGGTGGTGCAGTTCCGGGCGGTAGTGTTGTTGCAGGTAGGCCAGCAGTTCCAGGGCGACGAGTTCGTCGTCGAAGGCGTTGCGGCCTATGGAGCCAGCGGCGGCCAGGTTGTAGCCGCTTTGTGCGACGATGATGCGCGGCCACAGCACGCCGGGGGTGTCGAACAGGTAGAAGCCGTCTTGCAGGGTGTAGCGTTGTTCGGTGCGGGTCACGCCGGGTTCGTTGGCGGCCTTGGCGGCGCGTTTGCCCACCATGGTGTTGATGAGGGTGGATTTGCCGACGTTGGGGATGCCGCAGATGAGCACGCGCATGGGCTTGTCCATGCTGCCGCGCGTGGGGCGCAGTGCCAGGCAGGCGTCGATGAGGGCGCGGGCCGGGGCGGTGTGGTGGCTGTCGAGGGCGATGGCGCGGGTATTGTCTTTCTGCTCGTACCATTGTTGCCAGGCGCGGGTGCGTTCAGGGTCGGCCAGGTCGCTTTTGTTGAGTACCTTGAGGCTGGGTTTTTGCTGGAGCAGTTCACGCAGCATGGGGTTGGCACTGGAGCCGGGCAGGCGGGCATCCACCATTTCGATCACGACATCCACGCTTTTGGCGCGTTCGGCCAGGGCGTTGCGCGTGAGGTGCATGTGGCCGGGGAACCATTGAATGGCCATGGGGGTGTTTTCTCCTGTGGGTGCGAAGGGGGTGGCGGGCGCAAATGCAGCCAATCTGGCGCGAAACATGCCCTGAAAACCGGTTGTGTCACGTTGGCGCGGCGCAATGGCCGGTGTGGGCATGGCATTATCGGTTTTTTGATTGCGAGATTGTCATGTGTTCTGACACTGTTTCTGCCGATGGGCAGGTTCATTGCGCTGTGGTTGCGCCCATGCCGACGATTTTGTCGGCCAGTATCATTGTGGTGCGCGCTGGTGCGCACCCGCAGGCTGGGCTGGAGGTGCTGTTGATGGAGCGGGGCCAGCAGACGCGCAATTTTGGCGGCACGCTGGTGTTTCCGGGTGGCAAGGTGGATGAGGGCGATGCCGAGATGGTGGTGGCGCAGGATTTGCCGTTGGCTTCGGCCACGCTGGAGTCGCTGGGTTTGTTGCCCCATCAGGTGCGCAGTGTGTACGGTGCGGCCTTGCGCGAGACGGTGGAGGAGGTGGGCTTGCTCTGGCATGGTCTGGGCGGGTGGCCGATGGCGGTGGATGCACCGGACGAATCCGGGCAACGCCTGCGTCTGGCCTTGCAGCAGGGGCAGTCGTGGCAGGCGGCTTGCCAGCATCTGCAATTGCGCCCCAGCGTGCAGGGTTTGCTGCCGTGGTCGCGTTGGGTCACACCCACCCAGCCGAACATGAGTGCCAAGCGGTACGACACGGTATTTTTTCTGGCATCGGCTCCGCAGGCACAGCAGGCGGTGGCCGATGGCGCAGAGGCGGCGCGTCTGGTCTGGGATACGCCGCTGAATTTTCTGCGCAGTTTCGAGCAGCAGGATATTCTGCTGGCCCCGCCCCAGATCATGACGCTGGCGCATCTGGCGCGGTTCGATTCGGCTGACGCGCTGTGGCTCCATGCCCGCCAGCATGTGCCCTACAGTGTCGCGCCGGTGACGCACGAGGAAGCGGGCTGCCGCATGGTGTGCTTTCCGGGCGACGCACAGCATGCCATTCGCACGGCTGCGATGCCGGGGCCGACGCGCCTGCTGATGCGCAACCAGCGGTTCACGCCACCGGGTGGGTGGGCGACATTGTGGGAGTAGGGTGCGCCGTTTCAGCGGAGTTGAGCCAGCCCAGCAGTCCCTGGGTGGTGGCATCCAGTCCGTGCAGTGTGCCGCTTTCCATGCGGTGCAGGATGTCCTTGGCCAGGGTCTTGCCCAGTTCCACGCCCCATTGGTCAAAGCTGTTGATGCCCCAGAGTACGCCAGCCACATAGGTGCGGTGTTCGTACAGGGCGATCAATGCGCCGACGCAATGCGGGTCGAGGCGGTCGAGCATCATCAGGGTGCTGGGGCGGTTGCCGGGGCAATGGGTGTGTGGCGGCCCGTCGTGTTTGCCCTCGGTGAGGGCGCGGGCTTGCGCCAGGGCGTTGGCCAGCAGGGCGCGATGCTGGTGGGGCAGCCAGTGCCCGGCTTCGCGCAGTACGATGAATTCCACCGGCACGGTTTCCGATCCCTGGTGGATGAGCTGGAAGTAGGCGTGCTGGCCGTTGGTGCCTGCCTCGCCCCAGACGATGGGGGCGGTGGCGGCAGTCAGGGGCGTGCCGTGCAGGTCGCAGCCCTTGCCGTTGCTTTCCATCTCCAGTTGTTGCAGGTAGGCGGGCAGGCGGCGCAGTGCGTGGCTGTAGGGGGCAATGCAGCGGCTGGCGAAGCCGTGGAAGTTGCGGTACCACACATCCAGCAGGGCCAGGCGCACGGGCAGGTTCTGTGCCAGCGGGGCATGGCGGAAGTGCTGGTCCATGGCGTGCGCTCCGGCCAGCAGTTGCCGGAAGCCATCGGCTCCGATGGCAATCGCAATCGAGAGGCCGATGCTGGACCAGAGCGAGAAACGTCCGCCCACCCAGTCCTCGAAGGGAAACAGGGTCTGGATGCCGAAGCGGCTGGCGGCATCGGGGTTGCAGGTGAGGCCGACAAAGTGCTGCTGCACCCGTTGCTGCAAGGCGGCAGGCAGGCTGGCGATGTCGTCCGGCTCCTGCTCCACGCCATGTGCTTTCAGCAGCCAGGCGCGGGCCGAGCGGGCATTGGCAATGGTTTCGGCGGTGCCGAAGGACTTGGAGGCGACCAGGAACAGGGTGCGATCGGGGTTGAGCCGTGCCAGCCGCGAGCCAAGGTCTGCGCCATCCATGTTGGAGACGAAATGCAGGCGTTTGTCACTGCGGGTGAAGGCTTCCAGTGCGGCCACGACCACGGCCGGCCCCAGGTCGGAGCCACCGATGCCGATGTTCACGATGTCGGTGATGCGTTCGTCCTGCCGCACCTGTTCGGCAAAGTCGAGAAAGGCCTGCTGTTGCCGGTGCATGGCCTGCCATGCGTCGCCATCGGGGCCGGTGTCGGCCGCAGAGGCCGAGGGCGGGGTGCGCAGCAGCACATGCCAGGCGGCGCGCTGCTCGGTGGTATTGAGTTGCGCACCGGCGAACATGGCTTCGATGGCCTCTGGAATCTGGCATTCCTGCGCCAGTTGCAGCAGCAAGGTTTCGGTGGTTTCGTCCAGCAGGTTGCGCGAGAAGTCCACGCCAATGTGCGGGGCCTGCACGGCCATGCGCGCAAAACGCCCGCTGTCCTGCGCAATCGCCTGCCGCACATTGCAGTGTTTGCCGTGTTGGATGAAGTGTTCCTGCAACTGTGCCCACACAGGGGTTTGGTCACAGCGGGGGTGTGCGGGCGGCGGGGTGTTCCTGTACGGCATGGGGCGAGAGCGGGAGAGGCGGGGGCAGATGGCGTGGCGCAGTGGGTAGTATCACGCCATCGGGAGGTCAGGAGGCTTGCGCCTGGAGCAGTTGTTCCAGCCGCACGGCATCGGCGGCGAAGGCGCGGATGCCTTCGGCCAGTTTCTCGGTGGCCATGGCGTTGTCGTTGAGGGCGTAGCGGAAGCGCGCTTCGTCGAAGTGCACCGGCTCCAGTGGCAGGGACTGGGCCTGTGCGGCATCCAGCGCGAGGGGCACACTGCCCTCGGTCTGCGCGAGTTGCTGCAACAGATCGGGGCTGATGGTCAGCAGGTCGCAACCGGCCAGCGCGAGAATCTGTCCGACATTGCGGAAGCTCGCGCCCATGACTTCGGTGCGAACGCCGAAGTGCTTGAAGTGATCGAAGATGGCCTTCACCGACTGCACGCCGGGGTCGTTGCTGCCGCTGCTCGCGGCTTCGTCCCACTGCGCCCCGGCCTGTTTCCTGTACCAGTCGTAGATGCGCCCGACGAACGGGGAGATCAGTTGCACCCGCGCATCGGCACAGGCGACGGCCTGCGGGAAGGAGAACAGCAGGGTCAGGTTGGTGCTGATGCCGCGCTGCTCCAGTTCACGGGCGGCCTGGATGCCTTCCCAGGTGGCAGCGATCTTGATGAGCACGCGGCGCGTGTCCACGCCCGCAGCCTGGTACAGTTCGATGAGTTGCTCGGCGCGGGTGAGCGTGGCATTGGTGTCGAAGCTCAGGCGGGCATCGACTTCGCTGGAGACGCGCCCCGGCACGGTGTGCAGGATTTCCTGCCCGAATCGCACGATCAGCCGGTCGGCCAGCGCGTCCAGTGGTTTGCCGGGGTTTTGCTGCACCACCTCGCGCAGCAGGGCGGCGTATTCGGGACGCTGCACGGCCTTGAGAATCAGCGAGGGGTTGGTGGTGGCATCCTGTGGCTGCAAGGCCCGAAGCTGGTGGAAGTCGCCGGTGTCGGCCACCACGGTGGTGTGTTGTTTCAGTCCGTCTAACTGGTTCATGGTGTGCGGGGCTGGGGCAGGCCAGCGTTGAATAAAACCAGTGAGCGAGTGTAACGGCTTCTGGAGCGGCCACGGGCCAGCCAGATGGACTCGATCGTGAGCGATCAGGTGATTTGCAGCGAACCCTTGGCGGCCATCAGCAGGTCGATCACATCCGGGGCGGTGATGATCTGGTAGCCGGGCACCATGTCGGATGCCTGCATGCCGTTGTGGATCATGCAGGAGCCGCAGATGGCGATCTGGCCACCCAGTTCCAGAAACGCCTGGAGCAGATCGGCCACCGGCTCGAAGGGCTTGCCGATGTCCATGCCCTCGGTGGCCTGGGGCTTGCCCAGCTCCACGGCTTCGACCATCAGGATGATCGTGGCGGTATGGCCTTTCTTCAGCGCATTGACGGCCATCGTGAAGGCCACGGTGACTTTGTTGGGGTTGCTCTTGCCATCGAAAATGGTGGCGACGAAGTCGGTGGTTTGCATGGTGTGCTTTCGTTTCAGGAGAGAGGAGGGGTGGCCTCGCGCAACTGGCAGGCCAGCCAGAAGGCTTCCCGACAGTGGGAGGCGAAGCCGATGCGCCGTGGCCGGATATTGCCCACGCATTCCAGCACTTCCCAGGTGATGGCCGTATCGGAGCAGGCGGCCTGGGGCTGTGGAGCATCGGCAGTGCTGGCGGCTTGCTCTTCCTCAATGGTGCAGCGCAGCACCGTGCCATCGGGGAAGCGAAAGACGGTCAGGGTTTCCTGCCAGCTTCCCCAGGCATCGTGTTGGCAATCGGTGGGCGTGGTTTGCCGGACGATGCCGGAATGGCCCTGGCGGATGGCGTGTACATAGTGGGCCAGAGGCTGCATGGGAGTAGCAAAAGGAGATGTCGATTCGATGGCGGGTTATTCTGCGTCGGCAGAAAACTCCTCGAATGCGGCAATCGCATTGGCGGCATACATGACGGAAGGGCCACCGCCCATGTACACGGCCACGCCCAGCATTTCCTCGAATTCGGCGCGGGTCACGCCCAGCTTGACCAGTGCCTTGGTGTGAAAGCCGATGCAGCCGTCGCAGCGGGCGGCAATGCCAATGCCCAGGGCGATCAGTTCCTTGGTCTTGTGATCCAGCGCGCCACTGGAGTTGGCGGCTTTGTTCATGGCTCCGAAAGCCTGCATGACATCGGGGATGCCGCCACCGAGTTTTTTCATGTTGGTGGCGATTTCGGCGGTGAGGGCCTTGTAGGACGAGGTGCTCATGGTGTATTCCTTTTGTTTTGCTGAAATGAGAAATAGGCAGATACGAAGGGGTGTGGCTTCAGCGGGACTGCGAGGTTGTCTGGCCCCGTAGAAGCCAACCTGCCGTGGCGTAGCCAATGACCGTGGTACCGATGGCTCCCAGCCCGAATACCATGGCGATCAGGAACCAGTCGGCTGGGCCACCTGCATCCGTGAAGCCGGAGGAAGAAACCTTGGCCATCAGCACCAGGGCCAGCACGCCACCGGCCAGGCCCAGCAACTGGCAGCGCACCAGCCGCGTGGCCACCAGTTTGCCTTCGCGCCACAGCAGGGCTGCAAAGGCCAGCGTTCCGCCGACGACCAGCAGCACCAGCAATGCCAGCAGCGGTGTGCCCAGCATTTCCTGGAAGACGGCCAGCAGGATCAGGGGATCGAGTTCTTTCATGGTCGGTTCTCCTGCGGGGTCAGGCCTTGCCGCGCAACATGCTGATGTAGGTGGGTTTGAGGGCCATCGTCTTCATGACCCAGCTCACCCACAGCTCTTCCAGCGGTGCAATCACACCGGGGAAGGAGGGGGTGAGGTTGTTCTGGTAGTCAAATTCCACCAGCATGGCCTGCCCCAGCCGGGTGATGAGCGGGCAGGATGTGTAGCCGGTGTAGAGGGCATCCGTGCTGCGTCCGGTGATGTCGGTCAGCAGGTGTTCGATGGCCACGGGTACCTGCCATTTGACGCTGGCGGCTGTCTTGCCCTTGGGAACCCCGGCAATGTCGCCCACGCCGAACACGTTCGGGTAGCGCGTGTGGCGCAGTGTGCCTTTGTCCACCTCCATCCAGCCTTCGGACACCCACGGGCCGCTCTGCCAGGGCAGTGGGCTGTTGAAGATGACATCGGGGGCCTTCATCGGAGGGATGACGTTGATGAAGTCGTAGCCCAGTTCGGTGCTGCCTTGCGGTGTCTGGAACGTGGCGATGCGCCGGTCGATGTCGATGGCTTTGAGCTGGCGGTCGTGGTGCATGGCCACGCCCCGCTCCTGAAACAGCATCCGCACTTTTTCGGAAACGATGGGAACGCTGAACAGTGCCTTGTTATTGGAGTTGTAGATGATTTGCGACTTGCCGCGCGTGCCTCGGCGTGCGAGCGTGTCTTCCACAATGAACGTGTATTTCAGCGGGGCACCGGCACACTTCATCTCGGTGTTGGGGCGCAGGAACACGCCCACACCACCCTGGTCGGCGAAGGCCGACATCTGTTGCCATGTGGCAAAGGCCGCTTGCGGGCTGTGGTAAATGCTGCCCAGGCCATGCGTGCCGATGCGCGATGTGTCCATGCCATCAATGGCCGCGTAGTCCAGCATCATGCCAGTGGCCACGAACAGAAAGTCATAGGGGAAGGTCTTGCCGCTGTCGGTCACGACCCGGTTGCCATCGGGGTCGATTTCGGCCACGCGCTCTGCTACCAGTTCCACACCGGCTGGAACGTACTCTGCGGTGCGCGATACCGGGTAGTCCTGGGGCTTGATGCCCGCAGCCACCAGGGTGAAGCCGGGCTGGTAGTAGTGCGCGGCACGCGCATCGATCAGGGTGATGCGTGCACCATCGAGGCGGGCACGCAACCGCGAGGCCGCTGTCAGACCTGCCGCTCCCGCTCCGGCAATGACGATGCGGGCCTGGGATTGCACCGGTGCGGGAGCCGCTGCCTGCGTCGTCGTGCCAGACCCCAGCAATGCACCACCCAGCCCGGCCAGTGCGCTCATCCGAATGAAATCGCGCCGCGCCGGGGTGGGTGGGCCATGCCACTTTTTCGGGAATGTCATTTTTGTCTCCTTGCCACTTCTGCTGGAAAAGCTGTTTTCCTGCATGGGCCGTCTGGGATGTATTTGCGGCCTGTGGCAGGATGGCTCTGTTTGATATTAAGTATAAACTAATTTAGTTATCTCTAATTAATAAATCGGCAAAAGGCATTCTTGGATGAAAGGCAAGCCCTGCCCGTTCCTGTTGTTGGGGGGACTTGCGCCGGGTTTCTGTCAGCCTTGTGGTTTGGCCTGTTCCTGTGCCAGCAACTGGGCACGCAGCTTGGCGCGCAGTTCCTTGCGGCTGGTCTTGCCGACGGCGGTGGTGTCGAAGGAGTCCACCAGCACGATCTGGTCGGGAACCTTGAAGGCGGCCACGCCGCGTTCACGCATCCATTTTTTCAGTTCCACGCCGCGCGGGCGGGTGCCGGTGTGCGGGATGATGAAGGCGCAGGTGCGTTCGCCCAGAAATTCGTCGGGGATGGAGACGACGGTGGCATCGAAGACCTGGGGGTGTGCCAGCAGGTGGTCTTCCACTTCTTCGGCAGAGATTTTCTCGCCCGCGCGGTTGATGTGGTCGGTGGCACGGCCCTGCACGATGAGGTAGCCGTCGGCGGTGCGGGTAACCACGTCGCCGGTGCGGTAGAAGCCGTCTTCGGTGAAGCTGCGGGCGTTGGCGGCGGGGTCGTTGTGGTAGGCGCGGATGGTGTAGGGGCCGCGTGTGAGCAGGTAGCCGGTGCCGCCTGATTCGAGTGGGTGGCCGTGGTCATCGACCACGAGGATTTCGTCGGCAGGGCTGATGGGGCGGCCCTGGGTCTGGATGATGGTCTCCAGCGGGTCGTTCAGGCGCGTGTAGTTCACCAGCCCTTCGGCCATGCCGAAGACTTGCTGGAGGGTGCAGCCCAGCCCGGCAATGACGCGCCGGGCCGCTTCGGGCGTGAGCTTGGCCCCGCCCACTTGCAGCACTTGCAGGCTGGAGAGGTCGTGCGGGGTGGTTTCGGCGGCCTGCGCCCACAGCAGGGCCAGCGGCGGCACCAGCCCCAGCGCAGTGACTTTTTCCTGTTCGATCAGCGGGAAGGCGGCATCGGGGGAGGGGGCGGGCGACAGCACCACGGTAGCCCCGGCGTAGAACGCGCCCATTGCGCCGGGTGAACTCATCGGGAAGTTGTGCGCGGCTGGCAGGGCCACCATGTACACGCTCTCGGGTGTGATACCGCAGATGTCGTTGCTGGCGCGGAAGCTGTAGATGTAGTCGTCGTGGGTGCGCGGGATCAGCTTGGACAGGCCGGTGCTGCCGCCGGAGATTTGCAGGAAGGCGACGGATTGCGGATCGGCATCCTGGCTGGGCAGGCGCGCCGGGTCGGGCTGGAGGTGGTGCAGGGCGGTGAATTCGGCGGCATCGTCGCCGACGATGATAGTGTGCTGCACGGTGGGGACTTCGTGCTGCAATTCGCGCGCCAGGGTGCGGTAGTCGAAGTTCTCATGGTGCTGGGCGGCCACATAGGCGCAGGCTTGCGCCTTGCGGGCGAAGTGAGCGATTTCGGTGATGCGGTGCGCGGGCAGGGCATAGACCGGAATCAGCCCGGCACGGAACAGGCCGAAGACCACGCTGTAGAACTCGGGGATGTTGCCCAGTTGCACGACCACGCGATCACCGGCCTGCAAGCCCAGTGCGAGCAGGCCAGCGGCAATGGTTTCGGCCTTGTCCCACAGCTGGGCGTAGCTCCAGCGTTGCACCACGCCGCCGGTGTGGCCGACGATGGCGGTCTTGTCGGCAAAGCGGCGGGCGTTGTCGCGCACAAAGCCGGTGAAGGTTTCGCCGCGCCAGTAACCGGCGGCGCGGTAGCGTTGCACCATGTCGTCGGGCCAGATTTGCGCAAGGGGCAGGCGGGAGGGGGATGTGTCGGTCATGCGGATGAAGGGGTTACAGGTCGGTGTCGCGCTCCAGGGCGGCGACGGTGGGCTGCAAGTCCAGGCTGTGCAGCATGGCATTGAATTTTGCACGGGTTTCGGCCGCTTCCTGCGCGGGGATGGAATCGGCCACGATGCCTGCACCGGCAAACAGGCGGGCGGTGTGCCCCTGTACCTGGGCGCAGCGGATGGCCACATACCACGCGCCGTTGCCCTGTGAGTCGCACCAGCCCACGGCTCCGGTGAAGAAGCCACGCGCCACAGGCTCCAGTGTGTCGATGAGCGGGTAGGCCCGGTCGCGGGGCGTGCCACAGACGGCGGGTGTGGGGTGCAGCAGGGCGGCCAGTGCGAGGCTGGAGCTGCGATCGAGTGCGTCAGGCTCGCGCAGTTCGCCTTCGATGCGGGTGCCCAGATGCCACATGCTGGCGGTGGCGTGCAGGCCGGGCTGGGTGGGCACATGCAGGTGACGGCACAGCGGAGCCAGCAGATCGGCAATGGCTTCGACCACCAGCCGGTGTTCGTGTTGCTCTTTGGCCGAGTCCTGCATGGCCTGTACCTGGGCGGCATCGGTGCTGGCATCGGGGTGGCGGCGCACGGAACCGGCCAACGGGTGCGAGGCAATCTGCCGTCCGTGGCGCGCGAGCAGCAGTTCGGGTGATGCGCCGATCAGGTGGGCGGGTGGGTGGTTGGCATCGACGGGCAGTGGCAGCAGGTAGGTGGTGCTGCTGGCATCGTGGCGCAGACGCTGCAACAGCGGCAGCAGGGCAATGGGCTGGTTCGATTCGGCCAGCAGACTGCGCGCCAGCACCACTTTCTGTAAGGTGGTATCGGGGCTGGACGGGCTGTGGAGTTGCTGCACGGCGCGCGCCACGGCTTGGGCGTAGGCGGTGCGGCTGGGCTGGGCCTGCAACTGCCATTGCAGACCTTCCTGGGCCGGGGTGTTGGCGTACCCTGGGGTGAGCAGGGCCTGAGCCTGGGCTTGCGTCAGTTGCCGGGCGGGCTGGAACAGGTGGCAGGCGGCATCGCGCCGGAACGGCAGGCCGCCGACCAGCAGGCCGGGGGCTTGCGGGTGCTCGGGTACAGGCTGGGACAGGCCGTGCAGTACCGAAGCGGCCTGGGTGGCGAGCGCGTCGGCACTGTCGCAGAAAAGCCGCCGTGCCACGCCGTGCGTGATGAGGCTGTGCTGTGCGTTGTGCAGCACGAAGCCGTCACGGGGGGCGAATGAGGGGGCGGTGGAGGGCATGGGCGGTGTGTGGGAATCAGGCGCGCAGGGTGGCTCCACCATCGACATACAGATCGCTCAGGGCAATGTGCCCGGCCTGTTCGGACAGCAGGAACAGCACGGCGTAGGCGACATCGTCGGGGGTGGCGAGTTTTTGCAGCGGGATGCCGGTCTTGTATTGCTCGGGCAGTCCGGCAATGACGCGGGCCGCACCACTGTCATCCGCCCACATGCCGGTCTGCATGGGGGTGAGGGTGGAGCCGGGCGCGACGATGTTGCAGCGGATGCCGTGCGGGGCCAGTTCCAGCCCCAGACAGCGCGTGAACAGGGTGGCCGCCGCCTTGGATGCGGCATAGGCGGCCATCGCGTGGCGCGGAATGCCGGCGGCATTGGAGCCAACGGTGACGATGGCCCCGCGCCTGCGGGGCTGCATGTGCTGCGCCAGTGCCCGCGAGACGTGGAACACACCGTCGCAATTGACGGCAAACACCCGCCGCCATTCGGCATCGGTGGTGTCGGTGACGGTGGTGGTGGAGAGCACACCCGCGACGTTCACGCCGATGTCGATGGGGCCGCGCTCGCGTTCGATGCGTGCCACCAGCGCGTCCACCTGGGCGGAATCGCTGACATCCAGGGTTTCGGCCTGAATGTTCTGGTCGGCAGGAGCAAAGCATGGTGCGTGCAGGTCGGTGGCGATGACGTGCGTGCCCGCTTGCGCCAACAGACGGGCGACGGCTGCGCCGATGCCGCCTGCCGCGCCGGTGACGAGGGCGATTTTGTCGTGAAAGCCGGTCAGTTGCATGGGAGTGGAAAGAATGAAGAAAAAATCAGGCCGATGTTTCCAGCTGCTGCAACGCTTGCTGGGTACACAGCGGTACGGCGCAGGTGGCAGCGGCCCATTGCAGGGCCATCTGGTGTTGCTCTGCGCTGAAATCGGCCACGGCATCGGCTATCAGGAAGGGTTCGATGTCGCGCTGAAAGGCTTCGGCGGCGGTCAGCATTACGCCAATATGGGCATAAACACCGCAGACCATGAGCTGATCGCGGCCCCGCACGTTCAGCAGGGTTTCCAGGTTGCTGCGCTGGAACGCGCTGTAGCGGTGCTTGACCAGCACGAAGTCGCCTTCGGCGGGGCCGATGCTGGCGGCAATGGCTTCGTGCTCCGGCGTGGCCCGCATTCCCGGCCCCCAGAGTTCGGCCTGCAATCCCCGGTCGCACCGCTGCTGGTTGCCGTGTTGGGCGGTGTAGAACACTGGAATGCCCTGTGCCCGGCAGTGCTGCACCAGTTGGCCGATGTGGGCCAGCACGCTGCGAATGGGATCGGCATCGGCGGGGTAGGGGGCCAGAAAGTATTGCTGCATGTCGTGCACCAACAAGGCGGCACGCCGGGCATGGAGTTGCCAGGGGCTGCGGGCGGTGGGCAGGTCGGCGGGAGTGGGCAGTGGGTAGGAGGAGATGCGGGGCAGGGCCATGGTGCAGGGAGGCTGCGTGGTATAAGCAGATGATTAAACGGTACAAATTATGATTGTCATTATTTTCCATTGATTGTGAAATTTTCGTTGAATCAACCGCAATCGGGGCTGGGGTATCGTGGCCGTGGCGCAATCGCGTATGCTTTAAGAACATGTTCACGATTTCATGGCGATGCCGTACACGCAGCACCGTCATTCCGAGCTTGACCCGGAATCCAGTAACGACGTATCCAAAGAACACCTTGGTTCTCCATGGGATACCTTGCTACTGGATTCCCGCTTTCGCGGGAATGACGGGTGCTTTTCTTGATTGAACAGCATCGTGCAGAGATCATGAACAGGCTCTAAAACCCTTGTCTCATTCACCCGCACCCGCTATGCCCCACGATTCAGCCCGATTGCCCATGCCCTGGCGGCGCATTCTGTTCTGGCTGGCCGCGCTGGGGTGTGCATTGGCCGTGCTGTGGTGGGGGGGCAACGTGCTGCTCAGCCGCCAGGTGGAGCAGTGGCTGGGGCAGTGGCTGGACGATCAGGGAATGCCCGCTGCGGTGCAGTGGCAGCGTTTGCACGCCACGCTGTGGGGGCGGGTGTCGATGCAGGGGGTGCGGCTGGAGCACAAGGGGCTGATCCTTCGTGCCGATGCTTTGCATCTGCACGGTTTGCGCTATGGCGCAGTGCCATCGCGCGTGCGGCTGGTCGTGGAAGGATTGTCGCGCCAGAATGGGCACAGTCCGCTGGCGTGGCTGGACGGGCCGTGGCAGGGCAACCCATTACCGCCCCTGACGCTGGAAGTGGGCCTGGAACACCGGCAGCCCCCGGAAGGCGCAGAGCAACTGGGGGTGCAATGGCGCATTCAGCAGCCGCAGGCATTCGAGTGGCAGGGCAGTGCCCACTGGCAGAACTGGCGCAATGCCCAGGACTTTTTGCGCACACTCGACTGGAGCCGGCTCATGGCCGATGCCGAGGAACGGGAGCATCTCTGGAATTCGGCGGCATTCTGGCTGGTGCTGGGGCAGGTGACGCTGGCGGACATGCAGTGGTCTTTGCAAGACCGGGGCATGGTGGCGCAGTGGCAGACATCAGACGCTGCCACAGCGGCAGACTGGCCCGATTGGCTGCGTAATTGCACGACGGTGGCACCGCTGTGGCAGACCCAGGCCGATGCACTGGCCGCCTGCCGCACCTGGCAGGCGTTTGTGCGGGGGGAGCATGCGCAGTTGCGCTGGCAGGCGCGCCCTGCCCGGCCCGTGGCCTTGCTGCTGCTGTGGCAGGCGTATTCCCTGCAACCGGCGCGGCTGGCGACTTTGCTGGATGCACGCTGGAGCGCGCAATAGCAAGCGTTTTGCCGACCTTCCCAAGCGCATAATGACGCGCCTTCTGCCCCACTGGATTTGCTCATCGTGTCCCTCTTCAAAGCCGCCTCCACCGTTTCTGTTCTGACCCTGCTCTCGCGCATCACTGGGCTGGTGCGCGACCTGCTGATGGCCACGATGTTCGGGGCGAATGCCCTGACCGATGCCTTCAACGTGGCCTTTCGCATTCCCAACCTGTTTCGCCGCCTGTTTGCCGAAGGCGCGTTCAGCCAGGCGTTCGTGCCGGTGCTGGCGGCCACGCGGCAAAAAGAAGGCGAAGTGGCCACGCGGCTGCTGATCGACCGGGTGGCGACCGTATTGTTCTGGGCCTTGCTGTTGTTCAGCGCGCTGGGCGTGCTGCTGGCTCCGTTGCTGGTGTGGCTGCTGGCCAGCGGGCTGGACAAGACCCCCGGCACGTTCGAGGCTGCCACGCGCATGACGCGCTGGATGTTCCCCTACATTGCCTGCATGTCGCTGGTGGCTCTGTCGGCCGGCATTCTCAATACCTGGCGACGCTATGCCGTGCCAGCGGCCACGCCGGTGCTGCTGAACCTGAGCATGATTGCGGCCGCGCTGCTGCTGGCCCCGTGGTTCGAGAGGCAGGGCATCGAGCCGATCTATGCGATGGCCGCCGGGGTGATGCTGGGCGGCTTGCTGCAACTGGGCATTCAGGTTCCGGCATTGCGGCGCGTCGGTTTGCTGCCGGAACTGGGCTGGCGCAGTGCCAGTCTGCGCCGCGCCTGGCGCGATCCGGGGGTGCGACGCATTCTGCTGCTGATGGGGCCTGCCCTGCTGGGCGTGGGCGTGGCGCAGATTTCGCTGATGATTAACACCCAGATCGCCTCCTGGTTGCAGGCGGGCAGTGTCACCTGGCTGTTCTATGCCGACCGGCTGATGGAGTTTCCTACCGCACTGCTGGGCGTGGCTCTGGGGGTGGTGCTCACGCCCCGGCTGTCGGCGGCCCAGGCATCGGGCGATATGCAGGCGTATTCCGGGATGCTGGACTGGGGCTTGCGCATGGTGGTGGTGCTGGCCTTGCCATGTGCCGTTGGGCTGGTGCTGTTTGCCACGCCGCTGGTGGCCACGCTGTTTCACTATGGCGCGTTGCAGGGCCATGATGTAGTGCAGATTGCCACTGCCTTGCGCGGCTATGGCGCGGGGTTGCTGGGGCTGGTGGCCATCAAGGTACTGGCTCCTGGCTACTATGCCCGTCAGGACATGCGCACGCCGGTGAAGGTGGCAATTGTGGTACTGGTGTTCACGCAACTGTTGAACGTGGCACTGGTGCCGTGGCTGGCCCACACCGGGCTGGCCCTGTCCATCGGGCTGGGGGCCTTGCTCAATGCGGGGTGGCTGCTGGTGGGGCTGGTGCGCTCCGGCGTGTTTCAGCCCCGGCCGGGCTGGTGGCGGCTGGGTGTGCAGGTGCTGGTGGCCCTGGCCGTGCTGGCCGCGTTCCTGTACTGGGCAGCACAGGTGCAGGACTGGCTGGCCTTGCAGGCCAGCCCGTGGCTGCGGGTGCTGTGGCTGGGCCTGTGCCTGCTGGCTTCGGGTGTGATCTATCTGGGCACATTGTGGGCGGTGCGTCTGGATTTGCGGGCCTTGCTGCGGCGTTGAACTGCTTGGGAAGGTCTGCACAGGGCAAAAGGGGCTGCTACACTTGTCTGCATCCATCGCCGTCCCATTGAATCCCACCGCTAGAGTGTCGCCCACGTGCTGTTGAACCTGCAAGCCCCCACCCCGCTGGAATATTTTGCCACCCTGGTACAGTCAGACCAGGGCTTTCCGCTGCTGGAGGTGGCCTTGAGCCTGGCGCAGGACGAATATCCGCAACTCGACCTACAGCACACCCTCGCGCTGCTGGATGCCTTGCAGATGCGCTTGCAGAAACGCTGTGGTCGCCAAACATCCATGCTGGAGCGCATTCACCTGCTCAACCGCCTGTTCTATGGCGAGCTGGGGTTCGGCGTGAATGCCAACGATTATTACGACCCCGACAACAGCTTCGTGCATCTGGTGCTGCAAACCCGGCGGGGCATTCCCATCTCGCTGGGGGTGCTGTGGCTGGAGCTGGCCCGCTCCATTGGGCTGGAGGCGCATGGGGTGGCATTTCCGGGGCACTTCATGCTCAAGGTCTTGCTCTCGCAAGGGCAGGTGGTGCTGGACCCGCTCACGGGCCGCTCCTTCTCCAGCGAGGAGCTGACCGTGCAACTGCAAAACCTGCTGCCACGCCTGAGCCACCTGAATGAAGAATCCGTGCCATTGGCCATGTTCCTGCAAAGTGCCTCGCCCAGGGAAACCATCGCACGCATGCTGCGCAACCTCAAGGAAATCTACCGCCTCCAGCAAGACCTGCCGCGCCTGCTGGCGGTGCAGAATCGTCTGGTGATTCTGTTGCCCCAGGCATGGAACGAGGTGCGCGACCGTGGCTGGGTGCATGTCGATCTGCACCATACCGAAGCGGCCCTGGCGGACTTTCAATCCTATCTGGAGCATGTGCCACAGCCTTTGGATGCCGAGGATGTCCGGGCGCAGATCCAGCAACTGCGCACAGGAATATGAGTTTTTACGGATTGGGGTAGAGTGCTATGTGGTGGATAGGAATCAGTCGTCTTTTTCTGAAAACTGGTGCATCTGCCAGGCCATGAACTTCCGAAACCTTGAATATGCCAAAACAACAAGCTATTGAATCAACAGCCTCTTCAATGGGCCGCCCATACAGTGCAACCGAGCAACTGGATGCCCAGGCCCATGCCCTGTGGGCCAAGCTGCATGCGGTGCTGTCGCCACAATCGGTGGTGCTGGCCTGGCTGGACTGGGCCTCCCATCTGGCCGTTTCTCCCGGCAAGCAACTGGAATTGCTGCGCATGGCTGTGGAGCAGTCGGAAGAGTTGTCGGGCTATCTGCAACGCTACTGGCGGGAAGAAAAAGAGCAGCGTACGGCACTGGAGCCACCGCTGGTCAGCAAGCTCTTCAAGGAGGAGGCATGGCGGCAGTGGCCGTTCAATGCCTTGCAGCAGTCTTACCTGATGGCACAGAACTGGTGGCAGGAAGCCACTACCCACACCTGGGGGGTGGAGCCGCACCACCAGAACGTGGTGGCCTTCGGTGCCAGCCAGTGGCTGCAAATCTTCTCGCCGGGCAACTATGCCTGGACCAATCCCGTAGTGCTCCAGCGCACCAGCGAAGAAGGCGGGGTCAACCTCGGGCGCGGACTGGTGAACTGGATCGATGCTGCCACCCGCCAGATCAACCAGTTGCCGCCAGCGGGCAGTGAAAAGTTCGTCGTGGGTGAAAACGTCGCCACCACCCCCGGCAAGGTGGTGCTGCGCAACCGCGTCATGGAGCTGATCCAGTACACGCCCACTACCGGGAAGGTACGCCCCGAGCCGGTGCTCATCACCCCGGCATGGATCATGAAATACTACATTCTTGATCTTTCGCCGCACAATTCGCTGATCGGCTATCTGGTCAGCCAAGGCTATACGGTGTTCTGCATCTCCTGGAAGAATCCGGGCGATGCCGAACGCGATCTGAGCATGGACGATTACCTGCAACAGGGCCTGTTTGCCGCGCTCGATGCCATTGATGCCATCGTGCCGGGGCAGAAGGTTCATGCCACCGGCTACTGCCTGGGTGGCACGCTGCTGGCCATTGGTGCAGCGGCACTGGCACGCGATGCCAATCCGCGTCTGGCCAGCATGTCGCTGTTCACGGCGCAGACCGATTTTTCCGAACCCGGCGAACTGGCCCTGTTCATCGACGAAAGCCAGGTCAGCCTGCTGGAGGCGCAAATGCAGCGCACCGGCTACCTGCGTTCCGACCAGATGGCAGGCGCATTCCAGATGCTGCGCTCCTACGACATGATCTGGTCGCGCATGGTCAAGGAATACCTGCTGGGTGAACGCTACGAAATGAACGACCTGATGGCATGGAACGCCGATGCCACGCGCATGCCTGCCACCATGCACTCGCAATACCTGCGCCGCCTGTTCCTGAACAACGACCTCAGCAGCGGCCGCTACCTCGTTGGAGATCGTCCCATTGCCCTCAGCGATCTGAAGCTGCCGGTTTTCAATGTCGGAACGGTTGCCGACCACGTCGCGCCCTGGCGTTCGGTGTACAAACTCCATTACCTCACTGCCACCGAAATTACCTTTGTGCTTGCCAGCGGTGGGCATAATGCAGGCATTGTCAGCGAACCGGGACATCCACGCCGCAAGTACCAGATCCAGACCCGCGAGGCAGGCGGCCTCTACCGCTCGCCCCAGGAATGGCAGACCACAGTGCCCGAACAGGAAGGCTCGTGGTGGACGCAATGGCTGGCATGGCTCGATGCCCGTTCAGGCGAACCGACCGACCCACCGACCCTGGGTGCAGCCGAAACCGGCTATCCGGTGCTCGGCGATGCCCCGGGTGTGTATATACTGGAGAAGTGAAACGGACAAGTCCGTTTTGCGGGAATATCGGGCGGATGCAGCCGCCCTGTGTTCCTCTGGTATGGCGGCATGGGATGGCCCTGAAAAGCAGCATTCTGTGGAGCCTCGGCCCCTGACGGGGCCAACTGCCAGGTCCCGGCAGTGCGCTTCAGCGATTCGGGACCACCTCATTGTTTTTTGATTCAAGGAGACACCATGACTGCCCCATTTGACTTTTACAAATCCAGCCTCGAACTCTGGGCCAAAACCACCAAAGACCTGCAAACCGGAAGCCAGCAATGGCTGGACGAGGTCATCAAGACTGCCAACGCCGATCTGGCCCAGACCAATGCCGAATTGCAGCAACTGGTGCAGGAACAGAACTGGGCGGCCTTGGCCAGCCTGCCCCAGCAGGCCGCATGGCGCGCCTATATCCACCAGGTCAGTGCCTGGCAGACCGCTGTGCAGGAACTGGCCCAGCAGCAGCCCGACTTCAACACCGGCATCCAGAAGGCTCTGGAAGGCTGGCAGACCGATTCTGTCAAGGCCGTGACCGACAAGTTCGGCGAACTGAACAACCCGGCGGCATTGCAGCAATACTGGCAATCCTTCTTCACCCAGGCCCTGCCGACCGCCCAGACGAAGAAAACCAGGGGCTGATATTCCCTTGCCAGAGGAATGTGGCTGCATGGACTTGGCATCCCATACCACATGCAGCCAGTTCAGGCGATCAGGCGCAAACGCCACCGCGCCGATGCCAGTGCTTGGGTGCAGCATCCGCGCGACAGTGGCCACATGATCGCCTGCCGATAACGCTGGCGTGGTCGGTGCGTATAAAGCTATAATGCGCGCTTATTTTTTCAGCAAAAGTCGGGAGCGAGTGGTGGAAATGCCGTTCTTGGTGCCATCCGTTGCCGGTTGCACATTCCTTTATGGCCAAAGAAGAATTGATTGAAATGCAGGGGGCAGTGACGGAAGTTCTGCCCGATTCCCGTTTCCGCGTCACGCTGGACAATGGGCACCAGTTGATCGCCTACACGGGTGGCAAGATGCGCAAGCACCACATCCGCATTCTGGCTGGTGACAAGGTCACATTGGAGATGTCGCCATACGATCTCTCCAAGGGACGTATCATTTTCCGCCATCTGCCGGGTCGCAATTCCCCTCCATCGTCGTCTTGATGCGGCAGGAAAACAAAGCGTACAAAGCACCTTCGGGTGCTTTTTGTTTGGCCTCTGTATCGCTCAATGGGGGAGTGGTTCATGAAAAAGCCCCGGGGGCATGAAAGCACCAGGGGCTTGGAAGAGTGAGGCCACATTCAGACGGTCATCCAGAACGACCGCTGGCCTGGGGCCTCAAATGGGTTCAACGCTGGTCGATCGGCTGGACATTGCGGGTGGCGTGGCCGGTGAACAACTGGCGTGGACGGCCGATCTTGTACTCGGGATCGGAGATCATCTCGTTCAACTGGGCAATCCAGCCGACGGTGCGGGCCAGTGTGAAGATGCCGGTGAACAGATTGACCGGAATGCCGATGGCACGCTGCACGATGCCGGAGTAGAAATCGACGTTCGGGTACAGTTTGCGCTGCACGAAGTAGTCGTCTTCCAGGGCGATCTTTTCCAGTTGCTTGGCCAGTGCGAACAGTGGGTCTTTTTCCAGGCCCAGTTCAGCCAGCACTTCGTTGCAGGTTTCCTGCATCAGCTTGGCACGCGGGTCGTAGTTCTTGTACACGCGGTGGCCAAAACCCATCAGCTTCACGCCGGAGTTCTTGTCCTTGACCTGTTTCATGAACTCGCCAGCCTTGGCAATGCCGCCATTGGCCTGAATGTGCTCCAGCATGTTCAGGCAGGCTTCGTTTGCACCACCGTGGGACGGGCCCCACAGGCAGGCCACGCCAGCAGCAATGGCGGCGAACGGGTTGGTGCCGGAAGAGCCGCACAGGCGCACGGTGGACGTGGAGGCATTTTGCTCGTGGTCGGCGTGCAGGATGAAGATGCGATCCATGGCGCGTTCCAGCACCGGATTGACCTTGTAATCCTCGCAGGGGTTGCCGAACATCATGCGCAGGAAGTTACCGGCATAGCTCAGATTGTTCTGCGGGTACATGTAGGGCGCGCCGATGCCGTATTTGTAGGCCACGGCCACCAGAGTGGGCAGCTTGGCGATCAGACGGATGGCGGCGACATCGCGGTGTTCCGGGTTGTTGATGTCGGTGCTGTCATGGTAGAAGGCCGAGAGACCGCCCACCAGGCCCGTCAGGATGGCCATCGGGTGGGCATCGCGGCGGAAACCACGCAGGAAGAACTGCATCTGCTCGTTGATCATGGTGTGGCTGGTCACACGATTGTCGAAAGCAGCCTTCTGTTCGGCGTTGGGCAGCTCTCCGTAGAGCAGCAGGTAACAGACTTCGAGGTAGTCGCAGTTCACTGCGAGTTGCTCGATGGGATAGCCACGGTACAGCAACTCGCCCTTGTCGCCGTCGATGTAGGTGATGGACGACTGGCAGGAGGCGGTGGAGAGAAAGCCGGGGTCATAGGTGAACTTGCCGGTCTGTCCATAGAGCTTGCGAATGTCGATCACATCCGGGCCAACCGTGCCCTGATAAATGGGCAAATCCACACTGGCATCTCCGTTGCTGAACGAGAGAGTGGCTTTGTTGTCTGAGAGCTTCATACGATCCTTCCTTGTATCTGTCACTGGATATGACATGAGTATTGATGGCTGGTGTCCTTTTTGATGCTGCCAGTGGGGAGTGAACGAAAGCCCTTCATGACTGGGGGCGACTTTCACGCAGCATCTCGAGCACTTTCTGGATTGCGGGCGTTTGCATCGCCTCTTGTAGTTCTGTACGACGCAGCACCAGGTCAAGCAAGTCGTTGTCTGCCAGATTCATCAGTGCTGTCATGGCATCAGCATCACTTGTGGTGAGGCTGTGACCATATCGCTCAAAGAATTTCTCGATGAACAGATCATTCTCCAGCAGTCCCCTGCGGCTGCGCCAGTGGAGCATATGCAGGGATTTTTCGTCCAGCAGCGGTGCTGGGCAGGTCTGGGAGGGGGTGAAACCGTTCATCGAAAATGGGGTCAAGTGTGAATGGGGGCAAGGTGGGGGTAATGTGACCGACCGCCGTTGTCAGACGGTGCGGCGCACCATCAATTCCTTGATCTTGCCGATGGCACGGGTGGGGTTCAGTCCTTTCGGGCAGACATCCACGCAGTTCATGATGGTGTGGCAGCGGAACAGGCGGTAGGGGTCTTCCAGGTTGTCCAGACGCTGGCCGGTGGCATCGTCGCGGCTGTCCGCAATGAAACGGTAGGCTTGCAGCAGACCGGCAGGCCCGACGAACTTGTCGGGGTTCCACCAGAAGCTGGGGCAGCTGGTGGAGCAGCTGGCGCACAGAATGCACTCGTACAGGCCGTTGAGTTCTTCGCGCTCCTCGGGCGATTGCAGACGCTCGCGCTCGGGCGGCAGGTGTTCGCTGATGAGGTAGGGCTTGACCGAATGGTACTGCTTGAAGAACTGGGTCATGTCCACGATCAGGTCGCGGATGACCGGCAGGCCGGGCAGGGGCTTGAGCACGATGTCGCCCTTGAGGCTCTTCATGTTGGTCAGGCAGGCCAGACCGTTCTTGCCGTTGATGTTCATGGCATCGGAGCCACACACACCTTCGCGACAGGAGCGGCGGAAAGCGATGGAAGGGTCTTGCGCCTTGAGCTTGACCAGTGCATCCAGCAGCATGCGCTCGTGTCCGTCCAGCTCCAGCTCGACGGTTTGCATGTAGGGCTTGCTGTCCTTGTCAGGATCGTAGCGGTAGATTTTGAAGGTACGCTTTGTCATGATGGAATTTTTCTTTCGTGAGGCACGGTTCCAGATCAGAAGGTACGAACCTTCGGCGGAATGGTATCAACCGTCAGGGGCTTGAGATTGACGGGCTTGTAGTCCAGGCGGTTGCCCTGGCTGTACCACAGCGTGTGCTTGAGCCATTCCTTGTCATTGCGACCCAGCGGGAATTCGTGGTGGTCGGCGGGGTGCTCATAGTCGTACACGGTGTGTGCGCCACGGCATTCCTGGCGGGCTGCGGCCGAAGTCATGGTGGCCTGTGCGACTTCGATCAGGTTGTCCACCTCCAGGGCTTCCATGCGGGCGGTGTTCCAGACTTTGGACTTGTCCTTCAGGGTCACGGAGCCGACTTTTTCGCGGATGGCGTTGATCTTGAGTACGCCTTCGTCCATGCTGGCCTGGGTGCGGAACACGGCTGCGTGCTGCTGCATGGACGTGCGGATTTGCTGCGCAATATCCTGCGAGTATTCGCCCGACTTGGATTCCTGCAAGCGACCCAGGCGTGCCAGCGTGCGACCTGCGGCATCGGCAGGAAGGGGCTTGTGCTCGGCCTGGTTCCTGACGGTCTGCACGATGTGCTTGCCTGCCGACTTGCCGAAGACCAGCAGATCCAGCAGGGAGTTGGTTCCCAGGCGGTTGGCTCCATGCACACTGACAGCGGCGCATTCGCCGACAGCGTAGAGACCCTGCACGGGAACCTTGTAGTCGGCTTCGCTTTTCTTGATGACGACCTGGCCGTTGATATTGGTGGGAATGCCGCCCATCTGGTAGTGGATGGTGGGAACCACCGGGATCATTTCCTTGGTGATGTCCACGTTGGCGAAATTCACGCCGATTTCGTACACGGAAGGCAGGCGTTTGTGAATGGTGTCGGCCCCCAGGTGGTCGAGCTTCATGTACACATAGTCCTTGTTGGGGCCACAGCCACGGCCTTCCTTGATTTCCTGGTCCATGGAGCGCGAAACGAAATCGCGTGGTGCCAGGTCCTTCAGCGTGGGAGCGTAGCGTTCCATGAAACGTTCGCCCTCGCTGTTGATGAGCACGGCACCCTCGCCCCGACAGCCTTCGGTCAGCAGCACACCAGCACCGGCCACGCCCGTGGGGTGGAACTGCCAGAACTCCATGTCTTGCAGCGGAATGCCGGCACGGGCTGCCATGCCCAGGCCATCGCCGGTGTTGATGAAGGCGTTGGTGGAGGCTGCAAAGATGCGACCGGCACCGCCGGTGGCCAGCAGCACGGCCTTGGCTTGCAGGATGTACAGATCGCCGGTTTCCAGTTCCAGTGCTGTGACCCCCACCACGTCGCCGTCTTCGTCACGGATCAGATCCAGGGCCATCCACTCCACGAAGAAGTTGGTCTTTTCCTTGACGTTCTGCTGGTAGAGCGTGTGCAGCATGGCGTGGCCGGTACGGTCGGCCGCAGCGCAGGCACGTTGCACGGGTTTTTCGCCATAGTTGGCAGTGTGGCCACCAAACGGACGCTGGTAAATGGTGCCATCGGGGTTGCGGTCAAAAGGCATCCCGAAGTGTTCCAGTTCCACCACGACCTTGGGGGCTTCGCGGCACATGAACTCGATGGCATCCTGGTCGCCCAGCCAGTCGGAGCCTTTGATGGTGTCGTAGAAGTGGTAGTGCCAGTTGTCCTCGGACATATTGCCCAGCGAGGCACTGACACCGCCCTGTGCCGCTACGGTGTGGGAGCGGGTAGGGAAGACTTTGGAGAGGGAGGCCACGCTCAGGCCGGCACGGGAGAGTTCCAGTGCAGCGCGCATGCCCGATCCACCCGCGCCAATGATGACGACGTCAAACTTGCGGGTGATGGTATTGGCTTTGGTATAACTCATTTTTTTGCTCGATTCTCAAGGTGGGGCGCGTCGCGGAGGGCGCAGGGATCAGATGCTCCAGAGAACCTGGAAAGCCCAACCGGCACAGCCGATCAGCCATACGAGTGTGAAGACATCCAGCAGCAGCTTCAGTCCCACCGGCTGAACGTAGTCCATCCAGACATCGCGCACGCCGATCCAGACGTGCCAGAGCAGTGCAATGACCACCACAAAAGTGAGCAACTTCATCCATTGGGCACTGAAGATGCCTTGCCACAGCGCGTAATCGACTGGACCGGAAGAAAAAATGATTTGTGCCAGCAGGGCGATGGTGAAGAGCACCATCAGCACGGCTGTGATGCGCTGCACCAACCAGTCGCGTATACCGTAGTGGGCACCGACAACTGTACGCTTGGAACCGTAATTGACCGACATCGTGAGATTCTCCTTTTTGCTATGCGCGTGTGGGGGTTCAGTACAGGCCAAACAGCTTGGCGGCCAGAACCACGGTCAGGGAAATGCTGACGGCAAAAGAAGCAAGGGCTGACTTGTGGCCAAAATGCTTGTCCACGAGGTGGTGGTTCACATCCATCAACAAGTGACGCACGCCTGCGCACAGGTGGTGTATGTACGCCCACATCAGTGCCAGCACTACCAGCTTGAAGAACCAGCCCGGAACGAAACCCAGTCCAGCTGAAAATACGCTGGCCAATCGGTTAAAACTCTCTGCCGATGCCAGCGAGAGATCGAACATCCAGAAAAAGAAAGGCAAAAGCACAAACATCAACATGCCGCTGACACGGTGCAGAATCGACAGCACCCCCGCAGGCGGCAGGCGGTAGGTGCGTACATCATTGAAGATGTTCAGGTTGCGAAATTCTGGCCTTTTTTTTGCTATTTCATTCATGGCAGGGGCTTTCTTGGGATGGGGACGACTTGCAAATCATGCGAATTTTAGGCCAATGTGCCGCGCCTTGCGAGAAGTTGCCGTGAGAACGTCGCATAAATTCGCTCAACATCTGGGGCGATGGCGTGCAAAATCTGGCAATTCCGGGTGTTTTTTCGCACCAATCCCATATTCATCCAGAGTGGTTTCACGGTAGTTCCGTGGTTTTTCGGGTATTCCATGAAACTAGGGAAAACCACTATGGATTGCTGCCCTCGTGCGACAAGTAAAAAAGTCAAGATTGCGGGCTGGAGACTCGTTGGCCTCAGCCCAGTTCGTTGTGATAGTGGTGGGTGTCTGTGCGGTACAGGCCGCTGCGCAACTCCATCGGGGTATCGTGGTAGGTGAAGGCCAGCCGCTGCACATGCAGCAGGGCAGTGTGGGCCGGAATGTCCAGGATGCGCATGGCTTCGGCATCGGGCAGCACCGCCTTGAGTTTTTCTTCGGCGCGCACCATGTGCACCCCGAATTCTTCCTCCAGCAAGGCATAGGTCGGCCCCTGGTAGCCGGTCACGATGTCTTCGTTGATGCCTTTGAGGACGTGGGCGGGCAGCCAGATGTCTTCCAGAATGGTGGGCACGCCCTGAAAGGACAGAACCCGCCGGATATGAATCAGCGGGGCATCGGGTGGCAATTGCAGTGCCTGTGCCTGCTGGGGTGTGGCGCGCATGCGCCGGAATTCCAGAATCTGCCGCTGTGCCCGACCTTCGTCATTCGGACTGTCGTGATCGGGAAGCAGTTTCAGGAAGCGGTATTGCACCTGGCGTTCGGTGTGGGTGGTCACGAACGTGCCCTTGCCCTGTCGGCGCATCAGCAGGTTTTCAGCCGCCAGTTCGTCAATCGCCTTGCGTACCGTACCCTGGCTGACACGGAATTGCGCGGCCAGATCAATCTCGCTGGGGATTGATTCGCCGGGTTTCCACTCGCCGGAATGCAGGCGAGCCAGCAGCAAGTTCTTGATTTGCCGGTACAGGGGACTGAATGCCGGTGTGGCAGCAGGTGTCGCTGACGCAGCCTCGGAAGCGGCGTCCTGAAATGGGGAATCCTGCGGAATGTCCGCTGGAGCCTGGGAGCTGCTGGTCATGCGTACCCTATGAAAAAATCGTGAACAGAAGTGAATGGAAATCTGCCCGGTCGTTTCAGGTTTCATGCTGAAGCGGCCCGGCAGATTTTGCAGGAGGGGTTTGGCCGGATGTACTTTCCCGCCATCGCCGCAAAGAATCGGGGTGGGCAGTATGCTGCCCAGGCTTTTTGCAAATATGGCCTGAGAGCCCAATCTCGGGAAGCGAGGCGATGGCAGGAGACATGTGGAAAACCCACCCATACCGTACTGTGCCCTGATGCAGACATTTTAGCAAAATATATCTTATATAAGACATAAGAATAATTGACGCTGGCAAAGGAACCGCGTTAAACTAGCGGGCGTTTCACAGGGACAGAAACGCATGGATATAGGGCTGTTCTTTTGAGGGCAGCCACAGCCATACTGCCATCGTCGGCAGGCGTTGGCTGGGTGCGAGTCGATGGCTGCAAGTCTGCCGCAGTCTGTGAAAAGGCCTTTCCGCCGGTTGCAGCGATGGTGCTTGCAGCGGGTATTTTTCGATGAGACCACCTTGGAGTTTTGATATGAGCAAGAAAGCTGTCCGCGTTGCCGTCACTGGTGCAGCCGGCCAAATTGGTTACGCCCTGCTGTTCCGCATCGCATCGGGTGAAATGCTGGGCAAAGACCAGCCCGTGATCCTGCAATTGCTGGAAATTCCCGACGAGAAGGCACAGAAGGCACTCCAGGGTGTCATCATGGAACTGGAAGACTGTGCATTCCCGCTGGTGGAAGCCATCATTCCTACCGGCGATCCGCTGGTGGCCTTCAAGGATGCCGACTACGCCCTGCTGGTGGGCGCACGTCCGCGCGGCCCAGGCATGGAGCGTGCCGATCTGCTGGCCGCCAACGCCCAGATCTTCACCGCACAGGGCAAAGCACTGAACGAAGTGGCCAGCCGCGACGTGAAGGTGCTGGTGGTCGGCAACCCTGCCAACACCAACGCCTACATTGCCATGAAGAGCGCGCCAGACCTGCCGCGCGAAAACTTCACCGCCATGCTGCGCCTGGATCACAACCGCGCTGCCAGCCAGATCGCTGCCAAGACCGGTGGCAAAGTGGGTGAAATCGAAAAACTCACCGTCTGGGGCAACCACTCTCCCACCATGTATGCCGACTATCGCTTTGCCAGCATCGGCGGCAAGAGCGTGAAGGATGCCATCAACGACCAGGTCTGGAACGCGGAAGTATTCCTGCCCACCGTGGGCAAGCGTGGCGCAGCCATCATTGATGCGCGTGGCCTGTCTTCCGCCGCATCGGCAGCGAATGCCGCCATCGACCACATCCGCGACTGGGCACTGGGCAGCAATGGCCAGTGGGTCACGATGGGTGTGCCTTCCAACGGCGAATACGGCATTCCCAAGGACGTGATCTTTGGCTTCCCCGTCACGACCGAAAACGGCCAGTACAAGATCATCGAAGGTCTGGAGATTGACGCTTTCAGTCAGGAACGCATTGACAAGACATTGGCCGAACTGCAAAGTGAGCAGGACGCTGTCAAGCACCTGCTTTGAGCCAGACGCTGAATGCGTGACACCGGTTTGACTTGGGTTTCCTGATTCTGTTGGCGATCTGAAAAAGGTTTTTTGCATGGGTAACAGCACCTTCACCAATGCCCGCACCGTGCTGTTGGGCGCGCAGGCCAGCCAAGTGGCGTTGCCTATTTGCGACCATTACAGCGGTGTGGCGGTGCGCATGCAGAAAAGCCTTCAGTTGCAGCAGGAACTGGCACAGGAGTTCGGCGGTGTCTGCGTGTTCGATGTCACGCTCGATTGCGAAGACGGTGCCCCGGTGGGTGGTGAAGAAGAACACGCCCATCTGGTCGCCGAACTGGCACAAGCGGCTGCACCCGGAATGCGGGTGGCAGCGCGCTTTCATGCGGTCGATCATCCGTCGTTTCTGTCGGATGTGCAGATCGTCATCGGCAAGGCGGCGGGGCGGCTTTGCCACGTCATGATTCCCAAGGTGGATACGCTGGACGATGTGAACCGTGCGGTGCAGGCACTTGATGCCGCCGGAGCGGGCGATGTTCCGGTGCATGCGCTGATCGAGTCGCCGCTGGCGGTGCGCAATGCCTTCGAGATTGCGGCGCATCCCAGGATTCAGTCGTTGAGTTTCGGATTGATGGATTTCGTCTCTGCACATGGCGGAGCCATTGGCGAGGATGGCATGAGTGCCCAGGGACAGTTCAGCCATCCGATGGTGGTGCGTGCCAAGCTGGAGATGGCGGCGGCCTGCCACGCGCAGGGCAAGACCCCATCCCACTGCGTGGTGACCGAATTCACCGATGCCCAGCGCATCGAACAGGCCGCCCACCGTGCGGCCAGCGAGTTGGCCTACTCCCGCATGTGGAGCATTCACCCGTCGCAGATACGCCCGATTCTGAAGGCCTTCAGTCCCGACCGGGCCGCTATCGATACGGCTCTGGCCATTGTGGAGGCGGCGCAGGCGGCGCAGTGGGCACCCATCAGCTTCAAGGGTGTGCTGCATGACCGGGCCAGCTACCGATATTACTGGCAGATTCTGGAGCGTGCCCAACGCACGGGCCAGAGTTTGCCGCCCGTGGCGCAGCAATGGCTGGCGGGCAGTGTGCAGTGAGTACACCGGTGCAGTGGCTCACAAAGTGAAAATGAAATGACCGCCAAGGCGGTTCATCGGGTTGTTTTGCAGGAGTTTTCAATGCGGTATGCAGTTTGGCTCAGTTCTTTGCTGGCAGCCCCGCTTCTGGTGGCGTGCAATCAGTCGCATCTGTTCGGTCTGGGTAAGCCTTCGGCTCCTACGGCCACTGCCGTGCCGGATGTCAGTGCCGTGTCGGCCACCGGATCGCAGGCCACGGAGGTTTTGCCAGCATCGCCGGAGACGGTCGCTCCTGTGGCGGTGGTACCGCCGGCTGACGAAGTTGTGGTGGCCACGGCCAGGGTGGAACGCCTCAGTGCCGAGGAGTACCTTGTCAGCCAGGTGCAGTTGGGCAACTTCCCCTGCAACAACAACATCCATGTCAATGTCAGTGCCGATCCTGTGGATCCCCGGCTGTTCCGGGTGGAGGGCAAGGGTTTCAGCCATCGCATGAAGCCGGTGACCACCAAATCCGGTGCGATTCGTCTGGAAGACGAGGCCGGTGGCATCGTCTGGCTTCAGGTGGCCACCAAGTCCATGCTGATGAACCAGGTGGCCGGAACCCGCCTGGCCGATGCCTGCGTCAGTCCTCGGCAACTGGCACGAGCGGAGGAACTGGGTTTGACGGTTGAACCCCCTGCACCTCCTGCACCCGTTGCAAAAAAAGCCGTCGCAGCCAAAAAATAACATTCACTCTCATATAAACCAACCCCTCGGAGAACCCCATGCTTCAAGAATACCGACAACACGTTGCAGAACGCGCTGCACTTGGCATTCCCCCTCTGCCCCTGACGGCCAAGCAGACGGCGGATGTCATCGAACTGCTCAAGAACCCGCCCGAGGGCGAGGGTGAATTTCTGGCCGAGCTGCTGACCAACCGTGTGCCTGCCGGGGTGGACGATGCCGCACGCGTCAAGGCTTCCTATCTGGCTGCCGTGGCACATGGCACCGAGAAGAATGATTTCATCAGCCGCGAACGCGCCACCGAACTGCTGGGAACCATGCTGGGGGGCTACAACCTCACGCCGCTGATCGATCTGCTGGACGATCCGCTGGTGGGCGAGATTGCCGCTGCGGGTCTGAAGAAAACCCTGCTGATGTTCGACCAGTTCCACGATGTGCAGGAAAAAGCCGAAAAAGGCAACGCCAATGCCAAGGCTGTGCTGCAAAGCTGGGCCGATGCCGAATGGTTCACCAGCCACCCCGAAGTGCCCGAGAGCATCACCTTCACGGTGTTCAAGGTTCCCGGCGAAACCAATACCGACGATCTGTCGCCTGCTCCCGATGCCTGGAGCCGCCCGGACATTCCGTTGCACGCGCTGGCCATGCTGAAGAACAAGCGGGAAGATGCTGCATTCGTGCCGGAAGAAGACGGCAAGCGCGGCCCCGTGGCCTTCCTGCAGGAGCTGGTAGCCAAGGGGCTGCCGGTGGCCTATGTGGGTGATGTGGTGGGAACGGGTTCGTCGCGCAAGTCTGCTACCAACAGCGTGCTGTGGTGGACTGGCGATGACATTCCGTTCATTCCCAACAAGAAATCCGGCGGTATCTGTCTGGGCAGCAAGATTGCGCCCATCTTCTACAACACCATGGAAGATGCCGGTTCGCTGCCTATCGAGCTGGACGTGAACCAGATGAACATGGGGGATGTCATCGAGTTGCGCCCCTACGAAGGCAAGGCCCTCAAGGATGGCCAGGTGATCGCCGAGTTTCAGGTCAAGAGCGATGTGCTGTTCGACGAAGTGCGCGCCGGTGGCCGCATTCCGCTCATCATCGGTCGTGGCCTGACCGCCAAGGCCCGCGAGGCACTGGGCCTGCCGCCTTCCACACTGTTTCGCCTGCCCAAGGTGCCCGAAGCCAAGGCCAAGGGCTTCACACTGGTGCAGAAGATGGTCGGTCGTGCCTGCGGTCTGCCAGAAGGTCAGGGCATTCTGCCCGGCACCTACTGCGAGCCACGCATGACTTCGGTCGGCTCCCAGGACACCACCGGCCCGATGACCCGCGACGAGCTGAAAGACCTCGCCTGCCTGGGCTTCTCGGCCGATCTGGTGATGCAGTCTTTCTGTCACACGGCTGCCTATCCCAAGCCTGTGGACGTGAAAACCCATCACGAACTGCCCGACTTCATCAGCACACGCGGCGGCATTGCCCTGCGTCCTGGCGACGGCGTGATTCACTCCTGGCTCAACCGCATGCTGCTGCCCGATACCGTGGGCACAGGTGGCGATTCCCACACCCGCTTCCCGGTGGGTGTCAGCTTCCCGGCCGGTTCCGGTCTGGTGGCGTTTGCGGCTGCTACCGGTGTCATGCCGCTGGACATGCCCGAATCGGTGCTGGTGCGCTTTACCGGCACACTGCAACCCGGCGTGACCCTGCGCGATCTGGTACATGCCATTCCGCTGTACGCCATCCGTGAAGGTCTGCTGACCGTCGAGAAAAAGGGCAAGAAAAACATCTTCTCCGGCCGCGTGCTGGAAATCGAGGGTCTGCCAGACCTGAAGGTGGAACAGGCATTCGAGCTGTCCGACGCATCGGCCGAACGCTCGGCTGCGGGCTGCACGATCAAGCTCAACAAGGAGCCGGTGATCGAGTACCTCCAGTCCAACATCGTGTTGCTCAAGAACATGATCGCCAATGGCTACCAGGATGCACGCACCATTGCGCGCCGCATCAAGGCCATGGAAAAGTGGCTGGAAGACCCCCAGTTGCTCGAAGCCGATGCCGATGCCGAATACGCAGCGGTGATCGAGATCGACATGAACGAAATCACCGAGCCGATCGTCTGCTGCCCGAACGACCCGGACGATGCCAAGACCCTGTCCGAAGTGTCGGGTGCGGCCATCGACGAAGTGTTCATTGGTTCCTGCATGACCAACATCGGCCACTTCCGTGCGGCATCCAAGCTGCTCGAAGGCAAGCGTGACATTCCCGTCAAGCTCTGGCTGGCACCTCCCACCAAGATGGATGCCCAGAAGCTGACCGAGGAGGGCCACTACGGTATTTTCGGTACAGCCGGTGCGCGCACCGAAATGCCGGGCTGCTCGCTGTGCATGGGCAACCAGGCACAGGTGAAGGAAGGCGCGACGGTGATGTCCACCTCTACCCGCAACTTCCCCAACCGTCTGGGCAAGAACACCAACGTGTACCTCGGTTCTGCCGAGCTGGCGGCCATCTGCTCCAAGCTGGGACGCATTCCTTCCAAGGATGAATATCTGGCGGACATCGGTGTCATCAACGAAAACGGTGACAAGATTTACCAGTACCTCAACTTCAACCAGATCGAGCAGTACGAGAAGATTGCAGAAACCGTCAATCTCTGATCGGAAAGCGCGACCAACCCCGTCCTTGAGGGCGGGGAAGGAAAGCGCGGAACCCGCAGGGTTCCTATGTTAAAGTGACATGGTGGCTACCATGGGAATGCTGTCGGCTTCTCAATGACGGTCATGTGAATGTCCCGCAAGGGCTACGGCAGGGCATGCCGAATGTAAAGCCTGTGGAGAGGACGTAAGTCATGCCAAGCCTGCAAAGGCAAGGCGCGCAGCCTCGGTGAAGCAGGAACCCGCCGAAGCGACTCAACCCAGCCAGGTGCTGGTGTGAGCACCGTAGGAATCCCGACTTTAGGCAGGGGAGGATGTCAATCTGTGGCGTGTCCCTGCTGCGGCAGGGCATGGCTTCTATCAAAAAGGCATCGAAAGATGCCTTTTTTCATGTGCTTTTTCAGCGTGTGCTGGATGCGGCCATTTGCTGGATTTGTGCATGAATGGCTCGAATCGGCTCCAGTTCAAAATCGAAGGGCAGGGCCTTTTCTGCATGTTGCAGTGCGTGTTGCGCATGGCGTTGTGCCAGCCGGATCATTTCGGGGTCGCCGGTGCGGGCCAGTGCCAGCAGGGCTTTTTGCAGGCGCACGCCCACTTCGGCCAGTCCTGCGCCGTCGCGTGAGACCACGGGGAAGAAGTCGTCGAAGTAGTCGCTTAGGGGCAGGGGTGGAACCCAGATGTGCTCGTAGCGAAGCTCGGCTTTTTCGGCAGGGTAATCCACCCAGATGCGAAAGACCCGCACCGCACGGCCAATCAGGTCGATCACGGTGCCAGAGTCGTTGATGGCCGAAGAAAGGGCCTTGGAGGCGACTTCCGACATGACGATCATGCCGAAGCGGGGGTCGAAGTCGAAACTGCGGCTGGTGCCAATCGAGAAGGCCGCACGCAGTGCGGTTTCCAGAGCCTGGCGGGATGCCTCGCCATCGGTTTCGTCTGCTGCGGCTTGGGGTGATGGGCGCAAATACAGCAACGGCACGTTGGGATCGACCAGCCTGCCCGGTCTGGCGCAGAGATAGACGGCCTCCAGATGATGGGCCTGCATGGCCTGCACAATCGCGGCCATGTCCACCGCCTGTACATAGCCGCATTGCGGGGCCGTCAGGGCCTGTGTCCCGGCAGGCTGTTCGTGCTCGGTGGGCCATTCACGCCCGCCCAGGAATGGCTCCTGCAAATGCTGGCGCAGACTGCGGCAGGCCACTTCTTCGAGCTTGTCCACGGTGGAGCCGAGCCGCCCCAGTTGCGACAGGTGGTGAATCCAGCGCAGCAGCGTATAGACGATCAGCACGATCACCAGCACCGTCATCATGAACAGCAGCACGCGCCCCTGCTGTTCGTACACGCCGGTTTTCAGCGCGACAATGCCCACGATGCTGAACAGGAATGCGCCGATGAAGGTGGACAGCGCATTGTGTGCCGTGGTGTCGGAGGTCAGCAGCGGTGTGGCGCGGGGTGTGGCCGAATTGCTGGCCGAGCTGTAGGCCGAGACGACGATGCCCAGCGAGAAAGTGGTCACGGCCAACATGCTGGAGGCGATGATCTTCAGGATGTCGTCCACCGCCTGCGCACCGATGTGATCGCCCCATCCGGGCGGAATCCAGTCCTTGAACCAGGCGGCACACAGTGCGGTGGCCACGCCCAGCAGCGAAAAAAAACTGGCCCGCACCCACAGGCGGCGGGAATACCGGTTCAGCGTCCACTTCCATTTTTGCATGTTGGCGACTTTCGGCAGGGTGGCAGAAGGTGCAGTGTAAGGGAAGGTCTGCAACCCCATGCCATGTGCCATTTAGAATCATGCTGCCATGCAGAAGTCCTGCGTGCGGCGCATTCCGCCGCCCAGCCGGATCCACCCGACACAGGCCAGACATGGCCGCGAATTTCCCCACGATTCCCTGCGCAACCGCCGCTGTTCTCTATCTGGGAGTTTCCTGTGGAAAAGCACGATACCTTGACCGATTGCCCTTCCGTACTGGAGCAATACGACTATTTTTATGGCGAATGCGTGGATTTCGTGGAGCCTGAATCCGGCCACGCCCCGTGGCGCAGCGCAGCGAGGCCGAAGATCGATTACCGCGTCAGACCGACCTGTGGCAGGGGGTGGACGGATATTCATGAACTGGACAATGGGGTGCTGGTGGGGCGCATGGACTGGTGCATTGCCCGCACGCTCGATGTGCAATGCCAGGTGTTCCCCGATACCCTCAGCCTGGGGCTGATGGTGCAGGGGCGGTCTCGCACGATTCTGTCGTCGGGGCAGGACTGGATGAGCCTGGAGGGCGATCTGATGGTGCGCCATGCCGACCCAGGCCCGGTCGTGCGTGCGGTGGAGGCGGGTTGCCATACCAGTGGGGTATCCGTGGACATTCCTGCTGCCATGCTGGAGACCTTGCATGAGCAGGGCGTGAATCTGTCCTGCATTGGGGGGCGCGGCACTTATGGCGGCATCAGGCCGTCGCCAGACATGGTCAGTGGCCTGCGTGGCATCGGGCAGCGCATGCTGGCCTTGCGGGCGCAGCACTCGCTGCTGGCGCGCCTGGAACTGGAGTCGCTGGGGCTGGATATTCTGCTCAAGTTGCTGGCCTGCTCCACGGCATCGGCCAGCGTGTCTTGCAGCCGAGCGCATACGGCCACACGCTGGCAGACGGCCCTGGACGGGGTGCTGGACATTCTCCATGCCGAATGGAATCGTCCCTTGACGATTGCGCAACTGGCACGCCGTGCGGGCATGAACGAGCTGTACCTGAAAACGCTGTTTCGTGAACGCACCGGCCAGACCGTGGCGGCCTATCTGCGCCATTTGCGCATGCAACATGCCCGCGCCATGCTGGCAGCCGGAAACTGTACGGTGCAGATGGTGGCCCACCATTGCGGCTACGCCCATGCGGGCAAGTTTGCCCAGGCGTTCCGGCGCGTTCACGGCCTGGCCCCTTCCGAGGTGGCCTGAACCGACACGCCCTGGCCGCAGAAACTTCGTTCTGGAGCGTGCTTTCTTCCGTTTGGAGCAGGGGCAGGGTGTGCGGGCTGGGAAACTAAAAGGAATTCTCATTTCCTTCTTTCGGATTGTTTCATGTCTTCTCAAACGGTTCGTGGCACAGGCTTGCCTCCTGTGCCATTGCGCAGCATTTCGTGGGCAGTGGCTCTGTGCGCGGTGGCTTTTCATGTGGGTGTTCGGGCATCCGACAGTGCAGATGCGGCAGATGTCCGGGCCGAGGCTGGGCAGAAGCTGGAGACCGTCACGGTGACGGCGCGGCGTGCGGATGAGGATGTGCGCGAAGTGCCATTCAGTGTCCATGTGATGTCCGGGCAGGAGCTGGAGGAACGCCGCCTGCTGTCCGTGCAGGAAGCCCTGTGGCAGATTCCCGGTGTGGAGATGAACGACAACGGTGGCGATTCCTGGAATGCCCTGGTGCGCATCCGGGGAGTGGGGGCCTTGCAGAAGGTCAGCAGCGAAGATACGTCGGTTGCGCTGAATGTGGATGGTGTGCCCCTGCTCATCGGCAATATTTCGTCGCTGGGTTTCGATCTGGAGCGGATCGAGGTGCTCAAAGGCCCGCAAGGCACGCTGTTTGGCAGCAACAGCGAGGCCGGTGCCATCAACGTCATCACCGCCAAGCCCACGCGCAGTTTTGAGGGCTATGTGCGCGGTGAGATCGGCACCGACCAGCAACGCATGGCCGAGGGGGCCATCAGCGGCCCGCTGGGGGAAACTGTCAGTGCCCGGCTGGCGGTGCGTGGCGTGGGCAGCAACCATTGGGTGAACGACTATCAGACCGGGCGGCCCATCAGCCAGCCGCGCGATACCGGAGTGCGCGGCACCCTGTTGTGGCAGCCGCAGGCGGCGACCCAACTGACTTTGAGCGCGCAGCACGACAGTCTGCGGGGCCATCCCAACCTCTATGTATTGCGCCCGTATGGCAGTCAGCCTGCAATGGATCGGGGAACCATGCCGTGGCGGGGCGACAGCCGCACCGTGGACAGGGTCAGTGCCGTGCTGGAGCACGACTTTGGCCGCTTCCTGCTGACTTCCGTCACCAGTTATTCGCAGGCCGATACCTGGATGGCGAATATTCCCTATGAGGGCCGTCTGTTTCACCAGTTGCTGGGCATGTCCCCGGACAACGGTGGCTATTTCGTGATGGATTATGACGAGGAAAGCCTTTCGCAGGAGGTGCGGCTGTCTTCCAGACCGGGTGATGCGGTTTTCTGGGTGGCCGGTGTGAACTGGCAGCGCAATGATCGCCACACGGACGGGCCGTTTGGGGCATTCGATGCCTTCAATACCAGCAGCACCGTCAATGCCGATACGCTGCGCCATATCCAGTCCAGCAGCCGTGGGGTTTTCGGTGAGGTTACCGTGCCGGTGGCCGAGCGGCTCAAGCTCACCGGCGGACTGCGCCATACCTGGGATCGCAAGAGCTTCCGCGCCAGTTGGCAGGCGGTAGCGGGCAATCCCAGCCCGTGGCGTTATACGGAAAGCAACCATTCACTGCGTGACAACTACACGACCGGCCGCATGGCATTGAGTTATGCGCTGAGCGCGCAGACCAACCTGTATGCCGTTGCTTCCAGGGGTTACAAGAGTGGCGGCTACAGCGAGTATGGCAGCAACGTCACGATGGGTCTCCAGGAGTTGCCGTATGACCCCGCGCGTGTCAGCAGCTATGAAGTCGGCTTCAAGAACGAAAGTGCCGATGGTCGCCTGGGCCTGAATGGCGCGGTGTTCTACAGCCACAACAAGGGCGACCATATCTCGGTCTGGGATACCGTCACGTTCGCTTCTTATGCCGAGAACCTCGATACCCGCAGTCAGGGGGCGGAGCTGTCGGGCTTCTGGAAGCCCGGCGCGGGGCTGACGCTGGGTGGCGGGCTGGCCTTGACCGATGCCGAGATCACCGGCGTGCCCGCAGGCAGCACCAGTGGCGCGGTGGCAGGCAACCGCGTGCCCGACAGTCCGCGCTGGAGTGCCAATCTCTCGCTGGCACACCATCTGCCGCTCCAGTCCTTCTGGGGCTGGCAATCGCCATCGTTGCATACGCAGATCAACGCCCGCTATGTGGGCGACCGCGAAGCCGATCCGCAAAACAGCTTCACCATGCACAGCTACCACCACATTGACTTTCGCATGGGAGTCAGCGGTGGCAACACCGAGCTGTACTTCTGGATCAAGAACCTGACCGACAAGCAGTACGACCAGTACGGCTACTACTACCCGGCCATGTACGAGGGCGGATCGGATGCCACGCTGGGATTGCCTTCGCGCGGGCGCACGCTGGGCGTGGGCTTCGCCTACTACTTCTGACGGGCAACGGCGCATTCATGCAGGGCCAATCCCTCATGCGGAACACCATACTGGGCTGCACGGTGGTACTGGGTGCCATGCTGCTGTGGTGGTGGCACAGCCATGCCACGGCAGCCACCGCTGGCGCAGAGCAGCCCCTGGCGCAGGCCGATGCCGTGGCATGGGAACGCCGCTGGCTCACCCCGCTGGATCCCAACGTCTGCACCACCGATCCGCAGGCCACCACGAAACACATGCTGGCCGATGCCGAAGGGGCATTCCATGTGGCCAGTGGTCGTGTGCGTTTGCGGGTGCAGCCAGGGTCGCCGCGCGTGCAGGGTGAATGGGTGCTGGAGCAGGTGCAGGCTCCGTGGGGCTGGCTCCATGCCACATTGCCGCCGGGGCTGGTGCTGCACCGGGTCACGGTCGGTTCTGCCTCGGTGGCCGCCGATGTCGAACATGGGCATCTGGCGATTGCGCTGGATGTCTGCGCCCAGCAGCTCTGCACGGTGACGCTGCATTTCGAGGTATCGCCCGGTGCGGGCAGTCGCATCGGTACAGACGGCATCTGGCTGCGGGCCGCCGATGTCCTGCCGCGACTGGGGCTGGATGGTGACCGCCTGCTGCGCCAGCCAGCGACCCGCAAGGCACATGGCCTGAGCGATTTCCTCACCCTGCCGGACTACTGGGCCAGCCCCGCCGTGGCAGGCGTGGCCCCTGCCGCTGCATGGCAATGGGACGTGCAGATCGAGGGGGAGCCGTCACCGCATGGTGCCAGCGGCACGACCGATGGGGCACTGGACTTCGCCGTGGCCTGGATGCCCGTGCCGCAGACGGATGCCAGTGCCACCAAGCCGGCCCTGCCGGTGCTGGAGCTGGCAGTGCCACAGCACCGCAGCCATTCCGTGGCGGCTGAACTGGACGCGCTGCAAGCCTGCATGGCGCGGCGCATGGGCGGTACGGCGCGTGTGGAGCGCGTTGCCGCATGGCCTGTGGGCAGCTCGGATGCCGGGTTGGCCGGTTATCCGCAGTCGCAATTATCGGCAGCCACGCTGTGGTTGCCGCATGAACTGTGGCCCGATGCCCACGGGCCGGACGTGCCGCCCGATGCTCAGCGGCATACTGCCCGCCGCACCAGCATGGCCCAGGCCATCGCTTTGCGCTACATGGCCGACACCGCCCGGCTGCGTCAGGGCAGGGGCGTGCAATGGCTGGCCGAGGGTGTGCCTGCCGCATTGGCACTGGCCTGTGTGGCAGAAACCGAAGACCCGCTGGCCGTGCAAGCCCTGCTGCAACGCGCCGCACAGCAGGCCGATGCTGCCTTGCAGGCACAGCACGACGAAGTGGGGGCGGTGGCCTATGCGGCCTTCAACGGCTGGGTGCGGCAGTACGCTCCGCTGGCCGCACTGGATTCCGTGCGCAGGCTCTCTGCCGACCAGATCAACACCTTGCTGCACGAACTGCGCGACGGCGTGCGCGTGCAGTACGCCCTGGCCAACGCGCTGGGCGTGTCGCGCACCACGCTGGCACTGAGCATGCCATTGGCCACCGACCTGCGCCTGCAACCCGATGGCAGTGTCACCGGCGACCGCTGGCGATGGCAGCAGGGGCAGTGGTCGCGCGTGGGCACTCCCCGCGCAGCCTGGCCCCTGGCTGCCTCTGCCCGCCACGGCCAGACCCTCTACCTGGATGCCTGGCCCGGCTACGAACGACAACCGACCGACAACCTGCAAACCAACAGAACGCAACCATGAAACGAAGAGACCTTCTCAAATACACGGCCACCCTTTCGATGGCCACCGGCGGCGCATTGCTGCTCAAAGCCTGCGGCGGCAAGAACGATGACGAAAACCTGCCCGCATCCACCCTGCCGATTCCCGATCTGGTCCGTGCCGATGCCGTCAGTGCCATCACGCTGAAACTGCAAAAAGGCCGCTACGAATTCCTGCCCGGCAAGCCCACTGACACCTTCGGGGTCAATGGCGCGCTACTGGGGCCGGCCCTGCTGGTCAGGAATGGCGGCCAGTTCAATGTGCGCGTCGAAAACGGACTGGACGAGGATTCGGTGCTGCACTGGCACGGCCTGCTGGTCGATGGCGGCTCCGATGGCGGCCCGGCCTCCGCCGTGGGCGCGGGCGGCAGCTACGCGGTGAACGCGCCGGTCAGCCAGCCTGCCGCCACGCTGTGGTACCACGCCCACCCGCACGGGCGCACCGGCTACCAGACCGCCAGGGGCATCGGCGGCCTGCTGATCGTGGAGGACGAGGCCAGCCAGAGCCTGGGCCTGCCCAGCACCTGGGGCGAGGACGACCTGCCCATCGTCATGCAGGACAAATACCTCAACGACGATGGCCAGATCGTGTACAAGCTCAACCACAACGTCGTGGGGCTGGGCTGGTTCGGGCAGCACCTGTTCGTCAATGGCGTGCAGCAGCCGGTGCACTACGCACCGCGTGGCTGGGTACGCCTGCGCCTGCTCAATGCCTGCAATGCGCGCGCCCTGCGGCTCAAGCTGGGCACGGGCAGCCCCTTCCATGTCATTGCCAGCGATGGCGGCTTCCTGCCCGGCCCGGTGACCGTGACGGAGCTGGACATGGTGCCCGGTGAGCGGTATGAAATTCTGGTGGACGGCTCCAGCGGCCAGCCTTTCGATCTGGTCATGGCCCCTTTTCGCCAGCAATGGGGAGCCTACACCGCCCCGTTCGATGTGGACTACAAGGTGCTCACCATCCACCCGAGCCGACCGGCAAAGAACCGCATGATGCCTGCCGTGCTCACGGAACTGGCCGATGCCGTGCCGCCTGAAGGCATCCGGCACCGCCGCATCGAATTCGAGCTGATGGGGCACTTTCCGCTGGACCCAGACCCGACCGGGCCGCTCTTCAACCAGGACGACTTTCCGTTCAGCTACGCCATCAACGACGAAGACTCGGTGTTTGACGACCACACCACCATGCACATCAACCAGGTCACCGTGGACGATGCACCGATGGAATCCTTTGCCATCGACAAGGCCAGCTTCCACGTGCCGCGCCACAGCACCGAAAAGTGGACGATCACCCTGCGCACCGGCGACACCTACCCGCACCCCTTCCATGTACACGGCACCCAGTTCCGGGTGCTGCGCATCAATGGCGCGCAGCCACCGCAGCACATGCGGGGCTGGAAGGACACCATCAACATCAGCGGTGCGGCCAATGTGCGTGCCGAGCCGGGGCAGGTGGACGTGCTGGTGCGCTTCGATCACGAGGCCGTGCTGCCGCACCCCTACATGGTGCATTGCCACAACCTCGAACACGAGGACGGGGGCATGATGCTGGGCTTCACCGCGTCCTGATGCGCTGCGACACCGAACCGATATCACCCGGCATCGACCACCCAATCCACACAAGGACCCATTCATGACGCACCCGAAATTCCCCGCCAAGGCATTGGCCATTGCCATCACACTGGCCGCATCCGCCGCTGCATCCGCCCCAACCACCCACTATGGCGATGCGCCACGGGGCTTCTACCAGATCGTGGCGCATGGCGATGAAGTCTTCGCTGCTTTTGCCGGCACCATCGAGGACTACATGGCCGACCCCGTCAGCTATCCGAAGGGCGCAACACCGGGCGGGGTATTCGTATTCGATGCCGCCAGTTTGCAGCTCAAGCAGGAAATCCCCTTGCAGGCCGATGCGGGTGCGCTGGCATTGAATCTGGCGAAAAACCAGTTGGTGGTCGGACACACCCATCACCATGCCGTCAGCACCATTGACCTGGATACCCGCCAGACACGCTACCATGAACTGGACACCCGGCATGGGGATGCGTTTTACCGCGTGCGCTATGTCACCACCGATGCGCAGGGCGATCTGTATGTCAGTGCCTACGACTGGCGCAGTCCTTTCCAGTCCGCTGTGTTCAAGTTCGGCCCGAGTGGCCAGAAGGCACCGGGCTTTGCCGTGCAACCTTTTGATGGCTTCTCCCTGCCCGTGTTCATCACCAGCCGGTTCTCCACCGACGGCCAGCCGCAACTGCTGCACGGCAGTGCCCAGGTGCGGGCCGCCGACCTGCAAACCGGAGCGGTCGAATACCAGAGCGCTTCGCCCATACGCAGCACAGGTCAAGAGGCCGTCAGCTTCTATAACTACATCGAAGGGCCAGGCAACACCATCATTGCCACCAATAATTTCTCCTGGTTCGATGGCAGCCAGGGCGACCCCAACCTGTACCTGTTCGAGCGCGGCAAGGAAAACCAGCCACAGCCACTGTTCACCGCCAACACCGCACTGGAAGCCATCTACCACCCGCAGGCCAGCCAGTTGTATGCCACCAGCTTTGGCTCCTACTTCAATGGCAAGGGTGCCCAGGTGCTCAGCATCATCGGTATCGATGGCAGCCAGCCATTCGGGCAGTCGCGTTTCGAGAACATCCGCTTCGACAATGCCGTGCCCAATAGTCTGGCCATGCGCCGCAGTGATGCAGGCACCGATCTGTTCGTCACACTGCGCATGCCTGCCATCCAGATTGCCAAGGTACGCATTGCACCTGACGTGAAAGGCATCGATGGCATCCGCACACCGGGGGCGTGCAGCGTCACCATCTGGAACTTCGAGAGCCGCGACACCCTTGCACCGGTTCCCTGTGACTTCGTGGACATCGAACAGCAGTTCAAGGACAACCTGCAAAGTGCCCAGGCATTCGCCCAAAGCGCACCGCAGAAGCTGAAAGAAGCCGAGGAAGCCGCCGCCGCATCCCGCAAGGCCCTGGCCGATGCACAAACCGAACTGGCGGCCAAGCCCGATGATGCCGAACGCAAGAAAGCATTGGAGACGGCACGCTACGCTGCACAGATCAACGACTTCATGCTGATTGCCACCAGCCGATCTGCTGCCAGTGCCGAGCGTGCCGTAACGGGCGCACGGCAGTTCCTGCTGGACTATCAGGAACAGAACCGGGCAAGCCATGCCAATCATGCCGATGGCCGTGCTGTTCGCAAGAAAGACTAGAATGCCCCTCTGCATGGCCGGATTGCGGCCACTTCAAGCATAGCCAACAAGGAGTACAGATACATGTCAGACAATCGCCCGTTCAAAGTGCTGGGCATCCAGCAGATCGCCATCGGTGGCACCAGCAAGGAACGCCTCAAGGCCCTCTGGGTGGACGCACTGGGGCTGACCGTCACCGGCACGTTCCAGAGCGAGCGCGAGAACGTGGACGAAGACATTCTGGCCATTGGCAAAGGGGCCACCAAGGTCGAGGTCGATCTGATGCAGCCGCTGGACCTGGAGAAGAAACCCGCCGTCCATACCACCCCGCTGAACCACGTCGGCCTGTGGATCGACGACCTGCCCAAGGCCGTGGAATGGCTCACCGCCAAAGGCGTGCGCTTTGCCCCCGGTGGCATCCGCAAGGGCGCGGCAGGCTACGACATCACCTTCCTGCACCCCAAGGCCAATGAGGAGTTCCCGATTGCAGGCGAAGGCGTGCTGATCGAGTTGGTGCAGGCTCCTGCACAAGTCATTGCCGCGCTGGGTTGAGTTGCAGACCTTAAGTAAGGATTGCATGTCGCCGTTGCAGCCATGGCCGCAACGGCGTTTTTTTGCACAGAACCGTGCAAAGCTTCAACCGTGCTGCAACTCCAGCCCGGCGTGCTCGCGCAGCGGGTGGAAGGTGATTTTCGGGAAGCGTTCCTGTGCCAGCCGCACATCGTAGGGCGAGGTACACATATAGGCCAGTGCGTTGGCGGCATCGTGGGCCATGCGCAGAGGGTAGGCGGCCTCGAACTTCTTCAGCTCGTCCGGGCTGGCCGCGCTGATCCAGCGGGCACTCGTGTACTGGCTGGGTTCCAGCCGCACTTCGGCATCGTATTCGGTCTTCAGGCGATGCTGCACCACCTCAAACTGCAACTGGCCGACGGCCCCCAGCAGCATATTGCCCCCGGCATCGGGTTTGAACACCTGAATCGCGCCTTCTTCGCCCAGTTGCATCAGCCCTTGCTGCAACTGCTTGGTGCGCAGCGGGTTCTTCAGCACCACGGTGGCGAACATTTCCGGTGCGAAGAAGGGCAGGCCGGTGAATTGCAGATTGGCTCCATCGGTGATGGTGTCGCCCAGTTGCACGCCGCCGTGGGTGGTGAAGCCGATGATGTCGCCCGCGTAGGCTTCTTCCACGGCTTCGCGCCGCTGGCTCAGAAAGGTCACTACGCTGGTGGGACGCAGTTCCTTGCCACTGCGCTGCACCTTCAGCTTCATGCCAGGGCTGTACTTGCCCGAGGCAATGCGCACGAAGGCGATGCGGTCGCGGTGGTTGGCATCCATATTGGCCTGCACCTTGAACACCACGCCGGAGAACGCCTTGTCGGCCGGTTCGATGGTCTTCTGTTCCGGCTGGCGATTGACGATGACCGTGCTGGTGCGCGCCTTGGGAGCAGGGGCCAGATCGACCAGCGCGTCCAGCACTTCCATGACCCCGAAATTGTTCACCCCGGAGCCGAAGAACACCGGGGTCTGGCGGGCCGCGAGAAAGTCGGCATGGTTCCACTCGGGTGATGCGCCGGTGGCCAGCTCCATGCTATCCAGTGCCTCGGTGAAGGCCGAGCCGAAGCGTTGCTCCAGCCGGGCATGGCCGTCTTTCAGTGGGATGGACTCGAAATCCTGCGGGCGTTTCTCGCTGCCCGCTTCAAACACACTCATGGCCTGGGTGCGCAGATTGATGATGCCGCCAAAGCGTTTGCCCTGACCCACCGGCCAGGTCATCGGCACGCAGGGCATGCCGAGTTCGCGTTCCACCTCGTCCAGAATGTCCAGCGGGTCGCGCACCTCGCGGTCCATCTTGTTCACGAAGGTGATGATGGGCGTATCGCGCTGGCGGCAGACCTCGATCAGGCGGCGCGTCTGCGCTTCCACCCCGTTGGCCGCATCGATGACCATCAGCGCGGAATCGACGGCGGTGAGTACGCGGTAGGTGTCTTCCGAGAAGTCCTTGTGGCCGGGGGTGTCCAGCAGGTTGATGACGTGGTCGCGGTACACCATCTGCATCACACTCGATGCCACCGAAATGCCGCGCTGCTTCTCGATCTCCATCCAGTCGCTGGTCGCGTGGCGGCTGGCCTTGCGCCCCTTCACGGCCCCGGCGATCTGGATCGCGCCGGAGAACAGCAACAGTTTTTCGGTCAGCGTGGTCTTGCCCGCGTCCGGGTGGGAGATGATGGCAAAGCTGCGGCGGCGGCGGGTTTCTTTTTCGTAGGTCACGGCGATCAGGGCTTGGGAATCGGCAAAGCCTGCTATCTTACTGGCGGATGCCGTAAAAAAAGGAACAGATACATGACGAAAATTCTATTGTTGGGCCGAAACGGCCAGTTGGGCTGGGAGTTGCAGCGCAGTCTGGCGGTGCTGGGCGACGTGGTGGCTCTGGAGCGGCACAGCCCGCAGCATGTGGGCGACCTTTCCCGACCCGAAGCCCTGCGCCAGACCGTGCAGGCGGTTGCGCCGGACGTGATCGTCAATGCCGCTGCCTACACCGCCGTGGATCGCGCCGAAAGCGAAGCCGCCCTGGCGCAGACCATCAACGCCACCGCCCCCGAGGTACTGGCACAGGAGGCGCAGAAACTGGGCGCATGGCTGGTGCATTTCAGCACCGACTATGTATTCGACGGTACGGGCGAGCGGGCATGGCGCGAGGACGATGCCCCCGCGCCGCTGTCGGTGTACGGCCAGACCAAGCTGGAGGGTGAACAGCGCATAGCCCAGGCGTGCGAACGGCATCTGGTGTTGCGCACCAGTTGGGTGTATGGAGCGCATGGCCAGAACTTTCTCAAGACCATGCTGAAACTCGGGCGCGAGCGCGAACTGCTGACCGTTGTGGCCGACCAGATCGGCGCACCCACCGGCGCAGAACTGCTGGCCGATGCCACCGCCCACGCCCTGCGCCAAGCCCTGTACGCCCCCGAAAAAGCCGGTCTCTACCACCTCACCGCCAGCGGCAGCACCAGTTGGCACGACTACGCCCGGCAGGTACTGGCCTGTGCGCAAACCCTGCAACCCCAGGCACCGGTAGCCGAAGTCAAACCCATTGGCACCGCCGACTACCCCACAGCGGCCCGCCGCCCGCTGAATTCCCGCCTGGACACCACCCGCTTTGAAAAGACATTTGGCCTGCACCTGCCCCAGTGGCAAACAGGCGTGGAACGGGTGGTGCGGGAGTTGCTGAAAGACTGAAATAGAATGAGGCTGTTTCCCTCTCTGCCATGTTCGTTTGATGGCATCAGTGGGGCAGCGGAAATATGGTTGAAGTAAGCCAGGAACAAAATCAAAGACGGAAAACGAGGGTGAGATGTTAATCAAGTTGGCTGATGACCAGAGCAAGCGTCTGGCGTTGCTGGAGTCGCTGGAGCAATCGCCCCTGCTGGATGACAGACAGAAAAAATGGCTCAGGGATGAGCTGTGGAATTTACGCAAGGGGCGCAGCGGCGAGCGCAATGCCGCCCATTACATTGACAGCTCCCTCAAGGACAGTGCCAATCTGGCGGTCATTCATGACTTGAGGCTGGAGTGGGAGGGCGAATCGGCGCAGATCGACCATCTTGTCATCTCGCGTGGCCTGATTTTCTATCTGTTGGAGACCAAAAACTTCAGCGGCAATCTCTCCATCAACGAGCATGGCGAATTCACTGTGTTCTATGGCAATATCCGACAGGGTATTCCATCACCGATCCAGCAAAGCAAACGGCATGAAAAAGTGCTTGTCAAGTGGCTGGAAAAGCTTGGAATTGGTGGACGTTTTGGCAGCAGCCCGCAATTTTTCCATGTGGTGCTGGTGGCTCCCACCAGCACGATCAGTCGCCCTGCGCCTGCCAAGTTTGACACCAGTAACGTCATCAAGGCCGATGCGTTTGACGAATGGCGGATGCAGCACGGCATGTCGTTTGGGCAGACGTTTACCGCGATGGCAAATTTGCGCTCTGGCGATACAGTGCGCGAGTGGGCGCAAAAGCTGGCAGATGTGCACCGGCCACTGAACCCGCTACAGTTGCCCGATTTCATGAAGCCGCGTGAACGGGCAAAGGTGCAGCCGCAAGTACAGACTGTGATTCACAGTCAGCCAGTCGTGGCAGCGGAGCTGCCCCGGCCAGCGCAACCGGTGTCCGTTGTCGCCGAGCCACCGGGCGCGGTTTGTGCAAGCTGTGCGCGGCGTTTGTCTGCGGCTGAACAGGCGTATTGCAGCAATAACGCCCAATTGTTTGATGGAGCCATGCTGTGCATGGCGCACCAGAAAACCTATCGACAGGAAAAACAGCGTGAGCAGGCGAATGTGCAGCCGCAAGTACAGACTGCGATTCACAGTCAGCCAGCCGTGGCAGTGGAGCCGCCCCGGCCAGCGCAGCCCGTGTCCGCAGCCGCCGAGGTACCGGGCGCGGTTTGCGCAAGTTGCGCGCGGCGTTTGTCTGCGGCTGAACAGGCGTATTGCAGCAATAACGCCCAATTGTTTGATGGAGCCATGCTGTGCATGGCGCATCAGAAAACCTATCAACAGGACAAACTGCGTGAGCAGGCGAATACTGTTCAGCCAGTGCAACACCAGACACCTGTAGCCCCGGTGAATGTTGAAAACGTTGCAGAGACAGACCCACGAAAGCGCAAACTCATTTGCTGTACTTGCGATAAATCCATCAGTTTCGCGGAAGGCAAGTTTTGCTGGAATAACGAACAGCGTTTTGGTGGTTTGCAATACTGCCGTGAGCATCAGGCTGCATTCCGTTGAATTTTCTTAACCTGTAAGGTGCAATGGCGGCAGCGTATTGCGCCTGTCGTTCGCCCCTACGGCCCGGCAATCAGGGGCGGATGGCAGTGGCTGGGGGCTGGTAGATGCTGGTGTGGGCACGGATCAGGTCGATGGGGAAACGCTGGCCTGCCAGATAGTCTTCGATGCAGGTCAGGACGATGGGGGAGCGGTGGCGTTCGCGGCTGGCGCGCACTTCGTCGGCGGTGAGCCAGACTGCCCGCACGATGCCGGTGTCCAGTTGCCGCTCGGCATGGTGCAGCCCCAGCCTGCCGGTGAAGGTGAAGCGCAGGTAGGTGACGTCGCTGCGGGTGCGGCTGGTGGCGAAGCGGTTGAGGTAGATGCCCACCAGTTCGGTGGGCTGGAAGTCGTAGGCGGCTTCTTCCAGCGTTTCGCGGGCGCAGGCCTGTATGGGGTCTTCGCCGGGGTCCAGGTGCCCGGCAGGGGTGTTGAGACGCAGGCCGTCGGCAGTGTCTTCTTCCACGAGCAGAAAAGAGCCGCCGCGCTCGATCACTGCGGCCACGGTGACATTGGGCTTCCATCGGTTGGGCATCCCGCCATTATCGCCGAGCCAGCCCTGCCTCGCGTTGCTGCTGTACGCAGGGCAGGGTGAATGTTTGGGATAATGGGCCGTGGCTCTCCTGCCTTGGCGGGTGGTGGTTGTGTTGGCTTGCTTGCTTGCTGAATGGAAATTCCTGTGTCTGATTTTTTGGCCGATCCTGATTTGTCTGCGCCCTTGTCGGTACACCGCTCCCCAGCAGCGGGACATTCTGCCGACGGGCTGGGGGAGTTGCTGGTGCAGGCGGGCAAGCTCAGCAGCCGCGATCTGGAGCGGGCGCGGCTGGCGCAGCAGGAGATGGGCGGCATGCTGGGGCGGGTGCTGATTCGCCTGGGCGTGGTGTCCGAGACGGATCTGATGCCGGTGCTGGCGCAGCATCTGGGCGTGGAACTGGCCGCTGCCGATGCCTATCCGGTGCCTTTGCTGGAGGTGGCCGGGCTGGTTCCGGGGTTTTTGCGCACCCATTCGATTTATCCGCTGTGGCAGCGCGACCAGCAACTGGGCGTGGCCATGGCGGTGCCGCAGGACGATTTTGTGCGCAAGGCCCTGCGGCTGGCCACCGGGCTGGAGGTCGTGCCCTATCTGGGGCTGGAGAGCGACATCGAGCGCGCGCTGGAGCAGTCGGCCGCCCATCAGGAGGCCGAGGAGGCGGTGGATGGCGATGTGCTGGGCGGGCTGGATGCCAATGATTTCGTCGAGCACCTGAAAGACCTGGCCAGCGAGGCTCCGGTCATCAAGCTGGTCAATACCATCATCGGGCGTGTGATCGACATGCGGGCGTCCGACATTCACCTGGAGCCGTTCGAGGACGGCCTGCATGTGCGTTACCGCGTGGACGGGGTGATTCATGTGGCCGAGGTGGTGCCTTCGCGCCTGTCGGCGGCCGTGGGTTCGCGCGTGAAGCTGCTGGCGCATCTGGACATTGCCGAACGCCGCCTGCCGCAGGATGGGCGCATCAAGACCCGTGTGAAGGGGCGGGAGCTGGACTTGCGCGTTTCCACCGTGCCCACGGTGTATGGCGAGAGCATCGTGATGCGGGTGCTGGACCGTGCCAGCGTGCGCCTGAACCTGGACGACATGGGTTTTGCCGCCGATACGCTGCGCCACTTCAATGAGTTGCTGGCGCGGCCGCATGGCATTTTTCTGGTGACGGGGCCGACGGGGTCGGGCAAGACCACGACGCTGTATGCCGGGCTGGCGAAGCTGGATGCCGACAGCCAGAAGATCATCACCGTGGAAGACCCGGTGGAATACCAGTTGGCGGGCATCAACCAGATTCAGGTGCATCCGCAGATCAACCTGACGTTTGCGAACGCGCTGCGGGCGATTCTGCGGCAAGACCCGGACATCATCATGATCGGCGAAATGCGCGATGGCGAGACGGCGCAGATTGCCGTGCAGTCCGCGCTGACCGGTCACCTGGTGCTCTCCACGCTGCACACCAACACGGCAGCCGGAGCGATTGTGCGCATGAAGGACATGGGCGTGGAGTCCTACCTCATCACTTCGTCGGTGAATGGGGTGCTGGCGCAGCGGCTGGTGCGCACCCTGTGCCGCGATTGCAAGCAGCCGCACGACCTCAGCCCGGCAGTGTTGCAGGAGACGGGGCTGTCGCGCTTTCTGTTGCCGGGGCAGACGCTGTACCGCCCGGTGGGGTGCGAGAAGTGCCGGGGTTCCGGCTACCGGGGGCGCACCGGCATCCATGAGCTGATGGTGCTGGACGAGGCCATGCGCCGCGCCATTCTCGATGGCAAGGATTCCGGGGAGCTGAATACGCTGGCCGTGCATGCGGGCATGGTCAGTCTGTACGAGGACGGGCTGCGCAAGGTGGCGGCCGGTGTCACCAGCCTGGAAGAAGTCACCCGCGTGACGCAGGACCAGACCGATGCCTGATTTTTCCTGGCGGGCCGCCTCTGCCTCGGGCCAGATTCAGCAGGGGCATCTTCAGGCCCAGTCCGTGACCCATGCCATGAAGCTGCTGCGCGAGCAGGGGCTGCATCCGTTGAACGTGTCGGTGGCGAATGCCGCCGAGATGGCGCAGGCCCAGGGGGCGGTGGAAAACCGTGCCGTGCGGGCCGCCAGAGGCAGCAGCAAGCCGGGGCGCAAGGATCGCGGCCCGGTGAATGCGCAGGATGTGCTGTCCATGACGTCGGAGCTGACCATCATGCTGCGCGCCGGGCTGGCACTGGACAATGCGCTGAAGGTGCTGATCGATATGAGCCACAAACCGGCCATGCGGCAACTGACGCAGAATCTGCTGGAGTCGGTCAAGAGCGGCGCGACTTTCAGCAAGGCCCTGGCACAGCACCCGCGCCATTTCGATGACTTCTACATCAACATGGTGCGCTCGGGCGAGGCCAGCGGCCAGATGGCCGAGGTGCTGCGGCGGCTGGTGGAGCACATGGAGCGGCTGCGCGCACTGCGCGAAAGCGTGGTGTCCGCGCTGATCTACCCGGCCATTCTGCTGAGCGTGGCGGTGCTCACGCTGGTCTTGATGCTGGGTTTTGTCGTGCCCAAGTTCCGCGATCTGTTCGAGGACCTGGGTGATGCACTGCCGCTGCCCACGCAGATTCTGATGTGGGTGGGCGACGTGTTCACGCAATGGGGCTGGCTGATCGCACTGGTGCTGGTATTGGGCGGGCTGGCCGGGGGACAGTGGTTCCGCAGTCCGGCGGGCAAGCTCTGGTGGCAGGGGCGGGTGCTGCAATTGCCGCTGCTGGGGCCGCTGGTGGCGCGTTTTCAGATGACGCTGTTCGCCCGCTCCTGGGGAACTTTGCTGGGCAACGGCGTTCCGATGCTGACCGCGCTGTCCATTGCCACCGACACCGTGGGCAATGCCGTGATGCGCGAGCCGCTGAAGACCGTCGCGCCGGTGGTGAAGGATGGCGGGCGGGTGGTGCAGGCCTTGCAGCAGACTGGCCTGTTCGAGCCGCTGGCCATCAACCTGATTCGCGTGGGCGAGGAAACCGGCCGGGTGGGGCAGATGGCACTGGAGCTGGCCGACATACTGAACCGGCAGGTGGAAACCGGCATCAAACGCGCCCTGACCCTGATCGAGCCGCTGATGATTTTGGTGCTGGGGGTGCTGGTGGCACTGATTATCATCTCCCTGATGATGGGAGTGCTGTCCGTCAATGACCTGGTGGCATGATGGGCGGCTGGCGCAAACGCATTCCTGATTGAGAAGTTGAAAGACACCCATGACACAGAAACATCTTGCACGTCTGCCCCACCATGCGGGGCATCTGGATCGCCTGACGGGCGCACGGCGCACACGCGGCTTCACCCTGGCGGAAATGCTGGTGGTGGTGGCCATCATCGCGCTGCTGGCCGGTCTGGTGGGGCCACGCGTGATCGGTATTTTCTCGGGCACGCAGACCAAGGCGGCCAAGGCACAGATCAGCCAGTTCGAGAATGCCATTGAAGCGTTCTACTTCGACATGAAACGCTACCCCACGGCGCAGGAGGGCTTGCAGGCCCTGTTCAGCCGCCCGGTCAGTGGCGCGTCGGCCAACTGGAACGGCCCCTACCTCAAGGGCAGCAGCCTGCCCGATGACCCCTGGGGCAACCCGTACCGCTACATCAATCCCGGCCCCAATGGCGGGGTGATGATCGTGTCGTATGGCTCCGATGGCACGGAAGGTGGCCAGGGCGATGCGGCTGATATTTCCAATCAGTAATGCGCGCGGGCATCGACCCGTTTCGCGCGGTTTCACGCTGATGGAATTGCTGGTGGTGGTGGCCATCGGCAGCCTGCTGATGGCCATGACCCCGCTGGCCTACCAGCGCATCAACGCTTCTGCCGAATACCGCAGCACCGTGCGCACCATGCGCACCGAAATGCGTGCCGCGCGTGAAGCGGCCTTGCAGACCCATATGCCCCAGCGTTTCCAGGTGGATGTGCCGGGGCGGCGTTTTGGTGCGCAGAATTGGCATCCCTTGCCCGACAGCGTGCAGGTGCACACCACGGTGGCCGATGTGGAAATGCGCGAGGGCGTGGCCTCGATCCTGTTCCTGCCGCAGGGTGGTGCCACCGGCGGCAGCGTGGAGATTGTGCGTGCCGCTGGAGCCAGCCAGGGCATGGGCACCCGTCTGCGCGTGGACTGGCTCACCGGGCAGATCACCCAGGAAAGCCTGTTGCCGTGACTGCTCTGACTGCGACACACCTGCCATCTCGCACGGCCTTGCCGCACCGCCGCGCGAGTATGCCGCCTGCATCGCCTGCACGGCAGGCGGGCATGGGCATGCTGGAGATGCTGGTGGCATTTGCCATCATGGCCCTGTCTCTGGGCCTGATCTACCAGATCATGGGCAGCAACCTCAAGACGGCCGCCATCATGGACGGCCACCAGCGCGCTGCTGTGCTGGTGCAGTCGCTGTTGCAGGCCCACGATTCGGTGCCATCTGCGGGCTGGAACGAAAGCGGCCAGTCCGCGGGCATGGACTGGCAGGTGCGCAGCCAGCCCCATGAAACCCAGGTGCAACGCCAGTACCCGCAGGCCGTGCCGCTGCACGCGCTGGAGGTGCAGGTGGCGTGGCCAGAGGATGGGCGCGTGCGCCAGATGGTGGTGCGCACCCTGCGCCCGGAACGCCGCACGCTGGAGCAAGGGCGGTGATGGCGCGCAATCTCCCCTGCCGCCCGGCTTCGCGCGGTTTCACGCTGCTGGAGATGCTGGTGGCCGTCATGCTGTTTGCCATCATCATGACGGGGCTGACTTCTTCTTTCTATACCCTGGCACAGACCGAGATGCGCATCGACCAGCGCGTGGAGCAGGCCGCGCGTCTGCGCACCACGATGGCACTGCTCGATCAGGTGCTGGGGCGGGTGTCGCAGCGTCCGCGTCCGGGTGTGACGAATGTGGATGAGAGCCGCTTCTGGTTCGATGGGCAGCCGCAAAGCCTGCGCTGGGTGGGCACCATGCCCGCCCGCCACGGTGCGGGTGGACGCTATTTCTTCCAGTTGCGCCTGGAGCCGCAAGGCCAGATACAGAACCTGGTGTTGCGTTTTGCGCCGTGGCAGGACATACCGCAGTTCCCCGATCCGGCACAGATGGAGGGCCGGGTGCTGTTTGCCGGTGTCACGCACCTGCTGCTGCGCTATCGGGGGGGCAAGCCCGAAGAGCAGAACTGGAGCAATGCGTGGGGCCACACGCAGACCATGCCCAGCCACCTCTGGCTGGAACTGGCGACGCTGGAGCAGGGTGCGCTGCCGCTGAAAATCGTGCCCATGCGCGACAGCACGGCGGCCATGAATGCGGTCGATCCGAACATCGGCGGCATTGGAGGACTGTGACCATGCGATATACAGACACCCGTTCCACCAGAGCCGGCCCACCCGCACGGCATGCGGGCGTGGCCCTGCTGGCGGTGCTGTGGGTGGTGGCCATCATGACCGTGGTGGCCACCGCACTGGTCAGTACCGTACGCACCGAAAGGCGCACCACACAAATGGAACGCGACAGCGTCGAGGCTCTGGCACTGGGGCAGGCGGCGATTGCACTGGTCGTGCAGCAGCACCGGGTGCAGAGGCAGGAAAATCCGCTGGACGAGGCCAATGCCTACGAAATGCAGTTCGATGGCGTGACCATGCCGGTGCGGCTGGAGCCGGTGGGAGGATTTCTGGATGTCAATCACACGCCTGCCGACATTCTGGCGCAGGTGATTGCCGCCGTGGCCCCCGAAGCCGATGCCGCTGCACTGGCGCAGAATTGGGTGCAGTGGCGTGACGAAGTGCAGCCGGGCGGCCAGAAACGCACCATCGAAGTGTTGGAAGATTTGTTGCAGATTCCGGGTTTCGGCTACGATCTGTTTGTGCGGCTCGCGCCTGTGCTGACCACCATGAATGGCGCGGCCACCCAGTTGGATGCCAATCTGCTCAACCCCGAACTGCTCACCTTGCTGGGGCTGGCAGCACAAAATAGCGGCACCGAGCCGCCATCGGCGCGCCGCAACAGTTATTTTTACCGCATCACGGCCAGTGTGCCGCTGGAAGGGCAGGTGTACCGGGTGACGCAGGATGTGATGCTGGATGCTTCCATGTCTGGCGATGGCGCACCCTGGCAAATCGTGGCCGCCTCACCCGCCTACGCCGTGCCCTGATGCGATGCAAGAGAGAATTTGAACCGTGAGTTATCCGCAAACACCCTCTGCCAGCCCTGCACCGTCCCCCTGGATGCTGTTTGGCTACGATCTGCGAACCCTGTGGCGCGACTGGCTGGCTGCCATGGAAAGCCTGCATGGCTACCCGCCACTGTCGTGGTTTGAGGTCGCGCCGGTGGTGCGGCTGCGTTTGCCCGATGGCCGCGACGTGCGCTGGCACCAGGGGCAGGTGCAGCCCGCTGCGCTGTCGTTGGCCAAGGATGCCAGCGGTGAAAGCTTCGCGCTGCTGTTGCCCGACGAACTGGTGCTGACCAAGCAGTTGCACCTGCCGCTGCTCCCGGCCGAGCAAGTGGCCGAAGCCGTCTGGCTGAACATTCACAGCAGCAGCCCGTTTGCCAGCGACGACATTGCCTGGGGCTACCAGTCCAGACCCCATGCCGATGGCGGGCTGGAGGTGGCACTGGCATTCGCCTCGCGCGCCCAGATTGCCGTGCGGCTGGAAGCGCAGTCGCCCTCGGGCTGGCCGGTGCAGCACACCGAAGTGTGGGCATCGGGGGCATTCGGTCTGGAGCAACCCGTGGTGCTGCAAGGCTATGCCGAGGCGCGCCGCAGCCAGCGGGTGCGCCAGATGCGGCGCAGAACCTGGCTGTCGCTGCTGGTACTCGGGGTGCTGCTGGCCTGCCTGCTGGTGACACCGGTCTTGCAGTTGCAGTGGAAGGCCCATCAGGCCGAAGCCGCCTACCAGTCGCTCTGGCGTGAGACCCAGACGCTGTCGGCCCAGCGAGATGCCTTTGCCAAGACCCTTGAAGAGCTGGAAGTGGTCAAGACCGGCATGGCGGGCAGCGTGAACGTGCTCGAGGCCCTCAAGACCCTGACCGAGCAACTGCCCGCCGATGCCCATCTGCGCCTTTTTCAGTGGGAAAATAACACCATCCAGATCAGTGCCTATGCCGATAATGCTGCCGCAGTGTTGCAGACCCTGGGGCAGACCGGCCTGTTCGAGGAGGTGCGCTTCTCGCGTGCCGTCACCCGCCAGCCCTACATGAACAAGGACGACTTCAGTGCGCAACTGGTGCTCAAACCCGGCAGCTTTGCCATTCCGATGAACATCCCGAATCCACCGCCTGTGCCAGAAGCCCCCCCTCCCATCCCGGATGCTGTTCCGGCCACCGGGGAGCCACAGCCATGAAACTGCCGTTTTTCGGGGGCCGCCATCGGGCGGCTGTGCCCCGCGAGAAAATCCTGCTTCTCGTCACCCTGTCGGTGCTGGTGCTGGCGGTATTGGCCGCTGTGGGCTACGGGGCGCAGAAGTACCTGCAAGCCCAGGCCCGCATCGCCGAGCTGACCCCGCGCTACCAACGCCTGGAAGGCAGTTGGCTGGCGCGCGAGGACATGCAGACCGCCCAGCAGGCGGCCTCGCAACTGCTGGATGCCTACGCCTACCCGGCCAGCATGGATACCGGCACGCTGGGCACCGACATCCAGCAGAAAATCCGCAATCTGTTTGCCGGTGCCGGGGTCGATCTGGCCAGCAGCCAGGTCATGCCCGAACGCGAGGATGGCAATCTGCTGCTGGTTCCGGTGACGGTACGCGCCAGCGGCTCTATCGATGGCATTCGCAATGTGCTGGCGCAACTGGCGGCACAGACCCCCTACATCCGGCTGGAATCGCTGAACCTTCAGCAGGGGCGCAAGCTGAACCTGCACACCCCGGTCACCATCAACATGCAGGCCACGCTGGTGGTCTGGCGGAGGGCGGTATGAAGAACCGCAATGCCACCCGACTGATGGTGCTGAATCTGTTGTTGCTGGCCGCACTGCTGGCGGTGCTGGCCTGGGCGGCACTGGGGCAGGTGCAGTGGCACAAGCCCGTGCCACAACGGCCTGACTACCGCACGGTGCTGGACGGCGTGGGGCAGCCCATCGCGCTCAACGCACAGGGCTATGACGTGCTGGTGCAGCAGCCGCTGTTCGAGCCGGATCGTCGCCCTCCCGTGCCAGAGCCACCCCCTGCGCCACCACCACCACCCGAGCAGGCCGCTGCGCCACCGCCGCCCGATGTGCTGGATCATGCGCGGATTCTGGGAACCTACGGTTCGTCCCGCTACGGCGGGGTGATTCTGCATTTCAACAACGAAGACCATCGCCTGCGCCTGAACCAGTCGCTGCAAGGCTGGACGCTCCAGCGCATCCGGGGGCGTGTCGTCACGTTCCGTGCGGCCGACGGGGCACAGCGCGAGCTTGTGATGGAGCACCAGATTCCAGAGCCGGGCGCGGTGCCACCCGGCCAGGCCGCGCCCGCTTCCAATCCGTGAACCCCTTTCTCTCTCCAGGCTTTCTATGAGCAATCGAAAACTTCTTCTTGGCTGCATGGTATTGGCAGCCGCACAAACGGCCTGTACCCAGTTGCCGCAGCGCATCCAGTTGGGCGGTGACCCCGCCACACCCACCAGCGATGCGGAACATGCACAGTGGGGCGTGAATGCCGACAACCAGGTGGCGACGAGCGGCATTGCCCAAACGGGTTCGCAGGTGCGCATCTATGAAGGCACGGGCGTGGTGGTGCAGCCCCCGCGCCCAGGCCGTGCCCTGGTGGGCAGTGCCGGGGAATTCAACTTCGAGGCCGCCCCGATTGCCGAAGTCATCCATGTGATGATGGGCGATATTCTCCAGGCCGACTATGTGCTGCACCAGCCCATTGCCGGAACCCTGACGCTGGCCACCAAGAAGCCCGTCAGCAAGGATCGCGCCATGTCGTTGCTGGAAACCGCGCTGATGGCCAATGGCCTGCACATTGCCCAGGACACCGGCGGCTTCTACCACATCGGCAAGCCCGAGGCATTGCGCGGCATCGTGCCGGTACCGCGCCAGGTGGGCAATGGCCCGCTGGCTCCGGGCTATGGGGCCATTCTCATTCCGCTGGAATACATCTCCGCCAGCGAAATGGCAGAAATCCTGCGACCCGTGATGCAGGAGGACTCGCTCATTCGAGTGGACAGCGTGCGCAACATTCTGGTGCTGGCGGGCACACGTCCCCAGGCCGAAGGCTGGATGGAACTGGTGCGCACCTTCGACGTGGACTTGCTCAAGGGCATGTCGGTGGGCATCTTCCCGCTCAAGTACGCCACGGTGGCCGACATTCAGGCCGGGTTCGAGTTGCTCAGTGCCGCCACCGGGGGCGAGGGGGCCAATATCGGCCAGCAGCGCGGTGCCACGGGCGGCGGCAATGCGCCACCCGACCGCCAGCAGCAGGCCAATGCCCGCTTGCAGGCACAGGCAGCGGCCTTTGCCGCCGCCATGAATGTGGGGGCCAGCACCAGCACCGGCCCGCAGGCCATTCCGTTTCTTGGCTCCATGCGCCTGCTGCCGCTGGAGCGGCTCAACAGCATCATGGTCGTGACACCGTATGCCGAGCACCTCCAGCAAATCCGCGAATGGATTGAGCGACTGGATCAGCCCAACGACAGCACCGAAGCGCAATTGTTCGTCTATGGAGTGCAGAACGGCTCGGCCACCCATCTGGCCCAGGTATTGGGAGGGATTTTCGGCGGCAATTCCGGCACCGGAGCGACGGCCAACAGCGGCGTGGCTCCCGGACTGGGCGTGGCGCAGTCGTCCACCGGCCGCACTGGCGGCACGCAAAGCGGCATGAACCTGAGCAGCGGGCAGAGTAGCTCGCAAAGCCACACCACAGAAAACACCGCTCCGGTGGCCATGGACCTCAATGGCGTGCGCGTGATTGCCGACCCGCTCAACAACGCCATTCTGGTGTGGGGCTCCCGCATGGATTACGAGAAGATCGAAACCACGCTGCGCAAGCTCGACCGTCCGCCCGTGCAGGTGGTGCTGGAAGCCAGCATCGTGGAAGTTTCGCTCACCAACGACCTGCAATATGGCCTGCGCTGGGCATTCTCGGGTGCGTTGGGCGGCAGCCAGTACCAAGGCTCGGGCGGTTCGTCGGGCCTCGTTGGGCTGACCCCTGCCACGGCACTGGGAGCCGCTGCCGGCCTGACCACGGGCGGAGCCGGGGCATTTTCCTATGCCGTGACGCGCGGCGATTCGGTCAATGCCCTGCTGAGCATGCTGGCCTCGCGCTCGCTGGTCAAGATGCTCTCCAGCCCTTCGCTGCTGGTGCTGGACAACCACACTGCATCCATCACCGTGGGCGACCAGGTTCCCATCACCACGGGCGTGATCGACTACACCAACAGCGGTGGCACCAACTCGCGCAGCATTCAGTACAAGGACACCGGGGTGATCCTGAAGGTCACGCCATCCGTCAATGCGGGCGATCGCATCACACTGGCCATCGATCAGTCCGTCACCAACGTGGGGGAAGTTGCGGATACCGATGGCAACCGCAGTTTCATGCAGCGGCAACTCTCCAGCAAGGTGAGCATGCGTTCGGGTGAGCCGGTGGTGCTGGGTGGCTTGATCCGCGAGAACAGCACTGCCAGCAAGGACGGCATTCCTGGGCTGGTGGATGTGCCGGTGCTGGGCAATGCCTTCGGAGCCACCAAGAACAATGTCAATCGCACGGAGCTGCTGGTCATCCTCACGCCCACGGTATTGCGCACCGATGACGAACTGCGTGATGCAGGCAGGGAACTGCGCGAGCGGATGCAAACCTTACTGCGCACCCGTGTGCAGGAAATCCGCAAGGGCGGCCCGGTACTGCCGGGCGAGGAAGTGCTGTTGCAAGAGGCACTCCAGCCCGCACTGAAGCCCGACACCGCTGCGCCCGCCCAGCCGCTGTCCCCGAACTGAACCCAATTCATCCTGGAAGGAGCCTGAAAATGATGCAAAAAAAATTCCATGTGCTGGCACTGTGCAGCCTCGCGCTGCTGGCCGGTTGCGCCAAGAATGGCGCAGTGTCCACCTCGCAGACCCCCGAGCAGATCGTCCAGCAACGTGCCACCGAACGCTGGAACCTGATGATCGCGCGCGATTTCGACAAGGTGTACGAGTACACCGACACTGCCTACCGTCTGGTGAACACCCCCATCGATCTGGACCGCAAATACGGCGGCAAACGCTACCGTGTGGGCGTGAACTGGACCAAGGCCGAATTCATCTCGGTGGAGTGCGGCACGCCTGATCGTTGCGTGACCAAGTTCAGCGTCTCCAGCCTGGTGAACGTGCCACCCAGCTTCACCAACATGGAAATCAACAACGTGCCCACCGAGGAAGTCTGGCTGTTGCAAGACGGCAACTGGTTCTATTACATGAACTGATACGGGCATTCGTGCCCCTGAAAGGAAGTTTTTCATGCGTTTGTTGCTGGCCCTGCTGCTGCCCTGGCTTCAGTTCTTCACCATTGGCCGCCCGTTCGCGGGCATCATCTGCCTGATTCTCCAGATCACCCTGATTGGCTGGATTCCCGCTGCCATCTGGTCGGTGTATGCCCTGAGCCAGTACAAGACCGACCGCAAGATCGCCCAGGCACTCGGCCCTCGCAAGGAACCCTGAGAGCCAATTGCAGGACAGGGGCTGTCGCAAGGACAGCCCATTTTTTTGTTCTTCTCCCCGCAGTCGCGTACAGCGGGGATCGTCTGATTTGCCATGTCCAAACCCTCCATTCCCCTCAAGGTGCTGATTCCCGTGCTGGCCATGCTGTCGGCTTTCGCGCCCGTTGCCACCGACATGTACCTGCCCGGCCTGAGCCTGATGACCGAGGTGTTCCAGACCACCACCGGGCGGGTGCAGGCCACCATCTCGGTGTTCTTTCTGGGACTGGCAATCGGCCAGTCCATCTACGGCCCGCTGATCGACCGCTTTGGCCGCAAGCCGCCGCTGCTGGTGGGCGTGGGGCTGTATGTGCTGGCCTCGCTGGCCTGCATGTGGGTGACGGACATCGGCTGGTTCATTGCAATGCGGTTCCTGCAAGCCGTGGGAGGGGCGGCCGGGATGCTGATTGGCCGCGCCATCATCAACGACCTGTTCGACCGCACCGAAACCGCCCGCGTGCTGTCGCTGATGATGATGGTCATCATCCTCGCGCCCATTCTGGCCCCGATTGCGGGCGGCTGGCTGGTGGTGAACGTGAGCTGGCAGAGCATCTTCGCCGTCATGCTGGTGTTCGGGGTGGTGTGCCTGCTGCTGGTGGTGTTCCTGATTCCCGAAACCCTGCCCCCTGGCCATCGGCAGGAGCTGGGCTTTGGCAGGGTGGTGCACACCTATGCGCAGTTGCTGACGCGCCCTGCATTTGCCATTCCGGCCCTGTGCGGCGCACTCGCACAAAGCTGCATGTTTGCCTACATCACGGGTTCGGAATTTGTTTTCACCCAGTTGTACGGCCTCAGTGCCCAGCAGTACGGCTGGCTGTTCGCGCTGAATGCGGCGGGCATCATCGTGGCGACCAATGGCAACCGCTTCAGCCTGAAGCGTTGGCCCATCGAGCGAATCTTCACGGCCGCGCTGGTGGCCAATGCGGTGTTTGCGGCCGCGCTGGTGCTGCTGGTCGGCAGCCCCTCGCTGTGGTGGTTCGTGTTGCCGCTGTGGCTGCTGATCGGCACACTGGGATTCATCGGCGCGAATGCCGCTGCCATTGCCATGAGTGCCAGCGGCAGGACGGCGGGCAGTGGCTCCGGCCTGATTGGTGTGATGCAGTTCGGCATCGCTTTCGCCGTCAGCAGCACGGTGGCCGCCACCCAGAACGGCACGGCCTACCCGATGGCCCTGACCATGCTGGTGTGCAGCACGGCAGCCTGCGTGCTGTGGTTCGGCACTAGAAGGCGGATGGCAACCGTATCGGGGTGAGCCGTGCTGGCCCGATGAAATCTGAAAGACGAAGGCCGCGCATTGCGCGGCCTTCCATTTGGTGCTCATGGATAGAGCTTGTTAGCGTATCCAGAGCGCATTTCCCAATCGTTGGTAAACGGTTGCTAATGTAGCATATGGATTCTTCTTGTCAATCAATCAAAAAAAGGAGGTGACATGTCTAAACTGCATTACCGTTTGGCTCTGGACCTGGGGCCAACCTCTTTGGGGTGGGCTGTCGTGAGGCTTACCGGCGAAATACCGCCCGTACCCGTTGAGCTGATAAAAACCGGAGTACGAATTTTTGGCGATGGCCGCCGTCCCAAGGACAAGGCATCCTTGGCGGTTACGCGACGCGAAGCCCGCTCCATGCGCCGCAGACGCGACCGTTTTCTCAAACGCAAGGCACGCATGATGCATACCTTGGTGCAGCATGGCTTTTTCCCGCAAGACCCAAAGCAGCTCAGGGAACTGGAAACACTGAACCCTTATGAATTGAGAGCCAGGGGATTGGAGCAGGCACTGCAACCGGGAGAGTTTGCCAGAGCCTTGTTCCATATCAATCAGCGTCGGGGTTTCAAGAGCAACCGCAAGACCGACTCCAGGGACAGCGACAGTGGTCTGTTGAAAACAGCCATTCAGACACTGCGTGAGACCTTGGCCCAGGAGCAGGTGCGCACTGTCGGAGAGTGGCTCTACAAACGCTATTGTGCGCACCAGACGGTGCGGGCGCGTTATCGTGAAAACAGCATCATTGGCAGTGAGGGCAGCAAAAAAACTGAAAAAAGCTATGACCTCTACATTGACCGAGCCATGGTTGAGGAGGAGTTCGACACACTCTGGAGCAAACAGGCTCAGCTCAACCCCGCGCTGTTTACAGAGCAGGCACGCAGCGATCTCAAATACTGCCTGTTGTACCAAAGGCCCTTGAAACCGGTCAGACCAGGGCGTTGTGTCTTTTTGCCTGACGAAGAACGTGCTCCGCTGGCCTTGCCCAGTCAGCAAAGATTCCGTATTTACCAGGAGGTGAACCATCTGCGTGTACTGGAGGAGGGGTTGCGCGAAGGAGAACCGTTGGCCAGAGCAAGGCGTGATGCGTTGGTGCAAGCACTGGAACGCGGTAATCAATCATTTGCTTCGGGTATTCCCAAGTTGCTGGGGCTGCCCGGAGGAACCCAGTTCAATCTGGCCGATGTCAAGCGCAAGGAACTCAAGGGCAATGCCACCAGCATGGTGCTGGGCAAGCCGAGGTATTTTGGTGAAGCCTGGTTTCATTTCGATGCACAACAGCAAGACCAGATCGTCATGCAGTTGTGCACCGAAGAGAATGAATCTGTGCTGATACGCTGGCTCATGGAAAACACGGCCATCACGCAAGAGCGTGCCCTGGCGATTGCCGATGTGCGCCTGCCAGACGGGTATGGCAGCCTCAGTGCCAAGGCACTGGCACGCATTCTGCCGGAGCTGGAGCGAGAAGTGCAGACTTATGACAAGGCCGCCAGGGCCGCTGGTTTTCACCACAGTCGCCTGGGAGGCAACGAAGCCATACCCGGTCGTACCTTCGCCTGGGAGCGAGTGGAGCCGAGCACTGGTGAAATCAACACCTTCCATATCTTCCACGCACTGCCTTATTACGGAGAATTTCTGCAACGCCATGTTGGATTTGCCGACCCCAAAGCCTCTGCCGATGATTTGCCGGAAAAACGTTTTGGGCGCATTGCCAATCCTACCGTTCACATCGGACTCAACCAGATTCGTGTGGTGGTCAATGCCTTGCTGAAACGCTATGGCCATCCAGCGGAAGTTGTGGTCGAGGTGGCGCGCGATCTGAAACAGAACAAACAGCAGAGGGATGAACAGCAAAAACAGCAGGCGCACAACCAGAAGCGCAATGAGCGTTTGCGCCAACAGATTGCCACAGTCTTGCAGACTGCACCGGAGCAGGTGCGGTTTGGCGATATTCAAAAAATGATTCTGTGGGAAGAACTCAGCAAAAATCCGGCGCAGCGGTGCTGTCCATACAGCGGTATTCCCATCTCGCCCACGATGCTGTTGAGCGATCAGGTGGAGACCGAGCATATCCTGCCATTCTCGAAAACGCTGGACGACAGCTTGAACAACAAAACCGTGGCCATGCGTCATGCCAACCGCATCAAAGGCAATCGAACCCCCTGGGAAGCACGGCATGACTTTGCCGCACAGGGCTGGAGCCGGGAGGGGCTGGAGGAACGGAGCAGTCTGATAGAGGGCAGAAACAAACGCTACCGTTTTGGGGAAGCCGCCATGCAGCTCTGGGACAAGGAGGGCAAAGGTTTTCTGGCGCGGGCACTCAACGATACGCGCCACCTCAGCCGCGTGGCCAGAGAATACATGGAGCTGGTCTGTCCTCAGGCCACGCGCGTCATCCCTGGGCAGATGACGGCCTTGCTGCGTGCCAAATTCGGCCTGAATGACATATTGGGCCTGCATGGCGAGAAAAACCGCAATGACCACCGCCACCATGCAGTGGATGCCTGTGTGATTGCCGTTACCGATCAGGCACTGCTGCAACGCTTTGCCAACGCCAGCCAGCGCACCGAAGAAAAAGGATTGAATCGCTTGGTGGAAAAAATGCCAGACCCCTGGCCCCTCTACCGCAATCAGGTGAAATTCGCCATTGAACACACATGGGTCAGCCACAAGCCAGACCACGCCTACCAGGGGGCCATGCACGACGATACTGCTTATGGCTTGCAACCCAATGGCCGTGTTCGCACGCACAAGCACGTGGACGGTCGCCGGGTGCTGGAAGAAAAACCGCTCAAAGTCATCGAAATCAGCGATGCACGGGCACACGAACGCCACGGAACACAGCCCGATGGTTCGCCCCGCCCGTACAAAGGGTACAAGGGCAACAGCAATTACTGTATCGAAATCGTGCACAACGAAAAAGGCAAATGGCAAGGTGAAGTTATTTCCACTTTTGAGGCATACCAGATCGTGCGCCAATGGGGGGAGAAACGACTGCGGCATCCCAGACTGAGCATCAGCGAAAAACCGCTCATCATGCGTCTGATGATCGGTGACATGGTGCGTATCCAGGAAAGCGAATGGCTTCGCACCCTGCGGGTGGTATCCATTAATTCAGCGGGTAATCTCACGCTGGCAGAACACCACGAAGCCAATACCGATGCCAGAAATCGAGATTCTTCAAATGCCTGGCGTTACACCAATAAAGTGGCAGGCTCTCTGCAAAAAAGCCGTGGGCGGAAAATCACCATTTCCCCGGATGGTCAGGTGCGAGACCCCGGCTTCACAGGCTGACCGGCATGATTGGCCGCATTGTGGAAATTGCCGATGACAGACGGCACCTGTTTGTTCATCGCGGTTTCCTGGTGGTCAAGCAGACCGATGGCGAGCGGCAACAACTGGGGCGTGTTCCACTTGATGACATTGCCGCCGTGATTGCCAATGCCCACGCAATCACCTATACCAACAATTTGCTGGTGGCGTTGGCAGAGCGTGGAGTGCCGTTTGTGCTGTGTGCGGCCAACCACAACGCTGTCGGAATGCTGTGGGCGGTCGATGGCAACTACGAACAGTCGCGTCGCATGGAGGCCCAGATTGCTGCTAGCCAGCCGACCCGCAAACAGATATGGGCGGCTATTGTGCGTAGCAAATTGCAACAGCAGGCCAACGCCCTGCAAGCCATCGGTGCGCCAGACGCGCCGTTGCTGGCCTTAGTGAAAAAAGTGCGCAGCGGTGACCCGGACAACATGGAGGCACAGGGTGCACGCCGATATTGGGGATTGTTGTTTGGTGGAGGTTTCCGACGAGACCAGAGTGCGGATGGCATCAATGCCATGCTCAACTATGGCTACACGATTGTGCGTTCGGCCACAGCCAGAGCCATCATTGCGGCCGGGCTGCATCCCAGCATCGGTTTGCACCATTGCAATGCAGGCAACGCCATGCGTCTGGTGGACGATCTGATGGAGCCTTTCCGTCCATTGGTGGATTTGCGGGTCTGGCAATTACAGCGGCAGGGGCAATGCAGCGTTACTCCCAACAGCAAACGCATTCTGGTGCATTTGTTGTATGAAGACATGCAGACCGCTGCCGGAGCCACACCGGTGACGGTGTGCATTCAGAAACTGGCAGTCTCTTTGGCCCAAATGTACCTTGGGGAGCGTGACAAACTGGAGCTGCCTTTGAGCAGCCTGCCACTTGAATTGCATACACAGGGCCAGCGTGTACCGGGTGAAGGGGCAGATGATGTCTGAGGCCCACTTATTCATGAACGGTTGCCCAACCTTGACGGACAGACGAGGAGTCGCCCCATGCTTTCAGGATACAGGTTGATGTGGATACTGGTTATGTTTGATTTGCCTGTGGTTCGGAAGGAAGAACGCAAGGCCGCCATGGAGTTTCGCAACTGCCTGTTGGACATGGGTTTTGAGATGAGCCAGTTCAGCGTGTACCTGCGCTTTTGCACCAGTTCGGCACAGGTGCAAACATACTGCAAGCAAGTGGAGCAGGCATTGCCTAGCGGGGGCAATGTGAACATCTTGCAGTTCACCGACAAGCAGTATGAACGCATCATCAGCTACTATGGAAAGAAGAAGCAGCCCCAGAAAAAAACGCCAGACCAGTACGATCTGTTCTGAATTCACGCATTTTCTGAGAATGAAAAAACAATAAACCTCTGA